>ONFO01000018.1 GCA_900317155.1 uncultured Bacteroidales bacterium
CGCGACGATGATACTGCGGGAGACCGTGGGAAAGTAGTTCGCCGCCCACCCACAACGGGAAGCCCGTCAGCATACAGCTGGCGGGCTGTTCTGTTTTTAGCAGATGCTGACGGGATTTCTTGTTTATATACAACTACTCTCCCACCCTATTTCTTCTTTTATCCAAACCATGTTTCTTTGCCAACTTTTTACTATTTTTACAGCCAAATTCCGAGGTATGGCCAAGAAATTGGTTTTTATTTTTATTTTACTTATTATCAGTGTTTTAGGATTTTCACAAAGTCCTAAACAAGATAGTATTGCACAGCAACAACCCCTACCTATAACCGCCAAAACCATCGATTCCACCTTTGTAACCTACAATGCCTATCAACTTGACAGCCTCTATCTGAATAGCAATAAAGTCATCGACACCTTGACTTTCCATGCCTCTGATTATGAGGTTTTAGAATGCGAGAAGACTATTTACAGCACATTAAGCAATGCTGGACTTGCCCATAAGTCTATGAGATTCAAGCACCTGAGTCAAGTGGGATTCGACATGACACTTCCTGCCTTTTCCGCATACATGCAAAACGAGAGCAAGATGGTATCACACCAGTCGGTCCTACCCTACTCCGAAATACGTTATTTAATGACCACAGCTGACAAGGAACAGCATCTCAACGTCAGATTTGGAAGACAATTCACCCCTCGCCTATTCATTTCTTTCGCCTTCAACACCGATTTCTCCCCAGGCGTCTTCAAGAACAGCAAAAGCATCAACAACTACATTTGGATCAATGCGCATTATTTTAGCAAGAACAACCGATATGGTGCCACAGCCTACTATTACCGCAACAAATTGGAAATGGGCGAAAACGGCGGTATCGTCAATGATGAAAACTATATTTCACATTCAGAATCAGACAATTCCGTCATTAGCACCAACCTTACCACGGCAACCAATTTCATTGTATCAAGTGGCATAGGCTTTGAACATTTCTTCAACCTTCTGTCTCAAAAAAAGACCACCAAAAAAGAAGAAATTGTTCCCATCAAAAGCGACACAATAGCCCAATTTCCTAACGATAGTATTCGTCCCGATACCTTATTTCACCTCACTGACAGCATCCAAATTGATTCTACTTTGATGGACAGCTTAAAAGCTATCAGCCATGAGGTGATTCAAGAGACAAAGGTGAGAAAATTCACTTTGGGCAGGATTTGCCACAGCTTCAGCTATTTGAACAACAAGCTGTATTACAACGAGACCTCCCCTTCCGTGGCCTTCTATCAACCTTACGACACCTTGCTCAATACGAGCAAAACCACGGATACCACTTTGGTCAGAGCCATCAGAAACACGTTGAAATGGAATAGTTTAGGCTATCAAAAATACTATGACGATATCCCATTCTATCTTTATGCAGGTGTTTCGCATGGATTCTATAAGGTGAAACACTTCGATTATTTGGAAGGCGAAACGGTACTATTGCGCAACTTTAACCAACTGAGCATAAACGGTGGTATCATCATCAACTTGTTCAAATCAACGCGCATCACAGGCCAGGGCGAGTTCATCACTTTGGGCTATCAAATCGGTGACTTCGACCTCAAGGGACAATGGAAACAGTTTTTGGGTACGACTGCCAAGAATTTCGGCTACGCCACCTTTGACGCGGAAATCAAGCGGCAAAGCTCCACGTGGTTCCAAGAAAGCTACTACTCAAACCACTTCCGTTGGGAGAACGACTTTAAGGCGGCTACTTTCCTGATTTTCAATCTGAAATACAATTTCAAAAGCTATTGCATCGGCGTCAAGCAGACCACTATTTCCAACCTAATTTATTTCGGTACCGATGCCCGTCCTACCCAGTTTGAGAATATCTTCAGTATTCGCGAAGCCTATCTCAGCTTCTACCAGAAACTCTGGCGTTTTGAATTCGAAGGATTTGCCAGCCTGCAAAAGTCGAGCAACGAAGAGGTGATGCATCTTCCCTTGCTTATGGGTCGACTGAAAATCGGTTATGCACAACCTGTCTTCCACAAAGCAGCCACTTTGTATCCCAGCATCACCGTGCGTTATTTCACCAAATACTACGCCGATGCCTATATGCCCGCCACACGCACCTTCTACCTGCAAAATGAAGTGCAAATCGGCAACTTCCCCTTCATTGACATGGCCATAGCCTTAAAGATAAAAAAGGCACATATCTATGTGGCTTACAGCAACATGTTCTTACTCACAGGCAACTATAACTCATTCATTGCGCCCCACTACCCTATGCGCGACAGCCGTATATTTATTGGTGTCAACTGGCGATTGTTCAACTAAAAGCATATTTTTATGATGCAGACCGAACTTATACCCACAACCAACACGCTTTCGGGAATCAACGACACTATCACTCATATCTCCGAAACCATTACCAATCCAAGCTTGGTTAACACGGTCACAGAACAAATCTCCAACAGCAGTTCCTCGCGACAAATCGGGTTGACCATCGCCATTATCGGTCTACTCATTTTCACTGCACATCTCTTCAGCGAAATCTTCAGCCGCAAGCGTATCCCTGATGTGCTGTTCCTCATTATTATCGGTCTGCTCATCGGTCCTATCTTCCATTGGCTCTCTCCCGACAGCTTAGGCAATGCAGGCAGTCTTTTCTCCGGCATCACTTTGGTAACCATTCTGTTTGAAAGTGGCACACAACTGAGATTCAGCGCATTGAAAGACTCATTCAGAGGTGCCTTGAGACTCACTGCATTGAACTTCATCATGTCGGCCATCGCCGTGTGGTTGGTTGCATGGCTTGCTCTGAAAATCGACCCTGTGGTCAGTATGATGTTAGGCTGCATCTTGGGCGGCACGGCATCGGCAGTCGTCATCCCCATCGTCAGACAAATGCGCATGTCAGAGAAACCAGCCATCATGCTCATCCTTGAAGCCGCCATCGGTAACGTGTTCAGCATTGTTTTGGCCTTGGCCTTGATGCAGGCCATCAAATCGCGGCACGTGGAGTTTGGTGCCATCCTCGGCGACATCTTCTCTTCCTTCATACTTGCCACGGTGATGGGATTGTTCGGTGCCATTTTCTGGGCACTGATTCTTGACCAAGTGCGCAACATCAAATACTCCATCCTGACCACACCTGCCTTTGTGTTCATCATTTACGGCATCAACGAGTGGATGGGCTTCAGCGGTGCCATTGCTGCTTTAGCTTTTGGTATCGGTTTGGCCAACATCGACGGAATTTACAACGCTTGGCTCAAAAAATTCATCAAGAAAGTACCTGTCAATCTGAATGAAACTGAACGCTCGCTATTTTCGGAATTAGTGTTGCTTTTGAAAACCTTCTTCTTTATCTATGTGGGTATTTCCATTCAGCTGAAGCGATGGGAGCCCATTGTCATCGGATTGGGAATCAGTGTTTTACTCTTTATCATTCGTATCCCTGCCGTTCGTTTTGCCATTTCTAAGAAAGAAGGCATTCCAGAAAAAGAAGTGGTGTTCATGTCGGCACTCAACCCCAAGGGACTGACGGCTGCGGTATTGGCCACACAAGCCTTAATTTACATCCCTGACATTGAAACCGCCATGTTTGTGAGAAACATCGTCTTCTCAGTCATCCTTTTCAGCATCGTCATCAATTCCATCCTTATTCCTGTGATTGACAAGGAAGGAAGCCTTTACCATTTCTATCTGCGCATGTTCAGCTTTAACCAAAAGATGAAAGATGTGGTGGTCAAGACCAAAAACAAAGGCGAAAAACGGCGTAAGAAACACTCCATGGCGCATGAGATTGTCGATGAGATGTTCCAGTCGGAAGTCATTTCTGATATCATCAAGGAACAAGACCAACCCGGCGCCGTCAATTTCAAACTTGAATCCAGCAACTCGGATGTGGCGGATTAATTATTTATAATACGTAAAAATTACACATTATAAATAATTAAAAATCAAATATTTATGATTTAAAAGCAAAACAAAGTGTAAATTTTACACAATATTTTATTGTAGGTTTCAGAAATAGTTGTACTTTTGCGTCAAATTTACACAATATGGAAACGCAACAATACACCTACAAGTATCCTCGACCGGCTGTTACAACAGATTGTGTTGTGTTCGGCTTTGATGGGCACGACCTGAAAATTCTACTTATCGAGCGCGGAATTGAGCCCTTTAAAGGCGCATGGGCCTTCCCTGGCGGATTCCTCAACATGGATGAGACAGCAGAGCAAGGTGCGCTGAGAGAGTTGAAAGAAGAGACAGGGCTGGATTTGCGCTACATCAAGCAAGTTGGTGCTTTCTCTGATGTCAATCGTGACCCGCGCAGCCGCGTCATCACCATCGCTTTTTATGCCTTGGCAAAGAAATCGGAAGTGCAAGGTGGCGATGATGCTGCCAAAGCACAATGGTTTGCCCTGAATGAAATACCGCGATTAGCTTTCGATCACGACTATATCCTCAGGAAGACCATGGATAGACTGCGCAAAGACATTCATTTTGAACCAATTGGCTTTGGACTTTTGGATGAACAGTTTACTATCCCGGAGCTGCAGCGCCTCTACGAAGCCATCCTTGGGGTGCAGTTCGACCGGCGCAACTTCTACAAGAAAATCCTGCAGACGGGCATCCTCAACGAGGTGGACGACGAGGACGAACGACACTACTATGGAGAGCATCACGAAATGCGCAGCATGGACATCGGAGCCTTGTTTGGAAGCATCGCTGCTGAACCACGTCCCTCCTACTCCGCTGCCCGTTCGGACGACGACAGCCGCCGCCGCAAAGGCACTCGTTTCTCCTTCAACAAGAAACGATATGACCAGTTTAAGGAAGACAACAATTTCAGATTAGAGTTTTAATCAGTTGAGAATTGTTCAGTTATAATATTACATCTTGAATCTTTACATCTTGAATCTTTAAATCTTAAATCTTTAAATATCAATAAAACAATAAGTTATGGAAACAAACAACACCACCGCAAAGACGCAGGTCTATAACCTGATCATCCTCGACAAGAGTGGCTCGATGAGCAGCATCGCCAACGCCGCCATCGCCGGATTCAACGAAACCGTGGGCGGCATCCGCTCAGCCCAGGAACGCTTCAAGGACACGCAAGAGCATTTTGTCTCACTCATGATCTTCTGCAACTGCGAGAAGACCATGGTCTACGACATGGTGCCCGTTGACAAAGTCAAAGAACTGACATCCAAGGAATACCGCCCCTGCTGCTGCACGCCACTTTATGACGCTATGGGCATCAGCATCAATGCCTTGTACAACGCCATCAAGGACAAGGAAGACGCCACCGCCGTGGTGACCGTCATCACCGATGGCTTGGAGAACGCCTCGAAGGAGTACTCTGGCAAGGCTATCAAGGCACTTGTTGAACGCATGAAGGACGAGGAAGGCTGGAACTTCGCCTACATCGGCACCAACCAAGACGTGAGAGCCACTTCTGCCTCGCTCAGCATCGACAACCACATGGAATTCCGCGACGACGAAGTTGGTATGAGAGAAGCCTGGGAAAAGGAACGCAAGGCCAAGATGTCGATGTTCTCGCGATTCTCAATGGGTTTCGCTGCCACTTCTTCCATGACAACTGCAGAGCGCAAGGCCTACCGCAGCAGAGAAAACCGCTCCTCAAAAAACTACCACGAGATAGGCGAATTCCGTAACCGTGTCACGTCCGAGCATATCAATAGCCTTAAGGACAACGAGATTTTCGTCTTCGGCAGCAACCTTGCAGGTATGCATGCCGGTGGCGCAGCTAGAATAGCCGTTGAAAAATTCGGCGCTATCATGGGTCAAGGCGTTGGCCTGCAGGGACAAAGCTATGCCATTCCTACAATGCAAGGCGGACCTGACACCATCCTGCCCTATGTGGAGGAGTTCATCCGTTTCGCCGACATGCATCCTGAACTGACCTTCCTCGTCACCAAGATAGGCTGTGGCATCGCAGGCTTCACACCAAGGGAGATTGCACCCTTGTTTGCAGGAGCCATCAACGTGCAGAACATCCATTTGCCGATGGATTTTTGGAAGGAGCTGGTGTAACTATGGCCCATGGCTGACAGCTCATGGCCCGCTTCACCCAAAAGCTCTGTTTTCACGCCTTGGATGAAGCTGGCCATAGGCTATAGGCCATACATCGGCCCAACAATTAAACAATTAAACAATTAAACAATTAAACAATCAACATTTAAACACCATGTTAGGAGCAATCATAGGAGATACCGTTGGTTCGGTATATGAATTTCACAACATAAAGACCACAGATTTTCCGCTGTTCAGTCCACAATGCGACTACACCGACGACAGCATCATGACTATAGCCGTGGCCGACTGGCTTTTGACCGACCCGCAGCACGGCATGGACACCTTGGAGGCCTCTTTTTTGGACTTCGCCAAGAAATACCCTTGCCCTATGGGTGGTTATGGAGGTGGTTTCCATCGCTGGCTGTTCCATCCCGAAGCATTGGGTGATTATGGGAGTCGCGACTTCAAACCTGGGACACGCCATCCCTACAACTCGTTCGGCAACGGTGCCGCTATGCGTTGCAGCGCTAACGGCTGGATGTTCGACAGCTTGGAAGAAACTGAGCGCGTGGCTGGGCTTTCTGCCGCCATCACCCACAACCATCCCGAGGGCATCAAGGGAGCGCAATCTACAGCGGCAGCCATCTTCATGGCCCGCAGCGGCAAAAGCAAAGAAGAGATAAGAAATTACATCTCAACGAAATACGGCTACAACCTCAACCGCACCTGCGATGAGATCCGACCCGTCTATGACTGGGATGGTTCCTGCCAAGGTACGGTGCCCGAAGCCATGGTAGCCTTTTTCGACAGCATCGACTTCGAGTCAGCCATCAGGTTGGCGGTCTCATTGGGCGGCGACAGTGACACCCTCGCCTGCATCACGGGCGGTATCGCGGAGGCATTCTACAAAGAGATTCCTGACGACATCGCCTTGAAAATTTGGAGCCTCATTCCCGAAGATTTCAAGGGCATCCTCAGGAAAATGGAGGCACGGACGAGCTACCGCTTGCCGGAAATACTCAAATAAGGGGAATTCATATAAAGATTATGTGTATGGCTGGAGTCAGTGGGGACGGACTCCAGCCTTTAAAAAATTTTTCTCAACAAATCCATTCCATTTTCTAAAATATTAGTATCTTTGCAGCCCGTTTAGAACAACAAATTTAGTGTAAAAAGAAGAAAATTATGTACTTAACTGCAGAAAAGAAATCAGAGATTTTCAGCCAATACGGCAAGAACGCTGCCGATACTGGTTCAGCAGAAGGCCAAATCGCTTTGTTCACCTACAGAATTAAGCATTTGACAGAGCAAACGAAAGTCCATCACAAGGATGTGGCGGCCAAACGTGCGTTGGTTGGCTTGGTAGGTAAGAGAAGAAAACTTCTCGATTATTTGAAGAGAACCGACATCGAAAGATACCGTAACATCATTAAGGAATTGGGCATCAGAAAGTAAGACTTTCGCCCGCCTGAGCGGAACGCAAGAAAAAGGCAATACACATTGCCTTTTTTTTGCTATTTATTACAACCGATTCCATACGCAATAGAAGCTAAGAGAAAACAGTAAAAAATTTTAATCACTATGGGTCCTACTGGATTTACACAAACCATCCACATGCCTAACGGTCAAGAGATTACGCTCAACACTGGCCGTTATGCCAAACAGGCCGATGGTTCGGTGGTGCTGCGCTGCGGCGACACCGTCATTCTGGCCACCGTATGCTCCGCCACTGAAGTGGCTCCCGAAACCGATTTCTTCCCCCTGTCTGTCGACTATAGGGAAAAATACTACGCCACGGGCAAGTTCCCTGGCGGTTTCTTTAAACGTGAGGCCAAGCCCTCCGATTACGAAGTGCTGATTTCACGCCTCATCGACCGCGCCCTGCGCCCGCTGTTCCCCGATGACTATCATGCCGAGACCATCGTGCAGGTCAACCTCCTGTCGAACGACAAGGACCAGACCCCCGACGCCCTCGCCGCTTTGGCTGCCTCAGCCGCCATCTGCGTGTCCGACATCCCCTTCCATGGCCCGATTTCGGAAGTGCGCGTGGCTCTCATCGGCGATGAATATGTCATCAACCCGACCTTCGCCCAGATGGAGGAAGCCCGCCTCGAACTGATGGTGGCCGCCTCCATGAAAGACATCTGCATGGTGGAAGGCGAATGCAAGGAAGTGAGCGAACAAGAGATGCTCGGCGCCTTGAAAGCTGCCCACGAAGCCATCAAGATCCAATGCCAAGCTCAGATTGAGCTCATGGAACAGGTCAACAAGGCCAAGCGTGAGTACTGCCACGAGGTGAACGACGAGAACCTCCGTGCCGAAATCGAAGCCAACTGCTACCAGCCTTGCTACGACTTCGCACTCACAGGTTGCGCCGACAAACACCTCCGCGAAGAGACCTTCGCTGGCATCCTCGACAAATATCTCGAAAAATATACCGAAGAAGAGCTGGAAACCATCACCCCGCTCGCCAAGCGTTATTTCCACGATGTGGAACGCTCGGCCGTGCGTAACGCTGTCCTTAACGAGCGCATCCGCCTCGACGGCCGTAAGACCAATGAGGTGCGTCCCATCTGGACCGAAGTCGACGTGCTGCCCAAGGCCCACGGCTCGGCTGTGTTCACCCGTGGTGAGACCCAGGCTCTGGTCACCGTCACCCTCGGCACCAAGCTTGACGAGCAAACCCTCGACGGCGCCGTGGTGGAAGGCACTAAGAACTTCACGCTGCACTACAACTTCCCCGGCTTTGCCACTGGCGAGGCCAAGGCTCAGCGCAGCACCAGCCGCCGCGAAATTGGTCACGGCAACCTCGCCGAGCGCGCCCTCAAGACGATGGTGCCTCACGACGAGACCATGCCTTACACCATCCGTATCGTGAGCGACATCCTCGAATCCAACGGTTCCTCCTCGATGGCCTCTGTGTGCGGTGGCTGCCTCGCCCTGATGGACGCTGGCGTGCCGATGCGCAAGCCCGTCGCTGGCGTGGCCATGGGTATGATTTCGGATAGCGAGACCGGTAAGTACGCCATCCTCACCGACATCCTCGGCGACGAGGACCACCTCGGCGACATGGACTTCAAGGTCACTGGCACCCGCGACGGTATCACCGCCTGCCAGATGGACATCAAGGTCGACGGCCTCTCCTACGAGGTGCTGACCGAAGCTTTGGAACAAGCCCGTCAGGGTCGTCTCCACATCCTCGATGAGATGGCCAAGACCATCACCGAACCTCGTGCCGACTACAAGGAGTTCGTGCCTCGCATCGAGACCATGTATATCCCGAAGGATATGATCGGTGCCGTCATCGGCCCTGGTGGCAAGGTCATCCAAGAGATGCAGAAGCAAACGAACACCGTCATCGTCATCACCGAGGATGAGCAGAAGGGTATCGTGGAGATCGCTTCGCAGAACAAGGAAGACATCGAGGCCTGCAAGGCCAAGATCAAGGCCATCGTGCAAGTGCCCGAGGTTGGCGAAGTCTACCACGGCAAGATCGTTTCCATCATGGCCTTTGGTGCCTTCGTGGAAATCATCCCCAACAAGGACGGTCTGCTCCACATCTCCGAAATCGACTGGAAGCGTTATGAGAGCATGGAAGAGACTGGCCTGAAGGAAGGCGATGAGATCGATGTGAAGCTGGTCGAAATCGATGAGAAGACTGGCAAACTGCGTCTGTCGCACCGTGCCCTCCTCCCCAAGCCGGAAGGCTATGAGGAGAAGAAAGGTGGCAACGGTCCGCGTCCCGGTGGTCCGCGTCCTGGTGGTGGCAACCACGGCAATGGTGGTCATGGCAATGGCAACCATGGTGGTGGTAACCGCAACGGTGGCGGCCATGGCAATGGTGGCAACGGCGGTCCCCACAGAAAGTAAAATCCCACTAGAGGTTCTGGCGGATTTGCAAATCCGCTCGAATGACAAAGAAAACTTATTCAAAGAACTAAATAAACTTAAATGAGGCAGTTAAAGATTACGAAGCAGGTGACAAACCGTGAGACCGCGTCTCTCGACAAGTACCTGCAAGAGATTGGTAAGGTTGAGCTGATTTCGGCTGAAGAAGAGGTTGAATTGGCCCAGCGTATCAAGCAAGGCGACAAGATCGCATTGGAAAAACTCACCAAGGCCAACTTGCGTTTTGTAGTCTCCGTAGCAAAACAGTATCAGAACCAAGGCCTCAGTCTTCCCGACTTAATCAACGAAGGCAACTTGGGACTGATCAAAGCCGCACAACGTTTCGACGAAACCAGAGGTTTCAAGTTCATCTCCTACGCCGTGTGGTGGATTCGTCAGTCCATCCTCCAGGCTTTGGCCGAACAATCGCGTATTGTCCGTCTCCCTCTGAACAAGATCGGTTCCATCAACAAAATCAACAAAACTTATGCTAAGTTAGAGCAAGAGTTTGAGCGTGAACCCAATGCAGAGGAGATTGCCGAGGTGCTGGAAATCACGGAAGCCGAGGTGAAAGAGTCGATGAAGAACGCCGGCCGTCACATCTCGATGGACGCACCGCTCGTGCAGGATGAAGACAACACCATGTACGACGTGCTGAAGAGCGAGGAGGCCCCGACGCCTGAGACCGAGCTTCTGTATGAGTCGTTGCGCAAAGAAATTGACCGAGCCATCTCCACCCTGACGCAAAGGGAGCAGGATGTCGTCCGCCTGTACTTCGGGCTGAACGGCAGCCACCCAATGACCTTGGAAGAGATTGGTGAGAAATTCGACCTGACGCGCGAGCGCGTGCGCCAGATCAAGGAGAAGGCCATACGCCGGTTGAAACACACCAGCCGCAGCAAGATCCTCAAGAGTTATCTCGGTTAAACGCAAAAAAGCCTCTCAAGAAATTGAGGGGCTTTTTTGTTGCCTTTTCTTAATAAGTCAAACCGAAATGCCAAAGTGGAATGACTATGCCGTGACCAAATTCAATGTCATCCTTTACGACAACACCATTCGGAATGTCTTGGATTTGCTTCTTTCCTTTCTTTCGTCCACCAACTTCAAAAGTGTAATCACCAACGACAAAGTCCGATTCTCTTGAGGCAAGCACCTTGTGCTTCACACGCAGTTGATTGTAGAAAAACGTCTCACGCAAGTTGCCCATTTCGGGTTTACCGTTGGCTAATACCGTCATCAAACTCGGATTGTCCACATAAACCTTTTCCACTTTTCCCAAACCACGCAAACCGCCAGTATCATCGCGTAGCAGGCCTATCATTCCCGCCTTTTCGAGATAAGTCAAATAGTCAGGCACATTGTTTTTGCTGACATGCAATTCTGATGCGAGACTGTCGGCATTGGGTTTGTAGGGAGCTAATTCCGCTATCACTGCCAGCATTTGTTTCAGCTTCCGCGCCGTGGAAGCCAACATGTCGGCATACTGGGGGATGTCAGAGTCTATCGTCTGCGAAATGATTTGCTCCATCCTGATGGAGAAGCCGTTTTCCTTGGCAAAGGGATAATAACCAAAGGCCATATAGTCACGAAACAACGGCAAAGGATGCGGGACTGGAAGCTCAACCTTGTGCGCCAAAATCTCTGCCAATGTATGCTTTTCCGTTTTCACGTCATGGAACAATTCAAGATACTCTCGAAACGACAATCCCTGCATGGAATACATCAAGGCACGACGGCTCAAATCGGCCTCGCCCTTTGTGATGTCGAGCACTGAAGAGCCTGTGAACACAACATGCAAATCTGGATGCACATCATATATCTGTTTCAATTCACGCGACCAATTGCGGTACTTGTGCGCCTCGTCGATGTAAAGATGCGTGCCGCCTTCTTTCACGAAATCATCTGCCAAATCCACCAGACTATGATTGGCAAAATAGATGTGGTCAGCCGAAACATACAGCCAAAATCCATCCTTTCGATGCGCCTTAAGGCGTTGCAACAGCATGGTCGATTTGCCAACGCCTCGTGGACCGACAATGCCCACCAATCTGCCGTCCCAATCAATAAGGTCAGCCATATAGCGTACAAAGTCAGTAGGCGTTTGGCGAAGCATCTCCTCCATATAGGCGATTAAGGTGTTATCTATCATATCTCCTCCTATTTTTTGGCAAAAATAACAAAAATCCCTTATATAGGGAGATTTTTGAAGAAAAAAGCACTATTATAGGGAGAATTTTACAAAATTTATCACTTAATGAGGGATTTCTTATCGTTATTCCTCTTCAAATACTCCTCTACGGCATAAAGCGGAATATTCTCCATCCAGCCTTGGTCAATATAGGGTTTCATGCTGCACCGCAAACCTTTAAGGTTCAGGTTTTTGAAATCTTCGTTAATAAACAAGGACAGCGACTTGGATTTGACATTTTCTTTAGCTTTTACTTCCGTAGGCACCACTCTCTCTCGCGTCTGAAAAAGGAAATCCACCTCCATGGTCGAGTTGTCTTTCGAATAGTAATACACCGTTGTGTCAAGTGTGGCTTTCATTTGTTGCAGCACATAGTTCTCTGCAAACGCGCCCTTAAATTCAGTGAAGGCGTTCGTGCCAAGCAGCATCGCGTTGGGATTGGCTTCTGCCATGCAAGCTAGTAGGCCGCAGTCGAGCATATATAATTTGAAAGCAGAACCGTCGGCATAAAACTTCAGCGGCATAACAGGCTCTTTGACACGATCAATCTTATATACCAAACCAGCATCGACCAACCACTGTATGGCAATCTCAAAATCGGCAGCGCGTCCTCCTTTCTTCACTGCACCGAAAATGAATTTCTTGTTCTCGCGCGCCAATTGTGCCGGAATGCTCTCCCACACCTGATGGATGCGAGCCACTTGAGGTTTGGTGTGTTTGGCGATGTCGCGCTCGTAGGCATCCAAAATCTCATATTGGACTTCCCTAACCAATTCAACATCCTGCGTTTCAATGTATTTCTTAACAGCTTCAGGCATTCCGCCAGTAAAATAGTATTGGCGCAGCAACTCCACTAACAAATCATCCATAACCGACAAGGAATCCCATTCGAGGTTTTGTAACGTTTCCAATAGTTTAGGTCGCTCGCACGCCAAAAGGTATTCGGCGAAGGTCATCGGAAACATCCGCATTGTGGTCACTTTGCCCACTGGATAGGATTCATCTTCACGAAGCGAGATTCCCAACAGAGAGCCTGCCACGGCCACATGCAACGAAGGGAAATCTTCGTTGAAATATTTGAGCGAGGCTATTCCATTATGCACCTCCTGGATTTCGTCGAACACCAATACTGTCTCACCAGGCACGATTTTCGTCTCATAATACCGCTCAATCTCAGTCACTATGCGCTGAACCGACAAATCCCTGAACAAGCTCTTGGCAAAATCTTCCCCATGACAGTTCAAATAAACCAAGTTTTTGAACTCGTTTTTTCCGAATTCTTTCAGAATGTACGTTTTCCCCACTTGACGGGCACCAAGCAAAATCAAAGGCTTGTGTTCCTTTCGATTTTTCCATTCTATTAATTTATTGTATATCAATCGTTTCATAATAATTCCATTCAATTACGCCATTGGTTGACCATGCAAAATTACACTTTTCTTGGGGAATACGAAAGAAAAAATCACATTTTTCTTGGGGAATAAAAACAAAAAAAACCGCATTTTTATTGGGGAACAGAAATAAAAATGTACAAGCCTGCTAATCTTTATTACCATTCCCCCACCCTAATATGAAACGTCTTTGAGCCTCGTTCTATATCAATGGAAAAACTGATGTCGTCCTTGTCTGATTCGCCTTTTGGGGCTTCTATTCCGTTGCCCCAGATGGCGCTATAGCTGTATCTGCCTGGCTCAAAGCTATCGAAATGCTCATCAAGCTTTTCATAAAAATCTTCATTGGGCATTTTCTTGAATTCCAGTGTGAAATCATAAGTATGTTCTGGAAAACGGCAAAACACTTCCATTCTTCCCATTGGTCAACCACTTTGTATCTGGGAAAGCTAACACCTGTGATGTTTTCAACTACCCTGCGCCTGACAAAATGGTGCTGCATATATTGCTCTGAATAGTAATCATAGCCCCAGAATGCGGCCACGGCTATAACAACCAGCATCATCGGCGAAAGCACAAACAGCACGACGCGCAGCCATTTCGGCAACAGCTTCCACCGTCCATCCAAAATGAGCATGAGCGGTGAAAGCGTAAACCAGGAAAGAAACAGGGCTATTGCCTTAATCAATACGTGTCTTCTCATATTGCTTTTCTAATTGTTGTTCTCAGAATAAAAACTGTGCTGTAATATTAAGCATCTTCACTTTCTCTTCTTCATTGAAATCGACTACAAAACCGAACTTGTCTTCGGGTGCTTCGTTGTTTGTCACGAGAAGGGCTTTCTCGTGCATCCTGCCATGAACAATCTGAAAATCCATCTCTACTCCATGCTCTTTCAGAGTTTGCAGCTTACCTGTTAGATAGTCCATGTACTCTTCTTTGGAAGTCATTTCATGGAATACCCACATGGACGCATAATGCATATCGTCTGCCAAATAATCCTCAACGATGGGGGCATCATAAGTTTGGTACGCCTCAGCCAATTTGTTTAAAAATAATTCTTCCATGACGTTTTGTGTTTTAGTTGTTAGTTTGTTTGAACCCAATTGTACTCTGGTTTTCCGTATTATTCGGATAATTCCGCTCCAGAAGCGGAACCAATCTGCCGTAATCTTCCATGACATCAACAACGGACTGATAAGCCACGTTGAACTCATTCATGAAATCTTTTGAATTACCAATGGCACTTTGGTAGCAACAGCAAAGATGATCTTCCAATGCCACAAAAATGGTATTAGTGTTGCGAACATTGATAATATTGGCTGCTCGACTCCAACCATTAGTATCTACTTTATCGAAAGAATCATCTTTGAACTTATACAATATGTAAAGGTTCTTAATCCTTTTATTGAAGCTGTCATCAATGTGAACTTCAAAACGGTTGTTGCTTTTGAAAACAAAGAGGTCGCCCTCTTTCTTTTCATAACGATAACCCGCTTTCTCCAAGCGCTTGCAAATTTCGGCTTCTATAGCTTCCTTGCTTTTCCATAAGGTAAGACTTAAAACATAAACTATCATAATTCCGAGAGCAAGGACACCGCAAAGAATAAACCAAACAAATGAATGGTCCTGTAAAGAGTATAACACGCCCATGATTACAATGCCAATTGCTCCTGCAATCAGATTGCTTTTTGTAAATGCTTTCTTGTCTTCCATATTTCTGTTTTTGCACTGATTAGTTTTCTTCCATTTTGATTTTCCGTGCCCTTAATGCAAACAACTTGAAGGTCACGCTGGTCTTGTCGACTTCGTAGAGCATCTTCTTGAAATCATTGTCAGAAACCGCTTCATTATTAAATGCCGACACTAATGCGTTTTCATCTTCACCTTCAAGCACCTCCAAAGCCAATCCTTCCAATAATGCATCTTTTCGTAGCATCACATAGGCAGGAAGATATTCTGGGCAGAGTTTCAGCAGTTGTTTGCAAGTGTCAAGGTTGGTGCTCCCAAGCTTTTCGTTGAGTTCGGCTTCAAAGAGATATTGTTTCTTGTCGATGGCAACTTTGTCAACCGACTCTTTGCTGGCTATGCGAATCAGTTGGGCCATTTCCAATGCCTCATCATAGCGGCTTAATGCCAACAAGGCTTTCCCCTTGACAAACATGGCTTCAAGGCAAGGCCTACGGTCAAGCACCATGTTGGCATAACCGATGGCTTCCTCCAAATGGTCGCCGTATAGACATACTACAGCATTGAGGAAATGGCATGTCGTACTACAATCCTTCAGCAGGGGAATATCCTTTGTCATCCCCTTCAGACACTTGTCGTCAAGCATCACGTCAAACATCTTCTTGGCCAAGAGTGCAGCACTGCGATAGTCGCCCGACTTCATCTTTTCCATCGAGTGCAACAGGCACATCCTGGCCGCATTGTCATAGTCCTTTTTGGCGAGATGCTTGTAGTATTCTTCGCCAAACGACAGCTCGTCGTCAATCATTGCCACATCGTTGAACGAGTTGGCAAAAGCCTTGATTTCCGCATTCTGCAAAATGTCGTTTTTGAAAATCTTTCTGCTCAACGTCAATCCATCCAACGAGCGCATACGGCTGATGGCCACGTATGCCTGACCTGCGGCAAAAGTGCCATGAGTAAGGTCGAAGTGCATCCGGTCAAAAGTCATGCCTTGGGATTTGTGTATAGTGATGGCCCAGGCCAGTTTTAGCGGGTATTGTGTGAAGGATCCGATGACTTCGGACTTCACTGTTTTGGTCGTTTCATCATAAACGCTTCCCTTAGTCTCCCATGTCATCTTTTCCACCTCGATTTCTTCTCCATCCTTCAAGGCGACTTTGATTGTATCGTCCTCCAAAGCCACAACTTTGGCAATAGTTCCGTTCACGACGCCACGAGGATAGTCGTTGCGACAGAAAATGACCTGAGCGCCAACCTTAAGCTTCAACGTTATCGGGACAGGAACATCCTGAGATTTGAACTTGCCCGAAATCTCGCCCTCATAGCAAAACTCCTCCGACTCGATTTCATTCAGTTTCTGATCATTGATGCCGTCTGCAGTATTCACACGGGCAGTCAGAATAACTGAGTAATCGCCCACTTTATCATCGGAGCTCACATGACGGTTAAGGACATCCATGTCTTTTTCCGTGTTCTCTCCCAAGCGCATCCTGTCCAGAATGTCCAAAAACTCCGAATCCTCTTGACGGTACACCTTTTGGAACTCTATCTTGGGCAGATTCATCCGCTTCATCACGTTTGCCTTGTAAAAATAAGGAGTACCATTGCCATACATATAACACAGCATCATATCGTCGGCACTTCCGCGTCTCACCACTGGGGGCAACTGAAAAAGATCGCCGACAAACACCACTTGCTTACCGCCAAAAGGAAGATGGGTGTGCATCAAAGCGCGAAGGAAGCGGTCGATGCCGTCCACCCAATCACAACGCACCATAGAGGCTTCATCGATAATGATGGTGTCGATATGTTCAAGGGTCTTGCGCTTCTCCAAAGAAACTTCCATCTTTGTTTCCGGTCCTATTGCCTCAAAAGGAAGGCCGAAAAACGAGTGGATGGTTTGTCCCCCGACATTCATGGCGGCAATACCAGTTGGAGCCAGCACCAAGAAGCTCTTTTTGATTTGCTCTTGAATACCCTTAACGAAGGTGGTTTTGCCCGTACCTGCCTTTCCAGTAATGAACAAACTGGTGTTGGTGTTTGCCACTAGGTCGAAAGCCTTTTGCTGCTCGAGGTTGGTTGGGTCAATTGTAAAACCATCTTTCTCCATCGTTGTTTTCGTTATCGATGGCAAAAGTATGACGGTAGAACGAAACCAATTTTCGCGGATTTTTTACAATTACAAAAACAGCGGACTATTTCTTTAGCCCGCTGCAATAAGTCTTGATTGCGATGGCTAATCCACCAATTCAAATAATCGGTTTTCTTTTGTTCCCCAACTAGCCAAACATTTATTTGGATTACGGATATTTTTTGAAGTTATTTCTAACCACCGATAATAGTATTCAACATCTTTTCGTTTGTTATCGTCAAGAGATGGCCATACAAATACAAATCTAGACCATTTACCACATTTTTCGTTCTTTCCATATAAATCCGTACCATCTTCTGCTTGAACCATTAAACAATTTGTTAAAATATATCTGGAATGAAAATCTCCTTTTACACCATTTCTTCTGTCACTTGTTTTTGTACTATGACACAAGGTAAATGATACCTCCAGATCCTTTCGTAATTGTTTAATTAAGTCATAAAAATAAGGAAAAACGTCTTCTATTTTAGTAAGTTCGTTATCTCCCCAATTAAGACAATTTAATGGTTGGCTAAATATGGTAATATGAAATGGAATACTAAGCTTTTGAGGCAATATTCTATTTAACAAAGGCTTAAGAGCTGTGTTAATGTAATGCTTTTCATCAAAAAGATAGGGATCAATAATAATCAGTGAGTTGCAAGGAGAAGAGAGTTGCACTTTGCATTTCTCATATTCATTTGCTTTTTCATATTGATCGAACAAAACTGCATCTCCGCTTAAATAAGCCTGTTGTTTATATATATCATTCGCCGTTAGGCAAAAGACACCGAATTTTTTTATATATCCATCACACAATAGTTGATTATCCACAAGATATGTTGCACATAAATCTTGGGCATTGAATGTAGAGCTATTGAAAACCGATTCTATTCTATTTGGAAGGCAAGGATTAATATCTGCTTTATTATTAGCTTTTTGTTGCAACCACAATCTTAGAAGATCATCTTTTCCCCACGCCTCTATAGGTATGTCCGTGCAAACATCATTTGAACTTAGCACTTTGAAAATTTCCCAAATAATAAAATCATCTTTTTTTTCACGGAGAGATTTCCAAAAGCCATATTGCAGATAAATTATGCTCTTTTTCATAATTCTCCCATTTTTATCTTGTACAGTCCCAAAGACAAATCTGTTGCCTCATCGAAAAAACCAGGTCCAAAAGAATCCCCTAAAAAACCATCTTCTTGGATTTTTATTTGGCGATTATGAGAAGTTCCATTCTCATCCTTCTCCACATAATTGAGCGAAACATCATTCGGCGATAGTGCGTTTTCTTTATCGGCCACCATCACCTGAAGTTTACGAATCAAGTACTCGCTATGGGTCTCAATAATGAAGTGGATATTATACTTTTGGTATGCTTCCACAAACATTTCAGCCAATAAAGATTGGTATTTGGGATGAAGATGAACCTCTGGCTCCTCAACCGCAATAAAACTCTTCAAATAGTAAGGAACATTTTTATAAATGCCAACATCTACACCGACTCGGTTGTATCTTGAGTATTCGTTGATATTGTTCTCAATTTGAAGAAGTAAAGCTATCAATTGTGTAATGCCATATCCCTCATCAGCAAGTAAGCTTTTATTTTCTCCTTTAACAAGATAAGCCATGACCCCTACACCTTCTTTCGTGCCTTCTAATTCAATACAATCTCCAATTTCAAACTTCTCTTTTAACCACTTATTAACGAAGTCGCCCGTTTTACCTTTATTTACCAACTTACAAAGAGCCACACACATTTTGTTCTCATCTTCAACAGAATAAAGCCTTCTTACAGAGGCAGAAGAGGAATCGATGTATGCTATATCTTTAATAAACCAAGGATCTATGCAATCATTAATAACTAAATTAAGAAAATTGTTTTGAACCCTAGCTTGTCTTTCTTCTACGCTTAAACTCTCAATGTATTTTTTTATAACAGATGAGTCACTTAGCTTATGGCCGCCCATTAAATCATGATAATCCCATGAATACAAACTCTCATTCCAGTCACTCATCAACTTTTCATCATAAGTTGACACAAACTCAATAATCTGATCCTTCCCATACTTCACTTCCAATTCATTCATCCTTTTTCTAACATCGGCCAATTTAAGCTCCACCTCTTTACGCTTTATAAGTTTAGAATTTGCAAAGCGGTCTACTCGATCTACGAAATCCCTACACTCAAAATACTCAGATGCATCAACAAATATGTCACATTTTTCTCTTACTGCTTCAAAATCATCCCTCTCATCCCATTCTACTGTGTATTTGCTAAAACCATCTACCGAATCAAAGTAATTAACTCCTGTATTATAGAAGTATTTGTAAATCATTGTGCCATCCGATTTCTCAATGACAAATTCTTTTAATTTACCTTCATCTAAAATGTCATTTTTAGCCTCATAAACACGCTTAATTATGACTTCTTCATGAAGATATTCAGACCATTTTCTGATAGTTATAGTAATGACACCATCTTTGGCATTATGGTGCAATACCTTGCCATAGCCACCAAGTCCTAACTCTTTGAATGAAACTTTCAATTCAGTTGTAGGTTTATTGGTAGGAATATCAGAACCGGCTTGATATCTAAGAATACGGGCATCATCTATATCAACATTTTGATCCATAATGTGCCTCGCTTCTCTTATTCCTTCTATAAACTTTGGTGACTGTTTTGAAAGGAGTAGCAGTGCTTTTACCAGTGAACTCTTTCCAGCACTATTACAACCCGTCAGCACTGTAATGGGAGCAAGTTCAAAATCGGCGCCTTCCTCACCAAAGGAGCGGAAGTTTTTCAGGCTGAAAATTGGATTCATACTTTTCATCTTGTTATCTGTTTTTCTGTTTTCGTTTGCAAAACTACAACCCTACCGCGCAACCTATTTTCGCGAATTTTCTTTTTTCAGCTCCAGTTCCCTCACCGTGCGCTCCACCACCTGTTCAAGCTGGTAGGAGGACACGCCCAGCGGCTTGTTGATGTCGCGCAACGACCATTCCACAACGGTCCTGTCGGTCGATTTGCAGATGATCAGTCCCACAGTGGGGTTGTCGCCCTCGCCACGCAGCAACTCGTCAACGGCGGTAACGTAGAAATTCAGCTTGCCGGCAAACTCGGGGATGTACTTCACCACCTTCAGCTCAATGACGACATAGCGGTGCTGCGGGATGTGATAGAACAACAAATCGGGGAAGAAGGTCTGTCCGCCAGGCATCTGCAACTCCATCTGTCGCCCCACATACGAAAAGCCCTTGCCCAACTCCATCAAGAAGCGCGTGACATTCGACACAAGAGCATCCTCCAAGTCTTTCTCCTCGTACTCCTCGCTCATCGAGAGGAACCCAAAATGATAAGGGTCTTTCAGTATCTCCTTGGCCAACTGGCTCTGCGGCGCCGGAAGCGTGTGCTCAAAGTTGGTCACGGCTGCCCCTTGGCTGCCAAAGAGGTTGGCCGCTATCTGGCTCTCAAGTCGGCTGCGGCTCCAGCCTTCTTCAGTCACCTTATTGATATAGAAAATGGCCTCGTCGAGGGTTTGGCATTTGGAAATAATGAGGACGTGATGAAACCATGGTATTCTGCCAAAAACATCAGGCATTTCCAATTGGTCAGCAGGTTGCTGACCTTTTTCGTCAGCAGGTTGCTGACGAATTGCAGCACTTAATTCGTCACCAGCTTGGTGACGAATTACAACATTTGGTTCATCACTTTGAGCAGCACTAATTTCGTCAGCAGGTTGCTGACGAATTTCGTCAACGACTTGTTGACGATTTGCAACTCTCTCATTATAAAAGGCATACCAACGCTTCATATACTTGAGGTTGGTCACTGAGAAACCCGTTTCTTCGGGAAAAGCAGTCCTCAAATCAAGGCTCAACTGATCGAAGAAACCGCTGCCCCATTTGCTTTCTGCCCGCAGTTCCACCATATCCCTTCCCAAACTCCAATAAAACTCAAGCATGGCAGTGTTCACACGAACCGCCGCCTTGATTTGGCTTTGGCGGAATCGCTGCTTGATGTCGGCCATCCATTGCACATAGCCTTCATCGGCGGACATACTATCACGAAAAGTAAAAGTCGGTTTATCACTCATTTTCTAATTCTAAATACTCTAAAGGCTCATAAACCGGAAGTTGAGAGTTAGCGAAGTCCTTCTTGTTGCGAGTGATAATAATGTCGGCACCCCATTTCTTTGCAGAGAAATACTGCATGGCATCCTCAAAGTCCGTAAACCCAGACGACAAAGCCTGTTCCACCACATCCCTATCAACGTCAGCTAATTCACAAATGCTAATCATGTCAGATATTTTGTGGAATATGTCAGCTTGGCTAACTTTGCTTCTTTCCATGAAATAGCTTGCCGTTGCCAATGTCAATGTAGAGCAACACAATTCGACTTCTTTGTTATAGCTCTTAACCATCAACCTGGCTGCAGGAAGATAGAAATCGCTACGTTCACAGAGAAAATCCACTACGACATTTGCGTCAAGAAAAAGTTTATCCATACTTCTCCTCCCAGTGCTTGTGCATAACTTCCTTCACATCCTCTTCACCGGTCATGTCCGTCTTTACGCTCATGTTACGGATGAACTCTGGAATCCCGTCTTTATTCACCTCGGAAATGGTTTTGTTTTTCGAGGCACCTAACAAGTTCCGGATAAAGGCTGTCAGTTGAAACAGCACCGACTCATCCTCAATCGAGTCAATTTCCTTGAACAAAGAATACTTCATTTCTATTGCTGTCATGTTTCTCTCCTTTTCGTTTAACGCTGCAAATATATACATTTTTTATAACAAACGTATTACAGCACCTGATACGCCTGGAATTGTGCCGCCACGCGGTCGCGCACCTTCTGTCGGATGTCGGCGGGCGAGAGAACCAACAGGTCTTTGCCAAAAGAGGATAATTCGCGGATAAGCTCATAGTTCTCTATGCAGTCAATGGAAAAGAATGCGCCTCCTTCGAGCTTTGGGTATTGTTGGCGCAATTCCATTTCTCTTTCCCCTTTGTAATGCCGCTGAGACTCATGTAAAGGTTTGGTGGCCACATAATCCTTGGAAAAATCACTCACCCAAAACAAGATGGTCTGCAAGGGATTGCCGTCGATGAGCGTCACCCCGATGATGTCCTCAAAACGCTCGTTGAGGTCGCCATCGTATTCCTTATAACTACGAGAAGGCAAAGGGACAAACTTATCAATGCGGTCGAGTGCAAACGACAGTATTTTGCCATCATTGTCGGCGGCAACGATAAGATACCAACGGCGATTGTATTCTTTAAGCAGGTAAGGATGCACAACGGTCTTGCGGTCCTCATCGGGCGTGTCAAACCGATGGTAATGCAATTCCACAACTTGCCGCTGAGAGATTACAGTGAACAATTCACCCAGCAGGTTCTTGCCTTCCAAAGGATTCTTTGTGAATGACACTATCTGGCGTTCAGTTTTCACTTTGAGGCTTTCCCTCAGTCTTTCCAAGCCCTCAAGATTGGGCAGTCCGTCAAATTGCCCGAGTAGCGTGAAAGCCTCTCCAAGCAGGTGCTTCTCGTCATCGGTAAGTTTCTGCGTAAATATGGAGAAAGACGGATCAGCATACCGATGACAGCTTTTCTTGATGGTTTTGAGGGTTCGCTGGCTGACATCGTCAACCTGGTAATGCTCTATCTCCGCCAGAAACGGTCCTTCGTTTTCAATATAATTAAGGTCAAGCTCGATGGTTCGACGACTGACAGGCTCTTGGCTCATTTCGGCCAACTCCTCATTGACAAGTCTTACCAAATCCTCAGTAGAATAATGGTGATAGCGGTTGGCTAACAACTTGTCGAGGATGTAGTAGCGTGTTACGGCGTTTTTGTTTGCAGGCATACTATTCTGTGTTTTCTGCCGCAAAGATAAACATAATTTGCGAAGTCTATTTTCGCGAATTGATTAATAATTGAAACAAGTTTATTTTGAATTTGCCTGCCTTCTGCACCCTTCCTCCTGTCAAGCCCCACAAAATCCATCAAAACCTCTATTTACCTTCCAAAAACCCACCCCATATCCCAAAAAACATGTACCTTTGCCATCGGTTCGCCCCTAGATAGCAGGGAGCAACCTCCTATCAGGCAGGGAGCAAGTCCGATATTTCTTCGTTAGTTGTTCGATAGTTCTCCGATAGTTGTTCGATAAATTATCGGAATAATATCAAAGCTGTAGCGAAAAACTATCGAATATCTTCCGAGCCTGTTACCTGCTTGGTACGAAGCAAATACGAGACAAAACACTCATAGCAGACACTTAAATGAGAATGAAATCATGGTAAAAATGAAACCCATAGCCGGCATGCAGATCATAGGAAAGATTCCTACACTTGGCGTGACCAATTATATCAGAAACGGCTCGGTCGTCACGCGCAAGTCCAATTCAGATGGCAGGCGCAGCAACTCCCGCAAGCAGTTCATCCAGCGACAACGCATACGTCATGCCATGGCGTTGTGGAAGGAACTGGCGCACTGTCAACCCATGTTCACCGAGGGAAAGACGCACTACCTCGGCTTTATCTCCTTAGCCAACCGGCTGCCCGTGGTGTTCATTCCCAAACGCGACCCTCTGAGCGGTGCCACACTGCTGATGCCCGACATCCCTGTGAGCGGTGGTACACTGCAACCCATCCAACAACAGTTAGGAGAAGTGGATGGTACTCCGGCACTCATCACCAACCTCAAAGCCAATAACCAAAGACCTTTTGAGCGATTTTTGCTGTATACTGCCGAACAACACTATGCTTATAATGATTGCCCCGTGGTGGGTTTTCAGGTACGCGAAGTGAAGTACAACGAGTTTACCGAGATGGAAGGTTGTCTGGCTTTGGTGGACAATGTATTTGCAGACGAGATGAAAGGTTGGGCGTTAGTGCGCATCATCGGACAGCAATGCTCGTCACAAGGCATCGTCACCCGTTGCACCTACTACGAGCAATTCACCACAGAAGTAGCCCTGCAAAACGCGGCCAAAAGCTATGGCGGGCTGAAATGACAGTTGGAAATCGAAAGTGGGCAAAACGACTGTCAATAAAAGCAAAGCCATTTGGGTTTATATTCACAAAAGCCTCTCAAAAGTTTTTGAAGGGCTTTTTTGTTATCGTTCAAAAATATTCTCTACCTTTGCCGAATAACTAACAACTATCAACTGAACAACCATGAACTTGATAGCCCCTTCCCTACTCTCCGCCGACTTCCTTAACCTGGAAGCCGACATCGAGATGGTCAACCGCAGCGAGGCCGACTGGTTCCACTGCGACGTGATGGACGGCCGCTTCGTGCCCAACATCTCCTTTGGCATCCCCGTGGTGCAAGCCATCAAGAAGAAAGCCAAGAAGCCCCTCGACGTCCACTTGATGATCGTGGAGCCGGAGAAATACTTCGAGGCCTTCGCCAAGGCAGGCGCCGACATCATCACCTTCCACTACGAGGCTTGCACCCATATCCACCGCGCCGTGCAACAAATCAAAACCCTCGGCATACACGCAGGCGTGGTGCTTAATCCGCACACCCCTGTCAGCGTTCTGGAGGACATCCTATGTGATTTGGACCTGATACTCCTCATGTCGGTCAATCCGGGCTTCGGCGGACAACAATTCATCGAGCGCACATACGAAAAAATCCGCAAGTTGCGTTTGATGATCAATGAACAACATGCTTCAGCCCTCATCGAAGTGGACGGCGGTGTGAACACAAAGAACGCCAAGGCTTTGTTCGAGGCGGGTGCAGATGTGCTCGTCGCGGGCAATGCGGTGTTTAAGTCGGAAAATCCGATGGAAACGATTAGGGAACTAAAAAGCTGTTAGCTATTAGCCATTAGCTGTTAGCTTAGTTGCTGCCAAGCTAATAGCTAACGGCTAAAAGCTAAAAGCCGAACGAATAGAAAAATCTTTGAATCTTGAATATTAAATCTTTAAATCAACTAATTATGAGTAATGACATCCTAAAACTCAAGCCGGAAGGCATTTGGAAAGAGTTCAACGGCATCCTCGGTGTGCCGCGTCCGTCGAAGAAGGAAGCCAAGATGGTGGCTTACCTCGAACAATGGGCGAAAGACCATAACATCAGCTATGTCAAGGAAGACTGTGGCAACATCATCATGAGCGTGCCCGCCACCAAGGGTATGGAAGACCGCCAAACCGTCATCCTGCAAGCCCACATGGACATGGTGTGCGAGAAGAACAGCGACAAGAAGCACGACTTCGAGAAAGACCCCATCGAGCCCGTCATCAAGGGCGAGTGGCTGCATGCCAACGGCACGACCCTCGGCGCTGACGACGGCATCGGCGTGGCTGCTGCACTGGCTGTCATCGCCGACCCGACAGTAGAACATGGTCCGCTGGAGTGCATCTTCACCGTCGACGAAGAGACGGGCCTCACTGGCGCCATGAAACTTGACCCGGAAGACTTCACCGGCCGTATCCTCCTCAACCTCGACTCAGAAGATGAAGGCGAGATCTTCATCGGCTGCGCCGGTGGCATGGACACCATCGTGAAGGTGTGGTACGAACTGGAACCCGCTCCGGAAGACAGCACTGCCTACCGAATCACCGTGAGCGGCCTGAAAGGCGGCCACAGCGGCGACGACATCAACAAGAACCTGGCCAACGCCAACAAGCTGCTGACCCGCATCTTGTGGCAAGGCACCAACTGGTTCGACCTTCAGCTCTATGACTTCCAAGGTGGTAACCTGCGCAACGCCATCGCACGCGAAGCCACGGCAGTGGCCTTCGTGCCAAACGACTGCCTGAAAGACTTCGAGCACTATGTGATGGACATGGAGAAACACTTCAAGCAAGAGTATCAAGTGACCGAACCCGGACTGAAAGTCACGGCAGAAGTCGCCGAGGTGCAACCCGACGTGGTCATCGATGAGATGTCACAGTACAACCTGCTGAACGGCCTCTATGCCTGCCCTCACGGCGTCATCGCCATGTCGCAGACCATCCCGAACTTCGTGGAGACCTCGACCAACCTCGCCTCCTGCAAGAAGAAGGAAGGCTATTTCTTCATCCAGACCTCACAGCGCAGCTCCATCGAGTCGTCGAAGCAAGACATCGCCAACATGGTGGAAGCCGTTTGGAGCCTCGCCGACGCCGATGTGGAGCACACCGACGGTTATCCGGGCTGGGCACCCAACCCCAACAGCGCCATCTTGGACGTCGCAGTGAACAGCTATAAGAAACGCTTCAACAAGGATCCTAAAGTCAGAGCCATCCACGCTGGACTGGAATGCGGCCTCATCGGCGACAAGATTCCAGGCATGGACATGATCAGTTTCGGTCCCACCCTGCGCGGTGTGCACTCGCCCGACGAGCGTTGCGAAATCGCGACCGTCCAGATGTTCTGGGACTTCATGTGCGACATCTTGAAGAATGTGCCGAAGGGCGAAGCACCTAAGGCTAAGAAGGCACCTGCCAAGAAAGCAACGGCTGAGAAAAAAGCTCCCGCAGCCAAGAAGGCCCCTGCTAAAAAGGCATCGACTAAGAAAGCCAAGAAATAAGAGCGGTTTAACCTAATTTGAAAGAGTCCGTTGGAGCTATCTGACGGACTTTTTCTTTGTAATGCAACGAATAAAGCCTATATTCAAATCAAATTATGATGTGATTATTGAATATTTTCACATCAAACAATATAAATTTGTACAATATTTGTATCTTTGCAGCGAAAAACAAGATTATTTGTTTCATAATTTGAATAATTCATGAAAACACCATTTTGGATATGGCAATATGCTGGATGGCCGCATTTTTGCTGGAGCAACGACAGTGTCATCGGTCCATTGGCACGGGTACGCGAAAAGCAAGGCAGGCTTCTCGGACTTATGAACAGCCTCGGTCTTGACACGCAAAGCACCTCATCGCTTGATGTGATGACCGAAGATGTGTTGCGCAATAGCGAAATCGAAGGCTTGCTCCTAAATCCCAATCATGTGCGTTCATCGGTGGCTCGTCATCTTGGCCTTGACACTGCCGGCTTGCCCATGCCCGACCACTATACCGAAGGTGTGGTACAAGTGATGTTGGATGCCGTGCAACATTCCGGCACTCCCTTGACAGAACAGCGGCTGTTCAACTGGCATGCTGCGCTGTTTCCCCTGGGAAGAAGCGGTATCGTCCCCATCACCGTAGCTGCATGGCGACAAGGCAAGGAACCGATGCAAGTGGTAAGCGGCGCCATGGGAAAGGAAAAGATACATTACGAAGCCCCGCCTTCGGAGGATGTGCCTCTTCAAATGCAGCTGTTCCTGGATTGGTTCAACAGTGAGCCTACCACCGACCCCGTGCTGAAAGCCGCCGTTGCCCATCTTTGGTTTGTCAACATCCACCCGTTTGACGATGGCAACGGACGCTTGACACGCACGCTCACCGATATGCTCTTGGCGCGTGCCGATGGAACATCACAACGCTTCTACAGTATGTCGGCAGCCATCTTGCGCGATAGGAAGAACTACTACGATGTGTTGGAATACATGGGCAAGCATGGTCTGGACATCACGCAGTGGCTTTTATGGTTCTTACAGACCATGGAGAGCGCCATCGACACCGCCGTTGAAAAAACACATTGGGTGGTGCGTAAATCCTTGTTTTGGCAAGAACATTGTAACATTGCCCTCAACGAGAGACAAATCAAGGTCATCAACCGTCTTTGGGACGGTTTCGAGGGCAAACTCAACACCAGCAAATGGGCCAAGATGGCCAAGACCTCTACAGCCACTGCCTTGCGCGACATCCAAGACCTTGTCGAGAAAGGCATACTTCGCTGCTCCAACGAAGGTGGACGGAGTACGAATTATGAATTGGTGGAGGAATAGAGTTTAACACTCATAAAACAAAAAAAAAGACTGCTCTCAAATTGAGAACAGTCTTTTTCAATCATTGTTGTCTTTACTTCGTCTTGTCCGGCCAAGCAGGAATCTCAGGGATATCTGGATAGTCCTTCATCTGCTTGAGGATGACTTCGATGGCCTTGTTGAGTTGGTCGTCAATGCCTTCAAACTCGCGGGCGGGGTCGTTGTCGATGACGATGTCGGGATCCACACCATAGCCTTCGATGACCCAATTGCCTTTCTCGTCGAAAGGAGCAAACTCGGGACGGGTCAGCGAGCCTCCATCGATGAAGGGCAAGCTGCCACGAATACCGACCACACCGCCCCAGGAACGCATACCGATGGTCGTGCCAATCTTGTGCTTCTTGAACTGATACGGGAACAAGTCGCCGTCGGAGGCGGAGTACTTGTTGAACAGCAACACTTTAGGTCCAAGCATCATCTTGGTGGGCTTGGTCTCTGGCTCGCCGTTACGCATCACATCGTACATGGAAAGCTCGCGGCGCAGACGCTCCACAATCATCGGGCTGACGTTGCCGCCACCGTTGCCACGGTCGTCGATGATGAGGGCTTTCTTGTCGAGTTGGGGATAGAAGTACTTGGCGAACTCATTCAAGCCTTCCACGCCCATGTCGGGGATGTGAATGTAGCCAACCTGACCATTGGTGGCCTTGCTCACCTTCTCCACATTGCCTTGCACCCAGTTGTAGTAATACAAACCTGTTTCGTCTGCAATAGGTTTCACCACCACATCGCGGGCGCCACTGTCCGAAGCCTTACTATTCAAGGTAAGCAGAACGGCCTTGTCAGCTTTACCGATGAGGGCAGCATACATGTCTTTCATATCCTTGGTGCTCTGTCCATCGATAGCGATGATGAAGTCGCCTTCCTTGGCATTCACTCCGACCTCAGTCAGTGGTGAGCGGGTCTTCTCATTCCAATTCTCGCCCTTTAATATCTTGTCAATCTGATAGTAGCCCGACTTGTCGCGATGGATGCGGCAACCCAGCATACCCATAGGGATACGCTCAGGCTTCACGCGATCGCCTTCACCCACATAAGCGTGACCGATGTTGATTTCGCCAATCAGTTCGCCGATGAGGTAGTTCACGTCGTTACGGTCGGCGCAATAGGGCAACAGCTTACCATATTTCTCCTTCATCGCAGGCCAGTCCACTCCATGCATATTGGGCGCATAGAAGAAGTCGCGCATCTGGCGCCAAGCCTCATTGTAGATTTGCGTCCACTCGGTACGCAATTCAACCCATTTCTTCATGTTGCTGAGGTCGATGGCATCATCGCCCTTGCCACCTTCACCAGGTTTGCCGCCACCAGGCATGGGACCCTTAGGTGCGTTAACTACCTTATAGCCACGGCCTTCTCGCATGAGCATCTTACTGCCATCGGCCGAGAGTTCGTAGCCAAAGCCACCGATGGAGGTGCATTTCTTCGACTTGGCGTCAAAATAGCCGAGGCCACCGCCGTTACGACCGGCAGCCACATAATACAAGCCATCCTCAACGCCAGTCAGGTTCCAATATCTACCCGCGTTGACGGGGAGTACCACCACCCTATTGCTGATACCCTCGAAGTCAATCTTCACCTCCTTGACCTCTTTCTTGCCTTCAGGTTTTCCCTCTGACTTACCGTCTTTAGGGCCTTTCTGTTTGCCTTTTTTACCTTCTTTCGGACCATCCTTAGGCTCTTCCTTGGCCATTTCCGTCTTCACCTCGTCGTTTTCGGTCAAGAACGGTGATGGCGTATCTTTCTGTAAGGTAATCAAATAGATCTTCGACATGTCGGTATAGACGTGATTCCACTCTAACCAGCCGTAGGTCGGGCGAAAATCGCGTTCGGAGGTGAAATACAGGTATTTGCCGTTCTTGTCGAAGGCTGGTGACGAGGAATTGTACCAGCCATCGGTGACCGTCTCATCCTTCCCCGATTCGACATTGTAAATGTGGATCTGGCTGACGGAGAAGGTACTTGGCATAGCGTATGCAATCCAACGGCTGTCGGGCGACCAGCAGAAGTCGTCCATCTCGCCAGCCAAACTATGAGCCACCTCTGTAACCTTCTTGGAAGCTACATCGACCATGTTGATGCGATTCATCTTGTCGTCCCAAAGGATACGTTTGCTGTCAGGCGACCATAGGAGGCTATATTTATAGGTGTCGGAGTTCGAGGTCAGTTGTATGGCTTCTTCCTTGCCGTCCTGAGTCTGGATATAGATCTCGTCCTCACCCGTACGGTCGCTGATATAGGCGATGTATTTACCATCAGGCGACCAAGCCACATTACGGTCGTGGGCATTGTCGCTCTGGGTCAGATTCCTCGTGATGCCCGACTTGACCGGCACCGTCCACACATCGCCACGGGCACCAAAAGCCACACGCTTGCCGTCAGGAGAAATTGTGCTCGAGTTGATGAACTGACTGGCATCCACATATTTGGTGCGCGTCGACTTGTTGTCGTTGGCCATCTGCACAGGGATGGGATAGACCTTGCCGTCAGCGAGGTTGTAGCGGAACAGTTGACCACCATTTTCATAGACGATGTCCTTGTCACCGAGCGAAGGCCACTTGATGTCATAATAGGTGTAGTCCGTCACCTTGGTCGTCTGTTTCGTGCTGCGGTCGTAACAGAACAGGTTCATCGTGCGGTCGCGGTCGGAGCAGAAATACACCTTGTTGCCCACCCACATCGGGAAAATGTCCTGTGCGTTGTTGTTGGTGATGTTCTCAATCTTCTTCGACTTGAAGTCAAAGATCCACACATCGTCGGCCATACCGCCACGGTAGTATTTCCAGGTGCGGAACTCACGCATCACGCGGTTGTAGGCAATTTGTTTGCCATCAGGCGAATACGAAATCCAACCGCCTTCAGGCAGAGGCAATTGCTCGGCCAAACCACCGTTGATGTTGGCAATGAAGAGTTGACCAACAAAGTCGTCCCAGCTTTCTTTACGCGAGCGGAAGACGATGTTCTCGTTGTCCTTCCACGCCATGACGATGTTGTTCGGTCCCATACGGTCGCTGATGTCGTCGCGGCCAAGTGTGGGCGTGTAGGTTAGACGTGTAGGGGTGCCACATTCGGGATATGGCATGACGTAAACCTCTGTGTTTCCGTCATATTGTCCCGTAAAGGCCAAATGTTTGCCGTCGGGCGAGAAACGTGCGAAGATCTCATAGCCGTTGGCATCGTTGGTGAGTTTATGGGCAATGCCGCCTTTGATGTCGACAGAGTACAAATCTCCGCCATAACTGAACACCACATCGTTGCCGTGGATGGTTGGGAAGCGCAACATTTTGGCCTCCTCTTGTGCAATTAAGCTAATTGAGCCTAATAGCAGAATCGAAAGAAATAAATGTTTGATTTTCATAGTATTAAGGATTTAGCATTGTCTTTGTGTGTGGACAAAGATACAAAAACAATTCACTTAATACAATTGAAATGGATTTATTCTCCAATCCTTACCCGCCGCAAATCCAACAGATTCGTGGGATTACTACCCATGTCCTTCACGCGCTTGTTCACAAAACGCAGCACCTCATCGTAGAACAGTACCACCACAGGTGCATCCTGCATCATCAGGCTATCCATCTCGGTGTAATATTTGGCGCGTTCTTGCAAGTCATTGCAGAGCAAGGCTTTGTCGTACAATTTGTCGAACTTGGGATTGGTGTAATGCGTGTAATTTGGCCCAGACGGAGCAAAGTTTGAGGTAGTAAATAAAGAAAGATAATTCTCTGCATCGGGATAATCGGCGACCCAAGAGGAGCGGAAGAAAGGCAAACTGCCGTTGTTTCTCATGCTGCGCATCGTAGCGGGAGGCATCACCTCCATCTTGCACTGCAGACCGATTTGCTCCACCTGACTCTGAACGAACTTTCCAATGTCGGCATAATCGGCCACAGTGGTGAGTTGCAAAAGATGGCCTTGAAGATGGTTGTCGGCCACCAAACGCTGTGCGCGCTTCAAATCGTAACTATAGCCGATGGTACTGCTGTGCCCTGGCAATCCCACAGGAATCATGCCACCCGTACCAGGTTCACCGATGCCATTGCGCAAGTAACGCAGCATTTTCTCACGGTCGATGCAGAGGTTGACCGCCTGACGTAGTGCACGCGCACGATCAGGACCTAAAGGGTCGTTGGGGTCAATGAAGAAGGAGAAATACTCTGTGTTCAAGTAGGGCTCGGTAATCAGTTCGATTTTGTCCTCATACTTCTTGCGAAGATTGCCATCGTAGGTCAGCAACTCGTCCTTATAGCGTGCGTCGATGCCCGACATGAAGTCGAACTTGCCTTTGATGAACTCCAAGAAAGCCACCTGTTTGTCAATGAGGAAACTGACGGAGACAGCATCGATATAGGGCAGCCTCTCCCCTGCTGCGTCACGCTCGAAATAGTTGGGATTCTTGCGGAAGACGAGTTTCACGCCTTCTTTCCAATACTGGAACTTGAAAGGCCCCGTCCCCACGGGATGGCTACGGAAGTTGTCGCCGTAATACTCAACGGCTTCGTGAGGCACCACTGAGGCGTAGGTCATCGAAAGGATGCCAAAAAATGGCGGGAACGGCTTAGACAGCTCGATTTGGAAAGTCGTGTCATCCAAAGCCGCAAAGGCATAATGGTCATCATCGTGCTTAACAGATGAAAATATCCATAGCCCAGGCGAATTCAAGGTTTTATCCACCACGCGGTTGAAGGAATAGACGAAGTCATGGGCGGTGACGAAACGAGACTTGGCGGTCAGCTCGTCAAAGCACTTATCCTCATGAAACTGCACATCATCCCGCAAATGGAATGTATAACGCAATCCATCCTCGCTGATGTCCCACGACTTGGCTACCATCGGGACCAGGTTCATCTTGTCGTCGAAAGCCACAAGGCTGTTGAACACTTGGTTGCATGCCCAAATGTGTGGCAAGTCCTTGGCATAGATCGGGTCGAGGGTAAGGATGCCGGCGGATTCGTTGTACTTAAAGATGGCGAGGTTTTCGTCATCACCTTGTCGTCGGCCGCATCCTGCAGTCAGCACAAGCAACAAAACCAATCCCAGCAACCCTCTTCTCATTTTCACTTCACCTTAAAACCGATTACCTCGGGATGCAAGTTATTCAGATACTTGTTGTAATCCAAGTCGTTCTTGTCTTGTTCCTTTTCCAAGGCAAGGTCGAGCACCTCCATCATGTTTTCCACATAGTGGAAATTCAGCCCTTCGATGTAGTCTTCCTTGATGTCCTTGATATCGTGTTCATTATCAATGGAAAGGATGAGGTCGGTGACGCCATTGCGCTTAGCGGCCAGCATCTTCTCCTTCACACCGCCCACGGGCAAAACTCTTCCACGTAGCGTGATTTCTCCCGTCATGGCCAACTGGCTTTTCACCTTGCGTTGGGTGAAGGCAGAAGTCAAAGCGGTGAGCATGGTGATACCTGCCGAGGGACCATCCTTGGGCGTGGCGCCTTCGGGGATGTGGACGTGCACGTTCCAAGCCTCAAACACATCTGGATTGATGTTGAGTTGCGAGGCGTGTGCCTTGATGAACTCGTATGCGATAGTCGCGGATTCCTTCATCACCTCGCCGAGGTTGCCCGTCAGCGAGAGGTGTCCACCACCACGGCTCAAACTGACCTCGATGGACAGTATCTCGCCACCCACTTGCGTCCAAGCCAAGCCTGTTGCCACACCCGGCATGGTGTGTTTCACCTCGTCTTCGTCGTGGTGCATGGGCACACCGAGCACCTTGCGCAAATCCTCTATGGTAATCTTTTTGTCAAAGGCTTCTTCGCTGACCACCTGTTTGGCGCGGTGGCGCATCATGTCGCCAATGCGGCGCTCCAGGTTACGCACGCCTGCCTCACGGGTGTAGTCGTCGATGATGTGCATCACGATGTCCTTCGGGAAGGTGATTTGCTTATTGTCGAGGCCGTGTTCCTTCATCTGCTTGGGAATGAGGTGACGCTTGGCGATTTCGTATTTCTCCTCGCGAAGGTAACCGCTCAAATCGATGATTTCCATACGGTCGCGCAAGGCGGGATGGATGGTCGCGAGGTTGTTGGCCGTGGCGATGAAGAGAATCTTCGAGAGGTCGTAGTCCAACTCGATGAAGTTGTCGTAAAAAGCATTATTCTGCTCAGGGTCAAGGATTTCGAGCAAGGCAGCCTGCGGGTCGCCATTGATGTTGTTGCCGCTCACCTTATCAATTTCGTCAAGAACGAAAACTGGGTTACTCGACTTTACCTTGCGCAGGTTTTGGATGATACGGCCAGGCATGGCACCGATGTAGGTTTTACGGTGACCACGTAATTCGGATTCGTCGCGAACACCGCCCAATGACATTCTGACATATTTTCGGTTCAAAGCCCTTGCGATGGACTTGCCCAAAGAGGTCTTACCCACACCAGGAGGTCCGACAAGACATAAAATAGGTGATTTCATGTCGTTGCGCAGCTTCAGCACGGCGAGATGCTCCACGATACGGTCTTTCACCTTGTCCAAGCCATAGTGGTCGGCATCAAGAATGCGCTGGGCACGTTTCAGGTCGAAGTTATCCTTGGTATACTCCTCCCAAGGCAGGTCAACGAGGTATTGCAAATAGTTCAATTGGATGCCGTATTCCGCTGCCTGCGGATGGGTGCGCTCCAGTTTCTTCAATTCCCTATCGAACACCTCAGCCACTTCCTTCGACCATTTCTTCTTCGCCGCCTTTTCCGTTAACTCCTTGACATCCTGCTCGTTGGGACTACCACCCAATTCCTCTTGAATCGTACGAAGCTGTTGGTTGAGGTAATACTCACGCTGCTGCTTGTCCATGTCGACGCGAACCTTGCTTTGGATCTGTTGCTTCAGTTCCAGCATCTGCTGCTCGTCGGTCAGCACGGCCAACAGGTCGGAAGCCATCTGGTTGAGGTTACGCGCCTCCAAAAGTCCTTGACGGACAGGCATATCGGCCTCCACATTGCTGGCCACGAAATTCAGCAGAAACACGGGGTCGTCGATGTTTTTGATGGCAAAGCCCGCTTCTTGCGACAGGTTGCGCGAGCGAGCGATGACTTGAATGGCCAGCTCCCTCACGGATTGTATCAAAGCATTGAACTTACGCGAGTTAGGAATATCCACTGAAGCCGCGTATGGAATCACTGTAGCTTTAATATAAGGTTCAACCTGGGTCGGTTCCACCACTTCAAAACGGCGTTTGCCCTGAATAATGACCGTGACATTGCCGTCAGGCATCTCAAAGGTCTTGAGGATTTGCGCCGAGGTACCCACCTTATACAAGTCGTCGAGCATCGGTTCCTCCACGTTCGCGTCCTTCTGCGCAATGACACCGATGGACTTGCGTTTGCGGTTGTATTCTTTAACCAATTGAATGGACTTGTCGCGTCCCACGGTAATAGGGATGACCACGCCAGGATAAAGCACCGAGTTGCGCAAAGGCAAAATGGGCAGTTCTTCCGGCACTTCCTCTTCCTGAGAAAGGCGTCCTTCCTCAATGGTCAACACGGGAATGAACTCGGGATTGGAGTCCATCATATCTGAAAACAATTCGGGTTCAACTTTATAACTCATAAAACAGTTTTTGCATTAGGCGACAAAATGTCAGTCGGTCGCCGTTTCATACCTTATTATATATGTGGCGCAAAGATACGACAATAATAATGCCAAGGCAAAAAAAAAGCCCTCGCGACTGGCAAGAGCTTCATTCTTTTGATATGGTTCAACTTACTTGGCTTCCTTCTTCTCGAAGAACTTCTTGTACTTGTTGTTGAACTTATCAACACGACCGGCGCTGTCGACGAGCTTCATCTTACCCGTGTAGAAGGGGTGTGATGCGCTGGAGATTTCGAGCTTCACCAGAGGATATTCGTTGCCGTCTTCCCACTTGATGGTTTCCTTAGTGTTGATGGTCGAGCGCGACATGAAGGTCACATCATTCGACATATCTTTGAAAACAACCAGTCGATAATTCTTGGGGTGAATGTCTTTTTTCATCGCTTTCTTTCCTTTAATTTTGAGTGTGCAAAAGTACAACAATTTATTGGAATGGCAATCGTTTTCGGGATTTTTTTTTACACAATGAGACAACTTTCTATTTATCAATGCTTTACATTTATCTTTCCATTTAAAGAGCACACCGCCCGGACAGGAAGACCAGAAGCCCTGCCGAAGTCATCGTACAGGTCGCAGTCGTCAAAGCTGATGATAAATTGGAAGCCCTTGGCAACGTCAGGAGCGCTCTTATGGAGCGTGCGCGACCAATAAGCGCCTACATCACCAGCATTGCGGGATTCATCGTCATAGCGGCTGCTTGCAGCAGGCAAGAAGATACTGTTGCCATTGCGTCCGGTGAACAGACAACCGTTCACTCCGTTTCTTGTCGTCCAAGTATGGCTGCATTTCGACAGCAGTTCGACCCAGTTTTCGTAGGTCGGGGTACGCCAGCCCTCCCCCCAATGTGCTGTAGCAGCATCATCGTCCGGCAGCAAGGCATCCAAATTGTCGGTGAAGCCATTAAAGCCGAAATCAGATTGGGCACAATACTTCGTAAGTTGGTTGTAGTCGCCATTGCAGTAACCATAGGTGCTCCAGTTGTAGGCGTCTTTGGATTGGGTTTCGCCCCAAGCAAAATAGTCGCCATATTCTTCGGGGGTTTCTGCTCCCACGTTACAAGTCGCCCACAACGTGCCGCTCGGCAGGCCCAGGTCGACGTAATCGTGGCCTTTGTATGCACCGTTGCCGCCATTGTGTTTTGTACAGCCTGCTGCTACAAAGCACACCATTACTGCTAACATAATAGTCATTATGGACTTAGAGAATCTTTTCATATAGATTTAGGTTTTGTAGATTAAGATTTTGAGAATTTCAAACTGCAAAAATAAATAATTGTTTCTAATTATTCCGATATTGATTTGGGTTGACGTTAGAATTGTGGAGGCATCAGGTTTTTGGGGCACGTCGGGTGCGTCTCTACTTGTTTTCAGGTGATTGAAGTCATTTACAAATACTCCGCCCAGCGTGCCTGGAGTTTCTCTTCGGCCACTTCGATGCTGTCTTTCAGGTGTTTGCCGTAGGAACGGTAATACACCAGCCAAGCTGTGAAAGCATAAAATGCAGTCTGTATCCAAAGACCGATCAGTTCGGGACGCACATCGCGAAGCAAGGCACCCGTGTTGTTGATTTTCACGAAGCCGTTGATGCCGAAGGTCGAGGGGAAAAGCCAGGAGACTACTTTCCAGAAATGTGGAATGGAGCACGACGGCCACGAAATGCCAGAGATGAACAACAGCGGCACCGAGACGAAGACGAACATGATGATGAACACCTCACGGTTGTGCGCGATGCCCGAAAGGGTCAGACTGAAGAAGATGCAAGCCAACAGATACGGGAACAGGAAGGCCACCATATCTTGCCACTGTCCAATCTGAATCAGGTGGAACAGGCGTGGTACTACACAAAAGACGTATGCCGCAACGACCGCATAGAGGGCGAAGAAGGTCAAGGCCTTGCCTAACAGCATCTCGGCCGGGGTCTTGTCCAACACATGCGGTTCAAGGATGCCACGGCGTTTCTTCTCGCGCTCCTCGCCCGCCATCATGCCAACGCCCAACACCATCGTCTGCTGGATCAGCAGCACCAAGACAGCGGGAATCAGGAAGGTGGCGAAGCCGCTCTGCGTGTTGAACATCGGAACATACTCATATTCAATGGGATGGTTGAAGGTAGAGACCTGCTTGTCGGTCGCGCCCACCAACCGCTGCGCTTTGATGTCCTTGTTCATCGCCAGGGAGACCTCCGTACACGAGGACAATACCGCCTTGTAATACAGCATGCTGCCCATGTCGGAATACAGTTCCACTACGGCTTGTTGTCCGCTCATCAGGGCGTTGTCAAACTCGGAGGGAATATAAATCAGGCAATAGGCCTTGTGCTTATGCACCAGGTTGACAGCCTCTTGCATATCTGCGCAATGCCCAACGATGTCCACATCGGGTGAAGCATCCACCTTGCGCAGAAATTCACGGCTGGTAGCGGAATTGGCATTGTCGACCGCCACCGTCGCGACTTCGCGAACCGTCTCATTGCTATACAGATAAGCGTAAAGCAAAGGATAAAGCAAGGGCACGATGAAGAAAAACACGATGACGCCTTCATCGAAAATCGAGTTGTGGAGTTCCTCGCGGAAAACCTCCAATATGTTATGCAACCATTTCATCATCTTGTATATTGATATTCCAACAAACACTTTTTCAACCGATTAGGCAGCAATAACGGCAAGGCCATGAAAGCCAGCAACGCCGCGAAGTTGGCCCATGAGCAATACAACGGCAAGTCATTCAATGCCTGATCCACATAGGTCAGGTAATAATACCTGAGCGGGAAAAGATACGAAAGCGCCCTCAGCGGTGCCGGAAACGCAATCTGCGGGAAAGAAAAGCCCGAAATCGGGAAGGACAGCACGCCCCATAAGGTGGCAATACTCAAGGCCCAACGCAGTGAAGGCAACAGCTCACACAAGAACACACCGAAGGCTTGAGACACCAAGATGAGCAGCAAGGCGTTCAAGGCCATGGGCCAGAGACCGCACTTCAGCGGGAAGTCCCAATAGGCATACAGGACGACCATATACGCCGCGCCCATCACGATCCAAACAACCAACTGAGGCAACAACTTACCAGCCAAAGCCCTGTAGATATTGCCATTAGCCATCTCCATCCAGTGTTTCGAGGCACCTTCCTTGACTTCGCTGTGGATGGAGTAAATCGTCACTTGGAAGATGAGCAGCATCAGCATGGCGGGCAGCAGGATATTCGAAAGGTAAATCGAATAGTTCAGCCCCGGGTTGCCGATGGCATGCATCTCCATCTTGATGGGTTGCAAGACGCCCATCACCTGATCGTCGGCATAGCCTTTGGCATACAAGGTTTCACGTGCGATGGCACCTGAAGCCAGCTCGGCCATCGTTTTCATGTCGCGATACTCCAAGGATGCCGCCACCAGATAGGACGGATTGGTATAGAACGACACCTCAGGCTGTTTGCTCGACAATGCCAGTTCCGTCGTGCCTTTCGGGATGTAATAGAAGGCGTAAATCTTGCCCTGCTGCATCGCCTCGCGGGCTTCGCCGAAGTTGGCGTATTGCTCCACAATCTCCGACTGCTGAAAAGCGTCCAAGTTGCGCAGCACCTGCCTTGTGACGGCCGTATTGTCCTCATCAACCACCCCGATGGGGATGTCCATGGGAAGCCCCTGCCCCATCAGCGTCGTGAAGAAGAGGTAGCCCACCAAGGGCGCGACGACCATGCAGAAGACATACACAGGCTGCGACAGCATCCTGAGCACTTCACGCCGCATCACACGCATCAAGGCACTCCTGTTTTCATCATTCGGGTTCATTTTCTTCTATGCTCCCTTTTCACCACCACGCTCATGCCCGGACGCACCTCATTCGACACTGAAACCGGTGTGGCACGCACTTCAAAGGTCTTGAGGTCGTATTGCCCCGTTTCCTTGGTGGCTTTCCAAGCGGCATAGTCGCCAAGGTCTTTCATATAACTGACCTTCAGCCTGATGTCCTTTTCGATGGCAGGCACATACCCGTCGAACTCCGTGCCGATGCTGAAGTCTTTCAGACAGTCCTCACGCACGTTGAAGGTCACCCATTGCTCGTCCATCATGGCGATGTTCATGATCGGTGCGCCCGTTCCCACCAGTTCACCAATATGCGGGAAAATCTCCGTCACCTCGCCGTCGGAGTAGGCCGTCAGCACGGTTTCATTGATGTAGGAATTGACTTCCGCCACCACACCTTGCGCCTGCAACACCTGGGCGGCAGCCATCTCCTTGTCCTCTTTTTGCGCGCCAGCCAGGGCAAGATTATACTGCGACCTGGCCGCTTTCTCGGTGGCAATGGCGGCATCACGCTGGGCCTTCACCTCATCGTATTTCTGCTCACTCACCACACCATCCTTATACAAGTTGCTGATACGGTTAAACGACTTCTCTGCGATCTCGACGCCCACCTGCGACTTCTGCCACATCTCGTAGGCACCTTCAATCTGCTGCGAACGCGCACCATGCTGTGCCTTGGCGCTTTGGGCAATGGCCGCTTGTTCTACGGCCTCGGCCTGCGCCTTTTTGGCCTCAACTTCGGGTGCTTCGAGGACAGCCAATGTGTCGCCCTTGCGGACCACCTGCCCTTCCTGCACCTTGAATTCGAGGATACGACCAGGCACCTTGCTTGACACGCGATATTCCGTCACCTCTGCCTGACCTTGCATGTATTCCGTTTCCTTGTGGAAGGTGAGAATGCCAATGATGCAAACCACCGCAATCACCCCACCCAGCACGCCCAGTGCAAGGTAGGTGTTCATTCTTTGTTCTTTTAATGTTGTGGACATGATATTGGATTATTTAATATTCAAAATTCAAAATTCAAGATTCGAGATTGTGATCATTTCAACACGCCAACGGCCTTGCGGAGGTTGACGCCAGCCATGATGCAGTCGATTTTGGCATCAATGTATTCCGAATGGGCTTGCAGCCATGCGGTCTGGGCCAGATTCAGCACCGACGACTCCACAACACCTTCGCGAAAGCCCGCATTGGCCATACGCAGGTTCTCGTCGGCATCATTCAGTTTTTCTTGGGTTTGTTTCAGGCGCGAGTCGGCTTCTGAAAGTTGAGTCTCACACTGACGCACCTGAAGCATGATCATCTCCTTGGTATCGTCATAGTTGTACTGCTGGATCTTCGCCTCGGCCTTGGCCATACGGGTCTTATTGTAACCCTCACCCCAATGGAAAATCGGAATCTTGGCCATCACACCGAAGTTCCACATGCCGCCAAACTCGTTTTGGAAACCATTGAAGCACGAGGGATTGCTAACGACATAATTGCCGAAGGCCCCGATGGTGGGCAGGTAATCGGCGCGGGTGACCCACACCTTCTTCGCGTAGATATCGTTGGCTAGGCTGAGACATTTCAGCTCAGGACGGTTGGCTTCAATGTCGCTCTCCGAATAATAAGGCCTGTTGTTGGTCAGCAAAACGTCGTCAAGTTTCTCATCGGCCATCGCAATATTGGAATCCAAAGGCAGGCCGCAGATCTGGCAAAGCAGCATCTTGGAAAGCGCCAAGCCGTTCTGTGCTTTCAGCAATGCCGTTTCCGCCTCGTTCAGTTTCACCTTCACGGCCAATTGGTCAGAGTTGGTGGACACACCCGCCGCGACCAACTTCTCGACATCAGAGTTCAAGGTGCGAAGCGATTCCGTGTAGCTCTCGGCCAGTTTCAGCTTGTTAGCGATGGATACGATTTGCCAATAGGCCTTGTCCGTGGTGACGATGACTTCCTGCTGCTGCATGTCGAGCTTCGACTCGGCGAGAGATTCCAAGTCTTTCGTGATCAGATTATAGGCCACAATCTTTCCGCCCGCAAAAATCGGTTGCTGTACAGTGACCATCCCTGCGTAAACATTCTTCGTGTCAATCTTGAACGCATCCGAAACCTGCTCGCCGATTTGGTTCAAGGCATCCTCGACATTCAAGCCCATCAGATCGGAAACTATCTTATTAATCGTCGGGTCGTGTTGGAGCAAAGTCCATGCAACCAAAGCCGCCGGGTCGTTCTGATACACCTGCAGCAACTCTTGACGGTAGGCATCGATTTCAGCCTGTGCCGTGGTGCCGATGCTGCCAAGCGTGGCCATGTTTTCGTCGCTCAACAACTGGAAACTCTTATTGTTGTGCATGTAAGTACCCGTCGCCGAGACCTTAGGGAGGTAATTGGCATACGAGGAATACATCTCGTAGCGCGACTTGTTGACTTCCTCTTCGGCCACTTTCACTTTCTTGTTATTCTCCAACGCCAGGCGATGGCATTCATCCAAGGTGAGCACCCGCTGTGCTCCTGCCGTCAGGGACATACCGCAGAGCGCTAACAGCAACATCATGTTTTTCAATCTTTTAGTCATTTTGATTTCCTTTCTTGTTGATGTTGCAAAGAAACGACATCATTTTCGACTAAAAGGCATCCTTTCGGAATCAAAAACTATCTAAAAGTAGAAATTTTCACGATTTTTTATACATAATTCAATAATATTATATACTTTTGCCGAAAATTTCAACAAATGGAGACAACGACACTCAATAGTTTCAGCATCGCCAAGGTCAAAGAGTTGTTTTTGACAGATGACATTATTAATATAGGAGAGGATTTCATCATGGCGCAGCGCACCAACGAGGCCAATTACAACCTGTTGCGTTATCCGTGCCGTATCGATGGCTATCTGGTCGCTTTCTGCAAGAAAGGCAGTTTCAAGGGCAGCGTCAACCTGAAAGAATACGAAATCCACGAGGGCATGATGGTGCTCAACCTGCCGCAAAACATCATCCGCATCGAGCCCAGCAGCGCCGAAGAGGCCCCCGAGTTGACCATCATCGCGGTCACTTCACAGTTTCTCTCCCATTTCCGCTCCGACCTCACGAAGATGCTGAACGAGGCCATGCAAATACTGGACAACCCTTGCATCACCTTGAAACCCGACGAACTCTCCATCGTGCAGCAACACATCCAACTCATCAACACGGCCATCCACTCCGATTACGCCTACGCACGCGAGAGCATCAGCCATCTCATCTCCTCGGTGTTTTTCATCTTCGGGAGTTTCATCAACGAGCGTATGGCAAAACAAAGCGAGGTGGAGCAACCTGTCTCCACCCGTCACAAAATTGTATTTGAGAGATTCATCGACCTGGTCAGCAAGTACCACAACACGGAACGCAATGTGGGTTTTTATGCCGACAAGCTCTGCATCACGCCAAAATACCTTTCCAAAATCGTGAAAGACACCAGCGGTCAGTCGGCGCCCCAATGGATCGACCAATATGTCATCCTCGAAGCCAAGCAGTTGCTGAAACACAGCGACCGCTGCATCAAGGAGATCTCAGACGAATTGAATTTTCCCAATCCCTCATTTTTCTTCAAATACTTCAAGAAACACACGGGATTGACACCGAATCAGTATAGGAATAGTTAAAACATTGGCATATTAAAAAATTTAGGTGTTTCTTTTATTATTACATTTTGAGACATCAAAATGACCTATTTCCGATGCCCAAAAACCTACTTAATCCATAGAAAAACCTAAATATTTCAAAAAAGGTTGGGCACATGGTTTTATTTCTTATCTTTGCAGCAAAATATACGAGTTAAACTTAATCAACAAATTATAAATCAAACATTTAAAGCAATAATTGTAATGAAACAGGCTTTTAATTTCAACGCAGGTCCCTGCGTACTGCCCAAGCAGGCTATCGAAAGCACCGTCAAGGCGCTCTATGATTTCGACAACACCGGCATCGGTATCGCCGAGATATCTCACCGCACCCCGGGTTGGGAGCGCATCATGGCTGAGACCCGTCAACTGTGGCGCGACCTCCTCAACATCCCTGAGGAGTACGAAGTTCTCTTCCTCGGTGGTGGTGCCAGCACACAGTTCTTCACTGTGCCCGCCAACCTCATGAAGACCAAGGCCGCCTACCTCCAGACCGGTGTCTGGGCCAAGAAGGCCGCCAAGGAAGCCAAGCTGTTCGGTAAGGTCGACATCGTCGCCTCTTCCGAAGAGAAGACCTACACCTACATCCCGAAGGGATACACCATCCCGCTGGATGCCGACTACTTCCACATCACGACCAACAACACCATCTACGGTACTGAGATCAAGTACGACATGGACTGCCCCATCATGCTCGTCGCTGACATGAGCTCCGATATCATGAGCCGTCCCGTCGACGTGAAGAAATACGGCCTCATCTACGGTGGCGCCCAGAAGAACGTCGGCCCCGCTGGCGTGACCTTCGTCATCGTCAAGAAGAGCATCCTCGGCAACATCGGCGACCGCGCCTATATGAACCCGCTGCCGACGATGGTCGACTACCGCACCCACGCTGCTGAAGAAGCCAAGAACATCAGCATGTTCAACACCCCGCCCGTACTGCCTATCTTCATGATGCACGAGACCCTCGTGTGGCTGAAAGACACCATCGGTGGCGTCGAGGCTATGAACAAGATCAACACCAAGAAGTCACAAATGCTCTACGAAGAGATCGACCGCAACAGCATGTTCGTCGGCACCGCCGAGAAGGAAGACCGTTCCATCATGAACCACTGCTGGGTCATGGCCCCCGGTTACGAGGACAAGCAAGACGCCTTCATGGCCTTCGCCAAGGAACGCGGTATGGTCGGCATCAAGGGTCACCGCAGCGTCGGTGGTTTCCGCGCCAGCCTCTACAACGCCTGCCCGATTGAGGCCGTCGAAGCCCTCGTCCAGTGCATGCAAGATTTCGAAAAAGCGAACAAGTAATGTTGAAGTGTTGTTTGTTGAATTGTTGAATTGTTGTTGAGAAAACTGAAAGAAAATGGGTTACTTGTTTGCTTTCGAAAGATTAGAGGTTTGGCAGTTGGCTAGGAAGTTCTTTAAGCAAGCCTATGCACTAATTGACACTTTCCCTTCAAGTGAGAGGTACAATTTAGTCGATCAAATCAAGCGTGCCGCAACTTCCATAGCCTTGAATCTTGCCGAAATGACTTCAAGGTCTTCATATAAGGAGCAAGCCCATTATTCTGAAATCGCTTACGGCTCTACCATTGAAGTTTATTGTGCATTTCTATTGTCATACGACATGGGGTATATCAATGAACAGCAATTGGAAGAACTCAAAGAAAAAATCAGCGAACTCTCCAACAAGATCAACGCATTGAAAAACAGCCAATATCAACGCGCAGAACAATCCAACAAACAACATTCCACACTCAACAAAATCAACAATTAAACACTTAAACAATCAACAATTAAACAAATGAAAATACTGGTTGCAACTGAAAAGCCTTTTGCCAAGATTGCCGTTGACGGCATCCGCGAAGTCGTTGAGAAGAACGGCTATGAACTGGCTCTTTTGGAAAAATATACCGATGTCAATGACCTCTACAAGGCCGTTGCCGACGCCGATGCCCTTATCGTCCGTTCCGACAAGGTGACGAAGGAAGTCATCGACCACGCCAACAACCTGAAGATCGTCGTCCGTGCCGGCGCCGGTTACGACAACCTCGACCTCGAGGCTTGCACCGCCAAAGGCATCGTGGCCATGAACACCCCAGGTCAGAACAGCAACGCCGTTGCCGAACTCGTCATGGGTATGCTGGTCTACGCCGTCCGTAACTTCTACAACGGCAAGAGCGGTAGCGAACTGATGGGCAAGAAGCTCGGTCTGCTGGCCTTCGGTAACGTGGGTCGCAACGTGGCCCGCATCGCCAAGGGCTTCGGCATGGATGTCTACGCTTTCGACGAATTCGTCCCCGCCGAAAAGATTGAAGAGGCTGGCGTTCACGCCGTCGCCAACCGCGACGCTCTCTTTGAGACCTGCGACGTGGTCAGCTTGCACATCCCGGCCACTGCCGAGACCAAGCAGAGCATCAACTACGCTGTGGTGAACAAGATGCACAAAGGCGGCATCCTCGTCAACACCGCCCGTAAGGAAGTCATCAATGAGCCCGAACTGCTCAAGCTGATGGCCGAGCGCACCGACCTCAAGTACATCACCGACATCATGCCCGATGCCGACGCCGAGTTCAAAGCCTTCGAAGGCCGCTACTTCGCCACACCCAAGAAGATGGGTGCACAGACCGAAGAAGCCAACATCAACGCTGGTTTGGCCGCTGCCAACCAGATCGCCGATTTCTTCAAGACCGGCAACAAGCGCTTCCAAGTGAACAAATAATTAACCAACAGCGAAAGACACCGCAAGCTTGTCTTGTGGTGTCTTTTCCTTAATTGTCTGATAATGATTCCGGAAAACACCAAACCCACCAATTTTTTCAAATTTGAAGGACTTCGTATTTATCACAAGTCCGTCGATTTCACCAATGCCATCCTCACCCTCTGTAACACCTGTCAAACAGCCGTCCAAAAAGTACTCATCAACCAATTCGTTAACGAAGCCGGACAAATCTCTTCCAATATCATCGATGGTTCCTCTCTTTCAAAAGTGGAATTCACCGATTGCTTACAAAGAGCCAAATCGAACATAGGCAGATGTGTCATGCTCTGTACTTTGGCCTCTAAGCAGCATCTCATTGACGAAACACAAGAGACCGACATCCGCAATGAGTTGATGGAACTTACCAAGATGATTGGCGCGCTGATTATCTCTTTTCAGAAACATGATTCAGTCAATAACCCAGAAGTCTGACTGTCAATAAACGAACAAAGAACTATCAATTAAAACCTAATACAATGTCAGTTATCAAACCGTTCAAAGGATGGCGTCCCGGTGTGGACATCGTCCAGAAACTCGCCTCCCGTCCTTACGACGTGCTGAACACCGAAGAGGCACGCAAGGAATGCGAGGGCAACCCCTATAGCCTGCTCCACGTGACCAAGGCCGAAATCGACCTGCCCGAAGGCCACAAGGACAGCGACCTCGAGACCTATCTGAAAGTCGTTGAGAACTTCAACAGTTTCAAGGACTTCGGATGGATCAAGCAAGACCAAGAGGAAAAACTCTACATTTATGCCCAGAGCATGAACCCCACCGACGCCAACGCCCACTGGCAGTATGGCATCGTGGCTTGTGCCTACAGCGAGGACTATGTGAACAAGGTCATCAAGAAACACGAGCTGACCCGTAAAGACAAGGAAGAGGACCGCATGAAGCACGTCCGCCTCACCAACGCCAACGTCGAGCCCGTGTTCTTCGCCTACCCTGCCGTCGCCGAAATCGACGCCATCGTGAGCAAGATCACCGCCGAGAAGCCCATCTATGACTTCATCGCCAAGGAAGACGGCTTCGGCCATCGCTTCTGGATCATTGACGACAAGGCCACCATCGCCCGCTTGGTTGAACTCTTCGACAAGAAGGTTCCGGCCATGTACATCGCCGACGGTCACCACCGTAGCGCCGCAGCAGCCCTCGTCGGCCAGGAGAAGAAGGAAAAGAATCCTGCCCACACCGGCAAGGAAGAGTACAACTACTTCATGACCGTCATCTTCCCCGACAACCAGCTGAACGTCATCGACTACAACCGCGTCGTAAAAGACCTCAACGGTCTCAGCACCAAGGACTTCTTCAAGGCCCTGCAAGAGAGCTTCGACATCGAGTGCAAGTGCGACTGCACCAAGGACGGCGGCAAGTGCAACTGCGAATTCCCCTGCCACTGCGAGTGCAGCACCGAGTACAAGCCCAACAAGCTCCACAACTTCTCGATGTACATTGAGGGCGTGTGGTACAGCCTGACTGCCAAACCCGGCACCTACAACGACAGTGATCCTATCGGCGTGTTGGACGTCACCATCCTCAGCAACCTTGTCTTGGACAAGATTCTGGGCATCAAGGACCTCCGCACCGACAAGCGCATCGACTTCGTTGGTGGTATCCGTGGCCTCGGCGAGCTGAAGCGTCGTGTGGACAGCGGTGAGATGAAGGTCGCCTTCGCGCTCTATCCAGTGAGCATGAAGCAGATCATCGACATCGCCGACACCGGCAACATCATGCCTCCCAAGACCACTTGGTTCGAGCCTAAATTGCGCTCTGGCCTTGTTATCCATACATTGGATTAATGTGGAGTAATTAGTGAGGAGTTAGGAGTATTCCAAGCTCCTAAAACAAACAGGACGCAAGACTTGAATGCCTTGCGTCCGTTTTTCGGTGCAAAAACACAACTTTTTGTCCGTTTTTCCAAGGTTAAAACAAGTATTTTTGTCCGTTTTTTCCATTTTAAGACAAAACGAGGTGCAAGATTTGAAGCCTTGCGCCCCGTTTTGTCTTTATGTGTTCAGACCATCAGAAAAAACTCACAACCTCCTCCAACGGCCTATGCTCAGGCTGGCGAGGCTCACCGGACCTGTAGCCCAATGAGATGACCGCCATAATCGCTTCGTTCTCAGGAATGTTGAACAGCGTGCGAAGCGCATCGGAATCACGCATGCCCATGATGAGCGTGTCGAAGCCTTTGGCGCGGGCCTTCAGTATGAAGTAGGCATTGCTGAGACCGTTGTCGTAGGCGCCCCAGCCGTCGCCCACCTCGTTGGTCTGTTCGCCACGGAAGAATCCCGACTTGCCTTTCTCGTAAGTGGAGACAATCAGCACGGGGGCACCAGCGATGTTCTGCTTGTTGCGCTCACCCACCAGATTGGCCACGGCCTCAATTTTCTCCGGAGTCATGGCCACATAGTATTTTGAAGGTTGTTGGTTGGCCCAAGAAGGTGCTTCCTGGGTGGCGATAAGCAGCTCGCGTACCTCAGCTTCGCTGATTGTTTTCGAGGCATCATAACTGCGCACACTTCTTCGGGTTGCCAATACCTCATCGAAGGAAACCACATCGGATGTGGCTGGTTCATTGTTGTTTTCTTTGTTGTTCGAGCAGCCAGTGAGCATCATGCATGCCACAACTGCCGCAAATAGTAGATTTTTCATGTTTTGATACGATTAGTTTTCGGGGCAAAGGTAGGAAAAAACAATACCAAAGCAAGAAAAAAACGTACCTTTGCAAAAACAAACCCACTATCATGCCTTCTGAAAGCCTTAACAAAAACCTCATCAAACACTTCGCCGACTACCTACGGCTGGAACTTTCGCTATCCGACAACAGCGTGGAAGCCTATTGCCATGATGTCAACCTGTTTCTACAGTACCTTGAAGCTGAGAAGGCATCAACCGACATCCACACCATCACACAAGATACCATCGAAAGCTTCTTCGCCTATCTTTTCGACCTCAACATTGGCGCTACCTCACAATCCCGCATCTTATCGGGACTCAAGTCTTTTTGGCGCTATCTGATCCAAGAGGGAATTACCGAAAAAGACCCTACCCTGCTCATTTCCTCTCCCGCCATGGGACGGCATCTCCCCGAGGTGTTAAGTTTCGAGGAAATCCAGAAAATGATTGACAGCATTGACTTAAGCCAGCCAACTGGTCATCGCAACAAAGCTATGATAGAGGTGATGTACGGCTGCGGCCTGCGAGTGTCGGAACTAATCAACTTACATATAAGCGATGTTTACAAAGAGGATGGTTTCCTGCGTATCTTAGGCAAGGGCAGCAAGGAAAGACTCGTGCCCATAGGCGAAAGCAGCTTGAAAATCCTCTACCAATACATCGAAGGAGCAAGGCTACATATCACACCGAAGCCTAAATACACAGATACAGTTTTCTTGAACAGCCGAGGGACAGGACTCACTCGACAAATGGTTTTCCTGATCGTGAAGGAGCTTGCTGAAAAGAACGACATTAATAAAGTTATCAGTCCACACACTTTTAGGCATAGCTTCGCAACGCATCTACTCGAAGGCGGTGCTAACTTGCTTGCCGTACAACAGATGCTTGGCCATGCCAGTGTGAGCACTACGGAAATCTATACGCATATTTCCGACGAGTTGCTTCGCGACACTTTGACTACGTATCATCCGAGATTCAAGAACAAATAGATGCTCATTCTACCACTTTCCTTAATCCAGGAACCAATCGAATCAATTTGGTTGTGAATAAACTAAGCAAAAATATTATTATTGCAATTAGTGGTAAAGTTATTACCTCGCTACAACAATGACGCAACGTGGTCGTATTAACAATAGGGACCCACAGCATGTGTGTCAAAAATATCCCAAACAAATCTTTCCTCACAAAATCAACAAATTTCAATGTTTGTGTTCCACACTTTGGAGCCAATTCTTTCACCAATACAAAAAGAGCGGTTGCCATCGCCACCACTTGAATACTCAGATTGGTGAAATAGCGTTCGTTTGCTTCTCCTGTTGAAACAGCAATATGAAAAGTTGCAAAAATGATAACTGAAGCTCCTGCTATTCCCAATAGATAAAACCAAATTCTCTGCCTTTTTGAGAAATCTTGCCGGGAAAGGAAATATCCAAGAAGAAAATACCCAGAAAAACCGACAATGATATTCATGTTGAAAAGTGAATAGAAATGCCTCACCAATTGAAAAGCTTCTACAAACTGAAAGAAACTAACAAAAACATAAACTATCCATATTATCAAAACATAATGTAACAGTTTGTTATCTTTGGCAATTTTACGAAGCATTGGGGTTAAAAGATACACGCCCATCAGCATTGGCAGAAACCATAGATGAACACAAGGAATCACAATTGCCCGTCTAAACAATCGCCATAGAGTAAACTCGTTAAAGCCTCTCAAAGCAAAGCCATACAAGACATACAACAAAGCCCAAAACACATACACCAAAAGGAGGCGAGGAATACGTTTTTTGAGAATATCCCTATATGTTACCTCCTTGTATGGATTAAGCAATAAAGCCCCACTAATCATAACAAATATCGGAGCTGCTTTTGGAACCAAAAAATTATAGATGCTCGCAATACACCAATCTAAAGAAAGAGGGGAATGGTAAAATTCAATAGAACACACATGTCTGAATATTACAATGAAAGTAGCTATTACTCGTAGCAAATCAAGATAGACAATTCTCTGATTTGAATATCGTTGCATAAACATCAATTGTAAATTCAATATGTCGCAAAAATACTAAAAAACACTAATCCTAAAAGGATTGCTCAAAAAATACTACCTTTGCAAAAAATATCCACTATGGACAACACGAAATACGACTTCCTGAAAAGCCTCCGTCCCGACCGTTTCTTCCTTTTGGCTGGCCCGTGCGTGATTGAGGACGAGACCTCTCCCCTTTTCATCGCCGAGACCTTGAAAACCATCTGTCAAAAACTGGATATTCCATTGGTTTTCAAAGGCTCCTACCGCAAAGCCAATCGTTCACGTTTGGACTCATTCACAGGCATTGGTGACGAAAAAGCATTGAAAGTGCTGCAAAAAGTTGCCCAAACCTTTGAAGTTCCAGTAGTGACCGACATCCATTCAGCCGAAGAAGCTGCCGTGGCCGCCGAATATGTGGATATACTGCAAATCCCTGCTTTCCTCTGTCGTCAGACTGACCTCCTTGTTGCAGCTGCCAAAACGGGCAAGACCGTCAACATCAAAAAGGGACAATTCCTATCAGGTGAGGCGATGGGCTTTGCGGTCGAGAAAGTCAGGCAATCGGGCAATGACAAGGTAATGTTGACGGAGCGTGGCTCCATGTTCGGCTACCAGGATCTGGTGGTGGATTATCGCAATATCGCTGCCATGCAAAAGTTTGACGTACCCGTCATCTTGGATGTGACTCATTCGCTTCAACAACCTAACCAAAGCAGTGGTGTAACTGGCGGTCAGCCCGAACTCATCGGACTTATCGCCAAGGCCGGCATTGCGGCAGGCGTCGACGGCATCTTCATGGAAACCCACCCTGACCCAGCCAAAGCCAAGTCTGACGGTGCAAACATGCTCCGTCTCGACCTGGCCGAAGGCTTGCTGAAGCAATTGGTGAGCATCAAGGAAGCCCTATAACAAGAAAGGCACCTTGCGGTGCCTTAGCTTTACAGTCTCAAATTGACAATCTGACCTGTCTTCGTGTCATACTTCAACAAGGTGTTTTGCATTGGCGCCATCAGCAATGCACCCAACTGATTGACAATCAATCTATCTTCGACCAAAGTCTTTCCATCAAGCATCACTTTCACATTTGCCATCTCTGGAACACGGTAGAATACCTTGTTCTCATAATTCATCGATTCCACAGCCGACTGGCTTGGTGCATTGATAGCCGAAGTTGTATTCATCGACAAGGTCTGAACAGTAATCATTTTTCCAGAGCCTTCCGTTCCCACCGTCAAGCCATCTGTTTCAGAGAATTTTGCAACAGTTTGAGTAGTAACTTCCTTATTAGGAACCACATATACCGTCCTCACCACTTTTTTTGAAACACGGTTGCCGATGAGCAGACTCATGTATTCCTTTTCCATGGCATCCAGCTTCTGATACATCGCATTGAAGGTTTCAGGATTCGAAGCCATCTCAACGTCACCCGAAATCAGATAGAACTTCGCCTTGCGGATTTCCTCAATCTTGTCGGCGGCTTCCTTTGCCAATTGCGCATTGGTTTTCCCAGCTGACATCAACCCAAGAAAACCTGCATCTGTAGCAACTTCACCTATCACTTCGTTTTCAACGAATTCCGGGGATTCAACGATTTTTTCCTCTCCGCCAAGAGAGCTCATGCCTATACTCCGAATGATACCATTGGGCATGATATCAAGCTGTATGTTGCTTCCACCGCGCACGCTGTTTAAGGTAACAAAAAACAAGGCATTGGGATCGGGAGTGGCAACAGTTGTCATCTTCACAGCCAACAGTTTATATTCCATAGACTTATATTCCACCGGATCCAACATGTCCAAATAATTGTGGGCATAGTCGCTGAGTGGCCCCTTTTCAAGTTGAGTCTCCTCAATGACGAAATCGATCTTCAACATGGTCTGAGGCAAAGCGTAATAAAGCCCGTTTTGCTGTCCCGGATTGATGTTCTTGGCAAAGGTTGTTGTGAATTGTGCCTGTACTTGACCTATCATCAAAACGATGGCCATTAGGGCAAAAGCGGTTTTAGCGACAAATCTATTCATTTTCAAATTGTTTATGATTCAGTTTTCAAAAATACACTTTTTTTGTTTATCAAAAGGTTTTTATGCCTGATTTTTCCTTTTTGCTAAAGGCCAACAAAGCCAAGAATGTCAACAAACCATTGATAATCAATATCTCAAAACCAATCTTATAGCCTCCAAACAATTGCGGTGAATACATCTTCAAGAGATAACTGATGACTGGTGAAGCAATTGCAATCCATGGCACTGCTTTATCGACGACCTTCCTGTCTTTGACGAACAATCCAAACGTGTACAAACCCAACAGAGGTCCGTAGGTGTAACCCGCTATGTCGAACACCTTGTCAATCAACGACTCGTTATGGAAAGGTCGGAACGCAATGATAACCAACAAGTAAAGCAAAGCAAAGGCCACGTGAATCCATTTGCGGTATTTGGTGATTTGCGCTTCCGTAAGCTGTTTCTTGTCGAAATGCATGAAATCGAAACAGAAGGTGGTCGTCAAGGCCGTCAAAGTGCCGTCAGCACTGGAATAGCCAGCAGCCACAAGTCCGATAACGAAGACAATAGCCGTAAACTTGCTCAATGAGAACGCCACCGAAGGGAAGATTTTGTCGTTGACAACCACACCTGCTTCATTGACAGGCAACGGGAACCCTGTAACCTGAGCATAATAAATCAAGGCTGCACCCAAGCACAAGAACAGCATATTGACCACAACAAACAGCAGACTTGAAGTCATTACATTCTTCTGTGCATCTCGCAAATTTCTGCAAGTCAAGTTCTTCTGCATCATATCCTGGTCCAATCCAGTCATGGTGATGGTGATAAACATGCCACTCAGCAACTGCTTGACCCAAAACTTGTTATGCGTCCAATCGGTTTCAAACACCTTGGTATAGCCGTTTTGTGAGGCCGATTTCATCAAGTCGCCCAAAGAGATATTCAAGTTTTTCAGGATGAACCAAGCAGTCAGAAAAGCAGCAAGCAGCAAGAATGTCGTCTGTAAAGTGTCCGTCCAAACCACCGTCTTGATGCCACCTTTGAATGTATAAAGCAATATGATGGCAATGAAAATGACCGCAGGCACCCAAAATGGTATGCCCCAGTCCTTGAAGACAAACTCATATAGCACAAAGACAACAAGATACATGCGTAAAGCGGAGCCCAACAGCCGCGACAAGATGAAAAATGCCGCACCCGTCTTTTCCGACCTCGGCCCGAAACGCATATTTAAATAGGTGTAAATGGAAGTCAGGTTAAGTCGGTAGTATAGCGGCAACAGCACAAGCGCAATCGCTGCATAGCCAAGCACATAGCCAAAGACCAAAGGCATATAGGTAAACTGCCCCGTATACACCCCCCCTGGCACCGACATGAAAGTCACGCCCGACAAAGAGGCGCCAATCATGCCGTAGGCCACCACAAACCAAGGCGAGTTTTTGTTGCCCCGGAAAAATGCGTTGTTGTCGGACTTCCGTGCCGTAAAGTGCGAAATCACAAACAAAAGGATGGTGTACAAAACAAAAACAGCAAGTATAATGGTTGCATTCATGATGTTCAAAATTTGGTTGTGCAAAAATAGGAATAAATGTCGGACTTGAAAGAAATTCCCGTACTTTTGCAGCCCGTTAAAAATACATATATAATGAAAGGTATCTACACCATCCTTTTGCTCATTGTTTCCAATATCTTCATGACTTTTGCATGGTACGGACAATTGAAACTGCTCGAAATCGTCCCCAGTTCCAAGGATTGGCCGCTCTTTCTCGTCATCCTGATGTCGTGGGGTGTAGCCCTGTTCGAGTATTCTTTCATGATTCCCGCCAACCGCATCGGCTCGGTCATCAATGGAGGGCCATTCAACCTCATCCAGCTGAAAGTCATTCAGGAAGCCGTCTCACTCACTGTTTTTACCATTATTGTCATCACGGTGTTCAAGACCGAGACCTTCCGCCTTAACCACATCATTTCGTTCATCTTCATCATTCTCGCCGTGTTTTTTGCGTTTAAAAAGTGATTTTTTGTTGCAACAAACAGAAAAATGCATGATATTTGCGGACTGAAAAAGACATTATAAACTGACAAAAAAGAAAGGAAAATAATATGAAATTCTATGACATTGATTCTGTTTTCACCTTCGGAAAATATGAAGGCATGACCATCGCCGAAGTGTATGAGAAAGACCCCAAATACTTGAAATACTGCGAAGAAAACATTGACGAGTTCTACGTCTCGCCTTCCGTGATGCGCGAATTGAAGTCAATGAACCGTGCCATCAACGACTCGGCCCTGTTGGATGTCAATTTTGACAAAATGAGCGATGATGAAATTGACGATTTTATCAGCGGTCACGATGAAGAAGATGAGTTTGACGAGTCGAAACTGGAACGCGACTTCGACTGGGAGAACAATGACTTTGCTGACGACTCGCCATTTGACGAGTTTGAAGACGAATTCGACGAAGAAGAATTCAACGATGAGTTTGGCGACAGTTTCGACGAGAGCATCGACGGCGGCTTCGACGAATTGTATTGATTGTCTGCAAATAAAAAAGACCAACCCTCTATAGATTCCCAAGGGAATGACATAGAGGGTTGGTTTTTTTTTGCTTAAGCGTTGATACGCTCCGAAATGGAATACACTCGCTTGTTGCGTTGTGTTGAAGTAATCATCTCGGCCAAGAAACCCGTTGAGAAGAGCTGAACGCCCAAGACGATGGCCAAGAGTGCGAAATAGAACAAGGGGCGGCGCGTCATACCATAGACATGGAAGAACAAGCGCGAACAAGCCAGATACACCGCGATGATGAATCCAGCAAGGAAAGTAATCGAGCCCAACATGCCGAAGAAATGCATCGGGCGGTTGCTAAACTTCGAGATGAAATTGATGGTCAGTAGGTCGAGATAACCACGGATGAACCGACTCATGCCAAACTTGCTGCTGCCATATTTCCGCTTCTGATGGTGTACCACCTTCTCCCCGATGTGGGTAAAGCCATTCATCTTAGCGATGACAGGGATGTAACGATGCATCTCGCCGTAAACCTGGATGTTCTTCACCACTTCATTGCGATAGGCTTTCAAGCCACAATTGAAGTCGTGTAGCTTGATGCCCGACATCCTACGCGTAGTCCAGTTGAAAAACTTGGAGGGTATGTTTTTTGCAATCTTTGAGTCATAACGCACCTTCTTCCAACCTGATACGAGATCATAGCCATCCTCCTTAATCATCTTGTAAAGCTCGAGGATTTCATCGGGACTGTCTTGAAGGTCGGCGTCCATGGTAATCACCACGTCGCCTTTCACCACCTTAAAGCCTTCATTCAAAGCCGGTGACTTACCATAGTTTCTTCTGAAACGAAGGGCTTTCACGTTCGGATTGGCTTCAGAAAGCTGTTGGATGATAGCCCAAGAATTGTCGGTGGAGCCATCGTCGACGAAGACGATTTCGTAGGAGAAACCATGTTCATCCATAACGCGACGAATCCATGCCTCCAATTCGGGCAACGACTCAGCCTCATTCAGCAGGGGTACTACAACGGAAATATCCATAGTTTTCTTTTTTTACTATGACCAATGACTATGACAATGACCGCTTTCACATACGATTGAAGCGGTCATAGTCATTGTCACAAGTCATTATCGAATTTCAGTTTTTCCGCCCATATAGGGTTGCAGGGCTTTCGGGATGGCCACGCTACCATCGGCGCGGAGGTTGTTCTCCAAGAAGGCAATCAACATGCGCGGCGGGGCGACCACCGTATTATTTAAGGTGTGAGCAAAATAATTGCCATTCTTGCCCTTGATTCTGATCTTCAGACGGCGTGCCTGAGCATCACCAAGGTAAGAGCAGCTACCCACCTCGAAATACTTCTTCTGGCGCGGCGACCAAGCTTCAACGTCGAGCGACTTCACCTTGAGGTCAGCCAAGTCGCCCGAACAGCATTCCAATGTACGTACAGGAATGTCCATGGAGCGGAACAGGTCGACGGTATTCTTCCACATTTGCTCGTACCAGTAGTCGGCATCCTCTTGTTTGCAGAGCACCACCATCTCCTGTTTCTCGAACTGGTGGATACGATACACACCGCGTTCCTCGATACCATGGGCACCTTTCTCCTTGCGGAAGCAGGGCGAATAGCTCGTCAGCGTGAGTGGCAGGCTCTCTTCGGGCACGATTTGGTCGATGAACTTACCGATCATCGAGTGTTCGCTGGTGCCGATGAGATAAAGGTCTTCGCCTTCGATTTTGTACATCATTGCATCCATTTCGGCGAAACTCATCACGCCGGAGACAATCTCGCTGCGCACCATGAAAGGAGGGATACAATAAGTGAAGCCACGGTCGATCATGAAGTCGCGAGCGTAGGTAATGACTGCTGAATGCAGACGGGCAATGTCGCCCATGAGATAATAGAAGCCATTGCCAGCCACGCGGTGAGCCGAGTCAAGGTCGAGACCATTGAATTTGGCCATAATGTCGGCATGGTAAGGCACCTCGAAATCGGGCACCACAGGCTCGCCAAAGCGTTCTTTCTCCACGTTGAAGGTGTCGTCCTTACCAACAGGCACCTCGGGAGCAATGATGTTCGGGATGGCATACATCACTTTGGTGAGTTGCTCCATGAGCGAAGTCTGTTGCTTGCCGAGCTGTTCAAGTTCCTGGGCATTGGCTTCAACGAGTTTTTTCATTTCGTTAGCCTTCTCTACTTCTTTGTTTTTGAAGAGAATGCCAATCTCTTTGGAAATGGAGTTGCGCTGCGAGCGAAGATCGTCGGCACGTTGCTGGCAGTCGCAATATTGGGTGTACAAGTTGATGGCCTCATCGACGAGAGGCAGTTTGTTATCCTGGTATTTCTTCTTGATGTTTTCCCTGACCACGTCGGGGTTCTTGACTAAAAACTTGATGTCTATCATAGTGAGAATGATTTGCTTCGTAAAAACGGGCAAAGATAGAAAAAAAAACAAAGCCAACCATTTTCGGTTGGAAAATGGTTGGCTTTTCACATTTAGTTTTAAGACTATTCAAGAATCATTTCAAACAGGTATAACAAGGCGTACGTTATGGCCTTTATACCTACTATCTTGTAGGAAACACAAGGCGTACGCTAAAACCTCTAAACCTCTCACCTGTATCCGTTGGGCTAAAGTAAGTATCATTGAAGTTGATGCAACCTGCATGGGTATTGTTGCCTTCTTGCGATGACCAGTAGGTACCGTAACTGGTTAAATTGTTTAAGTCAGTGCCAGAACGCCAGCCCGATTCGGGGAGGAAGACTGCACCATGCTCCTCCAAAATGCTCCATTGTGAAGCAGATATCGTGTTGCTAGTGAAATTGACATCGGGCGTGTTTGTAGCGTTTAGGCTATAATAACTGGCATTCCAATCATCGGGAAGCAAGACCATGCCTTTCACGCCGTTCACAATGGCCTTGGCAAAACGAATGCCTGAGGGCGTTGTCCGTTGGTTGAAGACATAGCCCCACTCTGACCGAGTCATTGTGCGCCAACCGAGACGCTCCGTATTGCCGCCGTTGCTGATGGCGTTGTAGCCCCATTCGGCTTTTCCTGTCTCGTCATAGAGATTGGTAGTTGTACTACCATAGGGCCTATAGTCTGCATAAACTTCACTCGTGCTCCAAGGTTGGTAACAAACGGAACCGTGATTGTAGCCACTCGTGCCCCAACCAAAGAGGTCGCGATCGACGTTTTGGCTCGTACTGCCTTGGCCATTGTCGCCAAGGATCTCCCACTGGTTGTCGGCAAACTTCCAGTAAGGCGTGCTGGCACTACCGATGTATTGCAGGTTGCCTTGCGAGAACCGCACTTGGTCGCCATTGCTATTCACGGTAAAAAGGCTATTGATGACTCCTTCTGGTTTGACACGATAGTAATGGAAATAAACCGTCATCGACTGCGTCAGCTTTAGGAAGTAAGCGCTCATCGGTGGGATGGGGCCAGCCGACAGCATCACCTTTTCACCCGCTTCGTTGTAAACCATGACATCCATCGGTACATATTCACCTTCATCGTCTTTGGTGTAGACATAAATGTTGCAGGTGAGGAAATTACCCCATAGAGCCCATCCGTTGAAGTTGCTGTTTGGATCCTCATAATACTCCACTTCGGGGAGATAATAAGAACCTGATTTCATTGTGCTGCCCGTGAACGACAGCTCCATATCAATGGGGCTGGCAAAAAGATAGCCAGAAAGCTGTCGTAGCTCGTTGATAGGTTCTTGCCTGTTGTTGCGCCATTCGGCTTCCGGTTCTAATTCGTTGAACTTATACAGGTCGCAGCCTGAAGCTTTCATTTCTTCAGGTACAGGTATGTTCTCATTGAATGGGTGGGCCAGCAGGTAATAGTGGTTCTGGTTGTTCGTATCGCCGTAACCTACGATGTTTTTCTTCATGGTGACCTCAAGGCCATTCGTACGATGCCAGAGTTGGCCGCCATCTTCAATGGTGATGCTGCCACCATCGAGGACAACATCATAAGCATAAGCAGTATAACCTGCAGGAATGACGGCATCGGCGCGGATGATGACGTCGCTGCCTTCATCGGGCACTTCGGCGTAATTCCAGTTGCCGCCATTGTTCCAGTTGCCGTTGACAATGAAGATATACTGTTTCGTGCAGTTCGTCGTGTAATAGAATGGTTCACTCAACTCACTTGAACCACCAGATAAGACAATGTTTCCATTGAGGTCGGCGATAGAATATCCACATTCATTATCATATTCGCCACTCTCCCATTCGAAACGGAGTTCGCGACCGTCGCAAGCGAAGAGTGAATAGTAGTCGATGGAGGCATGGTTGCCACCGCCATGGCTTGGTGCCGACACTGAGGCCAAAAGCTCGTTAGTCGCGACATCCCTCACATTGATGGCCGCGCCGTTCCAACCATCACCCCAGCTATCGTGGAGTGTGAAGGTGAGCTCACACTGGTCTTCATCCATACAAAGGGCCGGTTCGAAGTTGAAGTTATCGAGATAAAGAAAATACATGTCGTTTGAAGTGAGTTTGACGGCGACATATTTGGTACCTATGGGGTAGAATGCTTCATAAAGATGCCAAGTTTGGCCATAGGCGGTCACCTCATCGCCCCAAATGAAGGCATTGGACGATTTTGTAGTTGTGGAGTAACCCACTTGGAAAGTCTCGGGATAGGTGTCAGAATAATTCTTGTAGTAGAACGACACGTTCATGCCCGTGGTTCCCTCAAACTGAGGTGAGATGAGGTATTGTGGAGGGGTGGTATTCCAATGGAACTCGAAGCCATAACCGCCTTCGTAATAGGCATTGCTGCTGATGCCTGAATCGTAATGGCAATCCAGCATCGTCCAGCAGTCGAGTTCAGAGTCGTCTTCAAAGCCATAGCTGTAGGGCAAGCTCTTCGGCTCACAAGTGGGAAGGAATCCAAAGGTGGTCTTGGGGATGAAGTTTTGCTGGATGGGTTGTACGTCATCCAAGCTATCTTCATTTGAGCCAGAAATGGAGGCCCCGTTGACCGTTTGGCCATAGAAGTAAATGTTCTTGTATCCGTTGTCAACGGTGTTCTCTACGCCCACTAAAAGGTTGCCGCCTTGGTAGATGTAGGGCGTGCTGAAATTGATTGTGAGCTCATAATGCCCATTTCTTTTTTCTATATGGAAATAGCCAGTGTAAACGTTCTGACCGCTCGGTTCAAATTCGCTAATCTCGGTGTAATCCACTTCAAGCAAGAAAACATTTGCAGGACTTAGAGTAGTGTAATCATACGTATCAAGGTCTTCGGTGTAGAATGTCATGCTACTGATGGGCGTGCCAATCATCTCCGTCAAGTCCTCGGCGGGGATGACAAACTGGCTTTTCGTAAAGTCGTCGAAATAGTAGATATAAGCAGGGATGCGGTTGTTGACATCTTCTCCGTCATACACGGTGAAGAATTGCCTGTCGGTGACGATGAATTCAAGTTCTGCATATTCGCTTGAGCCGTCTTCCTCGCCGCATTCGGCACGAACGGAGACAGTGAAACTCTTTTCGTAACAATCGCCATCGTCAATCATTCCGTCAAGGAATTCTTCATCGAAGGTGATGTAAGGCACGTCCACTTCGAATTCAGGCGGATAGTCGCTCCAATCTTCGCTCTTGATTTCCACAGTCCATAAGTGCTGGTCAGGTTGGCCAGGTGTCCAAGTGATGGTGGCGGAGTTGGCTGAAGTGCGGGCTACCAAGTTGGTGGGCGCCGGGCACGACACCAAGGTGTGGACGGTGATCATGTCGCTCCAGCTGCTCCATTCGGGCTCATTATGCCATTCGCCGCAATAGCTGCGGATCCAGAAGTGGTAGTCGTAGTCGCCGAGCAAGCCATCGATGGTAACGTATGGTTCATCGGTCACTACTGCAACTTCATTGATATAGTTTTCGTCGTTGGGTAGATATGGATGTAAGTTGTGATACACCTGCCATTGGGTAGCCATGCCTTGGTAAGCCTCCCAGCTCAAGGAGACAGAATGGGGTTGTACATCCTCAATTTCCACCTCACGCGACACATCCACCGCTGGGCAGGCCTCAGGCGTAGTGAATTCAGCAGGCTCTCCCCAATGGTAGTTATTATTATCCTCCGGACATTCAATGCCAACCCAAAGATAATAATGGGTATTGGATTGGAACGTCTCCCAATATTCAGGATAGTTAATAGTATGGCTAAATGTTGTACCATTGGCATAGGTGGGCGGCACATTAGTAGTAGTATAATTAAAGGACCAAAGGGTTTGCGTCGGTGAACCTGGCTCGAATACGGCTGTAACGCCATGTGGCGTAACGTTGGTGATGGTCAAATTGGTGGGCACTGGGCAGGCTTCAAGCGTGGTGAAATCAATCTCTTTGCTAAAGCTTCCGTATGTGGTACCGCATATAGGACGTATCTTTACAGTATAATGGGTTTCAGGCTGCAGAGGATTGTTGGGATGACCACTAAACAGATAGGGGGTCTCTATGGGTTCCGTCCACCACATATAATACGGATCGCTATCGGTCTTGTAACCCACTTCCCAATGGTTTTGGTCGGCAGGAGCATCCCAAGTGAGAACGACGGAACGCTCGGCGATGTCCGACACATGGAAGTTGGTGGGTTTCTGACAAGGAGGAATGTAGTCGATGCTCACGTTATCTATATGCAAGTTGTTGTCGCCATTGTTTGCTACCTTACTCTCACCATAGAAGGCAATCATGAGGTTGGTGCCTTGATAAGCGGAAAGGTCGATGGCAACATCTTCCCCCGCGGGAAGAATGTTATCATACACGTAGGAAGAGCCCGTGTTGTTCCATTCGCGGAGGATGGTCCAGGTGCTGCCATAGTCGGTCGAGGCCAAGACGACGAATCGGTCGTCGGGCTGCTCTCCCGAAACGGCGGGCTGCAAGGTGCCATAGTACTTGGTCAAAGCCAATTCGAAGGTAAGTTGGCAGTTGTTTTGCATGGCCACTATAGGTGTGAGCAGCCAATAATTGATAACATTGCTCCAAATGTTGATTCGGGCATGGTTATTAAACACGCCATTGGCGGTACCGAATCGCCAACCTTGGTCTCCCGTGTACGTGGTTAACGAAGCTGTGCCATTCATGATATGGTTCAGCCAACCTCTGTATCTGGTCCAATTGCCAGGGGGGGAAGATGTGGTAAAGTTCTCAGTGAATGGAATGGACATAATCGGGGTGATGTCGATTTGGATGTTGGCGCGGAAATTATAATTAGCCCAAGCCACAAAATCATAGTCTATATTGGTAAAGTCAATGTAACTGCTGGAATATAACGCCATACTAGAATATATATTTTCTCCGGTATTCGTATAGGTGTTCGTATAATAGAACATATTGCCATAACTACCCACGAAATTGGCAACAGGGGTGTAAAAGCATATCAGCAGGTTGTTGTTGCCGTCGTAGATGAACGGGGTATCAAGGTTAACGGTCACCCAGCCGGCCCCTGAAGCTGAGAAGGTGCCTTCAAACACTTTGTCGCTCGGACCGACCATAACCATGTCGCTACTGCTGTTGAACTGTGTCGTGGAGACATGCTTCATATACACCTGGATATCAGACATGGAAAAGGCTCCAGCACTGTTGGTATAATTGAAGGAGATAGCGTTAATGGCACCGCTCATTCCCACTTCATCGGCAGTGAAAATCTGCTGGGTCAGGAAGTAATTCCAATCCGTTTTAACTGGCAACGAGTTTTGACCGGTGTTGGTACCCGTCCCAATCGTAACGACTGTAGCTCTTGCCATGCCAAAACAGGCAAAGCAGAAGAGCATCAACAATTGTAAAACTTTGTTTTTCATAACGGTAAGGTTTTTAGTGAATAATATGGTAAACTTTCATGATCATGTTTTAACGACTTTTGAGGCTTCAAAAATAAAGGGAAAAAGGAAAAAAAGCAACAAAAAGTGTTGTTTTTTTTCATTTCTACGGCCAAAAACAATCATCATACAACCTAACCGACTAAAAACAGAACAGCCCGCCAGCTGATTGCTGACGGGCTTTCCGTTGTGGGTGGGCGGCGAACTACTTTCCCACGGTCTCCCGCAGTATCATCGTCGCGGCGGGGCTTAACTTCTCTGTTCGGAAT
>ONFO01000014.1 GCA_900317155.1 uncultured Bacteroidales bacterium
CAAGGCCATCTTGAACGCCAACTTGGGCTTCAACCCCATCAACAACGGTGAAATCCTCCGTATCAGCGTCCCCGCTTTGACCGAGGAACGTCGTAAAGACCTGGTGAAGCGCACCAAGAACGCCGCCGAGGAAGCCAAGGTCGGCATCCGTGGCATCCGCCGCAACGCCAACGACGATGCCAAGAAACTGGAGAAAGACGTGATTTCGGAAGACGAGTCGAAGCTCCTTCAAGAGGAAATCCAGAAACTCACCGACAAATACATCAAGAAGATCGACGACCTCACTGAACTGAAGTCGAAAGACATCCTCACGGTGTAATCATTTCACGCAGAAATAATTTTTTCACGCAGAATTCGCAGAACACGCAGAAGCCTACCGGACGTAATCATTGCGTCGCTTTGTGCTTCATATCATTCAGCGGATTCTGCGTGAGTAATAAATCACAACACATTTTCTATCGCCATTTCGAACAACTGACTGAGCGTCAGGCCGAAGCATTGCGCCTGCTTGGGGATGATGCTGGCTTCCGACATGCCCGGAACGATATTGGCCTCGATGAAAAACACACCATCGTCGCTGACGATGTAGTCCATGCGGACAAAGCCCTTGCATTCCAACTTCTCATACAACATCGCCGTGGTCGCCTTGATTTCGATTTCAGTGTCCTCGTCCACTTGGGCAGGCGTTATCTCGTCGCATTTGCCCGCGGTGTATTTGGCCTCATAGTCGAAGAACTCGTTCTTGCTGCATATCTCGGTAAGCGGGAACACCATCATCTTGCCTTTGTATTCCATGGCGCCGCAGCCAAACTCACGGCCATCGACGAACTTCTCGCACATGATTTGACGACCAGCGGCCCTCGCCGTAAAAATGGCCGGGGTCAGATCTTCCGCCGTCTTCACCTTGGTCACGCCCACGCTTGAACCGTTGCAGGTCGGCTTGACAAACAACGGCAGCCCCAACTTCTTGATGATCTCGTCGCCATCATATTTCTCGCCTTCGTTAATAAGAACAGAAGGCGCCACCTTGACACCATAGGAGGCCACCACACGTTTGCAAAAGTCTTTATGGAACGTGAGGGCGCAAGTGGTCAAAGGCGAGGAAGTGCAAGGGATGCCCAGCAGCTCCAGATAACCCGAAAGCGGCCCATTCTCACCTGGCTCACCATGCACCGCGTTGAAGGCCACGTCGAATTTCGTCCTGTGTCCGCCCACTGAGATGGAAAAGTCATTCTTGTCAACATCCACTCGGGTACCATCTTTCAAGAGCCCATACCATCCTTTTTTCGAGACAACTATAATCTTCGAATTATATTTTTCCGGATTCAGGTTTTGCTTCACCACCTGAGCGCTTTTGACGGAAATTTCAAACTCTCCAGAATCTCCGCCACAAATTATTGCCACGTTTTTCATATTTTTTGTAATTTTGTCGGTTTAATTGTATTGAGCAATAAAACTGCTCAAAATTGAGTTGTAAAAACACGGCTAAAATAAACAAATATGGGATACTTTCACTTCCTCAGGGAAAAGAAATTTTACATCAACCTGCTCATCATACTGTTGACATGCGGGGCTTTGTTATGGTTAACTTTCAGGTTATTAGACAAATATACTCGTCACGATGAAGTCTACACCATGCCTGATTTTGTTGGGCAAGACTTTCAGGAGGTGAAGCACGAGTACTCGAAAGACTTCAATTTCATCCTTATCGACAGCGTTTATCCCAAGGGGCAGCAACCAGGTTCCATCTTCCAGCAAGACCCGCTTCCCGGCTCAAAAATCAAAAAAGGACGCAATGTTTACGCCATCATCGTGGCCGTAACTCCCGAAAAGACCCTTATGCCCAACTTGAAAAACATTTCCTTGCGTGAAGCCATCGGGAGACTGGATTCGAATGGCTTGGAAGTCGACCATCTGGATTATGTCCCCTATTCCTATAAGAACAATGTCATCGAGCAATTCTATCAGAATCAGCCTATTGAGGAGGGGACAGAACTGGTAAAAGGCAGCAAAATCGTACTACAGGTAGGCATTGGCGACAACAAAGACAAAGTGAAAGTGCCCAACCTGATTGGCAAACCTGCGATGGAAGCGAAAAGGATACTCAACCTGACTGGACTCAACCTTGGCAAAGAAACCTGGGAAGACAGAGACAGCACCCAATACATGTGTGTCAGGCGAATGAGCCCCGGGCCCAGCTCGGGTTCCGTCGAAGCAGGCACCTTTATCGATGTCTCCTATCACTCAAGCCGCACTTTGGATTTCAAGAAGGAGATGCAGGAGCTGCTACATGAGGATTCGTTGACCAACGTCCCCCAGAAATTTATTAAAGACACAATTAAAGAAACCATAGAGACCACTGACTATGAAAAAGATAATGAAGAAGTGTTTTAAGCCTCTTGCACTGATGATGCTCGGCCTTTGGGCCATCCAAGCCAACGCGCAAGAAACAGTGACCCCTTTCCATAGCTCAACAAGAAAAGCGCCTGTCAAACGAGAAGTTGCAGAGGCCCGTTTTTTGCCCTTTTTCGACGATTTCAGCCATTCCAACGTGTACCCCGACTCGACGAAATGGACCGACAACTCCGCATTGGTCAACGACGGTTTCCCACTCTGTCCGCCCAACCGCAACAGTGTCACCCTTGACGTTCTCGATGCCAACGGCTGTGTGTATGACTTTGCCATCAGCAATGCCTTTGTGGCAGAATACCTCACCTCTGTCCGCATTCGTCTGGATTCCATCATGGAACCAGAGCCACGTGCCCTTACCCCTGCCGACTCGGTCTATTTTAGTTTCTATTACCAGCCCCAAGGCAATGGCAATCCACCCGAGTCACAAGATTCACTTGTACTGCAATTTGGCACCACCACCCAACACCAAGAGTTTTTGTTCCTTGACTATCAAGACTATAACATCGCCGACATACTTGCAGAGATGCATATCGACACCTTGTTCCCCGGCGACACCGTTTGGGCCTCAGTAGGCTGCCAGGAAGGTCTTTTCACCACCGTCACCGACACACTGACTTCGGAGGATCAAGGTAGCATTGCCGTGCCCTGCGACTCGGTCTTCACCACCGTCACCGACACCACTTGGTACCACATCTGGAGTGTGCCCGGGATGACTCTTGACACCTTCATGATTGAGAACAACGGACAATACTTCAAGCAGGTGATGATTCCCATCAAAGACATGAAATTCTTCCGCAACGACTTCTATTTCAGGTTTTACAACTACGCCAGTATCGTGAATTCCTCGCTTCCCGCCAACCGCAGCAACGAGGACAACTGGAACATCGACTTCGTTTACCTGAACATCAACCGTTCGGTTTACGACACCGATTACCCCATGCTGAGTTTTTCGGGCAAAAGGCCGTCGTTCTTCAATCGCTACCAATCCATCCCTTACCGCCAATATCGACTCAACCCCAATTCGGCCATGAACGAAAGCCTTGAAATCGATATCGCTAACTTGGATGGCATCGACCATGAAGCACATTATTATTACTCGGTTCGGCAAGTGGGGGGCGGTCAGCACTATACACATGCTTTGGACCCTGTCACCATACAACCCTACAGAGCACATGGCTATTTGCAATGCCCCGAATACGGTGAGTCGCCTGCATGTCCCTATGTCGGTGAGCTGTTTGCGCTCAACATGTTGTATGATTCGGTCTCTTACCATGTCAGTCATTACATCTACGACTCCACGACAACTCCGCCCTTGCTTGACTCCATGGTTTATCGCGTGGGCATGTACAACTATTACGCCTACGACGACGGTATTCCCGAGTTGGGCTTCGGCGTGCACCCCGCCGGTGGTCGCTTTGCCGTGCGCTTCGACATCGCCGACTACGACACCATCCAAGGCGTGCAACTCCTGTTCAACCACACCCTCAACGATGCCAACAACAAGTATTTCGACATCGTTATCTGGAAAGACGAGAATGGCAAGCCCGGTGATGAAATCTATCGCCTCAGTGCCCAACGTCCGCAATGGCAGGAACAAATCTACCGTTTCAGTTACTATGAATTCGACGAAACCGTAGCATTTGCCGGCGCTTTCTATATCGGCATCGAGCAACACAACGATGACCTCATCAACATCGGCTTCGACACCTCCATCGACAATATCCAATACAACTTCATCAACACCAACGGCTCGTGGCAACCCAGCAGCAAACACGGCTCGATAATGATACGACCCGTCGTAGGACCCTCCTACTACATTGGCCTCCAAGAACAAGACGCGGCTTCAACTTTGCAGCTCTATCCCAATCCAGTACAAAACACGCTGCATATTGAAGGCAACATCAGAGGCGGCCAAGTGTGCATCTACGACCTCACTGGCAGAAAAGTCCATCAAAGCGAGTATCGGCCGGAGATTCCTGTCAACCAGCTCACAGATGGATTGTATTTCCTCAATGTCATTACCGAAGAAGGCCAAGTCATCAACCAAAAATTCATCATCCACAAATGAACGACGAACGCATTGAAGCCTTAGACAAAGAGTTGAGTCCAGAAAGCCTAAATTCCACCCAAGGCGGGGATGAGATGCTTTCTGAAATCGAAGAAGGCAGTGAGCTTTACGAGCATATACGCATGACCGTCGACCCTGGCCAACAGCCTGAGCGCATCGACACCTTCTTGACTTCCCACATCAGCAACATCTCGCGCAACCGCGTACAGAACGCTGCCAAGGCAGGCAACATCCTGGTGAACGACAAGGTGGTCAAATCAAACTACAAGGTAAAGCCCAACGATGTGATTTCCATCGTTTTCAGCTATCCGCCACGTGAGACCGACATCAAACCGGAACCTATCCCACTGAACATCGTTTACGAAGACGACGACATCATCGTCATCAACAAGCAAGCGGGTTTGGTGGTTCACCCTGCCCACGGCAACTTCACTGGCACCTTGCTGCATGGTTTGGCCTATCACTTCGAGCAGACGCATCAAAATGTGGAAAACCGCATCGGCTATCTCGTCCACCGCATCGACAAGGACACCACCGGACTGATGATTGTAGCCAAAAACGAGACTGCCCAAGCTGTCCTGGCCAAGCAATTCTTCGACCACTCTATCCACCGCCGCTATAACGCCCTGGTTTGGGGCGATTTCGATGAGAACGAAGGCACCATTGTGGGCAACATCGGGCGCAGCCAAAACGACCGCCGCCGCATGGCCGTCTATCCTAACGGCGAGCAAGGCAAGGAAGCCATCACCCACTGGAAAGTGTTGGAACGCTTTGGCTATGTGACCCTTAACGAATACCGTTTGGAGACAGGTCGCACCCACCAAATTCGTGCCCACTCGCAATTCATCGGACACCCGCTGTTCAACGACAGCCTCTATGGTGGCGATGTCATCCTGAAAGGCACCACCTTCTCGAAGTACAAGCAATTCATCGACAACTGCTTCAAAATCATGCCACGCCATGCCTTGCATGCCAAGGAATTGGGATTCGTGCATCCCACCACTGGCAAGCAGATGATGTTCACCTCAGAACTGCCCAACGACATGACGATGGTGCTTGAGAAGTGGAGAACCTACCTGAAAGCGAGAAATTTGTTTGAAGAATAATAATAACATTTAAATCATACAACCATGAGAAAACTCTTACTTATAGCAACGGCTATCATCGCCAGCATCACCTATTCACAAGCACAAATCCTCTACCGCATTTCCGGCAAGGGCCTTGAAAAGCCCAGTTATATTGTAGGCACCTACCACTTGGCTCCCGCCTCGTTTGCCGACAGTATACCTGGCATGAAAACCGCCATTGAGGGAACACAACAAGTTTGCGGCGAGTTGGACATAATGGACGCCTTCAAGCCCGAGAACGCCGCCCGACTGATGCAATCACAGATGCTTCCGGAAGGGACCACACTGACGTCATTGCTTACCGCTGAACAACTCGAACGGTTGAACAAGTTGTTGCTCGATGTGATGGGCTCCAACCTCAATGATGAGGCTTTCGCAGCCCAAATCGACAAGATGACCCCTGCAGCCCTCTCCACCACGCTTTCCCTCTCCTCATACATGAAGAAAGTTGAGTCATTCAACCCCATGGAATTGATTGACAACTACTTCCAGATGCTCGCATTGCAAAACGGCAAAGCTGTCAAAGGTTTCGAAACTGTCGATTTCCAAATGGGAGTTCTTTTCGGAGCCCCATTGGAAAAACAGGTGAACGACCTGATGTGCATGGTCGACCATTTCAAAGATACTGAAGAGATGGTGGATCTCATCACGACCGCCTATTTCTCGCAGGACCTTACGCAAATCGAGGAAGCCATGGAACAGGAGTCAAAGATTGATTGTGGCACAACGGAAGAAGACGAAGACATCTTGATCAACAACCGCAACCGCAACTGGGTGGAACTGATGCCTGACATGATGGCTGGACAACCGACCCTTTTCGTCGTTGGTGCAGGTCATCTCTGCGGCGAGAAAGGCGTATTGAAACTGCTTGAAAAAGAGGGATATACAATTGAAGGAATGAAAGAATAAGGCTTCATGCCTTTTTCTGTTTCTCTGCCAAAGCCTTATCCAAATCGAGGAGGAAGCTGCGGGTCTTGTCCAAGGTCTCGAGCATGATAATGCGTTCCTCGTAGTCGCTGAAGCGCTCCTTGAGGGCAAGTTTGGCACCGGCCAAGGTGTAGCCTTTCACCTTGAGCAATTGGTAGATGACATGGACATACCGCACGTCGCGTTGGGTGAAGAGGCGGTTGCCTTTCTTGTTTTTGCGTGGACGCAACACGTCGAACTCCTTTTCCCAATAACGGATCATCGAGGTGTTCACATTGAACATTGCGGCCACTTCACCAATGGAGTAGTAGTATTTCCCATTCGACTTGAGTTCTTCCATGATTCAAAGATTCAAGATTTAAAATTCAAAATTCAAAATTCTGCATTCTGCATTCCTCATTCAGCATTCCTCATTCAGCATTCCTCATTCAGCATTCCCAACTTCCCCAAATCTCAGTCCATCGTTTGCGTAGGTAAGGTTGAGTGCTGCAAAATCAGTTCGTATTCGTCGGGGGTAAGGTCGTTGTAGAAGAAATTGATGGGATCCACTTGGACATCGTTTTTCAGGACTTCATAATGCAGATGCACGCCTGTGGTCTTTCCCGAATCCCCTATGGTGCCTATCTTCTGTCCCCGTTTCACCTTCTGGCCCTTCCTGACGGCTGCCTTCTGGAGGTGTGCGTACCGGGTCTTGTAGCCATAGCCGTGGTCAATGACCACCAGATTGCCATAACCCCATTCGTTACGCTCCACGTCAGCCACCACACCATCGCCCGTGGCGTAGGTATCCGTACCCAAAGCAGCAGAGAAGTCAATCCCGCTATGGAACTTCTCCACCTTATAAATAGGGTCGGGACGATAGCCGAAAAAGGATGAGATGTATTTTACCTCGGTTTCTTTCACGGGGAAGATCGCTGGGATATGCGCCAACATGTCGGACTTGTTGCGCGCCATGGCAAACAAGGTGTCATACGAAACCGACTGGTTATACAACTGACTGGCTATGACATCCAACTTCCTCGCCGTGTTCACGATCAGTCCAGAGTTTTTATAGCCATACAAGTCGGCATAACGGTCTGCATCCAGAAAACCAGAACGGCGCACTGAACTCGGGATGGGGTCGGCCTCAAACATGACACGATACAGATTGTTATCCCGCTCTTCCATATCGGTCATCAGCACTTCCATGTTGTCCAAGCGGTCGTTCAAAATTTCATACTGCAGCTTCATATACTCCAACTCACGCGCCTGCATCATCTCCTTCGGCGACTTGAAAAAAGTGAACAGCAAAATCGCGAACAAAAAAGCAACCCCTAGAAAAGAGAGAAACACCAAAACAAAACGCAATAACGCCTTTGATTTGGAGCTTTTCATCACCTCAATGTCTTGCGTCGACGGGTTGTTATTATATTGCTTCTGTGTGGCCATTTATCCGTTTGATTACGTCATAAATAACGACTCAAGTCAAAATATTGCGCAAAAATAGAATATTTAGCGTAAATTTGCACGTTTTTTTGAAGTATTTTTTGAAGCAATAATTCATAACTCACTATAAATGAACGCATACGAAATCAGAAATAGCTTCTTGGACTTCTTCCGTTCCAAGGAACACGCCATCGTGCCGTCGGCACCCATCGTCGTCAAGAACGACCCGACCTTGATGTTCACCAACGCTGGTATGAACCAATTCAAGGACATCTTCTTGGGCAACCAGCCCGCCAAATGGAAACGTGCTGCCGACACACAGAAATGCCTGCGCGTGTCGGGCAAGCACAACGACCTTGAGGAAGTGGGCCACGACACCTACCACCACACCATGTTCGAGATGTTAGGCAACTGGTCGTTTGGCGACTACTTCAAAAAAGAAGCCATCGCCTACGCCTGGGAGTACCTCACTGAAGTGGTGAAGATCGACAAAGACAGACTTTATGTCACTGTCTTTGGCGGCGACGAAAAGGACGGCCAGCCTGCCGACATGGAAGCCTATGGTTATTGGAAGGAACATGTCAGCGAAGACCGCATCATCTACGGCAACAAGAAAGACAACTTCTGGGAGATGGGCGAGACCGGTCCCTGCGGCCCTTGCTCTGAGATCCACATCGACCTGCGCGACAATGAAGCCAGAAAACAAGTCCCTGGCCGCGACCTCGTCAATATGGACGACCCGCAGGTAATCGAAATCTGGAACCTCGTGTTCATGCAATACAACCGCATGGCTGACGGCCATCTGGTGGAACTCCCCGCCAAGCACGTCGACACGGGCATGGGCTTTGAGCGCCTCGTCCGCGTGCTGCAAGGCAAGACCTCGAACTACGACACCGACGTGTTCCAACCCATCATCCAAGCCATCGCCAAGATGTCGGGCATCGAATACGGCAAGGCCGAGAAGACCGACGTCGCCATGCGCGTCATCGCCGACCACCTGCGTGCCGTGAGCTTCGCCATCGCCGACGGGCAACTGCCTTCCAACAACGGCGCTGGTTATGTCATCCGTCGTGTTTTGCGTCGTGCCGTGCGTTACGGCTTCACGTTCTTGGGCTTTGATGAGCCTTTCGTCTGCAACCTGCTGCCCATCTTAGTGAGTCAGATGGAGCACAACTTCCCTGAGATTAAGGCACAGCAAGAGCTGGTGAGCAAGGTCATCCGCGAAGAGGAGGCCTCGTTCCTGCGCACCTTGGCACAAGGAATCAAGCGTTTTGAAGGTTATGTGGAACAACACAAGGGTCAGGACATCGACGGCAACTTCGCCTTCGAGCTGTTCGACACCTTCGGCTTCCCCATCGACCTCACCCAACTGATGGCCTCCGAGAAGGGCATCAACGTCGACATGGAAGGCTTCAAGGCCAACCTCGAAGAGCAGAAGAACCGCTCGCGTAAAGCCGCCGAGAAAGCCAATGGCGACTGGGTGGTGGTGAACGAGAGCGAGCAGCCCACCGAGTTTGTCGGCTACACCGACATGAGCTGTGAGAGCCACATCCTGCGTTTCCGCGAGGTGGTGGCTAAGAAAAAGACCCACTTCGAGATCGTCCTCGACAAGACCCCGTTCTATGCCGAGATGGGCGGTGAGGTGGGCGACACCGGCACCCTGACTTCAGAAAACGAGACCATCAAGATTTTGAACACGGTGAAGGAGAACAACCTCGTCATCCACATTACCGAGCAACTGCCTCAGAACCCCGAGGTGGCTTTCACCGCTACCGTCGATGCAGAACGTCGTCAACGCATCGCCAACAACCACAGTGCGACCCACCTGATGCACGCCGCCTTGAGACAAGTGTTAGGTAGCCATGTCGAGCAAAAGGGCTCGTTGGTCGACGACCAGCGCCTGCGCTTCGACTTCAGCCACTTCGCCAAGATGACGCCCGAAGAAATCCGTCAAGTGGAGAAAATCGTCAACCAGAAGATCCGCGAGAACATCCCCAATGTGACCTACACCGAAATGCCTATCGAAGAGGCCAAAGCCATGGGCGCCACGGCTTTGTTTGGCGAGAAATACGGCGACAAGGTGCGCGTAGTGGTCTTCGACAAGGACTACTCCATGGAGCTCTGCGGTGGCTGTCACACCAGCGCCACGGGCAACATCGGCATGTTCAAGATCGTCAGTGAAGGCGCCATCGCTGCTGGCATCCGCCGTATCGAGGCCATCACCGGCGAAGCCGTGGAGCAATACCTCAACGAACAATTGGACCTCATCGGTCGCCTGCGCGAGTGCGTCAAGTCGCCCGACTTGGTGAAGGCCGTGACTTCGCTCAACGAGCAGAACTCCGCCTTAAAGAAAGAGGTAGAGCATCTGATGCAGGAGAAAGCCCAGGCCATGGCCGAGAGGCTGCATGAGAAAGCCCTCGACCACGAAGGTTATAAACTCATCATGGAGACCCTGCCTTGTGGTGGCGACCAACTGCGCAACATCGCCACGATGCTCAAGCAGATGAACGAGAGTACCATCGCCATCCTCGGCTCTGTCGTGGACGGCAAGCCTTCACTCTGCCTGTTGCTGCCTGAAGCCTTCGCTGATGCCAAGGGTTTGGATGCCACCAAACTCATCCGCGAGGTGGCCAAGGAGATCCAAGGCGGTGGCGGCGGACAGAAGACCCTCTGCGTGGCCGGTGGCCGCAACGCTGACGGATTGCCGAAGGCGATGCAGATGCTGAGGGAGAGGATTTAAAGAAACAAATCTAACGCAAATCTTTTATAAATCAGCTCCGCAGGGATGATCATCCTTACGGAGCTGGTTTTTTATTACAGTCCTGTCATCCTCTCGCATGGCACCAGCAGCCATGTCATGCCGGTGGTAGAAGCCAACAGCCATGTCATGCCGATGGTAGAAGCCAACAGCCATGTCATGCCAGCACGGGCAGGTGCGATGGCGGGCATCTATGGCTGCGGTCATTTATTTCAGCCTTTTTGTCTTGAAGCAATGGACTCAGCTGCCATTGAAACATCATAGCTATCTTCGGAATTCGAGTATTGAACTGGCATAGGAACGAAAGTAGCCATTTCTTCATCATCCGTCCATTCCTCGCATTGCTTCAGGACAATTTCGAGGGCGCTTTCGGCTTCCTCGGGCGGGTACTTGTATTTCTTCAACAACCGCTTGACCATCTTGCGCATTCCGGCACGGGCTGACTCTTTGTGCTGCCAGTCGATGGTGCGGTTCTTGCGTAAGGCTTCAGTCAACTCCTTCGTCATTTCAACCAAGGTGTCGTTCTCGTAGAAATCCTTTACGGCCTGCGGACGCGACAGGGCATCGTAGAAGGCCTTTTCCTCATCGTTGAGGCCAAGGTCATTGCCTTGTTGCTCGGTTTCCTTGATTTGTGAGGCGAGCTTCAACAACTCTTGGATGACCTCTTCATTGGTGAGCATGCCTTTCAGGTAGTTGCTCAGGGCGTTGTTTAACAGCTCGGAGAATTTCTCGCTCTGCACCAGGTTTTTGTGCTGGAAGGCTTTCACCTTTTCCTTCAACAGGTTTTCCAAAATCTGGATGGAGATGTTCTTCTCCTTCATCTTGGCCAGCTCTTCAAGGAAGGCAGGGTCGCTGAGCGAGAACTCCTTGCCTTCATTCTGGAAGAGGTTGATGACGCCCTCACTCTTTACGCTCTGCTTCATCAGCTCACGGACACGCTCATCGATGTCCTTCTTGGTTATCTTTCCCTTGCCATTCAGCCGCATGAGCATCACACGGACAGTCTCGAAATAGGCACTCTCCCACCGTTGCGAGTCGGTCAGGAGGCTACGGCACAATGTGATGGATTGATGCAGCAAGGTGGCGTGCTTCATGAAGTCGTTCTTCTTATCTTGTCGCTCGATGGCCAACAAGAAGTTGGTGCCGCCCTTGATAAGCTCGGCACGCTTCAAGTCGGAAGCATCCCTGAACTTCGAGTAGTCAAAGCCGTGCATAAGGTCGCGGCAGATTTCCAATTCTTCCTGGAACTTTTGCAGAGCGGTGGTCTTGATGTTGGGGTCGCCGAACTTCTGGCGGTCGTTGCTGGTGTAGAATTTCATGGCCTGTTTCAAGGCTTGCGCGATACCGATGTAATCGACCACCAGACCACCTTCCTTACCTTTGAAGACACGATTGACGCGAGCGATGGCTTGCATGAGGTTATGGCCGCTCATCGGCTTGAAGACATACATTGTGGCGAGGCTAGGTACATCAAAACCAGTGAGCCACATATCGACGACGATGGCAATCTTCATCGGGTCATCATCGTCCTTGAACTTCTTGGCCAACTCTTGCTTGTACTGCTTGTTGCCGATGACGTCGCGCCACTCCTCGGGGTCGTTGTTGCCGCTGGTCATCACACATTTGACCTTCTCGGTCCAAGTGGGACGCAGTTGCAGCAGACGCTTGTATATCTTGATGGCAATGGGACGGCTGTAGGCGACTATCATAGCCTTGCCCGTCAGCTCTTGCTCGCGGTAGTTCTCGTAGTGGCTGAGGATGTCCTGCACCAAGGAATCGATGGTGGAATCGGCACCCAACAGCTCTTCGAGATGGGACAGGTCGCGCTTGCTCTTCTCAATTTGGCTGGCATCTGCACCTTCCATCTCCAAAAGTTCATATTCCTGATCGATGAGCTTCAAGGTTTCTTCATCGAGCTTCAAGTTGATGACACGGCTCTCATAATAGACTGGCACAGTGGCATGGTCGAGGACACTTTGGGTCATGTCGTAAACATCAATGCAGTCGCCGAAGACTTCGATGGTGTTGCGGTCTTTCAATGCCACCGGAGTACCCGTGAAGCCGATGAAAGAGGCGTTCGGCAAGGAGTCGTGTATCAGTCGGGCGGTACCGACACTCACCTTACCCGTCACAGGATCCACTTTTTCTTCGAAGCCATATTGACCGCGATGGGCTTCATCGCTCATCACGATGATATTGCGGCGGGTGGACAGGGGTGCATCGTAATCCTCGAACTTCTGCATGGTGGTGAAGATGATGCCGTTGGCCGTGCGGCCTTCCAGCAGCTCGCGCAGATGTTCCCTTGTGGTGGCTTGCACAGGTTTCTGACGCAAGAAGTCCTGGCACTTGGCGAACTGACCATAAAGTTGGTTGTCGAGGTCGTTGCGGTCGGTAATGACCACGATGGTAGGCTGTGATACGGCCGACTGGAGCAAATGAGAATAGAACACCATCGAGAGGCTCTTGCCGCTGCCCTGTGTGTGCCAAAACACGCCAATCTTGCCATCGCCAGTGACGGCATTGCGCGTGCGCTGGATGGCTTTGTTGACGGCGAAATATTGGTGGTAGCCTGCCAGAATCTTATAATCTTTGCCCTCGTCCTTACAATAGCAGACGAAGTTCTTGATGATATCGATGAGGCGGTCTTTGCGGAACATGCCTTCAAAGAAAACATCGTAGTCGACGACCTCGGTGCTTTCGTACACGCCGTCCTTGGACTTCCATTGCATATAGCGGTCTTCGCTCGATGTGATGGTGCCAGCCTTTGACTCGGCCATGTCGCTCATCACGCAGAAGACGTTATAGGTGAACATGGTGGGGATCTCCTTCATGTAGTTCTTCAGCTGACGGTAGGCGGCGCTGGCGTCGGTCTCTTCGCGTGAAGGCGATTTCAGCTCCATCAGCACAATGGGGAGGCCATTGAGGAAGAGAATGAGGTCGGCGCGTTTCTTGGACTTCTCCACGTAGGTCCATTGGTTGACCAGGAGGAAGTCGTTGTTGGCGGCGTTCTTATAGTCTGCCAGATACACGATGTCGTTTTTCAGCTCGTGGCCGTTGTGGAAGGTTACCTCCACGCCATGTTGCAGATAATCCATGAAAAGCTCGTTGTTCTGCACCATGTTGCCGGCTTCGATGTGGAGCAGTTTGCGTTCTGCCTCATCGATGGCCGACTTGGGAAGCGAAGGGTTGATGTCTTTCAGTTTCTCGCGCAGACGTTCGAGATAGAGCGGGCAGTAATAGTCCTTGTCTTCATAGTTGGCTTGAATATCGTAGCCGTTGAGGTAGTTGTATTCCAACCGCTCGGTGAACAGCTCGATGAGCGTCTGCTCGTAATGGTCTTCGTTGTAGTCTGACATAAACCTCCGTTGTTCTACTGCAAAAACAGGTGCTATTGACACCTTTTTTTGCAGTACAAAGATACAGCTTTTTTCATTACTTGCTCAAAATCAAACAATTTATTCACAAAATTCAATGCATTTCTATTTCATTCACTTTCAATTCGCCCGACATCAAGCGGGGCAGCAGCGTGTCGCGGAGGTGAGCGAGGCGGCGGGATTCATCTTCATTTTTCCTAATCAATTGATAAAGCTTATCAAATGTAGGTTTTATCTCATCTAAAACATTAGTCGATGGTATTGCTACAATGATTTTCCGCATATTTGCTTGACTCAACTTTGCTTGAACAGCACCTGTAACAAGATGGCGAATGTTTGTCGTGGACAACATAACATGAAGCATTTCTGTACTAAATCCATTCTTGCCTTGTAGAATATGAGCATGATTATTTACCCATAGTTTACCCCATACATATTGCATATAAGGAAATCCGTCCTCTTTTACCACGCTTCCATCTTCGCCAATCAGCGTAAAGATTCCATCAAACAAATAATCATTTACAAAATCCATGCACGATGTGGCACCATAATATGGATAGATTTTATCCATCAGGTCTCTTTCTTGGCCAGACAAAGGTTTTCTGTATTTATCAAGAACTTCTGCAATATCAAATAGGTTTCCTACTTTCCATCCCTTGGGTATCATTCCAAGTTCACTCTCCACAAATTCGCCATCCTTGAAAGGCTCAAAATCCACAAACCATGACTTGAATAAGGCTTGGGCTTGCTGCTCTAAATTATCATTTCTTAGCTTCAACAACCACAAAACAAAACAAGTCAAAAATAGAAACGAAAAAGTCAAATTATCATTTATCCGACGATTTACCTCTATTTTATCATCGAGGGATTTAAGAAAAGAAGAGATAACCCTTTGTTCTTTCATTGAAGGCAGTGACAAAGGCCATTGCAGTATTTGTTTCCTGTCTCCACGAGGCATCTTAGTACCTTTGGCACCCAGCATAACATAGTCAAAAAACGCATTCTGACTTAGCAAATAGTATAGAAAAAGAGACTCTACTTCATCCGTTGCTCTTAGACAAATGACATCAGCCGAACATCCGCCAATACAGTTTGCTCTCCATATTTTTTTGAAATATGGTCGGATATTAGAAATCAGAACATCGCCAACTTGAAACTTAATTGCATTCCCTGAAGGCACTCCAGAAGATACCGATACTCCAGCTTTATCGGGTAACATATTTTCTGTGGAAATATACGATTCTCTATCAAGAACTGATGTATCAATTCTATCCTTGACAGCAACTGCAATATCACCTAATATGCAATCTTTCCACTCTTCCATAAATGAGAATTTACTCGTCTATTTGGAGGCAAAAATACTCATTTTTTCATTGGTTTTCGCCCATTCAGCTCAAAAAACGCCGATGCGACAGTTTAACGTTGTTCTGGTTAACCATGGCATAGTGCATGGTGGTGTCGATTTTGACGTGGCCAAGCAACTTCTGCACCTGCTCGACGGGCATGCCTTTGTCGATGGCCATGGTGGCCAATGTTCGGCGGAACTTGTGGGGATGCACCCTTGGCACCTTGGCTTCCTTGCCAATCTTGCGCAAGCGGACTTCGACGCCAGAGATTTGCAACCGACGATGCGGCTTGGCCAATGAGACGAACAGGGCCTTGTTTTTGTCGCGGCGGCTGTTGAGGTACTCCTGCAGATGTATCTTGGCGCGGGCATTGAAATAGACGATACGTTCCTTGTTGCCCTTGCCGAAGACGATGCATTCTCGCTCGTTGAAGTTGACATCCTCGCGGTTGAGTTTGACCAACTCGCCAACACGCATACCCGTGGAGGCCAAGAGGTCAATCATGGCGAGGTCGCGGGGATGGACACAAGTGTCGCGCAGGTTCTCCAAGGACTCATCGGTCAACACCTCTTTGACTTGTGCGCCAGTCTTCACCTTATGGATGCGGCGCACAGGACTTTTAATGATGTAGTCCTCTTCTTCAAGCCAGGCGAAGAAGGACGAGAAGATGCGACGGACGTTGTCGACCGTGACGCGACTGGCCTTACGCTTGCGCTGGAACACGGCAAGATAGGCGCGGATGTCTTCGGTGGTGTATTCCGTCACGCGCTTGGGCATGGTCTTGTAGAGCTGTTGGATGGTGTTGCCATAATAGCGGACTGTGGGGCTGCTGCAGCCTTCCACTTGCTTGGCTGAGAGGAAGGAATGCAAAAGGCTTTCGTTAGTTTCGTCGGCGGCCTGCTTGGTTTCTTCGTCAGCAGTGATGTTGTACTTGCCGACGACACGCAGCAGTACGCCATTCAGCAGTGCCATTTGTTCGACATTCAAAGCCTCAGCCATGGCGTTGCTGATTTCTACGATCATTTTTTCTTTCATGGGTTCTTCGTATTTATTGAGACTGACAATATAACGAAGAAAGCATCAGTTGTTTATGAGACTACAATCATTACCTATTGCTTGTTATCTTTTTCCATCAATTCTTTTTTTATTTAGGATTCTTCCTCATCAATAATGTTGTCAAAACGGGCTTTGGCTGCCTCCAACGACTTCTGGATTTGGTGCATCAACACATGACGCGGCGGCAGTTCGGTTAGGTACTTCGCCACTTTTATGCCTGCCTTGTCCAATTGCAACAGCTCTATCTGTTCTTCGCTGCCTTCGGTGCAGAGCAACAAACCTAATGGCGACTCTTCGCCCGGTTCCATCTCGTTCTGCTCCAGCCAACGCAGATAGAGTTCCATCTGTCCCTTATACTCAGCCTTAAAGCGGCCTTTCTTGAGGTCGATGGCAATCAAGCGGTGCAGACGACGATGATAGAACAACAGGTCGAGATAGAAATCCTCGCCATCGATAATCATTCGCTTTTGTCGGGCCACGAAACTGAAGCCGTTGCCCAACTCGATGATAAACTGCTCCAAATGAGCCACCAGACAGTCTTCGAGACTCTTCTCGCTATACATGCCCTTCAAACCCGTAAACTCTAAGAAATATGGGCTCTTGAAGACCAAATCAGGCGACATCACATTGTCATCACGCAAAGTGGAGAGTTCTTTCTTAATGAGTTCGTCAGGTTTTGTGGCAATGGCGGTGCGCTCATAGAGCATGCCATCTATTTCCTTGCGGAGCTGGCGAATAGACCATCTTTCTGATGCTGCAAGGGTGAGGTAGAACTCTCGCTGCAATTCATCTTTCAGAGGTAGTATTTCCACCACATGAGACCATGTAATTTGTGTCGACACTGCCGACACTATTTTGTAATCAGGGAAAAGCTGGGCAAATTGCATCATCCTCCAAATACTACGAGTTTCAAACCCCTTCTTGCCATACTCTGTCTGCAATTGTGTCGACACTGCCGACACTATTTGCTTTCCATAATCAGCACGATGATTTCCAAGTACTTCACGATTGATACGTTCGCCAATATGCCAGTACATCGTAGTCAGCGCATAGTTGGCTGTGGCAGCCACATGGCCACGCGCCTGCTCGATAATTTGGCGCAAGTCCTGAATCAAAGATTCTTGCGACGCTGTCGCGACAATTTGATTATTCTTTTCTATCGCGTCCATAGTTCAGTCAATATTAAAGCCTATACTCCCCAATTGTTTCCTAATTTCCTCCTCCAAGCGATGGCTCTCGGCAAAAAGACCGCTTAGTTCAGTTGTGAGCCGTTCCATCTTTTCCTCGAACGGTTCTCCGTCGTCTTCTTGCTCAGCGATGCCAACATAGCGGCCAGGTGTAAGGATAAAGTCTTGTGCACCTATCTCTTCGAGTGTCTTCACAGCGCAGTAGCCTTTTTCGTCTTGGAGAGTCCCGTTGCGGTAGTCGGTGAAGGTTTGGGCGATGCGGTTGATGTCATCTTCGGTCAACTCACGGAGCTTGCGAGTGACCATGGTGCCCATGTTGCGGGCATCGATGAAGACGACTTTGCCCGGTTGGGATTTCTGGCGGCTGAGGAACCACAGACATACGGGAATGCCAGTGCTATAGAACAACTGACTTGGCAGGGCCACGATGCCTTCCACGAGGTCGGCCTGTAGGATGTTTTTACGGATTTCGCCTTCGCCTCCGCTTTGGCTGCTCAGCGAGCCATTGGCCAGCACCATGCCGATACGTCCTGAGGGCGACAGGTGGCTGATCATGTGTTCCAGCCAGGCGAAGTTGGCGTTGCCCGCTGGTGGGATGCCGTATTTCCAACGGACATCCTCTTGGAGCTTATCGGCACCCCAATCACTCATGTTGAAGGGTGGATTGGCCATCACGAAATCGGCTTTCAGTGTGGGGTGGCGGTCGTCGAAGAAGGTGTCGGCGTTGCGATCACCTAGGTCTGCCTCAATGCCACGGATGGCGAGGTTCATCATGGCCATCTTACGGGTGTTGGCATTGATTTCCTGACCGAAGATGCTGAGGTTCTTGATGTCGCCTTGATGATGGCGCACGAAATCAGCACTCTGGACAAACATGCCGCCACTGCCCATGGCCGGGTCGTAGCAGCGGCCTTTGTAAGGCTGCAGCACGGCCACGATGGTGCGGACGATGCAACTGGGCGTGTAGAATTCGCCTGCGTTCTTGCCTTCGAGCGAGGCGAACTTGGAGAGGCAGTATTCGTAGGTACGGCCCAGAAGGTCTTTGTTCTCTTCCTGTTTGCCCAATTCGATGGTGTTGGTGAAGAGGTCGACGACATCACCGAGACGACGCTTGTCAAGCTCGGGACGGGCGAAGTTTTTGGGCAAGATGCCTTTGAGGCGGTCGTTCTCTTTCTCGATTTCCATCATGGCGTTGTCGATGACCTTGCCAATCTCTGGGGTGTGGGCGGCTTCGGCGATGACGCTCCAGCGGGCATCGGCGGGCACATAGAAGATGTTTTCGGACACGTATTCGTCCTTATCCTCCTCGAAGCCGTCGCCCTCATCGACCAGTTGTTGGTGTTTCACGTCGAAACAATCGGAAATGTATTTCAGGAAGATGAGGCCGAGCACCACGTTTTTATACTCTGCCGCGTCGATGGAGCCGCGCAGCAGGTCGGCAGCTTTCCATATCTTGTCTTCAAAGCCTATGTCGGCTGTATTGCTTTTTGCCATACATAATATGTTTATCGTGCAAAAATAGTGATTTTTTCAAATATTCATAAAGAATAACCCTACAAACCCAACGGCATCAGAGAAGTCATCGACCAAGGTTTTCTCGTAATTAATCTGACAAAACCATCAATAAACAACCACTAGAAAAAACACCACATTACAAAAACAACAAAAACAAGGTACCTTAAAACCTCGCGAGACCCATATCTCCAATATGGGAAACCCATATCTCCAACATAGGAGACATGGGTCTCCTGAGAAAAAAAGGTACCCCTTTTTAGAGGCATTTCGACGCAGCCAAAGGTACCCGACTACGCACAAGCCCGCGTTGGCATGAGACGGCCGCTGAAACGCGAATAAAAAAGAGAAAAAGCCACCCACAATCCACCAAAATTTCGTATCTTTGAAGCCTGATTCAGGATGACGCCCCCATGGCCAAAGAACAAGGATACATAGATTTCGACGCTTATATCCGGCAAGGAGAACCCACACAACGCGAAGCCGCCTACGCGTGGAGCACGGCCATCGGCCTGCAGGCTGTGGACGGACTCACGACCTCGGAGTACCTGAACGAATTGGCATGCCGTAACATCAAAGGCGAACTGACCATGGAGCAGGTCGACAAGTTACTTGACAGCTATTATGAAAGCAAGGCAACGCGCGAAGCCCATGACGACGACAAGAATGAAGCCGACAAGTCATCGAGAAACATCAAGAAAATACTCTCTGTGAAAACGGTCGACTTTACCGCCAATGGTTTTGTCTCGCTGCACCGCCGCATTTTCGAAGGTGTCTTCAAGCACGCCGGCCAACTGCGCGACTACGACATCACCAAAAGGGAATGGGTGCTGGAAGGCGATACGGTGAACTATCTGAACTGGGAAGACCTTCGCCGGGCGCTGGACTACGACATCAAGCAAGAACGGGAGTTCAGCTACAAAGGCCTCTCACAGGATGAACTCATCACACATATTTCTAGCTTTGTTTCCGGACTTTGGCAAATCCATGCTTTCGGCGAAGGCAACACTCGTACCACGGCAGTGTTTATCATTCAGTATCTGCGCTCAATAGGCTTTGACGTAGAAAACGACCTGTTTGCAAAACACTCCTGGTACTTCCGTAACGCTCTGGTCCGCGCCAATTACAAAAGCGCCGTGAAAGGCATCGACTACTCCTCTGTCTATTTGGAGCGTTTCTTCCGCAACCTGCTCCTCGGCGAGCAGTGGGATCTCCGCAACCGTTATCTGCATGTCCACCCCTCGAAAGAATGGAGTGTGCAGTCTAATCTGGCTGAACCAAAAAGTTCTGGGCAAACACCCGAACAAGTACCCGAACAAGTACCCGAACAAGTTCATGACTTATTACATACAAACAACCCCTTGGTTATTGAATTGATAAAGGTACTGGGGCTTGATAAGCTGTCTATTTCGCAATTGATGGAAAAGACAGGATTAAAACACAGACCCAACTTCATTGAATACCATTTAAATCCCGCCATTTCCGAAAGTTTCGTCCGGCTGCTATATCCCGACAAGCCCCGTCATCCCCGACAAAAATACCTGCTGACGGCGAAAGGGCTATCGCTTTATGAGGAAATAATGACGCAGCCATAGGTGCCCGCCTTCGCACAAGCCCGCGTTGGCATGAGACGGCCGCTGAGTCCAATGCAGGAAATCGAAGATTCATTGATACGAAGTGAGATAATGACATGGCTATCAATTGTCAATTATCAATTATCAATTAAAATGCTTATCTTTGCGCCAAATTCCACCCACTATGAAACTCGCAGAAGCATTAAGCATCAGGAAAGACCTGCAGAAGCGCATCCAACAATTAGGACAGCGCATACAGAACAACGTGAAGGTGCAGGAGGGCGACACGCCTTCGGAAGAGCCCAAGGAGCTGATGAAGGAACTCGACGCCTGCCTCACGCAGCTCGAAGACCTCATCTGGCGCATCAACGCCACCAACATGCAGACCACCAACGCCGAGGGCACCACCCTTACCCAACTCATGGCCCGCAAGGACGTGCTGACCATGCGCGTCAGCAACCTGCGCAGTATCTTCGACACCGCCTCGGCGGGACAAGACCGCTACTCGCGCTCTGAAATTAAGACGGTGACCGTGGTCGACGTGAAAGCCATTGGCAAAAAGGTGGACGAATGCTCCGCCCAGTTGCGCCAACTCGACATGGAGATACAGTCGTTGAACTTCCAGACCGAGCTGGTCTGAACCACAAGGCATCCGCATTTGTAGGGCGAACCGAACCCCCTCTATGACCGTTGCCCGGAGCCGGCAGCACCCGTTCACTTGAACATCACGGCGCAGGCTCAGCACGTTGTCACCCGAATGCACGGCTTAGGCCGCACGGCGCACTACCGACCGGTTGACTATGAATGCCGGATGCCTTCTTTTACATTGAAATTCAATTCAACTCCTTCAAAAACGCAATCAATTTCTGCGTAGCTCTTCCTCGGTGGCTGATGGCGTTTTTCACTTCGTGGCCCAGCTCGGCGAAGGTCTGCTCATAGCCGTCGGGCTGAAAGATGGGATCGTAGCCAAAACCCTCGGTGCCGCGCTGCTCCTCGGTAATCTGTCCATCGCAGCGACCTTCGAAGTAATAGGATTTTCCGTCAAGGTTCAGCGCGATGCAGGTGCGGAAAGCGGCTTTGCGGTTGGTCTGTCCCTTCATGGCGGCGAGCATCTTGTCGACGTTGTCCTGGTAGCTGCAATGCTCACCAGCATAACGTGCCGAATAGACCCCCGGCGCACCACCCAAGGCCTCCACTTCGAGGCCCGTGTCGTCAGCGAAGCAGTCCACATGGAACTTGTTAGTGACAAAGTCCGCCTTGATTTTGGCGTTGCCTTCGATGGTGTCGGCATCTTCGATGATGTCCTCGTGGCAGCCGATGTCCTCAAGGCTCAGTACCTCGTAGAGGCCCTCCATGATTTCGCGCATCTCGCGCAGTTTGTTTTTATTGTTGGTGGCAAATACTATCTGTTTCATAGGCTCCAGTCTATAGGTTCGATGCCATGTTGCATCAGGTAATTATTCGTTTGCGAGAAATGATGACAGCCGAAGAAGCCGCGGCTGGCGGAGAGCGGTGACGGATGCACCGACTTCAGTATCAAGTGCTTGAACGGGTCTATCAAGGCTTGCTTGGCGATGGCGTAGTTGCCCCAGAGGATGAAGACGAGGTGCTCGCGATATTCTGAGAGGGCACGGATGGCCGCGTCGGTGAACTGTTCCCAGCCGTGGCGCGAGTGCGAGGCGGCCTGTCCGGCACGTACCGTCAGCGAGGCGTTGAGCAACAGCACCCCTTCCCTCGCCCATTTCTCGAGGTTGCCCGAACGCGCCATAGGCACGCCAAGGTCGTCGTGCAGCTCCTTGAAGATGTTCTGCAGGCTGGGCGGGAAAGGCACACCATCGGGCACCGAGAATGAAAGGCCGTGCGCCTGTCCCGGACCGTGGTACGGGTCTTGGCCTAAGATGACCACCTTCACCTTGTCGAAGGGCGTGAGGTTGAAGGCATTGAAGATCAAAGGACCAGGAGGATAGACGGCATATTGGCGTTTCTCGCTCACCAAGAATGATTTCAGGTCGGCAAAATAAGGTGCCTCAAACTGTGGCCGCAGCACTTGGTACCAGCTTTCGTCGATATTGGGCTTTTTTACTTCCATCTTTATCAGTTGTCAGTTGTTCAGTTATTCAGTTGTTCAGTGGACTTCGGGAGTCGAAACATTCCACATCACAGAAAAATCTCTGCAAAGATGGTAATAATTCGGGAAAAAATGCGTTACTTTGCAAATCAAATTTCATAGCTATGAAGAGAAAACTTGCCATTGCGCTGCTAATTGCCTTTGTTTCAGGTATTTTCTTGGCCTCATGTGGCTCCAACAAGAGCTGCCCGGCCTACGGCGAATCGTCAAAGTACATCAAAGAAACGCGTTATTAAAATAGGTGTTGGGAGGCACGGCCATGACTGCCCTCAGACGACCTTTGTTGCGTTTGCTCATGCTCACGCTTTTTGGAGCGTGTCCTTTTTTATTGTCGGCACAAAACATCGACATTCAAGACGAAGATGACAAGCCTATCGAAGAGAGGCTGGTCTACAACCACCAAAACACCTTCAATTTAGCCATCCACACCCGAGGGTTTGGAGCAGGCTTTAAGATAGGCAGGATCAAGAGCATCCACGTGACCAGAAACTGGGAGGCCGAGGTGGTATCGCTACGCTCGTTGAAAGAGCTCAAAACCCTAAACGTGGCCACCTATAACATGCGCCCCTTTGTCTATGGCAAACTGAACTACGCCTACGTCCTGCGTTTCGGCTATGGTGAAGACCGCCGCATCTTCGGCAAGCCTTATTGGGGCGGCATCGAGACACGCTGGACCTACGAATTCGGGGCATCGCTGGCGCTGCTCAAGCCTTATTACTATTATGTCACCGTCTACAAACAACTCAGCGACGGCTCATATTGGGAGACCTTCGACGAACAGACCTTCGACAACAAGGACCAATGGGTGGATGTCTTGGGACGCTCATCGTTCACCAGAGGCTTAGGCGAGACCAAGTTCTCCCCTGGTGCGCACGCCTCGTTAGGCCTCAGCTTCGAAGTCGGCAAGTCGCGCACACGGGCTCAATCCATCAATGTCGACGTGAAGGCGGAATGCTTCCCATTAGGCATCTCCATCATGGATTCGGAACGCAACAAGAGATTGTTTGTCACTTTCATGTTGTCGTACAACTGGGGGTCAAGGTTCAATAAATACTGAAAATGAAACCTTTGCGGTGTGCAAGGGTTATTCTTCAAAAAAAATCCGAAAATTTTCCTTGTTTTTTCTTGCAGCATTCAAAAAAAGCGTATTTTTGCAGCCGATTTCGATGCCCAATGGTGTAATGGCAGCACAACTGACTCTGGATCAGTTAGTCTAGGTTCGAATCCTGGTTGGGCAACAAAATTAATCCCTATCTTGTTGATTTTCAAGATAGGGATTTTCTTTTTATCAGGTTTAATCTCTACGATATCATCAATTTGTCAGCCGAGGAAGCCCCATTCCCATCGCTATTGTTTTCTCAGCTGGAACTCACTGCAACGGGCAATCGTCTTCGTGGAGCCGTTGGGGAAAACACGCTTGACGCAGGGCACTGAGTTATCCCATTTCGAAGCTTTTTCGGATGAAAGGGGCTCAAAGCCCACATAGACCAAGGAGCCGTCGTCCATCCATTCGGCATGGTATTCAGAGCAGTCCGTGTCTTCCAAGGGCATCTGTACAGCTCCGTCAACACTTGAAACACACAACACGCCATGTAGATAGTCGCCCCACTCAAGTATGGCCATATAGAGCACCATCAAATTGTCGGGTGAGGAGGAAATGTATTCGAACTCGCGTTCCGTGGCATAGTCGGGGTCGGAGACGTATTTGTCGAAGTCAATCTTATCCGTCAGACAGACGTGTTCGATGCCGTCCACAAGCCAATAGTTGCCTTCCTTCTCGTTGAGGAATTCCTTGAGCTCGTCACGCACGGGGTCAAATGTGTAATTCTCTTCCGTCTGTTCCTCTGCTTTAGCTTCCAGTCGAGCCCTCTCTTCACGATCCCATTCTTCCCAATTCCAATCGGTAATCTCACCCGTGTCAAGGTTATAGAGTTTCTGCTGGCTCAACGCGTACGAATCCCAGCTGAACTCATGCCACAAGCCCAGCGCGTTGTGACCAGGGTAATACAAAAGCGGCGACACTGTTCCGTAGGTCTCAGTCACGCATTTCTCATAGTCCAATCCCCAGTCAGCCAACTTGACGGGACGAAGCGACGGGGCATCCAATTGCATGGATTTCAGCACCATCTTCCCTTTTTCGGGAACACAATAATACAACATGTTGTCAACAAAGGCACAGTTTACCACGCTGTCGGACTCAACATCACAGGGTGTCATGGCTGAGGTCTTTGTGTTGTAAAAAAACAACTTGCCCCTGTCAAGCATCACCATGTCGCAATCCGACAAGGCACCGACATTTTGTTCAGCCAACAAAGGGGTTGCATCATCGGCCTTCTCAACCTTGTTGACGGTATCCTTTACGATGACAACAGGATTCTGCTTTGTTTTTTGATGACAGCCAACGACAACCATAGCCATCATGATGAGCAGGATATAAACACTTCTCTTCATAACCAAAAACCAATAAACACGACTATGCTGACGATGCCTTACTTGCCCAAATGCATCCTGATCCTCGAAGCTAAAATGTCGACCACCACAGGACTTGAGCCGCGTGGCAGGATGATGTCGGCGCTGCGTTTGGTGGGTTCGATGAACTGCTGGTGCATGGGTTTGACAAAGGTCTGGTAATGACGCAGCACGTCCTCCCAGGTGCGGCCACGTTCGGCGATGTCGCGGCGGATGATACGCATCAGGCGCTCGTCGCTATCGGTATCCACAAACACCTTGATATCCATGCGCTTGCGAAGTTCTTCCTGGGTCAGCACCATGATGCCTTCCACAATGATGACCTCGGTGGGATGCACATAGATGACCTCCTGTGAACGGGCACAAGTGACGTAAGTGTAGATAGGCATGGGGATAGTCTCGCCTTTTTTCAGGCGGTCGAGATGATCGATGAGCAGGTCCCACTCGATGGCATCGGGATGGTCGAAGTTGATCTGCTTCTTCTCCTCGGGCGACTTGTCGCCGTTGTCGAAGTAATAAGCGTCTTGCGAAATGACTGATACTGAATTCTCTGGCAACTGTCTCACCAGTTCCTTAACGACGGTGGTTTTCCCTGAACCCGAACCGCCAGCGATTCCTATGACTAGCATAATCTTAGAGTTTTGATGGCACAAAGATAGGGGTTTTGTTGCATTGTTGGTTGTCGAATTGTTGAATTGTTGTGAGGTTTTGCTTATTTTTGCACAAATTTTCAAAAACAACGCAAAATGAATGTCATTAAGAAAACCTTGGGCGCACTGATGGCCGCTGGCGTAGTGGCCTTATGCAGTTGCGGTCCCAAATTCCCCGAACTCCCTGTCGCAGAAGTCCAACCCTATTTCGGCGATGCCGCCAAGACCAAAGCCATCGACACGGCCTTTTACGAAGTGAAAGACGCCAAAGGCAACAAATTGGGCACCGTGCTTTTCTCCTCTCCCTATTCCGATAACATAAAAGGCTTCAACGGCCCCACACCTTTATTAATAGCCTTGGATGCCGATGGCCGCATCAAGACTGTGGCCTTATTGGAGAACGAGGAGACACCTCGCTTTGCGCAACGTGTTGTGGAAGGCGGCCTTTATGAGGCTTGGAACGGACTCACCGTCGACGAAGCCTTGAACAAGGACGTGGATGCCGTCAGTGGCGCCACCTACACCTCCAACGGCGTGAAAAAGAGCCTTGAAGCCCGTTTGAAAGCCTATCAAAGACAGACAAAGTAACCACGTTTTCTTGGTATGGTTTTTGTAAATTCATAAGACATTATCCATAAAAATGAATGCCTTATGAAAAAGACCTTGTTATCCCTGTGCCTCCTGCTGGCCTTGACTATCACCGCTGTGGCACAGCCTCGTCCACCGAGGCCGCGTTATCGTCACGTGCCAAGACGAACCGTCGTCAGGCCACGTGCGCCAAAGCATCCCGAACATTGCTATAGCCCGGTGGGGACGTTCCGTTTCCATGTCCTTGGCGATTTGGGCATCAGCGACTTGGGGGCCATCTTCGTGCACGAAATCCCCTATCATTTCAGCGTAGGCGGCATGGCTGAATACCAAGTAGGTCACATCACCAACTTGGGCATCGGCGCGGAATATTATTCCAGCTATGGCGAGCATTGCCGCCTGTTCAAAAACATGCAGGAGACTTACATCCACACCTTGCCCATCTACGCCAACCTGAAGTTCAGCTTGCCCTACACGTCCGTCAGTCCCTTTATCGAAGGCCGGATCGGGTTTTCCGCGCCTTTGGGCAAAGTCACCTGCAACGACCCGGATGGCATACGCCATTATATGGCAACGGGGTTGTACACGGGAGGCGCCGTGGGCCTTAGGATTTACCGAGCCCACCTCAGCTTTGGCGTTTCGGCCATCGACATCGTCGACAGCGCCTTAGGCTTCAACGGTGGACGCAAAGATGTAATCACGGATTATTACGTCAGACTGTCGTTCGCGTTCTGAACCATCGAACAGAAAACTGCCTTGCCTATTAGATCCCCGAGGGGATGACATAATAGGCAAGGCAGTTGGTTTTTTATTCCTCGGAATCGTCATCAGGGGCATACGTCGAAGCACCCTCCAGCACGATGACGATTTCGCCTTTGATCTCTTTCTTTGAAAAATGCTCAATCAATTCGGCCAAGGTGCCACGGGCGTTCTCTTCGTGGATCTTGGTCAGCTCGCGCGAGACGCAAGCCTTTCTCTCAGGGCCACAGACCTCGGCCAACTGCTGCAAAGTCTTCAGCAGGCGGAATGGCGATTCATAGAGGATGGTAGTATAGGGATAGCCTGCCACCGCCTGCAACTTGGTCTGGCGGCCTTTCTTGTGTGGCAGGAAGCCTTCAAAGATGAACTTCTCAGCGGGCAAGCCCGAGTTGACCAATGCGGGGACAAAGGCCGTAGGTCCAGGCAGGCACTCCACCTCGATGTTTCGTTTCACGCACTCACGGACCAAAAGGAAGCCCGGGTCGGAGATGGCGGGGGTGCCGGCATCGGTCACCAAGGCGAGGGCCTCCCCTGCCTCGATGCGGTCGGCGATGCGTTCCACCACCTGATGCTCATTGCGGATATGGAACGGCATCATGGGCTTGCTGATTTCGAGATGCCTCAGCAGGTTGCCCGAGGTGCGGGTGTCTTCGGCAAGGATGGCGTCAACTTCCTTCAGGATACGGATAGCCCGCAAGGTGATGTCCTCCAGATTGCCGATGGGCGTGGGCACAAGATAGAGTTTCGACATGGCTCCTATGATTCAAACTTACGAGAGACCAAATCCTTCAGTTTCTGATAGGCCTCGTTGCTGCTGTTCCACTGCAATTCAATCTTCAACTCATTCAAATATATCATGGCACCGTTCAAGGTCTTCAAGTCGTTGAGGTTTTCGATGGACTTGTTGTATTTTTCCATGCTTCCTCCAAACAACTCATTGACGAACAAGAACTTGTCATTGATTCCTACGGCCGATTTCAGGTCACGGGCTGGAGCCTGCTGCAACTTGGCAGCCAGAGAATGGTCTTCTCCCATCATCTTTTCGCCAAGGGTCTCCCCTGTCGCCATCTCAAATTCAGTGTCGTCACGCTTGAAGACGTCTTCATACTCTGAAGGTGCCGAATGCTCAATCTCTTCCGGCTTCATGTCCCAAAGACCCGACTCCGTCCCATAAGCACCGCCTTTATTCTCATGTTCCATCTTAGGCATCTCGAAAGGATTGTCCCTCACCAGACTCTCACCATCCACCAGGTCGCGCTCGGGGATCTCCTCTTCAGGAATCTCCTCCACAAAATGAACGACCCGCTCTTCCACCGCCGCAGGGCTCTCCTCAACCGTAACCACTTCTTCAACTTCCGGCTCTTCCTCTATTGACAGTTCTTCTTCTATTGTCGACTCTTCTTCAATTGTCGGCTCATCCTCTATTGACGGTTCTTCTTCTATTGTCGACTCTTCAATTGTCAGTTCTTCTTCTATTGTCGGCACAGCCATATCGTCTGTCGTCTCTTCAGGTTTCTCCTCTTCCTGCACAGGGACGTCCTCGAAACGGAAGAAAAGTCCTAACTCATCGCCTTCGGGATTCTTTTCTGGTTCAGGATTGAAATCATTCCCTTCACTCTCAACAGGCTGTGGAGTTGCAACCTCTATTGGCTCTTCTTCCAAAACGAGGGTTTCCTCCACAACAGGTTCTTCTTGAGCGACCTCTTCGGGCGCTGAAGCAGGCGTTTCCTCCGCCGCATTCTCCACGTTCACAACGGGTTCCGCTGGCTCTTCTTGTGCTGGGGTTTCCACCTTGTCCTCGCTGTCCTCATTGCCCTGCATCATCGGAGCAAACAAGCTCGAAAAGGCTTCAGAATCGATATCCATTTCCTCATCGTCGCCGTTTTCGCCCAAATTGATAGAACAAAGGAGGTCGTAAACCGTGTGAGTGCGGTTCATCAGCACATCCAAATCAAGCAGCCCGAGAGGTTTTTCGTTCCTCAGAAGATAGTTGACCTGTTGATGTAACAGACTGATTTCATGCTTTATGGCAAGCAATTTTTCTTTTTGATTCTCAAAAATGTCGTTCATATATGAATTATCTTTATTTTTGTGCTTCGACAAGCTCAGCAACTGCTTTGATTAGTTCAGCAACCGCTGGGAGTTCCGCTTTGACGGAATTAAGCGGCTAAATTACGAATAATCCAATAACAAATGCCATGTTTTTAGAAAAAGATTCTCACAACAAAACGCAAGGGTGGATTGAGGTCATTTGCGGCTCCATGTTTTCGGGCAAGACGGAAGAGTTGATACGTCGTTTGAAACGCGCCAAAATCGCCAAACTGAAGGTGGAGATTTTCAAGCCGGGTGTGGACACGCGCTACAGCGAGGAAGATGTGGTGTCGCACAACTCCACCGCTCTGCATTCCATCCCGGTGGAAAGCGCCAGTGAGATTCTTTTCTATGCCAACGACGTGGATGTCATCGGCATCGATGAAGCGCAGTTCCTTGACAATGAACTGCCTAACGTATGCCAGCAATTGGCCAATCAAGGTGTGCGGGTGATTATCGCGGGCTTGGACATGGACTTTATGGGTAAGCCATTCGGCCCCATGCCCACCCTAATGGCCATCGCCGAAGATGTGACCAAGGTACACGCCATTTGTGTGCGCTGCGGTGGTCAGGCACAATTCTCACACCGCACCATTGCGGGTGATAAATTGGTGGTTCTCGGAGAAACCGAAAGCTACGAACCGCTTTGCAGGGCTTGCTACTTGAAAGCGCGTGAAGAACGTGAAATGAAAACGCTGTGATGTGAGCACCACATGCCACTGTAACAAAACAAAAAACCAAGCTTTCCCCTTAAAGGGATCCATCAATCCTCCTTACGGCGTTTGCCTACGAGATAGGCCGCGCCGAGGGTGGTAAGCAGAGCTATGCCCGTGCCCAAAGGTGAGTCGGCATCCTGGTCTTCAGTTTCACCGTGGCCGGGAAGCAACAAGGCATCTTCACCTGCTTTTGCGCCAAAAATGCCGGATTCTTTTCCCATACCGAAGAGACCTCTCTCTTCATACACTTCCACATCCTGTGCGAAAGTCGTTGCGCACATGCTCAGGACGATGGCGATGGTCATTATTAGTTTTTTCATGTTATATGTTGTTGTTTAATTGTTGATTGTCTATTTAACTTCGTTGAATCTTCGATTTGTTTAATTGTTGAGATGTAAGCTTCTATACTTAATCGTCACCGCGCTTATGGCTCACAAATCATCTCACCACAATTCCTATTTATTGAATTTCAATGATTTAAAATTTATTCTTATCGTTATTTTGAAAACGGCTGCAAAGATACAAAAAAAAGTGGATATGCGAGTCTTTTTCTACACTTTTTGGGTGGAACTGGAATAAAAGCCAAAAGGATAGGGTGGATTTTGAAGCCAATACAATGACGGCGGCCTCAACTTGAACGATTTCCTGGTTGAAGCGGCCACTGTCATGGTCACGAATCATTGTCCCGAAGTCAAATTCTGAACAGTTACTTAAACGTGAATAAGGTCATGCTCTTGGGTTTCTTCCTCATCATCCTCCTCGGAATCGGGCAGCACCTCCTTGGCGTAATCCTTCACCAAATCGAAGCCGCGATAGACGTAAGGCACTGTTTCCTCAATATAAGGATAGAGTTTCGACTGCTCACGCACCTCAGGTTTCACCATGCCTATCAGCTGGAAGTTGTTGAGCACCATCACCAAGATGCTACACAGTAACACGCCCTTGGCTACACCAAAAACAGCCCCGCCCAGCTTATTGAAAAAGCCCAAGTTCATGGCTTTTATCAAACTGGTCACCCACTTGCCAATCACGTTAACGAGAATGACCAACAGGATGAATGTCAGCACAAAAGCAACAGTATTCAGGTGCTTCGGATTGATTTCCACGAAGTCCTGCAAATGCGAAGCCGTGAAGTCGGAGAAATGCATGGCGCCATAGATACCGATGGCAAAAGCCAACAAAGTGACCACTTCGATGATAAGACCCTTTCGGAAACCCTTGAAACCGAAAAGGAAGAGGATTATGGCGATTATTATGTCTAGATAGTTCATTTTTTAATGTGGAATGCGGAATGTGGAATGTGGAATGACAAATTCATTCAGCATTCAACATTCATAATTCATCATTTGGAATAATAAAGTATCATCCGTTCAATAGCGCGTTGGCAGACAGGGCAGAAATCATCGCCCTTGAAGGTCTTCATCAAGCAGTCCATACGGGGGCTATAGACGCCTTCGGGTTCATAACCTCCACCTTCAAAGACCCCGACCGAGTTCTCATACTTTTGCTCACGTGGCGTGGGCACTGGCGTTTTCTTGTCCATCATGTCCTTCCACTTCGCGTCGAAGTTGACGAGGGTAGTGATGTTGGGCTCCCAAGGCTCCAAGTCGTTGTTGTACATGTCGCCATAGGTGTCGTCGTCGTAATACTCATCGGCCAAACCTGCAAAACCATGCCCGAACTCATGGATGATGACATCGCTTGAGAACCCGTTGCTACTTGCGCTGGAGCAATAGAAGTTGTAAATGCCGCCACCGCCGTATTTCTCCGTGTTGATGAGGATATAAATCTGGTCGTAAGGCACTTGTCCAGCCAAATCGCGGATGTCGCGGTTGTCGGTACTCATGCAATAACGCTCTGAGTCGAAGGTCCAAAAGCTGAAACGCATGACCGTATTCTTATAAACATGGTCACCCGGCATGGTGCAGCCCGACTCGACAGAAGGCGCCATCACGCCACGGATGTTGAAGCTCTCGCGATAACGGTCGTAAGGGGCATAGCTAAACATGCTCTTCACAAAGAAGTCGCAGTCTTTGATGAACTTGCCCATCTCGGCTTGGGTATAGCCCTCCGGGAGTATCACGATGTCAACGGCTTTGGTGATGTCCTTGTTGCCAATCCACGCATCGTAAACCGGAAAATCGAGTTTGTCATAATCGCGGATGAAATAGTCATCAGGGTTGACCGTAAAGCGCATCCCTTCCTTGAGCTGGCCCTCCCAGGTCTTGTAACACAAGGCGATGTCAATCTTTACCTTTGGGAAAGGCACAATAACGGATTCCTCGAAAGTTTTGGTGACTTGCTTGGCTTCATCGGTAGTCTGCCACTCGCCGTAGAGGTTTTGGTAGCCTTTGGAAAACAGCAGTTTATCCGTTCCCGATGCATACACTTTGACGATGTAACTGCCAAACTCCAGGTTGTCTATGAGGTTGGTTTTCGAGCCGCTCCAATAGGGCTCACGAATCAGCTCCTTGAGGGAATAGTTGGTCTCGTTGTGGTTGCCCGTCAGGCAATAGTCGACGCGCAGGGAAGCTTCCGTGAAATACTGGTCAAATTGGGCCCAAGCCATCATCGGCAACAGGGCAAGGAGGATCAAAATGGGTTTCTTCATAATGCCACTGGTTATAATTTTATCCCACAAAAATAGTGATTTTTTCAATAATCCTTATCTTTGCACGGCAAAAACACCTTTATCATGAAAAATGTATTCTTCCTCGTCTTATTGTCTTTGGGCCTCGTGGCTTGCAACAATACAACTACACCTAAAGAAAACAACGACATTCCTGACGCTGTCAAGCAGGTCCATAGTTTAATGGAAGCCAACACCTTATTAAATGACACCATTACTGCCAACGGATTGGGAAGCCTCAAGCTTGGTGCCAAAATCCCTGACACGATTCCTGGATATGACGTCACAGTCCTCATCTTTGAAGATGAGGAGGAAATGGAAAATGTCATCGTCGAAGTCACCAAAGACAACAAGCTCATCCTCCAAATACAGCCAGGATATGTCGACGAAACAGACGCCGCCAACGACACTATCGCCGGCATCCTTGTCATCTCCGACCAGTTTGCCACGGCAGATGGCATCCACGTAGGATCAAACGTCCAAGATATCCTAAAAAAGCGAGGGGTGACAACCTATTTCAACGAGAAAAGGTTTTTCATCAAAGACCATGGCTTGACCTATATTATCAAACCTGAAGATTATGAGGGGGCGCTGCCTGCCGTTCCCCTCGACATCCCAGTGGAGGTTGAGCAACCCACCTTCAAAGCTGATGCCAAAGTCAGGGCTATCGGTATCTTCGGAGAATAGAATGATTCATCGTATTCGATTGACGCGAAATGTCCTCACCCCTACTGAATATCCGCAACCTCAAGGTCTCATTTTCCCACGACGGGGAATGGGTTGAAGCTGTACATGGCATTGACCTCGACGTGTTGGCGGGGCGTACTTTGGGTCTTGTGGGCGAGTCGGGGTCGGGCAAATCGGTGAGTTCGTTGGCCGTGATGCGCCTGCTCAATGAGAAGATGAGCCGTATCAAAGCCGACAGCATCCAAATCGAAGGCGAGGAAATCAAAGGCTTCAGCGAAAAGCAGATGGCCGAAGTAAGAGGCAAACGCATTGCCATGATTTTCCAGGAGCCCATGACCTCGCTCAACCCTGTCTATAAATGCGGCTATCAGGTCAGTGAGATGATTTTGCAACACGAAACAGTGAGCAAAACAACTGCCAAGGAGCGTGTCATCAGCCTCTTCAAGCAGGTGATGCTGCCCCGTCCTGAGGCCATCTACAACAGTTATCCACATGAGCTCTCGGGCGGTCAAAAACAGCGTGTGATGATTGCCATGGCTATCGCCTGCAACCCCAAGCTGCTTATCGCCGACGAGCCGACCACCGCCTTGGACGTGACCGTACAGCTGGAAATCCTGAAACTCCTTCGAAAGCTGCAAGCCGAAACGGGCATGGGCATGATTTTCATCACCCACGACCTCGGTGTGGTGGCCGAAATCGCCGACGACGTAGCCGTCATGCATAACGGAGAGATTTTGGAACGCGGCACTGTGCAGCAAATCCTCAACCACCCACAGCATCCTTACACCCAAGGCCTTTTGGCCTGCCGTCCACCGATGGACGTGCGTCTCAAACGTCTGCCCATCGTCAAGGAGTTTCTGGACGGACAATGGCAAGGTGGCAAGGAGCAGATTTTGCACGACCTGCAAATCACGACCGAAGAGAGAAAGACGCATTTGCAGCAACTCTATTCCCAAGAACCACTTTTGAAAGTGGAAGGTCTGAAGACTTGGTATCCTCTGCGAAAGGGTGTTTTCAGCCGCGTCTACGACCATGTAAAAGCCGTCGATGATGTGAGTTTGGAAGTCTACGAAGGCGAGACCCTCGGTTTGGTGGGTGAATCGGGATGTGGCAAGACCACATTAGGTCGTTCCATATTGCGCTTGGCGGAACCCACAGGCGGCAAGGTGTGGTTCGACGGCATTGAAGTGACAGCACTGAAAGGCCAGGCCTTGCGCGATTTCCGCAAGCAGGCACAGATTGTATTCCAAGACCCCTACTCTTCCCTTAACCCGCGCATTACTATTGGCGAAGCCATCGCTGAGCCTATGCGCGTGCATGGGATTCATGGGCGTGAACTGCATACTGCAACTCAAAATGGAGCTCAATTGCGGGACGCAATTGGCGACAATGAGTTACGAGACGCAGTTTGTGACTTGTTGGAACAAGTGGGCTTGGATGCCTCACATTACAATCGCTACCCACACGAGTTCTCGGGCGGTCAGCGGCAACGCATCTGCATCGCCCGTGCCCTGGCCGTTAACCCGCGTTTGGTTATCTGCGACGAGTCGGTGTCGGCCTTGGACGTCTCGGTGCAGGCTCAAGTCCTCAACCTACTCAACCGCCTGAAAGAAGAACGCCACCTCACCTATATCTTCATCTCCCACGACTTGAGCGTGGTCCGTTTCATGAGCGACCGCGTGGTGGTGATGTACAGCGGCAAGCCCGTAGAGATAAACGAAGCGGATGCCCTTTTCGAACATCCGCTTAACGCTTATACCAAGAAATTGATTGATGCGCTCCCTGGCAGGAACCATCACTTCAGCAGCACCTGAGGTCCCATATTGTAATAGATGTCAACAGGGATGCCAGCGGCATTCACGCGGTCGAGGTCGGCTTGCAGTTCCGGCTTGATGACACTCATCTCACCCAGCCATGCCTTGGTGGCCTCGTAGTCGCCATTGCCTTGGTGCTTCAGAATGTCACCAGCGAGTTTTTCAACGGCTACTTTCATCTTCTCGAAGTCGATGGCATAGCGGCCATCTTCATTGCGCACGAAAGCACCTTCATTCTGGAAATAGTTGAAGGTAAGCATATTGGCCTTGCCGTGGGCACTGGCGGCACCGAAACGCACCGAACGGAAGATACCCGCCATGAAGGTGGTGTAGTTGTCTTCCATCGTGGTAGTGGTGTATTCGCCCATTTCGGAGAGTTTGGTCACGAGATAGAGACCAAGCACGTCGGCTTTGGCTTCCTCGAGGGCGTTGTATTGGTTGCTGAGGGCTTCGCGAACAGTACCTTTACCCGTGATGGTGTTCTTGATGCCCATGCCGTGGGCGGTCTCGTGGAACATCACATTGGAGAAGAAAGCGTCAAACTTGATGTGTTCCATCGATTCGGGGGTCATCAGCTCCTTGGAGATGGGTTCCAGAATCTTATCGAACTTGGCCTGCATGGCGTTCTTGAGCTGCAGCTTGCGGGTACCACGTTCCAGCTGCACACGCTCGTCGTTGGGCAGGTTGATGGCGATGGTCTTCGAGTTGGCATTGCAGTCGCCAGCGTAATAGACCACATCGTAAGCAGCAAGGTCAACGTCGCTGCCAGGCACTTCTTTCTTATACTCGGCAGGCACAGGCAGTTGCTTCTGCAACTCAGGCACAAAAGCAGCGTAACGAGCCAGTTTCTTCGTCCAATCCTGATCTTTGATGAGGATAAAAGCTTCGTGCGAAGCCTTGATGCCATAGCGGGCATCGGTGTAGTTCTCGATGGGGCCAATCACCATGTCGATGTTGTTGTTGCGCACGTCCATCCACTGCATGTCGCTCTGCAGATAATCATCGGTGCGGAGGGCCAAGGCACGAAGTTTTAGATAGGTGGCAAACTCCTTGTCGCCTGCCAGTTCAGAGGCTTGATCGAGCAACGAGGCGGCCTTCTCGATTTGTTCAGCAAAGTAGTCATGATACCAAACACACTTCAGTGCACCGTTCTCGTCGCGGACAATCATGGTGTATTGGCTGGTCTTGTTCGGGTCGTCGAAAGCAGTCCATTCCTCCTCGGTCATGTCGGCAGGATAGAACTGAGCTCCAGCAGGTTTCGGGCCGATGCCTTCCACGAAGGGTTTATTGCCATCGAGACCATCCCAAGGACCATAGGCAATGGTAGCCAACTTCTTGATATCGGCATTGTCGCCGATTTTGGCCATCAGTTCGTCCTTGTCGCCATAGTTCTCTCTCCAGAAGAGGCCATCCATGATGTCGGCAGCTTCGAAGAGCAGCGGTAACATTTGTTTCTCGTTGTCGCTGAGGTGATCAATGTTAGTCGTCAAAGTATACTGGGCATACTTGTCAGACAGATGGGTTTCTTCTTGAACAGGCTCTTGCACCGGTTCAGGCTTTTTGTTGTTGTCGCAGGCGGTGGCCATCAATGCCACTACTGCAATAATTGATAAGTACTTGATTTTCATAGTTTTAAAAATTTATAACTTGAAACATTTTGATGAGGCAAATTTAAGATGTTTTGTAACACGAAAAGCATAAAATGAAAATTCCGTCAGTCAACTGACGGAATTTACAATTTTCCAATCCGAGCATCAGCACCCAATCGCTCTGGAAATCACCAGACGGAGGATTTCGGAAGTGCCTTCACCGATTTGGAGGATGCGTTGGTCGCGGTAGAAACGCTCCATGTCGAACTCCTTGAGCAGACCATGACCGCCCATCACCTGAACCGCCTTGTCGCAGACCTCAGCAGCCACTTCAGAGCAATACAACTTGGCCATCGCCGCTTCCTTGCCAAAGGGACGATGCTGGTCTTTCAGCCAACAGGCACGATAGAGCAAGCCTCTTGCCGCATCGATCTTCATGGCCATATCAGCCAACTTAAAACTCACCGCTTGGAACTTACAGACGGGTTTGCCAAACTGCACGCGTTTCTTGGAATAGGCCAGAGCCATCTCATAAGCACCTTGTGCACAACCCAAGCCCATGGCAGCAATAGAAAGACGACCTGAATCGAGGGTGGCCAGCATGATATGGGAGCCTTCGCCCGGCTTGCCAAGGATACAGTCTTCAGGCAACTTCACATCGTTGAAAACCAGCTTGCCCGTGTTGGAGGCACGCCACATCATCTTGTCGTGCATGGGGGTCTGGGTGAAGCCTTCGCGTTTGTTTTCCACCAACAAGGCCGTGAATTCCGGTTTGCCGTCCTTCTCGCCCGAGACTGCCTGCACCGTTGTGCCCAAGGAAATCGGTGTGGCGCTGTTGGTGATGAAAATCTTGGAGCCGTTGAGATGCCAAAACGTGCCGTCAAATTGGGCAGTGGTTTTGGTGCCGCGTGAGTCGCTGCCAGCATCTTCCTCGGTCAGGCCAAAGCCCCAGAGACGGTCTTTGCAAAGCTGAGGCAGATACTTACGCTTCTGCTCCTCTGTGCCATAGTCCTTGATGGGTCCGATGCCCAAGGAGTTGTCTGCAGCGATGGTGGCAGCGGTAGAGCCGTCAACGCGGGCCAATTCCTCCACTGCGATGATATAGCTCAGATTGTCAAGTCCTTGACCACCATATTCCTTCGGGACAGTCATGCCCAAAAGACCTTGTTCAGCCATCTTGAGGGTCAAACCGACATCGAAATGCTGATCTTCGTCGTTTTCGCGAGCTACGGGTTTCACTTCCTGTTCGGCGAAGTCGCGCACCCGCTGGCGGAGGGCTTCCTGTTCTTTTGTTAGGTCGAAGTTCATTTATTATTCAAGATTTAATATTCAAAATTCAAAATTCAAGATTCTAACTCTAAAAGCTGTAGTTTATTATCCACCATCTGGCCTTCTTCAACGAAAATCCGTTTCACCTTGGCCTTTCCGGCAGCGACGATATTGTTCTCCATCTTCATAGCCTCCACTACCATCATAATCATGCCCTCATCCACTTCATCACCTTCTTTCACATTGATTTTCACCACCTTGCCTGGCATTGGCGACACCAACTTTGATTTGTCGTTCACCGTCTCCTTGCAAGCATAATCCAACGTGTCGTTTAACTGGTCGGTACGGAAGCAAGTGAAGTTAAGTCCATGGAAGTTAACGATCGTCTTCTGTTCCTCATTGACCGAACAATAAACCGTCTCTGCCCTTCCATTCAGCATGATTTTCATCTGATTGTTTTCATAACGGATGAACTCCACCTTGAAAGGAGCCTCACCCATCATGCCTTTAATCCTTCCCGCCCCAGCATCATTAATGCAGACAGGGACTTTGTTACCTTCCACATCCACTGTCAATTGCATGTGGAAGCGCCAATAGCCAATTTCCTCCCATACATTCTCGGTATGATGCTCAAACTGTCTCTTGCAACAGTCAAACATCAGGAAAGAAGCAGCTATATCGTTGGCATTCAGGTTGTCCCGACTATCATTCAAGGCTTTGAGCAACCCATCCTGATGAGAAGCGCAGAAGCCAGTATCTATTCTATTTTCAACAAAATCAGCATTTTTTATCACCTCCCAAAGGTAAGCCTTATTGGTGGTCAGTCCTTGGATGATGAACTCCTTCAAGGCCCGCTGTGCCGTTTCAAGCGCACTTTGACGGTTCTTGGCATGGCAAACCAATTTGGCAATCATTGGGTCGTAAGCCTCTGAAATCGTGCAAGGACCGTCAATGCTACTATCGACACGGGCACCACGAATCTGAGGTTCGTGATAAGCCGTCACCTTACCTGGAGTAGGAAGGAATCCGTTTTCAGGGTTTTCGGCATAGATTCGCAGTTCGATGGCATGGCCTTGTGGTTGAATCATATCCTGCGTCCAACCCATCTCCTTCCCTCTCGCAATGCGAATCTGCTCTTCCACGATGTCGATGCCCGTGCGCATTTCGGTCACAGGATGTTCCACTTGAATGCGTGTGTTGATTTCCAAGAAATAGAAATTCAAGTCCTTGTCGACCAAAAACTCCACCGTCCCGGCGTTGCGGTAGCCGATGGCCTTGCAAAGCTTCACGGCCGTTTCCAACATCTGCTGACGTTTTTCCTCTGTCAAGGTTGGCGACGGCGACTCTTCGATGATTTTCTGATAACGGCGTTGTATGGTACACTCACGCTCATGCAGATGAATGATGTTTCCGTGATGGTCAGCCAGCACCTGCACCTCGATATGTCGCGGATTCTCAATGTATTGCTCCACAAAAACCGTCCCATCGGCGAAATACTTCTCCGCCTCACGGGAGGCCCGTTCCAACTCCTCCTGCAAGTCCTCTTTTCGCCAGACGATATGCATACCTTTGCCGCCGCCGCCTGCCGCCGCCTTGATCAACACCGGATAAGGCATTTTGGAAGACTGCATCAGAATCTCCTCCTTGCTTCCCGTGAGACCAAAAGTGACCGGGATGCCTTCCTTTATGGCAATGTTTCGGGCCGCAATCTTATTGCCCATCAAACGAATCACCTCCGCATCTGGACCAATGAAAATCAAGTTGTTGGAGGCACACGCTTCAGCCAACTCGGGGTTCTCGGAGAGGAAGCCGTAACCAGGATGGATGGCATCGGCACCTGAATCCAAGGCGGCATCGATGATTTTCTGAATATTAAGATAAGTATCTTTCAACATGCCTTCGCCAAGAGGATAAGCTTCATCAGCCAAACGACGGTGCAAAGCCTCGGCATCATTGTCAGCAAAGACCGCTACAGAGGCGATATGCAGCCTACGCAAAGTCTTGATAATCCGCACTGCAATCTCGCCGCGGTTGGCAACCAGCACTTTATTGATTCTTTTTGCGTTCATTGTTTCAAAAAATAACACCGCAAAAATAGTCTTTTTCTACAGAAAACAAAACTATTATCATTTCATTTGCTCATAATCGCGCGCCAAACCGCTTTGCGAGGGCTCATTATACATGAAAGGCGACATCAGGAAAACGTCCGTTGAAGAAGGCCACTGCCTGTTTAAACAAGCGCAAAGGCACATTTTTTCGGGGTAAAATGATGCTCTGAAGAAAAAAAATTGAAAAATTTGCAGAAAAATGTTTGGCGAATTGAAAAATGTTGTATTTTTGCAGCCGCAAATGAGGGGCATTAGCTCAGTTGGCTAGAGCGCTTGCATGGCATGCAAGAGGTCATCGGTTCGACTCCGTTATGCTCCACAAAAGAAAACCCGCTGATTTTTCGGCGGGTTTTGCTTTTCCCGCCGCTTGGAATCCCTTTTTGGTCGCTTATCCTATCCCATCATTAAAAATGTACACTTCTGTTTGTTAAGTCAATAATAGTATTATTGAATGTAATTCTCTATTTATAAAACTTTTAAGGAGCGTCAAAGAAGGCTACAAAATTTCTATGATAAGGGTTCATGGCTTGTTGGACGACTATTATCAAATTAGTAGCTAAATGTACTTTATCTTCCAAATTAATCGAGATAAAGTACAAAAAGGTCGCACTTTTTTGAAGCATTATAACAGGTCGTTCCATTTTCCCGGCAATCACACACCAACCGCCGATGAAGTCCACGACTGGTATGTTCCCTTGGCAAAACAGATGCTGATGGAATATTTTTTGTCAGAGAAGTAAGTATAAATCCGTCGGATAACTATCCCCAAAAAACTTTCTTTTTTTTCTTTATTGTCAGTTTTTTCCTATTTTTGCAGCGTTTTATGAATTTTATAAAATACTACTATACTATGTGCAATACACTGGTAATAGCAAATAGAAGTTATTCCTTGGATGAGATTGAGGCCAAATCTCTGAAGGGGATTACCTTGGAAATGCGGTCGAGTTTTCGCTTCTTCAAGTTGGAGACACTAGGTCAAAACGTCATCATGTTAAAGCCCAAGTATCCATTGGAACGCTACACCCCGAAGGCTTGTAAAAAGATGGCTGATATGGTTTCGATCAACAATGGCTTCCCATGCGCCTTTTGGTTCGATGCCTTGGACTACAACCAAAGAATGAGGCTGATGGACAAACAGGTCTTTTTCGTGGTTTCGGGCAAATATGCCTACCTGCCAGGATTGGTGATGGACAGCCATAATGAAAGAAAGACGGCTACAGAAATGACCTCACCTGCCCAATATGTGCTGCTATACCACCTGCAAGTAAAGAGTTTGGAAGGCCGAAGCGCAAAGGAATTGGCCGAAGTGATACCATATAAATATGTCACATTGACTTTGGCTATACAAGTGTTGCAGGATTTGGGATTATGCACCCTAATTGCAGATGGCAACCAAGAGAGACGGCTGCATTTTGAGTTGAAAGGAAAAGCATTGTGGGAAAAAGCCTTGCCATTGTTGAAATCGCCATTGAAGAAGAGCTTTTATTGCGATAGTGTAAAGAACGAAGCAACTTATCCACAAGGCGGCATCAATGCCTTGGCGCATTATTCCATGTTAGTCCCCGAAGCAACAAAGACGCTTATTGCAGTCGAACGGACGGATGCCGTAAAGGAGGACAATTATGAAAGAATCAATTCTTGGGACGGTGCTTTCAGAATAGAGATATGGAAATACCCGCCCATAAACATAGAGCAAGGTTTTGCGGATCGGCTTTCGTTGGCATTGACGCTGAGGAACAACGAAGATCCGCGTGTTCACAAGGAAGTTGAACGAATAATCGAAGAAACATGGTTGAAGGATTAGACAGATTCAGAGCCGAATTAGGTTCATATTCAGAAAATTACATTGTGATAGGCGGCACGGCCTGTAATGTGGTTTTGGAAGATGCCGGAACCAAACCTAGAGTGACCCATGACATCGACATGATTGTGGTCGTGGAACAATTGACAACGGAGTTTGTTTCAGCCTTTTGGGGATTCATACACCAAGGAGGCTACACTATAGAGAAACGGCAACGCAAGGATGGTGAACCCGTTTACGCCCTCTACCGTTTCAGAAAACCGGGTAACCCCGGTTATCCAAGCCAAATTGAGCTTTTGGCAAGACATTCAGATGCCCTAGGTGAGCCCAAGGATATCCGAATTGAGCCGATACCGCTTGAAGATTACCAATACAGCCTGTCAGCTATTGTGTTGGACGACGACCTTTATTGGTTTGTGGTGAACAACAGCCAGACTGTGAACGGAATCCGAGTGGCTTCATTGGAATCGCTGATTTGCCTGAAAACGAGGGCATACCTTAACTTGTTGAGCGAAAGAGAAACAGGAGGCCAAGTGAACAGCGACGACATCAAGAAACATCGCCGGGATGTGTTTCTGCTGACTTCGGCAAGAGCCGAGACGGCTCCCGTAGCAGTGCCTGTATCCATCTTGGAGACGGTAAAGGAATTCTGTCAACGGATGAATACCGATGAATCCATGTCAGCGATGATGAACGCTCTGAGGATTGATAGGGAGCAGATTGAAGTGTATCTGGCAGCGTTGAACGAAATGTTTATAGGGGAAGAGTCATGAAAATCCAATACGCATCTGATCTACATCTGGAGTTCCACGAAAACGGATCGTGGTTGAAATCCCATCCATTGCAGGTGACGGGGGATGTGCTGGTACTCGCTGGCGACATCGGTTATCTTGGTGATGACAACTATTCGAGCCATCCATTTTGGGACTGGGCATCAGAGAATTATCAGCAAGTCATCGTTGTTCCCGGAAACCATGAGTTCTACAAGTATTACGACATCGACACCATGACCGATGGTTGGGATTTGGAGATAAGAAAGAATGTACATTGCCGCTATAATGCTCTAGTACCATTGTCCGGCGAAATTGACTTGATAGCCACAACCCTATGGTCAAAGATACCGATTCAAGATGCTTACATGACAGAACGCTCCGTTTCCGACTTCTACCGCATCATGGCAAGTGGTAAACGGCTGGATTTTACCCGATTCAACGAAGAGCATGAACACTGTTACAATTTCCTGAAGAAGGCGGTCGCTGAAAGCAAGGCTAGGCACATCATCGTGGCCACCCATCACGTCCCTTCATACCTGTTGACCGACCCGATGTTCAAGGGAAGCACTATCAACGGAGCTTTCACGGTGGAACTGTTTGAATTCATCGCTGCCAGCCCGATTGAATACTGGATCTATGGCCATTCACATCGCAACATTGACGGCATCATTGGCAATACCAAGTGCGTCTCCAACCAATTGGGTTATGTCTCACATGGGGAGCACCTCACTTTTGACACAGGAAAAATGTTTGAAATCTGATAGTTATGCCATCAATAAAAGAGGGACAATATTCGGTAGTGGTTATTCCACAGGAAGCTTGGGAAAAAACAACAAAAAAGTGTTGATAGCTTGGCGGTAAGTGGTAAAAAAAGGACTTACCGCCATATTCTCTCTTTTTCATCAGGCAGACTTCAGCAATTCCAACACCTTTTTCAATGTAGCTTCTTCAACGCCTTCGGGGTTTGGGGCCATGAAGCAGAAGATATCCCTGACCAACTCTAGGATTTTCTCATCGTCGGCGAACTTATAATTATAGAAATCCACCAACTCATTGTATTTCAAGAAGGTAAAGGTTTTTGAAACAATGGTTAGATTCGTTTTGTACTCCATAACGCCGGGCTGTATCTCGTAGCCTTCTGCTTTCATCCATTTTTGGAAAGAATGCTTTTTTATGTTTCATCGAAGAACTTGCAGAAGTCGTCTGCCATGCAATAAATTTCCGAAATTTTGCTCTCTGATAACATAGCGTGTTTCGTTTGTTTTTTTGCACTACAAATATAAGAAGAATATCACTATATTATTCTTTTTCAATCAATTATCTTATATCGAACTCACGTTAATATTTAGCTGAATGATAGAGAACTAAATATCAGAGAAAAGATATAAAAATCTCAGAAACAACACCTTATGCTCCAAAAATCACGAAGAAAACCCGCTGAAGCGCCAGCGGGTTTTTCTTTATAACTTCACAGTGATATTTCCCGTAGTAGCATCCTTGAAATTGCTCTCCGCAAACACCTTTTTCATGTCCTCAATCTGTCGCTTGCACGACTTTGAAATGCTGATGGTCCGTAAAGCGATCTTTTCAAGCGTTTCCATATTCAAGTTCTTCTGCTCGATAAAAACCTCTCCCATTGCCTCATTGACAACCGCTTCAATATCAGCACCATTGAAGCCATCAGTATGCTTAATTAGTTTCTCTGAAGGTTCAAGGCTCCCATAACCTTTTTTCTTAAGATGCACATCGAAAATAGCCTTGCGTTCTTCTGCAGTCGGCAAATTCACGCAGAAAATCTCATCGAAACGACCTTTTCGTTTCAATTCAGGGGGCAGATGGTCAGCGTTATTGGCCGTAGCGATGACGTAAACACTACTCGTCTTGTCTTGCATCCACGAGAGGAAGTAGCCGAACATTCGGGTCATGATATCGTTTCCGCCAATGCCCGAGAATGCCTTCTCGATTTCGTCGATCCACAACACACATGGTGAAGCCGCCTCAGCAATTTGAATGGCTCGGTGCAGGTTTCCTTCACTTTCACCCACATATTTTCCCATCATGCTTCCCATATCCATTTTCAACAAAGGCGTATTGAATAAAGCCGCCGATGCCTTGGCACACAACGATTTGCCGCAGCCCGGCATGCCAACGATAAAAATACCTTTGGGCACAGCCACATTTTTGTTGATGGCTTCGCCAATGTTCTTGATAATCTTTTCTTTTTTCAGCAGGTATGATTTCAAGGCATTCAAGCCTCCGATGCTGTCGAGATTGGCTGGGGTGTCGACGAGCTCAAGCAAACCGGATTTCCTGACCATCTGCTTCTTGTGCTGCAGTATCATGGATTGGTCTTCGGCAGTCAGCGTTCCGTTGCTGCTCATGGCCATATCCAGCATCCGGTCAATCTCAAAATAGGTCAAGCCTTTCAGCGAAGGCATCAGCTTCTCCATCTCGGCTTCCCTAAAGTTTTCCTTATACTCGTTGACTTCAACGTGCCAATCAATCAGTACCTTTATTTCTTCGTCACTTGGGAAGGTTATGTCAAGATAAGAAGCGTATTTGTCGAGTTCTTGGGGCAGATGGATATAGGTTGAGACGATGATGACGGTCGTGCTGAACGCCACGGTCGACAGCCTTGGCAATGCCTTCGGCAATAGCGGCTTTATCTTCGTCATTTCTGTCTGCAGTGAGTTTATCGGTTTCGGCAAGAATCCATCTCTTGGTCGTATCGCCGTTTTCGTGTGCGGCTTCCAGCGACGATTTCTTTTCTTGCATCTTGTCAAGCAACGACAAAGAAGAATTGATGTCTTCCATGCACTTTTCGCTCGCGCCCATTTCACGAGCCACCTGAGCGATGATTTGCTCCACCTCCATCTCAGGATGGGCTTCGTATGCTTGCAGCAATGCTGCCATGATTTCGCTGTAGATCATATATTTATAATATTGCTGCAAATGTAGTCTATTTCCAGACCAATGAACGCTTCTACTTCTTCAATTCCTCCAACGCGCGCTGCAAGATCTCATCCATCGGTGCATAGATGGGGTAAAAACCTTCATCATCGAAGAGGTTGCGGGCAATGTAAGCTTTCAACAAGATATTAGCCTCGCGGCGTGCCACCTGCTTCTGCTCATCGGTGCCTTTGATGCCTTTTTCGTCGACCAGTTTCAGAAGCTCTGCGAACATGACGTCACTCACCTCAAAACCTTGGTCGAAAGCCTTAACGGTCTTGTAACGTTGAAGCTGCTGACGATGCTTGTCGGTGTATTCAAAAGCATATTGATAAAGCAGGCCTAAATTGACGATGCGGTTGAAATAATATTCCAAGGTGTCGTTCGGCAATGGCACATAGATGTCGGGCATGATGCCACCGCCACCGTAGACGGTTTTACCTTTGGGCGTTGTGTATTTCAACGAGTCGGCGAAATGGATGCTGTCCTCGCTGAAGAGCTCACCGTTTTCCAAACGCTCAAACGACTCAAGCAAGTATTTTTCATGGTCGCTGTCGTAGGGCTTCTGGATGCAGCGTCCCGTGGGCGTGTAGTAACGTGCCACTGTCAGGCGAATAGCGGATTTGTCACTAAGCATGATTTGCTCCTGCACCAAGCCCTTGCCAAACGAACGCCGACCAATGATGGTGCCACGGTCGTTGTCCTGCAAGGCACCGGCCACAATCTCGCTCGCGCTGGCCGACTCACCGTCGATAAGCACCACAACGGGAATATCTTCCAGCATCCCATGACGACGCGCTTTCATATACTGGCGCGGACGGTTGCGACCTTCAGTATAGACGATAAGGCTGCCCTTGGGTAAAAACTCGTCGGCGATATCCACTGCGGCAGTCAAATAGCCACCCGAGTTGCCCCGAAGGTCAAAGACCAGTTCCTTCATGCCTTGGGCTTTCAGGTCTTTGACACCTTTTCTGAACTCTTCGACCGTAGTCGCCGAGAACTTGCTGAGCTTCAGATAGCCGATTTTTTCATCAAGCATATAGGCGATGTCAACGCTATAGGTGGGAATCGCGGCACGTGTAATGGTATAGTCGAGCAGGCCTTCCACCCCACGACGCAGCACCTTGACGCGAACCTTGGTGTTTTTCGGGCCTTTCAGCTTACGCATCACATCCTCATTCTTCAAGTTTTTACTTGCCACCAAGGTGTCGTCAACATAGATGATACGGTCGCCTGCCAAAATGCCCACTTTCTCGGAAGGGCCTCCTTTGATGACGTTGACGATGGCGATGGTATCCTTTTCCAAGCGGAACTGTACTCCGATGCCATCAAAGCTACCCAATAGCGGGTCATTCACCTCGTTGAATTCCTCCAAAGAGACGTATGCGCTGTGCGGGTCAAGTTTCTCCATCATTGCGGCGATGGCTTCGTCCTGAAGTTGATGTGCATCAGGCTGCTCAACATAATCGTTGCCGATGTACCACATCACCTCGTCAAACTTGCTGCCGCCATCCACAATCGGGGCAGTTTTCCTGACACCTCTTATAATATAGAAACCCACCATGAAGCCTGCCAACATCAGCAAGACACTCATAATGGGTCTGATTTTGTTTTTATCCATGTTTTACGCTGTCATTCGACGGTTGCACTCGACAATTCCAAATTTCTGTCCATCTTGCGGAACAATCCTTGCAGCACCGTGCCAGGTCCCACTTCGACCACAGTACGGACTCCCGTAGCCAAAATGTTGCTCATGGTCTGCGTCCACATCACGGGTGAAGTCAGTTGGGCAATCAGGTTCTTCTTGATGATCTCGGGGTCGTTGACCGACTGTCCGGTAACATTCTGGTAAACGGGACAGATGCCTTGGTTGAACGTGGTCTCCTTGATGGCTTCGGCAAGCTCGACACGAGCCGGTTCCATCAATGGGCTATGAAAAGCGCCACCCACGCTCAGCTGCACCACACGTTTGGCACCAGCCTCCTTCAGCTTTTCGGAAGCGGCAGCCACGCCTTCCAAAGAGCCCGAGATGACCAACTGGCCGGGGCAGTTATAGTTGGCAGGCACCACCACTGCATCTTTGATGGATGCACAAACACTCTCAATTAAGGAATCATCAGCCCCTATGACAGCAGCCATCGTGCCAGGCTGAGCCTCGCAGGCTTTCTGCATAGCCATGGCGCGCTTGCTCACCAAACGCAAGCCGTCTTCAAAGCTAAGCACCTTGTTGGCTACCAAAGCCGAAAATTCACCCAAAGAATGGCCTGCCACCATGGTGGGGTCAAAGTCCTCAAGCAAAGAAGCCAAAATCACCGAATGCAGGAAGATGGCTGGCTGGGTCACCTTGGTTTGGCGCAAGTCTTCTTCCGTGCCTTCAAACATGACATCGGTAATCTTGAATTTCAAGATACTGTTGGCTTTCTTGAACATATCCTTGGCTTTCGACGACTTGTCGAACAAGTCTTTGCCCATCCCTACAAACTGGGCCCCTTGACCGGGGAAAACGTATGCTTTAATCATCATTTGTTATTTAAGATTCAAAATTCAAAGATTCAAAATTTAAAATTCAAAATTCAAAATTCAGTGCAAGTTACTGCCTATCAGTTGGAAGAACTCTTCGCGGGTGGTTTCGCGCTCGAAGGCACCGATGAAGTCGCTCGTCGTGGTCACGGCACCTTGCTTCTGCACGCCTCGCATCGACATACACAGATGTCGTGCCTCGATGACCACTGCCACACCCAAAGGATGCAACGCATCGTTGATGGCGTTCTTGATTTGGGTGGTCAAGCGCTCTTGTACCTGAAGACGACGGGAATACGCCTCCACCACACGAGCAATTTTGCTCAGTCCGGTGATGTAGCCATTGGGGATATAACCGACGTGGGCTTTACCGATAAACGGAATCAGGTGATGTTCACATAACGAATACACCTCAATATCCTTGACAATTACCATTTGGCGATAATCTTCCTTGAACTTTGCCGACAACAGGATCTCCATCGGGTCTTGTTCATACCCTTGCGTAAGGAACTGCATAGATCTGGCTACGCGCAAAGGCGTCTTTAGAAGACCCTCGCGTTGCGGGTCTTCTCCCAAGAGTTCCAGAATAGCGGCGTAGTGCTCCTGAAGTTTAGCCAACCGTTCCGTGTCGTACTGCTCGACGACTTCGTAGCCGAAACGTTTCCTAAGCTTTTCGTCCATCATCAGCCGATTTTTTGCTTGGGCATTGCCACTGTCGATTGCTGTCCCATGACGCACTTGCCTGTGAACTGGGCACCTACTTCGATGAGCAACTGCTTGGTGGTCAAGTCGACCTCCACTTTCGAGGTGGATTTCAGGGCGGTCAGCTCATCCGTATTGATATTTCCTTTGACAACACCCGATATTTCAGCTTGTTTGCAGTTCAAATCGCCTTCGATGACGCCCGTTTGACCTACAGAGATTTTACCATTAGATTTCACTGAGCCAATCAGATGACCGTCGATGCGGATGTCGCCATTCGACTCGATGTCGCCCTTGAAGGTAGTACCGTTTCCGATGAGGTTGCGTGCAGGTGATTCCATTATAGCCATAGTAACTAGTTTTTATTGTTGGTTTCGATGAATGTATTGTATTCTTCCAAGTCCTTGGACTGATAGAAGATAGGATAATTCTTGATTGAGATGGGGGTTATCGTATATTTCGACTTGTCGATGCCTCCAAAGACATAATCGCTGATGAACATTGAGGCGATATAGTCGGCGGCTTTGCTTTCATTATCGAAGCTACCGATGGTTACGATGGTGTGTTCATCGTCAAGTATGACATTATTGACATTGAAAGAACGTGTGCGATGCTCCTTCTTGTTGAAGTCGCTGATACGCACCAGAAGCGGGTCGACGCGGACGGACTTCGAATCGCAGACAATCATGACAAAATGCTCCGAATTGGGTTCGTAGACGTAGGGGGTCTCCTTCTTTATTTCAGGCTTGTCACCGCCTTTTTCATTGCCAATATCCGTCAACACCAAACCGAGATGATACTCCTCATTGATGGTCTCCAGTACCTGTTGCGCGTATGGCGTGATGCTGCTCTGCGGATAAGTACGCACCAGATTGTACAGGGAGAACGCCATAGTGTCGATAGCCACCAAACGGCCTTCAGCAACGGCATGGAGGAAAGCGAAACGCGGCATCAGCGCTGTGTCGGCCTCATAAAGTTTCATAGCCCGCTCCGTGTTCATCTTCACACGGTAGTACTGTCCTTGTTCTAAAGCTTCGTATGTCTTGGCATAGAACTCGGAGGCTTCCTTCTCTTGCGCCTGCAACTTCTCGAAATAGCTCGGGTCGTTAATGAACTCCGCATAGCTCGAAGTCGGGTACTTGTCGAAAATCTTGCCTTTGTAGATCAACGCTTTTTCTTCATTCGATAAGTCTTTATACATCTTATAAAGCGCATACCAGGTGGGAAGCTCTTTTTCATTGCCAGGATAGCGGGTGTCCAACTGCTCATACGACTCGATGGAACGCGGCAAGTCGGAGAGACGGTCCATATAGATGAAACCCATGTGATACAGACCATCGGCAATGAGTGAGTCGGCCACCTCTTTCTGTTCCATGGTGAAAGGTAGGTCTTGCAGGTAATAACCACGGTCGTGGTTGGTGTAGGATATATTACTCAACGAGTCCTGATTAGCTTTGTTCTCATCCCCTTCCAAACCGCTTTCGTCTTCGCCTTTCAATACCGCTGCGAGACTTCTCTTGTCGCTGATGTGCCAGTTGTCTTCGTTTTTACGCATACCCCATTTGCGGGTGAATTCGGTCATACCTTTCGACACCGAGTTCGTGTTATAGAAATACCACGAGGCAGCGGCGTTGTTTGTCGGTTCCGACTTTGGTTGCTCACTCTCGCCCACGGCCGAGCCCATCAGTGCCAGTTGCTCTTCATATTCACGTTGGGCTTTTTCCATCTCCTCTTGCTCGATAACCTGAGCGATGATTTTATCAATCAATATATTGCGTTCGGTGGAATCCATGGCGGCCACACGCAACAGACTGTCCTGGTCGCGGACCACGCTGGCATACATCACCAATTCGTTCAGGGTTTGGGAGATGTTCATGATGCTATCATACCCCTCATATTCGCGGTTCATGCTTGAGACAGCCGTGTCGTAATACGCTTGCGCCAACTCATATTGGTTTTTCTCGAAAAGGATGGAAGCCACCTTGAGTGACGACTGCAAGCGTTGTATTTGGTTGTCCTTATAAGCCGCCACCGATTTACGCAGGTAACGAACGGCTTTCGCCTCGTCGCCTTCGCGGAGGGCAAGTTCGGCCATAGCATAGTAAATACGGTCGCAGAAGTCTTCGTTGTTCGGGTCGCGAAGCATCTTGTTCATCATCTTGTAGAGCTCGGCGGCATTGTCGACAGTACCCACTTTAGCCATATTCATCCTCGACTCAAAGACCATTTCATATTCGGGATTGCGCTTGATGACCTTCTTGAATTGCGCCGTGGCGCGTTCCGAGTCGCCTTGAAGCATGTAAATCTGTCCCAAAATGAACATGGCACGGGTGCGCAAATCACGGTTGTCATTGAGCATGATACCGGATTTCAGGTATTTCACGGCATTGTTATAGTCCTTCGTGGCGATATAATAGTCAGCGATGGTGAAATCCATGTTGCGCAAAAGCTCCTTGGGAGGCTTGCTCAGTCCCGATGTCTTAGCCCGCAGCTGTTCAATCAAGGCGATGGCTTTAGGGTATTCTTCGGTCTGGATGTAGGTCTTAATCAGCCACATGTTGGCCACATGAGCGATATCGTTGGCATTGTATTCTGTGGCCACAAAGTCGAAGGTGCGCTTGGCTGGAATATAATCGTGTTTGAAGAAATGCGCCTTGCCCATGACCAGATAAGCATCGTCGATCCATTTCACGCGTTCGACATTACCGAATTTCATGGAGTGTTTCTGCACGCAGATGGAGGTCTTTTCAAGGGCACGATCCATGGTGGAGTTCATTGCCATGCCATCCTGCTTGGTACCGTAGTTATAGACGCGCAACACCTTCGAATAGTCGTCCTTCACTTGCGTCTTGAGTTGGCTCTCGCCGTCTTTTAGGCTTTTTTCACCGTTCCAATAAATGTTGTAATGGCTGGTAAGGTTATGGTACATGCGGCGGGTGAGCGTGTTCTTCTTCGTCGAGCAACCGCTCAACAGCAGAAGTCCAATCACGCAGACCACCGTCACGATTATGTTGGTTTTTCTATGCACTTCCTTGTCGTTTTAAAAGCAATAACTCCAATTTGCCCCGATTATTTCAAAACCGATGAGAAAATCACCTGCGTTGTTCAAACCATTCCAATGCCGCATCAAGGAGTTCGGCATCGGTAGGCTCGACCAATGCAGAACGCATGACAACGGCAACACTGTCGTTGGTCGACTTGAACTCACAGAGCAACAGATTCTCGAATTCGGCCTGACGGCTTTTCTCTATACCGACGCGCTGCTGGTCAAGAACTTGCATAGCCCTGTCCTTGTATTCGTCCAAAGCGAGATATTGCACCAAGCCCTGAACCAGTTGCAGGCTGTCCTCCGTCCAATCTACCGTCAAAGGTTCGGTGAACGATTTCATCTCGTATTTCTTGCACAGTTCGGGCAGCTGGCCTTGAATCCGTTCCACTTCCCGTTTGAATTCAACAGCGCGCCGCTCAGCCCTTTCTTTCTCAACGTTCGCCTTAATCTTAGGCACATAAAGGAACAACAGCGCTCCAACGACAGCAGCGACGATGACAAACAGGATTATCTTCACCACTGAACGGCCTTTGCCGACGGCCGACCTCACCTCCGAAATCGAGTCGAAACGCTGCTCCTTCGAGAACTGGGTGCAATGGGTGGCGACACTATTGTACTGTTTGGTGATATTCCGTTCGCCGATGAATTCCATGATTTTGCCGAGAGAATAAATGTCGGCACGGGTGTCGTAGTCCTCCCCCTTGATGATTTCAGGGGCGACAAATTCCATCTCTTTGATAAGGAGCTCACGGTCAGCATCTTGATTGGTTTCGGGCACGCCGATATCTATCAACTTGACACGATAATCATTGGCTGTAATCATGACGTTTTCAGGCATCAGGTTACAATGGACCATCCGGTTTCGGTGCAGATACTGCAATGCGTCACAAATCTCAACGAGAATACTCTTCACCTGTTTTTCGGAGAGTGTGCCCACTCGCACATGTTCGGCCAAAGTCTTACCCTCAATGAACTCAAATACAATGCAATCGCCAAGGCCTTGGATATTGACGAAATCAAGTGCCTTGCGGAAGAACTTGTTGTCGAGCATATTGGTAATATCATACTCCTGACGCAAAGAAGCCTTGCATGAAGCATTATTCGCAAGCTCTGGCTTCAATGCCTTGATGACGACTTTCTTACCATTGTTTCGAGCAGAAAAAACCCTGCTGTTGCCATAGCGCGAGGTATATAACGGCCGAATATCGGAATAGTCTTTTGAAGAAATTGCTTCCTCCTTCATCGGTCGGCTTTCCACTTTCTCCTGAACTGGCTTCTCAGCTTGGTTTTGAACTGATTGGCCATTTTGTTCAGACTCGTTGTCCAAAAAAATAATCTCTGACATTCTTCATAATGTATTTGGGCGCAAATATAGTTCATTTTTCCGAACCAACTGCAAAAGTGGTCGGGAAAAAAAATTTTTGGAAGAAAAACGTCCTCTTACTTTACCTCTTCGAGGCTTTTCGTCATCATGATGTCGTTGTTAATGAGATAGATTTCAGCACTTGAATGATGCGGCCCTTCGACAGGCTCAGGGACCGCCATGCCGAACCGCTTCAAATTTTTGTACACCGTCTTGATTTCCGACCGTGAAATTTTGTGCAGCATGTTCGTCCAAAAGACAAGCACAGTGTAATCTTTTTCTCCTTTGATTTCTGGGAAAACGCCCTGTATGTCTTTAAGGGTGAGGGTATAGCCCTCCAACGGCACTGTCGTCGCTGGTGGAAACTCGTCAAATTGGTGTTTGTAGTTCCAATTCAGGTTGAAACCCAACGTTGGTGGACAATAGCAATTGATATGAAATGAGACTAAGCTACCGCCATGGAAATACATGATTTTCAGCGGCTGGTAGAGGTCTTTCTTTTGCACTGAATCTGCACCGAGTTCACTCACTTGCCAGAACTGTGTTTCATTGCAGACCAAAGGCGTAAATTCAAAATCCTTAGGCAGTTTCTTGTAGAATTTCTCGCATTGCTCCGCGTTGTAGCCATTGATTTCGCGGAAGCCGAAGAGTATGGGAGCTAAGGTGTTGCAACTGGGAAGCGAGAGCAAAAGCCCAAACAGTAATAATATCCTTTGTTTCTTCATAATTCAGTATTTGTCAGGAACTTTTGAAGGCATAGATTCCACCTTACCGCCTCCTATGTCATTCCTCGCAGAGCCATGTGCGAATGGAATCTATAGGAGGCTTGACTTGGAATGACATGCCTTCAAAAGTTCCCATGATAAGTCTTTGTTATTCAACAAGATCATCTACTCGGTATTCCAGAATATCCCCCGGCGTGCATTGCAGCTCGCGGCAGATGGCATCGAGGGTGCTGAGGCGGATGGCCTTAGCCTTGCCCGTCTTGAGGATGGAGAAGTTGGCTTGGGTGAGGCCGATGCGCTCGGCCAGTTCGTTGGAGCGCATCTTGCGCTTTGCCAGCATAACGTCTATGTTGATGACAATCATGGCTCAGACGGTTAAATTGTTCTCTTCCACCGCGTCGGCGGCCACTTTGTACATGAAGGCGAAGAAGAGCAGGAAGAAAGGCATAATGAAATTAACTCCTTGCAAATGAATACCAATTACTCCATGAAGAATTGGTTGATTCATCCAGCACAACATATAAATAAAACTCACCAAAGCCAACCAAAGCAGAGGTTTTACATTGCTTTGTGGAAACACGACCTGCTCTCGTATTCCTTTAAGGACATTAATTACAATTTTAAAACACAAGCTTATAATCAATGCCGTACTCACAAAATACAGAATAAAAAAAACTACTTTAATAGTATTATTTTCTGACCATTCCACTTTCTCGCTCACACCTCCTTTGCCTGTGAGAAGGCCAACGAAATAGAGCACTTCAAAAACTACCCATAAAACACATAGTACAAGGGCAATAAAACTGCATACACGAATATTTTTCTGAGTTTTGTCTTTCATAATTTGAACCTTTTTATGAATAAAAGTGACGCAAAAATAATAATTTTTCAAAAGTGAAATAGGATGCCAACTTTTGCTGGCATCCTGATATGACATCACTTTCTCTCAGTCAACAACTTATTATTTTAGGGCATAATCTACCGCTACCGCCACATATCTACCTGATTGTTCATCATAATAAGCCGTGTAGATGCCATTTGGAATAATGATGGAATCGTTTTCTATTTCGATAGAAGTTCCTACCACCAAATGGCCATCTGTAGTGAATCCGTTTTCGTCAGTAATTGGAACAATGATGAATTTGCCGTCCTCAAAATAGCCCAAAGCATTCGATTGTTCAGAATTTGAATCTTGTTTGATACCGAAACAAATCCTTTGTATTCACTAATACAGTCATCTTCAATTGTGGCCCAATGCCAACCAAAAACATAAGTTGGCACTGATGAAGACTTCTCTGTGAAAGCACAATCGTTCAACACCTTTTCACACACATAAGTGTAGTCTTTAATGGGTTGGTTTTCAAAGAAAGCCTTCCCCTCCTCCCAACTCATGGCTTCAGCCATTTCAGCGAGGGTGTAGTCATTCGGATTCTTGGGTTGTTGCTCGAATGACATTTCCTGTTGTGCTGTCTTTTCCTTGCTGCAAGCAACGATGACTACAGCGGCCATTGCGAGAGCCGCGGCTCCCAAGATGATTTTGAATTTGTTCATTTTGTTTACCTTTCTTTTTTAGTATGTTTTTGTTCTTTAATTTGTTTTGTCTACAATGAGGCGCAAAGTTTGTGTTTTTCCTTCATGATCAGCAATTTTCAGAAGATAAGTTCCAATAGCCAATTTCTGCACGTTTGCTTCATTCCCCTGGAAACTCATGACGCATTGGCCCAAAGCGTTGTAGATATGAGATTCCTTGGCCTCAACACCACCAATCTTAAGGGTTCCTTTGGCAGGATTGGGATAGACAAACGCCATGTTCTCTTCTTGGATTTCGTCAAGCCCGACTGTACCATCGGCATCGATTTTCAAGGCAAAAACATCTTGACACAATTCTGGATTATGGTCATACACATTGCCAACAATCAGACAACCTCCATCTGAGGTGGCCATGGTTTGAAAGGCAGAATATATATTTCCATCCTTCATAAAACGTTTCTGCCACAAAACATTCAAATCTGGATCTGTTTTTGTAACCACAAGATGAGTTCCATTACTTCCGTAAGGCCATGAACTAAAAATGATGTTTTGCATGGAACACTGAAATACCATTCCGTTTTCATTGATGTCCACAGACCTATAAAAAGAAGGGGCCTCAACCGTGTCATTCAAGTGCCCAATGATACAATACTGAGGGCATATTTGAAAGGCAGAATCCGTTTTTGCCAAGACAGAAGACTGGTCATCCACGATTGTGGTCCCAGCCAAAGAAGTTTCGTTTAAACGAGATGAAATGTAATATCCTCCATCGGGAGAAGGGCACATCATACTATTATATAGGGATAGGTCGCCCATATAAACATTACCATGCCCATCGTCTTCATACCAATTGGAAATATCGTATATTCCTTTCAACTGAAGGTCAGCATCATACAACATTGCACATGAATTGACATGTGTGCCCTGAATCTGCCGTTTGCGGAGAAATATGCCAAATCCAGTCGAATCATCATGGATATGAAATATATTCGCCACGTAAGAAGCCAAGGAATCTTCCATTCTCTCAACTTGAGTCACAATGCCTTCATTGGAAATCTTGCATAACTTGATTTCTTTTTCATTCAATTGCCCCTTATAGCTTAATAGAGCAAAATAGCCATCCGTCGTCTGTAAAAACCTATAGTCATCCAACCAGTAATCCATGCTATCGGAATTTGGCAACGAAGCCATCGAGCGGCTTAATACGTTCAAATCGCCATCAATACGAAGTGTCAATAACATGGCAGAGTCGTCAGAGGTTGTGCAAACGGCCAGCCCCTCTACACTTCCACTATCACCAGTAGACGGGAAAAGGTTGCAGAGATTAATAGCAGTGTCTGTTGCAGATAGACACATTTCGCCGAGAAAGACCCCTTCTGAAGACATTTTAATCACCTTGCTCTCCTTTTTCAAAGAAGACTGATTTCTGAGTGAAAGCATAAAACCGTTTTCCGTTTCAAGAACATCACCTACCCTCCACGTTTTTCTATCGGGATCTGAAAATGTATGATAAAACCCTTGTTGAGAAAATGAATCCAGACACATGATAATGAATAAAAATGTTAGCGCGGATTTCTTCATGTAATTAATGCTTTGATTTTATTTTTACTGCTTTTGACTCGGGACTGCGGGACAGGGGACACGAGACCAATTTCGTCCCGCGTCTCGCGTCTCGAAGTCTCGTGTCAGACGGTTAAATTGTTTTCCTCCACCGCGTCGGCCGCCACTTTGTACATGAAGGCGAAGAAGAGCAGGAAGAAGGGAGTGACGAAGTTGGTGTGCTGGAACTGAATTATCACATCTTCTTTCCAAAGGACTGGAAGATTTCCAAAACCTAAAAGATGGATAAATTCAGCCAAGGCAATCCAGAACATGAGTTTTACATTGCTTTTCGGGAATACAGTATTTTCGCGGATTCCTCTAAAAGTATTGAGAATGGCTTTGATGCAGAGAGTTATCATTGCAACGGTGCCCAACAAATAACAAACGAGGACGATAGATTTCATCACAGAATTTACTGACCAATCGACAGAATGAGGAGAGGCACTACACCCAAAAATATCAATTATTAGATATTTCGCCACAAGCCCCGCCCAAATAATACAAAATATCAAGGCAATGTAGCAGCATAAACGAATGTTTTTTAAAGTCTTATCTTTCATGATTATGATTAAAAGAATGTTGCAAAAATATGGATTAATTTGGATATAAACCCTCAAAGGATGCCGATATGTCTTCGGCATCCTTGACATTGACTTTAAGAACGCTCTTAATTCATACTATAATAGTCCACAGCCACAGCCGAATACATTCCTATTTCTTCATTATAATAGGCCGTATAGATGCCTTCCTGGATGATGATGTTATCATTTTCATTCATAGCAACAACAATTTAGTTTCTGATTTCTACCAAACGAAGTGCGAAATTGGCTGAAGAACAATTATGAGAAGGTTCTGGGTCTGCCGGTCCATCCAACCAATATAAATAATCGGCTTGCTGATGAAAAGTAATAATCCCTTTCAAATAACATTTTTTATCCCGGTCTATGCCATCAAACAATGCCAAATCTCCTTCAATGTGTGTCGGTGCAGAAAGGCGCTTGGCATTCATCGCAGCAAGAGAGTCATCAGAAATCTCAAATTGAACATATAGGCTGTCGGATTCATTCGGCAACAGCGTTTGCCCATCCAGATGGTTAATCCAGCCACATGTTTTGACGGTATCGCCTTCACGTGAATAATAAGGATAGTTGGGCTTGTCATCCCTTGAATAGTATTGCATATAATGCACTACATCGAGCCAAGCATTATAACCCGTGTCCAATTCCATTCCTTCGAAATGATTGACACATTCGCAGTCATTAGTCGATGGATTGTACACAATTCCATCATGCCCATAATAACAATTCTTTTTTTTCTCGCATCCCTGAATAAACGGGATAGCAACTACCATAATGGCAAAAGCCATCAAGATTAAATTCTTCTTTTTCATCGTTTTAAACTTTTTTATTTGACATTGTTTTTCTTCTATTTCAAATGTTATTTGACTCATTCCTTTATCTATCCACAACGAAACGCAAGACATGCACTGCATTTTCGCTATCGAAAACCCTCAACAGATAAACTCCAGCTGACAAATTACTAACATTTGCTTCATTACCTCGAAAACTCATAATACATTGTCCCAAGGAGTTGTAAACCATCGTTTCTTTGGCTTCTATGCCGCCAATTCTAATGGTTTCTTTGGCAGGATTGGGACAGACGAAAGCCATGCTCTCTTCTTGGATTTCGTCAAGCCCGACAGTGCCATCGGTATCGATTTTCAAGGCAAAAACATCAAATCTTTGCGCTTGATAATCTCCAACAGACCCAACCACCAAACAGCCTCCGTCAGCGGTGGCATTAATGACCATGGCTTGATAGTTCCCGTCTCTCAAGAAACGCTTCTTCCATTCAACATTCAGGTCTTGGTCCGTTTTGGTGACCACAATTCCCGTAGGATATGGCTGCATTAATCCGAATTGGGGAAACTCGTTGAGATTAACGCATTGGAAGACCATGCATTTCGCCTCCGAGGTTTCCCTAAAGTCCATTGACCTAAAAAATGCCGGGTATTCAACGCTGTCGTTCATGTGTTCTGTAACAATTATGTCTTCCGGTTGATGGAAATCATCTTCGTACTTTGCCATTATAACAGATCTGTCATCTTGATAAGGATAACCATTGGCATGTAACAGGGTCTCTAACAATCGCGCCGAAACAATATGTGAACCATTCGGAAGCATAATGGCTTGACTGTTGATATAGTCATGAATAAAATAATGACATGATTCCCCATTGTTTCCTTCAGGCACTGTCCATTGAAATATGGTATCCCTGCTAATGGGTTGCAAAGAATCGTCAAAAGCCAAAAAAACCATGTGCGAAGGACTGAGATCACCAAACAACCCAATCCTGTCATTCTCGTCATGAAACAGATTACACACAAACGCCAAAGAATCCCTCTTTTGGCAATTGAGTAGATTGCCGGCAAAATCAAATCTAGTAAGAAAAATGGAATTTGGCATATTTTCTGACCTTGATGTCAAAGCAGCGTATACGCTCGTTCCAGACAAAAGGAATTTTGCATCAAAGAATCTGCTTCCTTCATCGAAGAAAGAGCAAGCTATCGTTCTCCTTGAAACAATGTTCAAATCTTCATCGACACGCAGGAGCATAAGCGCTGCCGTACTGCCATCGGCGGGATGGCTGGGGCATAAGACCATATACTCATCTCCATTGTCTTCGGGAATTTGCAAGATCCTATAGGCATAGATGGTCGTATCTTCTGCCATAACACCTCTATTAACGAGAATATCTCCTTCGGGAGACAGTTTCAACAACAAACTACTTGGTCCCCAATCATCATACGCAGTGACCAGGAAACTGCCATTAGAGGTCTCTATGGCATCGGTTACAAACCATGAGTGATCCACCTCGGAATAGGTGGTTAGGAAGCCTTTCTCTTGGGCTGCCAGAGAGAGACAACAAAACATAACCAAACCGAACAACAAATTTCTTTTCAACATAATTGCAGCAATAAATACCCTGCAAAATTACAAATAATTATCGAATTACAATAATTTTTTGATGGAATTTTTGAAATTTTTATTGAAAAATGGTTTTTCAAGCACTCACAGAAAAGGTGTCATATACAAAGGTAAAAACACAATGCCTCTGTCTATCTTGAAATCCCCGTCGTGGATAATATACGCAGTAGAGAGGTATTTGTCGTACTTGTTCATGCACTTTGTCAAAGAGGTATAGGAATAGCGTTTGCCACTTTTCACCTCAATAGGCGAAATATTGTGCCGATTGGTAATCTTCGACTTCCTAATCAGGAAGTCTATCTCCATGCGGTCTTCGGCGTTCTCATTGCTTGACTTGCTGTAAAAGAACAACTTATGTCCTGCCACAACAAGCATTTGCGCCACAATGTTTTCCACCAACATTCCCTCATTGGTTTCCAACTTGCCCAAAATCAGTTTCTGATACAACTCAACGGGCACCGAACCTCGCTCATTGAAAGTGTGGCTTATGAGCAACCCCGTATCAGCCAGATAGCATTTCAATGTCGTCCGCGATTCATTCAAGCGGAGTCCCACACTCGGCTCAGTAGCGTTGTAGCAACAATTCACGATGCGGGCATCATCAAGCCAGAAAAACGCATCATCAAAATCACGCATCCGGGCATCCGCACCGAGGGCCGAAAGCCGGAATTTTTTTTCGTGCTTCTGCAACTGTCCCGGAATTTCGTCGAAGATAGCTGTCACCTTGGCTTCAGCATTGTCAGCATATTTATGAATGTCATTGCGATAGAGTGTCAAAATCTGCCGCTTGACGGCTTCCACCTTGCGGAAATCCTTCGTCTCAATGTAGCGCAACACGGCTTGCGGCATCCCTCCTATCACCATATACAACCTGAACAAATCCATCGCCTTACGGTGCAATGCCTGCCCAAGCGAGGCTTGCTTCTCAAAGCAATCCTTAATGAAAGGCATCAGCGTTTCGTTGCCCATTGCCCAAAGAAACTCCTCAAAGTCCATCGGATACATTTCGAGCGTTTCTTCCTCGGAGGGAATCACGATGTCCTTCACATTTTTTTTGATGCTGATGAGAGAGCCTGTTTCCAAATAATCAAACCGACCGTCGGCCACCAAAAACTTAATGGCTTCGCGGGCACGGGGACAATCCTGCACTTCATCGAAAATAATGGTCGAGCGACGAGGTTTCAACTGTTTGTTGTAATGCAACTGCAAGTTAAGAAGCAGTTTGTCAAGGTCTTCCAAATAGAGGTTGAACCAGCTTTTCACCTCATCGGGAGCTTGTCGGAAATTGATAAGCAAATAATCATCATACTCGTTACGGGCAAATTCTTCCACAATATAACTCTTTCCGATACGCCGAGCTCCTTCAATGATTATAGCACTTGTTCCGTTGCTCGTTTCTTTCCATTCTTGTAACTGTCTGTATATCTTTCGTTTCATAATTTATATTTCACGTTTTTTAGATTAATATTATGGTAATTATACACGTTTTTGAGATTAATTTCATCGCAAAAATACACATTTTTGAGATTAGTCGAACATTAAAATCGCACATTTTTGAGATTATTTTTTTGCTCCGAAAAAATAATCGTGACATTTTGGCAGTTTTTTGTATTTTTGCCGTTTCGTAATAGCGAAATTTAGGCAAACTGCGAGACGCAGTTTTTTACAATGAATTGAAAATTAAACAAATACAAATAAAATGAAAATCTCTTATAACTGGTTGAAACAATACGTCAACTGCGATTATCCAGCTGAGAAAGTCAGCGAGTTGTTGACCTCCACGGGCCTTGAAGTGGAAGACCTCAAGCGTTTCGAGTCGGTGAAAGGTGCCCTGAAGGGCGTCGTCGTGGGCAAGGTGCTCACCTGCATCGACCACCCCAACTCCGACCACCTGCATATCACCACCGTCGACGTCGGCGGCGAGGAGCCTCTGCACATCGTGTGTGGCGCACCCAACGTGGCGGCAGGACAAAAGGTGCTTGTGGCCACCATCAACACCGAACTTTGGATGGGCGACGAACACATCGTCATCAAGAAGGGCAAGATTCGCGGCGAGGTCTCTGAAGGCATGATTTGCGCCGAGGACGAGCTGCAACTTGGCACCTCGCACGACGGCATCATGGTGCTGCCCGACGACTACGAAGTGGGCAAGCCTGCCTCGTTCTATTTTCCTGTGGAAGAGGATTATACCATCGAAATTGGCCTCACCGCCAACCGCAGCGACGCCACCTCGCACATCGGCTCGGCCCGCGACCTCGTGGCTGCCCTCAACCAGCGCGAGAACACCACCAAATACCACCTCATTCGTCCATCTGTAGACGACTTCAAGGTGGAGAACCATAACCTCGATATCGACGTGGTCGTTGAAGACACACAAGCCTGCCCGCGCTATTCGGGCGTGACCGTCAGCGGCGTGAAAGTCGGCGAGTCGCCAGCCTGGCTCAAGAACCGCCTCGCCGCCGTCGGCATCCGCAGCATCAACAACATCGTCGACATCACCAACTTCGTGTTGATGGAAGTCGGCCAGCCCATGCACGCCTTCGACGCTGACAAGATCACGGGCAAGAAGGTCGTGGTGAAATGCATGCCCGAAGGCACGCCTTTCGTCACCCTCGACGGCGTGGAGCGCAAACTCAACAGCCGTAACTTGATGATTTGCAACGCTGAAGAGCCTATGTGCATCGCCGGTGTGTTTGGCGGACAGAAGTCGGGCGTGACCATGGAGACCACCAACGTCTTCCTCGAGAGTGCCTACTTCAACCCTACCAGCATCCGTAAGACCTCCAAGTTCCACGGCCTGCAGACCGACGCCTCGTTCCGCTACGAGCGTGGCGCCGACCCCAACATCACCCTCTTCGCACTGAAACGTGCCGCTTTATTAATAAAGGAGCTGGCCGGAGGAACGATTTCTTCCGAGATCAAGGACGTGAAGAACGGCGACTTCGCCCCTGCCCGTGTGGACCTGAAGTTCGATTATTTGAACAAACTGGCTGGCAAGGTCATCGACCCGACCCAAGCCGTCAACATACTGAAGAGCCTTGAGTGCCAAGTCGTTGAGCAGAACGATGAACACGTGGTCGTCGACGTGCACACCAGCAAGGTCGACGTGACGCGTCCCGCCGACGTGGTCGAGGAAATCCTCCGCATCTACGGCTACGACAACATCGAAATCCCTAGCCGCATCCATGCCTCCATCAGCCGTGCCACGAAGCCCGACGCCGACAAGATGCAGCAGAAGATCAGCGACATGCTCGTCGCCAACGGCTTCTACGAGATCATGAACAACTCACTCACCAAGGCCGCCTACAGCGAGGCCTTCCCCGCCTTCGACCCTGCCCAAAACGTGAAGATTTTGAACCCGCTCAGCAGCGACCTCAACGTGATGCGCCAGACCCTGATGTGGGGCGGTTTGGAGAGCATCGCCTTCAACCAAAACCGCAAGGTCAGCGACATGAAGTTCTTCGAGTTTGGCAACGTCTATTTCTTCGACGCAAGCAAAGTCGGCGACGAGACCAAGCCACTCAAGCCCTATAGTGAACATACCTGCCTCGACCTCTTCCTCACCGGCAACAAGCAAGCCGAGCTGTGGAACGCTCCGAGCAAGGCCCTCGACTACTTCGACCTGAAGGAATACGTCATGGGCGTGCTCAATCACTTCAAGTTCGACTTCAAGGCCTTAGAAGCCAAAGAATCCGACCTACCGCATTTCGATTTTGCCACCACCTATTTCGTCGAAGGCAAGGAAATCGTCACCCTCGGCAAGCTCAGCAAGAAGACCTTGAAGCACTTCGACCTGAAGAAGGACGTCTACTACGCCACCTTCAACTGGACCGTGATGATGCAATGCCTGGCCAAGGCCAAGGAAGTGCACTTCGAGCCCCTGTCGAAGTTCCCCGCCGTGCGCCGCGACCTCGCCATGATTTTCGACAAGAACATCACCTTCGACGAAGTCAAGAAAGTCGCCATGGCCGCCGAGAACAAGATCCTGCAATCGATGAGTTTGTTCGACGTGTACGAAGGCGAGAAAATTCCAGCAGGCAAGAAACAGTATGCCATGAGCTTCGTCCTGATGTCGCCCACCACCACCCTCACCGACAAGGTGATTGAGAAGACGATGGGGAAGATTCAAGGCGCGTTTGAACAGCAGTTGGGAGGAGTTTTGAGATAAAAGGACTATGGCTGATGGCCTATGACTATGGCCTGACCCACGAAAAATCTTGGATTTCATGCTTTCGGTGGGACAAGCCATAGGCCATGAGCCATAAGCCATAGTAACTGAACAACTGAACAACTGACTAACTGAACAACTGACATGGACGTACAAACAATAAAACGAACCTTCGGCATCATCGGCAACGACCCTGAGTTGGACCGCGCCATCGGCATCGCAGCGCAGGTGGCCTCTACCAACCTCACCGTGCTCATCACGGGCGAGAGTGGTACGGGTAAGGATGTATTTCCGAAGATTATCCACCAAAACAGCGCACGCAAGCATGGCCCATATTTTGCCGTAAACTGCGGTGCCATTCCTGAAGGCACTATCGACTCGGAGCTGTTTGGCCATGAAAAAGGAGCATTCACCGGTGCTGTAGGCGAGCGCAAAGGTTACTTCGAGATTGCCGATAAAGGCACACTTTTTTTGGATGAGGTGGGTGAGCTGCCCCTCTCCACACAAGCAAGACTATTGCGTGTGCTTGAAAACGGCGAGTTCATCCGCGTAGGCGGTTCCAAGGTGATGAAGACCGATGTCAGAATCGTGGCTGCCACCAACGTCGACCTTCCCTTGGCCATCGAGAAAGGCCGTTTCCGCGAGGATCTCTATTATAGGTTGAACACCATCCCCATCCATATCCCTGCCTTGCGCGAGAGAAAGGGCGACATCCCCTTGCTATTCCGCAAGTTCGCCACTGACTTCGCCGAGCACAACCACATTCCACCAATCACCTTGACTTCTGACGCTGTGAAAACGCTTGAGAGCTACCGATGGGACGGCAACATCCGACAGCTGAAGAATGTCACAGAACAAATCTCCATCATGGAGACCGAACGTTCCATCACGGCGGAAACTTTGGCCAAATACCTACCTAACAAAGTGCAAAGCTCTTTGCCCATGTTGCTGCCACATGACGACTCCATGGATAGTGTCAATGAGCGCGACCTGCTTTATCGTGTACTTTTCGACATGAAGAAAGACATCGCCGAGTTGCGTGCCCAGGTCAACAAAATGAACACAGGCCGTCCTGTGGAACAAAACTTTGTGCAAAGCAACCCTGTCACACAAATCGGCGACACGGTGGTGACTCGAGTGAGCCAAAGCGAGCCTGAAGCGGCAGAGCCGGAATTCACAGAGTTTATTCCCGCAGAGGAAACCACACATTATGGTGTCGTCTCGACAGGCTCAACCGCCGAGACACTATCGCTTGAGCATCATAAAAAAGAAATGATTATCAAGGCATTGGAAGCCCATAAAGGCAAACGAAAAGACGCTGCCAAAGCTTTGGGCATCAGCGAACGCACCTTATACCGCAAAATCAACGAATACGGCATTGATCTATGAGAATCAAAGCGAAAATAGCAGTTCTTGTGATGGCTTTAGCGGTCGTCTGCCAAGGTTGCGGCATCTATTCCTTCTCAGGTGCGTCGATACCCGCCGAGGCCAAGACCGTCTCGGTGGACTACTTCCCTAACCATGCCCAACTCGTCAACCCATTGCTGAGCGACAACCTCACCACAGCCCTGCGCGACGCGATGAACAGCCAGACTACGCTAGACTTGATAGAAACTGGTGGCGACTTGGCCTTTGAAGGCGAAATCACCGACTACAGGACCACCCCGGTGGCCATCACGGGACAGACTGCCGCCATGAACCGCCTTACCATCACGGTTAAAGTCAGGTTCAGCAACCGCATCGACGATACGAAAGACTTCGAACAATCTTTCTCACGCTATGAGGACTATCCCAGCAATCAAGACTTGATGTCGGTTCAAGAAGCACTCACCGCGACCATCGTTGAACAATTGGTGGAAGACATTTTCAATAAGGCTTTGGTAAACTGGTAATTATAATGCAGAATGAGGAATGAGGAATGAGGAATGCAGAATGCAGAATGAGGAACAACTGAACAACTGACAATTGACAACTGACTCAATGGACAGCAAGCAACTGATAGGATATATGACTCAGCCTGAGAGGCTGAAAGACGAGGCTGTGAAAAATGTGGAGCAGTTGGTGGCAGGCTATCCCTATTTTTCCATTGGGCAAACACTGCTGGCCGTTGCTTACCAAAACACCGACAATGCGAGCTACGACCGACAACTGAAACGCGCCGCTGCCATCTCGCCCAACCGTGACAAACTGCGGCAATTCACTCTGATTGCCCGTCACCGACTAGAGCATGAGCCTGAAGTCAATGCTTTACCCAATGAGCCCTCATCCAAGGAAAAAGCCACCAATTCCGTCGAGGAAATCGAAGTACAAAACGGCAACATCATCCACGAGAAGGTCTTTATCATCCCAGAAATCGACCTCAGCGGCACCCATGAAGAGTTGTCTGCCGAGATGGCTCTTCTAGAAGAAAAGCGAAAGTCGCTGGACGAGTTGAAAGCCATCATCGCCAACCGGTTAAGGGAAATAGAAGCAGAAAAGCAACGTTCAGAAACCGAGAAGACGCCTCAAAAGAAGCTTTCACGCAAAGAGTTGATAGACAAATTCATACTCGAAAACCCAAGCATTTCCAAGCCCAAGGCGGAGTTCTACAATCCCATCTCTGTTGCACAAAACAGCATCATCGACCAAGAGAACATCGTGAGTGAGACTTTGGCCAAAATATATGAGCAACAAGGGTATGTTGAGAAGGCAATTTCAATTTATAAAAAATTAGGCTTGAAATATCCAAAAAAAAGTCGTTATTTTGCAGCCCAAATTGAGCGCTTACAAGAAAGCAAAGAAAGTCAAACATTAAATCAATAAACATGTACACAGTAGTAGTAATTTTAATCCTGATTGTCAGCGTATTATTAGGATTGATCGTTCTGGTTCAGAACTCAAAGGGTGGTGGATTGGTCTCCAACTTCGGTGGTGCCAACCAGATGATGGGCGTGCGTCAGACAACCGATTTCCTTGAAAAAGCCACCTGGACGTTGGGCGGTATCCTTGTGGTGCTCTGCCTCATTTCGAGCATCACCCTCCCCAAGAACTCCAAAGAAGGCGCTCCCAAGAGTGAAGTGGAGAGCATCATTCCCAACCTTCCTTCGGCTGAAGTTCCTGCCGCCACAACGACAATGCCCTCCAGCGAGGAGGCTCCTGCCGAGACTCCCGCTGAAGCACCAGCAGAATAATAAAGAAAAAAGCTGAACAAATGATAAAGAGGATGACTTTGGTCGTCCTCTTTTTTGTTTTTCTAGATATTTTACTGCATTAATTTGTGGCTGTCGTAATACGGCAGCCCTACTGCCCAGTCATTGGACATAACGTTACCCATCGGATTGTAGGGCTGTCACACCGTGGCAGCCGCATATTATAAATCACCGTTTTTTATAAAACCGATCCAATTCCCATTTCATCGGATTATGTTGGATATATTGGGCAATGTGGTTCATTTCCGTCCAATTCCGAATGATACGGTCATGGAATCGCGGTTGCCATGCGAATGAAATATCGTGTTCGTTGGCATATTTGGTGACGGCGGATTTGTATTGTCCAATGATACGCGACAGCCGCCCGCAACAAATGGAACGGTGTTGCATTTCTTCGTTTTTGTCCAATTGTGAATCATCTATGATTGATTCTTCCCAGCGGTTGTCCTGATTGCGGCTGCCCTGATAGGACAGCCCTACAGACCCTGAATCATGCATCATGTTTCCGTTTTGGGCTGTAGGGCTGTCGCATTGCGGCAGCCGCTCATCGTCAGGCCAATCAATTGGATTATCCACAATAACAATCATATGAATATGATTCGGCATCACCACAAATTCTGGAACCGCAACATTATCATTGATTTTTGGGATTTTACCAATGCATAGTAATGCATATTCCCCTATTTCCGACAATTCCACCCGACCATCAACCACATTACCAAGATACAATTCATGGTTTTTCGTGCAAAAGGTCACGAAATACCTTCCGCCGTTGTAATCGTGCCATGTGGCACGCGGTGATTTCCGTTGTGGCAAATTGTATGGCATTGACGTTCAATTTTCTGCAAAGATATTGATTTCCCATGACAAAACAATTTGGCGGAAACAATATTACGGCTACCGTAAAGCTGCAAAATGATACTTGAAACTTTAATGTAACCCTTTTAGTTCAGACCCATCAACGACAATAATATCATTATCTCCAATGATGATTGCACCATCGTATTTCTCGTTTATTGAAATCAAATAATCGTCAGTCCACATAAAACTTTTAAATGGAGGATTGTAACTAGTAGGTATAGAGATAATCCAATAATAGTGATAAGTACCTGTTGTTATAATCCCTTTTTCGTCTCGGAGATGTTTGTGATGTCCCTTCAGTTTAGCTATTGCATCCTGCAAATTAGACTCAATGTTTCTTTCTTGATCGTTGCAACACTTTAACTCCACCAATGCGAACCATGGCTTATCATCAATTTCCGATTGCTCAGAAATGCACAAGCATTCACATTGTTTGCATGGTTTTCCATCTTTTTTCTTATTTATTGATGGATTACGTTCCATATTCGCCACTAATATTAGAATACTATTGGGGTTATGGATATTCAAAGGAGGCCATTGTTGATGAATATCAAGTACGTTTGTTGCAATATCTACACCTTTAGTGGGAGCAGCTCCTTTATAATTGGTATAATCCGAAACGTATAAATCAGAGGATACCTCAATGTAGTTGGCAAAACTCGTTTTCATAGCTTCAAAATCTATACTTTAACAGCGAATTAAAGTCATCCATTATTCCTTTCATGACATAATCAAAAAAGTTCTGCCGAATTAAACCTAAGTCATCCTGAATTGTATATTTCCCTGTATCAACGTTTTGTTCTATAGGTCGAAACTCTCCGTTTTCGAGTTCAAATACAGATACCTCTTGGGAATCTAATATGACATCGGAACATCTAACCTTATCAAATTTCGTTTTAGGCATTTTCCCCTTAACAATATTTGCCAACAAACAATTATTTAATGCGTACAGTATATATGGGCTGTGAGTAGTGACAACAAGATTGTCAGGTCTGTTATTTTGCAATAATCTTAATAATGCATACAAAAGCTCCACTTGTGTTTCTGGGAAAAGGTTAAGTTCTGGCTCTTCAATAATAAGTTGCGTGAAATGAGGCTTTCTAATTCTATCAGCAAATTTAGTTAAAGTTTTATATGTATTCTCTAATGCGGTCTCGTTTGTGTGAGAGAAAATGTTTCGAATTAGCATTGTCATCATTTCTGCATTATCTTCATATCTATCTCCTTTAAATATTTCATTAGAATCAGCCTCTTGTCTCAAGGCATTATAAGTCATTCGACTGACACCTTCAATTATTTTGTCTGCATCTTCATAAGACATATCCATGTTGTGCTGATAAATCCATTCTGAAACATACAAGCAATATATATATAATGGTATAACCGATTGCAATCCGCTAGATGCTTCATTTAAAGAGATTGATTTTTGGTTTGGCAGTTCAATAATATCCCCTCTTTTTTCATCAAAAAAGTATTTTACATCAGTACCGGGAATGTGTATTGCTTCAGTTTGTGAGTATTTCGAACGGATTCCCAACCACTCAAACACAAAGTCTCTAACATAATCATATTCAAATTTGAAACTGCCAACGTATGCCATCGATACAATATTCCTCTCCGCTGGAACATAAGCTACCTTCCCAGTTTCCAACTCCGAAAAGTTTGTACTCTTATGTATTTGAAAACTACTTTTATAAATGTAATCAAATGCTATTGCTTTTCCTTCATAATGTATATATGACTCTGGATTAAAATAAGATGACATCTTATGAAATGACACCAAATACTCCTCTACGAATGATAAATCAATATTATCCACATGCTGTTGCCGGATTGTCGTTTTTTCAAGCCATAAACAAAAACTGATAATTTTTGCAATTGTACTTTTGCCAACACTTTGTGGTCCAATAAATACATTTACTCTATTCAAGTCAAACTCTGTATGAATTATCGGGCCTATGTTCTTTATGATAAAATGTGCCATCTTTTCTTTTTTTATATAACGAAATAAATTGTTGTTTATTGCAAAGGATTCTATTTCAATGTTTCCATTATTGCTGCCACATCCACATCGTCCAAATTAAACCATTCCCCACGAACTCGTTGTTGGCTGTATGCAGTATGCAACGCAGATTCTATTGCCTCAGCAATTTTTCGTGTCGGGAACTTTTTACAAGCAAGCATCTCAATTGATGGCTTCTCGCTCTGCAAGGTCTTTTCCCGATATTCCGGCTTGTTGGAAATGCCAATTTTGTGATAGCCATTTGTGCCGTCTCGCATCAAATATACATAACACCAATTGAATTTATACTCTATTGGTGTTTTTACTACCGTACGATGTGGTAATTGGTAATCTGGAACCAACTGCTTAATTCTATCTATATGATTTTTCACGTAAATACGGATGGCTTCTGATCCATTTTCTGGGCTATAACCTATAAAACCCACATTTATTTCGACTATCTTCGAACGTTTCGAATCCTCTTTGTACGAAATTCGATATGAAACTAATGTTGAAAATAATAGTGTTTCAGCATCTTCTTGGTATAGAATAAAAGAAGTTTCATAAAGATGATCTTTTATTGGCTTTTTCGTGATTGGAAAGTCTATTATTTTGCCGTCATCAAATAACAAAGAGATACAATCTCCGATTTGAAGCTTATCTCGTTTGTCAAAGCATAATACCACATTGTTTTCATAGAAATCTATTCTAAAACCAAGACTATCACTAAACAAATGGTGTAATTCTATTCTTTGTCCTAGTCGATTATTCCATTCGATCTTACGAAGTCCCGTGTACGGATCTAATTCTAAAGTGGAGCCTTCACAACTATAATATATGGAGTCTGATTCTTGCATCTATACATTTTTTCATCACCGCAAAAATACAAAAAACAAACAAAACGGCGCATCTTTTTCAAGACACGCCGTTTTTTCAATCAGGAATAATCTCAATTATTTCCCTTCGCTCAGCTTCTTATACCCTTCGTATCTCAGCTTGGCGAATTGCTCGGTCTTGGCAAACAGTTCCTTGGCTTCCTCGGGGAAGGTTTTCACGAGCGAGTTGTAACGCACCTCACCCATGATGAACTTCTGGAAGTCGGCCCAGTTGGGTTCCTTCGAATCCAAGTGGAAGCCGTTCTTGCCTTCCTCTTCCTCGGCGGGGTTGAAGCGCCAGAGGTGCCAGTAACCGCAGTCGACGGCGAGTTTCTCTTCGAGTTGCGAGTGACCCATGCCAATCTTGATGCCGTGGTTGATACACGGAGCGTAGCAAATCACCAGCGACGGGCCCGGATAAGCCTCAGCTTCCTTGATGGCCTTGAAGTACTGGGCCTGCGAAGCACCCATGGCGACCTGAGCCACATAGACGTAGCCGTAGCTCTTGGCAATCATGCCGAGGTCTTTCTTGCGGACCTTCTTACCAGAGGCAGCAAACTTGGCGACAGCACCGGCAGGCGTAGCCTTGGATGACTGACCACCCGTGTTCGAGTAAACCTCGGTGTCGAGGACGAGGACATTGACGTCTTCGCCGCTGGCCAGCACATGGTCGAGGCCACCGAAACCGATGTCGTAGGCCCAACCGTCACCACCGAAGATCCACTGGCTCTTCTTGGCGAGGAAGTCCTTGTTTTCCAACAGTTCTTGTTCAAGCTCGCAACCGTGGCAGATGCAGATCTTGCGACCAGCAGCCTTTGCCTTCTTGGCTTCTTCCAGCTTTTGGGCAGCCACTTCTTCACCGTAGATTTCCTTACCCTTGGTGGAGAAGAAGTTGATGCAACCGTCGATGTCGAGGATGGCCTTTTCGAGGGCGGCAACGAATTCGTCAGTAGCCTTGCGGTTGGCAACCGTGTCGTTGTAGGTGTCTAACCACTTCTGCGTGGCTTCCTTCATCCAGTCGTACACGGTGGTGTTGACCAGCTCTTCAGCCTTCTTGCGGAGGCCTTCGCGGATCTTGCGAGCGCCCGTGGCCATACCGAGACCGTACTCAGCGTTGTCCTCAAACAGGGAGTTGGCCCATGCCACACCCTTGCCACTGCGGTAGTTCTTGCAGTAAGGCGTTGCAGGAGCGGAACCGCCATAGATGGACGAGCAACCTGTAGCGTTGGCCACCATCATGCTCTCACCAAAGAGTTGGGTGATGGTCTTAATATAAGGTGTCTCACCGCAACCGGCGCAAGCACCAGAGAACTCAAACAGCGGTTGTGCAAACTGGCTGTTCTTCACGTTGGAGAACTTGTCGATGAGTTCGTCCTTGTAGGTGACCTTCTTCTGACCGTACTCCCAGTTCTTGGCTTCGTCGAGTTGGCTTTCGAGCGGTTTCATCACCAGAGCCTTCTCCTTGGCGGGGCACACATCGGCGCAGTTGCCGCAACCGGTGCAGTCCAAGACGGAGACTTGCATGCGGAAGTGCATACCAGCCATTTCCTTCGGCATCTTCATGTCGGCGGTGGCCATGCCCTTAGGAGCATTCTTCAGCTCGTCATCGGTCATGACGACAGGACGGATGGCGGCGTGCGGGCACACCAGCGAGCACTGGTTGCACTGGATACAGTTGGCAGGATTCCACTCGGGGACGACGGTGGCGACGCCACGCTTCTCATAAGCGGTGGTGCCAGCCGGGAAGGTACCGTCGACGATGTCCTTGAAGGCGCTCACAGGCAGGTCGTTACCACACTGGGCAACCATCGGGCGCATCACCTTATTAATAAACTCGGGATCATCAGCGTTGTGCTCGAAGACGAAGTCGGTGGTGCAGTCGAGGTTGGCCCATTCAGCGGGAATCTCAACCTTGGTGATCTCGCCACCACGGTCAACGGCGGCATAGTTCATGTTGACAACATCCTCACCCTTCTTGCCGTAGCTCTTCACGATGAACTTCTTCATCTGCTGGACGGCCAGGTCGTAAGGAATGACGCCCGAAATCTTGAAGAAAGCGCTTTGGAGGATGGTGTTGGTGCGGTTGCCCAGACCAATCTCAGCGGCGATCTTCGTGGCGTCGATGATATACATATTAATATTATTGAGGGCAAGATACTTCTTCACATAGTCAGGAAGATGTTTCTTGGTCTCTTCAACGCTCCAAGGCGAGTTGTAGAGGAACGTGCCGTTCTTCTTCAAACCACGGAGGCAGTCGTACTTGCGCAGATAGCTCGGGACGTGGACAGCCACGAAGTCGGGCGTGCCAACGAGGTAAGGAGCCAGAATGGGTTGGTCACCGAAACGCAGGTGCGAGCAGGTGTAACCGCCTGACTTCTTGGAGTCGTAGTCGAAATAGGCTTGGCTGTACTTGTTGGTGTTGTCGCCGATGATCTTGATGGAGTTTTTGTTGGCACCCACGGTACCGTCAGCACCGAGGCCGTAGAACTTGGCTTCGAACGTGCCCTTCGGCAGGATGGAGATTTCCTTACCGACCTTGAGTGAACGGTGCGTGACATCGTCCTTGATACCCACGGTGAACTGGTTCATCGGTTTGTCGGCAGCGAGGTTCTTGTAGACGGCAAGCACCTGAGCCGGTGTGGTGTCCTTTGACGACAGACCGTAGCGGCCACCGATAATCAAAGGCTTGTAGGGGCAGTCCTTGAAGGCTTCGACAACGTCGAGGTAGAGCGGATCGCCATTGGCGCCGGGTTCCTTGGTGCGGTCGAGGACGCAGATACGCTTCACGTGCTCCATCAGGCTCTTCGGCAGGGCTTCCATGAGGTACTTCACGCTGAAGGGGCGATAGAGGTGCACGGTGACAAGACCGAGCTTCTTGCCAGCCTTGTTCTCCTTGTCGATGACGGTCTTGATGACATCGTTGATGGAGCCCATGGCGATGATGATGTCGGTGGCATCGGGAGCGCCGTAGTAAACGAACGGAGCATATTGACGGCCAGTGATGCGGCTCATCTGCTTCATGTACTTGGCCACGATGTCGGGCAGAGCGTCGTAGTACTTGTTCTGCAACTCACGGGTCTGGAAGTAGATGTCGGGGTTCTGGGCGGTACCACGGGTTACGGGGTGCTCAGGATTGAGGGCGCGTTCGCGGTATTCCTTGAGGGCCTTTTGGTTGACGAGCTTACGGAGTTTCTCCATGTCGGCAGCCTCGACCTTCTGGATTTCGTGAGAGGTACGGAAACCGTCGAAGAAGTGCACAAACGGCACGCGGCCTTCGATGGCGGCAAGGTGTGCCACAGGGGCGAGGTCCATGATCTCTTGGACGCTGCTGGTGGCCAGCATGGCGAAGCCCGTCTGACGGCAGGCCATCACGTCGGCGTGGTCGCCGAAGATGGACAGGGCCTGGGCGGCGAGGGCGCGGGCCGAGACGTGGAACACGCCAGGAAGCAATTCACCGGCGATCTTGTACATATTGGGAATCATCAGCAAGAGGCCTTGCGAGGCGGTGTAGGTGGTGGTGAGGGCGCCAGCCTGCAGCGAGCCGTGGACGGCACCGGCTGCACCGGCTTCGGATTGCATCTCAACCACTTTGACGGTCTCGCCAAAGATGTTCTTCTGACCTTTAGCAGCCCATTCATCGATATACTCGGCCATCGGCGATGACGGAGTGATAGGATAAATGGCGGCCACTTCACTGAACATGTAGGCAACGTGGGCCGCAGCCTGGTTACCGTCGCATGTCAAAAACTTTTTTTCTGCCATTTCTTTGAATTTAGTATGAATTTATAATTAGTTGATTATACATTGTTTACTCCTTTTGCAGCCAAAAACACAACTGCAAAAAACGTGACCGCAAAAATAGGCATTCCCCGACAAAAAAACAACCTTATTATAAAAAAGATTTTTTTACCAAAAAACACAAATTTTTAAGCTCTATTGAAATATTTTGTATTTTTGCGCGCTCAAAATGAGACAAAAACATCAAATCAATAATCTAAACTTATTAAAAATGAAGAAATTAGTTCTTACTCTCGGACTGGCCAGCCTCTTCATGGTGGCCTGCAACAACACCCCTAAGCAACCCGAACAAGCCGCTGAGCCCGTTCAGGAGGAAAAGACAGAAGTCGTCGAAGAAAAGCACGATTGCCCCATGCACGCTCTGAAAGAAGAGTATGCCAAGTGGGACGAGATGACCGACGAGGCCAAGGCCGAGCTTAACAAGAAGGCTTGCGCCATGTTTGCCGAAATGGACGCCAAGATGGAAGAAATGAAAGCCGCTGGTGAAGGCTGCGCCAAAGAGATGGCTGAAATGACCGAAGAACAAAAGGCTGAATGCGAAAAGAAGTGCGCCGAGATGAAGGCCGCTTGGGAAAACTTCGCCGAGAAGACCGTTGACGAGCAGAAGGATCTCATCATGCAGCGCCTCGGTGGCTGCGAAGGTGAAAAGGGCTGCTGCAAAGGCGAAGGCGAAGGCCATCAGTGCCAACACGATGCCCAATAAGCATTCACTTAAAACCACAACAGAAAAGAGGGCTGAACAGTCCTCTTTTTTTGTGCCTCGAAAAACCCTTTGAAGCGGTTTATTTCCTATCTTTGCAGGCATGAAACGTTTGGGGCTGATAGGAGGACTGATGGTGTTGCTTCTGGGGGCATGCACCTCACACAGCGAGACACGCCATGGCACGTCTCTGCCCCATGCATCGTCGCCCGAACTGGCCGCCATCGACAGCCTGATGTGGCGACAGCCCGACAGCGCCTTGGCAGTGCTGCAGCAGTTTGCAGCCAGCCCCAAGGCCGACAGCCTCGATGAGTTGAATGGGCATTACTGCCAGATACTGATTTCGGAGTCGCTGTATAAAAATGACTACGGCCAAAGCAACCGCCCGGCTTTGCAGCAGACGGTGCGTTATTTCGATTCGTTGTGCCTTTGCAAAGGCGTTGCGCGCAACATCTCTACCATCGCGTTTCTGGATGCCCGCGCCCATTATATTAATGGTGTGGGATACTACGAGTGCGACAGCGTTGTGGATGCCTGCAAGGAATACCTGAAGGCTTTGGAAGTGATGGAAAGCCATTTCGAGGAAAAGGAACTTGTGGGAAACAAAGCGATATTTATGGCTTTAACCTGTACAAGATTGACCGACTTATATGCCGATGATTTCCTTCAGGAACAAGCCCTAGATTTCGGCAAGCTTTCCTTGAAATATTACCAAAAATACGATGCCCAGCCTTCACATATTGCTTGGGTGTTGAACGAGTTAGGGTTTATTTATGATATAATGGGGCAACTGGATAGTTCCGACTATTATTATAGTTGTGCCGTGGATATCCTACCAGATACCATTAACCCAACTTATAGGGATATTACTACCAGGCAGGCTCTTCTGTCCTATAAGAAAGACCACCAACCCGAAAAGAGTCTGGCCTTGTTGTATCGATTGGCGCAACTTGCAGAAAGCAACCACGAGCTTTTGGCCCGATACCTTGTGATAGGAGACATTTATTATTATGAGGGGCATTATGATTCAGCTTGGGTCTACCTGAAACAGGTGTACGACAATACAAGCGCCCCCGACAGCAAGATGCTGGCTACCGAAAGGCTACAGGAGATTTCCATAAAGAACGGGGATACACTTAAAGCGAGAGAATATGCCCTTGCCCGCTCGCAATACGTCACCGCGAAAGACGAAGACGGCAAGCTGCATTCCACCTTGACGGGGCTTTGCCAGCAATATGAGCAAATCAAGCAGGAAACCCAACACAGGTTGAAGGTTCAGAAAGCCACAAGGCGATGGGGCATTGTTTTGGGAATCGTGTTGGCCTTGGCTGTTGTGGTGTCTGTTTTCCTCACCCTGAGCAGAAAGCGCAACCAACGGCTGAAAACCGAGAAAGAGGACGTGGGCAGGTTGTTGGAAACCGAGCGCCACGCCCATAAGATGCAGCAATCCTCGCTTTCCAACCGCCTGAAGCGGAGCAACGAGGAGCTGCGCGAGCTGAAAGACCAGATCAGGCAGCAGGCGGACAAAATGAACCCGAAGCAGGAAGAACAAGCCCTATCGTTCAACGACGAGCCCATCTGCCGACTCATCATGGAGCGGGTGAACGAAGGGCAGTTCAAGGCAAACCTTAGATTTGCAGCGTGGTTGTCTGCGAACTAGGAATGCAAGAGCAAAAATAGTAAATTTGCGCGAAATACTGATAGAAAGTCTATAAAAAA
>ONFO01000022.1 GCA_900317155.1 uncultured Bacteroidales bacterium
CCTCTATCTGCTTGGCCTTTCCGATGCCGATGTTTCGGCCTTGATGCAACGTGCCTACACCACAATCAACGAGCGCAACAGCAAGCTGAGGAGGGTTTTGGGCAGCGAAAATGCCATTTCCATCACTTTGCAGGCCATCGCCAACGAATCTATATCCATTTGATGAGCAAGACGTTAACCAAAAATCCGGACAAATCCGTACCATCTTTTTCTTGACAAAGTATTAGGGGCATACTACTTTTGCATCGTCTTTAATTCGTAAAACAATGAAAAAACATCGAATATCAGCATTTTCAATGCGAAACACTTGCGCAATAACCTATAAATTCATTATCTTTGCCAACAAAACCAGCTTGTGATGGGAAACCGAGCTGTATATTACGGGGATTGCAAATCCCCATACTCGGCACCAGCGGATTGCAAATCCGCTGGGACGGGTGCAGTAGCCTCGTTTGTCGCTTCAACTACGGGCATAATGACGGATAAATTGCCGAAGGCCTGGCAAGTGACCTGTATGGTGGCTGCTGGTGGTCTATCGGGTGGCGTAACCGCCACCATGGCTGGCGGTTACTTCTGGGATGGCGTGTGCAATGGACTTATTTGCTCGGGATTGAACCATGCGATGCATTTGGCTTGCGAGACCATGGAGGGACCAGATGACCCTCCTGGAAGCAAGAAAAACAATGCTCAACAATTAAAAGGAAGAGCTCAAAATGCTTCTACTGTTGTTGGTGCAGAAGCAACAATGGTAGAAAAAGCAGCAGAACTAACCAATTTTGCATTAGCTACGAAAGAAATGAAACCGATTATCAAGTACGCAAAATTAGCTGGGAAGTTATGCATTGGCGTGGATATTTGTACTAACCTAATAAAGGCTTATAAAGGAGAAATTTCGTTAGATGTTGCTTTATCGAAAATTACTATGACCATTGTAGAATACGGATCATTCGAAATTCCTATTGTAGGTCCCGCTATAGGAGCGGGCCTGATATATTCTGATGTGACAGGAAAGTTCGATAACACTCTATATAATGATGCTTGGTTAAAAGAGTATTTTACCCCAAGATACTCTAAGTATAATTATATGCCTCCCTACATTCAATACTATTAAATAAGAAGGTACCCATAATTAACATAGTATCTTACAAAGAATAAAAACGATGATAATAACAGAAAAAATATTAAAAGTATATTATAGGTTATTCTATTTCTTCTTCCGAATAGAGAAGAAAGACAGTCTTGGAAGAGAAGAAACGGATAGTTTTGCCGCAATAGCAGCCTTAATTCCAATAACTGTATTATGTTTTGCTAATTTTTTAACTTTGCTTTATGTAATAGCAAGATTCGTTTTGCCTTTTTCACCTCCATCGGATGTCTTTTTCATCATCATTGCCATTGTAGACGTTGGCATTAATGGATGGCTGTTTCTTTATAAGAAACGTTATTTGCAAATCAAAGAAATGTTTCAAGGAGAAAATGAAAACAAGAGACTTGATAGATCATTTTTGTGCCTCGTTTTTTCAATAGCCTCTTTATTTACGATGGTCATATTAATTGCTCTCTTCGGTCTTCCATGGGCAAAATAATCAAAGCCGAATCAATAAATCTCGTCTAATATGCAATCTAATACTCACATCATGGGCGGTATTTCCACGGAAGCACGCGGAGGTAAGTTCTGGCATGGCTTCGCCTCGGGAGCAGTAGCTTCATTTGTGAGTACGATTACTGGCGTTAGCTGCAAGGAGTTCCATGTTCCGGACTCTTGGACGAAGGCGGCCATGGTGGCGGCAGGCGGTCTTTCAGGCGGCGTGAGCGCCTCGATGGCAGGAGGAGATTTCTGGGAAGGTATGTGCAATGGACTTATTTGCTCGGGACTGAACCATGCGATGCATTTGGCTTGTGGACCTGATGACCCACCGGGAAGCGGCAGTGCTAATAATAAGAAAAATGAAACAACGAAACAAACTTTTACGAATGTAGGTGAGGCAGGCGGAGGCATCGCAACGGCTGTGGATGGTGCTGCTTCAAAAGCTACAATGAAGACTCTCTCTCTTACCAGTAAAGTATTAGGTGGGGCTTTTGTTGTTGTTTCCGAAATTCCCGACCTGCTCATAGCTTGGAACGACCCTAGTCTTGGAAATGTCACAAAAGTCGTTGTTGGATCTGTGCTTGGAGCTGCTACAGTCTTTGCAGGTCCTGTTGTTGCTACAGGTGCATTTGTCTTGGGGGTCGTCAATGCATACGGAGGGTTTGACGAAGGTTATGATTACTTGAATAACATGAAAACAAATAATAGATAAGACAAATCATGAGAAATAGTTTAGACACATTATTCTATTCCATCTTTGTGAGAGTCGGGAAACAGTACGGAGGAGAAGAACATCCTTTAGGGCCTGCCATTCTTTCGGCACTTCTCTTTTCGGTTATGTCGATAAACATGGTAATGTCTTTCATGTTTGTGTTAAAATATTGGTTTAGAGTTTCACAATTTATGGTTTTCCCAACGTGGCTTTTTTACGTCATTGTTGCATTAATAATGCTTCTCAATTATTTTCTTTTCGTTTTTAGGAAACGATATTTGAAGGTAGCTGAAAGATTTAAGTCTTTGGACGAAAGAGGAAAGAAAAAAACGACCCGGCCGTGGTTTCTTCTTTTTGTCTTGAAATCTTTTTCTTTACCTATTGTTGGATATATTTACCTATTGTTTATTCAATAAAAATTGCCTGTTCTGGCGGATTTGCAATCCGCCAACCTAGAATATCAGCATTTGCAATGCGAAAACAATCAGCATATCAGAAAAATAAATCAAATAATCTCGAAGTCCCGAGGTCCAGTGTCCCAAAGTCAAAAGATAATGTAGTTTATTTTTGAACACTTACTTAATACAATAAAAATCAATAAAAAAAATGTTATGGAACAAGTTAAATCTAGACTGTTATTGTTAGTATTGGTATTTAGCGGTTTATTTGCCAATGCACAAGAGAATCCCACTTTGGATGCTTACGAGGGCATGCCCATGAAAATGCATCGCGAGAAACTGTATTTCGGGGAGACTTACAATGCCCCTGGCTCCCATCTTCTTACCGATGAAGAATTAAAGACATTGCTGGGCATGGAATTGTTCTATCAGTATGATAATGCCAGGTATTTGTACCGTACAGGCAATCTGGTGAAAACCATCGGATGGACCACTTTCGGTGTAGGACTGGGTTATGCGGGACTGACGTATTTTGTATATGATTACCATATTAATAGGGAGTCATTGGTCCGAATTATATTAGGTTCTGTTGTCGCTGGTTTGGGAGTGGATATGTTTACCATAGGCTATATTGTCAGAGGCAACGGCAAAAAGAAACTGGAAGGCATAATGGGACAATACAATATAGACAAGCAAAAGGTCGCCTTCCACCTTTCCCCCTCACTGATGAGATGCCAACTGCCACAAGACCAAACCGCATTGGGGATGACTTTCAGCATCGGTTTTTAAACACAATCCAGAAATGGAGTGAGCCACCAAGTTGATGATTATTTTGAAGAATTCGGTTTTCATGTAGATAAATCATGCTATACATTGGAAGAAGCAGCATTGTTTATTCGACAAAATCTTATGCCTATTATCAAAGGTGAGATGTGGATTGATGAACTTATAATTCGAAAACACAAGTTGGATATGAATTTATAATTAGCCTGTCTAAATCACAAACAAAGAAACAATGAACAGAACAAAGAGAATCGGCCTGCTTGCCCTCATGCTGGCAACGGCCTTCACGGGTTGCAAAGACCCCGAGAATAACGAAAACAACATTGAAATCAAGGTGACCACCTATGCGCCCACCGAAATCACCGCTACCACGGCGCAATGCGGCGGCCATGTCACCGCAACGGGTACGGCCAAGATTGCCGAACTTGGCGTTTGCTGGGGCACAGAGGAAAACCCAGTAGCCACCGACAGCCACCTTTCCACCACGGTTACCAACGAACCCTTCAATTGTAGACTCGAAGGGTTGCTGCCCGAGACGCAGTACCATGTGCGGGCTTACGCGCTGTATGAGTCGGAATACTATTATGGTGAAGACAACACCTTCACTACTTTGGCCGGCAACGGCGGAGGCGATGAACCCGAACCAGACCCCGAAACGCCAGAAGGGCTCACGCAAGGCTTTTTCTCGGTGAACGCGACCCTTCAGGTGCGCTTCAGCCAAGGCAACCTGCAATACCAGGCCTCTACCGGCACTTGGCGTTTTGCCGAGCGCCAGTCGGACTACATCGGGGAAGGCAACGCCAACATCAACGAGACCTACGACGGTTGGATCGACCTCTTCGGCTGGGGCACCAGCGGCTACAACCACGGCGCCAACGCCTATCAGCCGTGGTCGACCAGCGAGCATTACAGCGACTATTATGCCTATGGCAATGGTCGCAACAATCTCTATGACCAGACAGGTCAGGCCGATTGGGGCTACAATGCCATCAGCAACGGCGGCAACACCGAAAACATCGGTTGGCGCACACTGCGTCGAGAGGAGTGGAGCTATTTGATGTCGGAGCGCGTCACAACCACTGGCATCCATTTCGCCACGGCAGTTGTTGACGGCACCAATGGCATGCTCCTTTTCCCCGATGACTGGGATGGATCGTATCCTATCAACGAGCCCGACAAATATTTGGCTGATTTCACGAACAACATGGTCTCATTAGCGGATTGGACCGTACTTGAGGCCAACGGTGTAGTCTTTTTGCCTGCTGCAGGCATACGTGCAGAAGGCACACAGGTTCTTTATGTCCAGACGGGTAGCATATATTGGGCTTCAACCGCCCAATTCAACGACATGGCCTATTCAATGTATTTTGTTGTGGGCGAAAAACAACGTGACGTGGATGTCAACAACCGAGAGTTTGGCGCATCTGTTCGCCTTGTGATGGATTATTCGGAAGAATAGTTATTGAAATGAAAAACATCACAAAGGCAATCATCCATCCGCTGAGGGAGGCGATAACGCGAAAAAAACGCTTAATGGGTTAAAATCTCCAACCCTGTCTCCGTCATCAGGAAGGTGTGCTCCCATTGGGCGGAGGGCAGTTCATCCTCGGTGATGACGGTCCAGCCATCGGCGCTGTCGACAAAGACCTTCCACGTGCCCATGTTGATCATCGGCTCGATGGTGAACACCATGCCGGGGACAAGAAGCATGCCTGTGCCCTTCTTGCCATAATGCAGCACCTCGGGGTCGTCGTGGAACTTGACGCCTACACCATGACCGCAGAGGTCGCGCACCACGCTGAAACCGTTCTTGTGGGCGTGTTGCTGGATGGCATTGCCGATGTCGCCTACAAAACCAAAAGGCTTGGCGGCCTCCATGCCCACATAGAGGCATTCTTTGGCCACATCAACCAATTTCTGCTTGCGTGCTGAGGTCTTGCCGATGACATACATACGCGAGGCGTCGGCATAATAGCCATTCAAAATGGTGGTGCAGTCCACGTTGACGATATCACCCTCCTTGAGAATTTCCTTGGCGGAAGGGATGCCATGGCAGACCACTTCATTCACAGAAACACACACACTTTTCGGGAAGCCTTCGTAACCCAAAGTGGCGGGGATGGCACCATGCTCAATAGTGTAGTTATGCACCAGGTCGTTGATTTCCAACGTGCTCATGCCCGCATGGATCTTCTCGCCCACAAGGTCGAGGATGGCCGTGTTGATGACGCCGCTCTTCTTGATACCTTCAATCTCCTCGGGGGTGCGGATGAGGCTACGTTTGGGCACCATCGCGCCCTTGGCCTCCATCGCCATCACCTTTTTGTCCAATGCTGTCGGTTCCTGTCCGGCCGGCACACGCCACTTTTTACGCCTGTTAAACATATTGTTTGAATTTGGGCTGCAAAAGTACGTTTTTTTTCAATTCATTTGACTATAACAGTCCCCAACACCTTATTAATCTGCATGCGGATGTCGTCGAGGTCTTTTTTCCGCTTCAACAAAATGAGTTGGTCATCCAAGTTTTCGGTGGTTTTCAGTTCCTCCTCAACGGCCTTGCGACGGTCTTCAATGATAAGGTCCTTGTAGCGGTAAAGTGAAGATAATACAGTGTTTCTCAGATTGTTCTCTTCCTGTTTAACAAAAATGCTGTATTTATCCCATTTGTCGAGTTTGTATGGTGAAAACAGCAGGTCGACGGCCAATTGCGCAATGGTTTCGTCTTCGTTGGAGGTGAAATAATGGCCTTCAGGAATGGGACCTTCATCAATGGCATGGTCGAAAATGTCGAAGATTTTCTTGTTGACGGCGTTGGTGAAAACGAAACCGTCGTTTTTCAAGTCATCAATAATGAATTGTGCCACAGAAACTTGCTCGTAAATCCTTTGTCCTTCCTCGTCAATGCGCTCGTCCACAATCATTTCTTTACCGTACATCAGTAGCAGTTTCACCAACTCTCGTTCCTGATAATAACCTGCAGGCAGCTGCTCTTCGACGGTTTCCTCTTGCTTAGGCACTGTCGTGGTTTCCGTCTCGGGAACCACATTATCCTCAATGCCCAAGGTTTTCTTCATCTTCGCCCTGAGAATCTTGTTCAGCTCGTTGGTGAGCGTCTGCTCGGGCATGTCCAAGAGGCGGCTGCATTCCTTCACGTAGGTGATGCGGAAGATGCTGTCGGGGATGACGGAGATGGTCTCCACAATGTCACGAATCACCTGCCCCCGCTTGATGGGGTCGTTCTCGGCGTCTTTCAGCAGCAGCTCGGTCTTAAAACGGATGAAATCTTTCGCATTCTCTTTCAAGTAGTTGCTGACATATTCCACCGAAAACTCCTTGCCAAAGGTGTCGGGGTCATGCTCAGGGGGCAGCACCACCACGTGGACGTTCATACCCTCAGAGAGGATCATGTCGGTACCACGCAGTGCGGCATGGATACCCGCCGCATCGCCGTCGTAAAGCATGGTGATGTTCTTCGTGTATCGCTTAACGAGGCGAATCTGCTCCATGGTCAGCGAGGTACCACTGCTGGCCACCACATTCTCGATGCCAATTTGATGCATGCGAAGCACATCGAAATAACCTTCCACAAGGATGCACTCATCTTGTTTGGCAATGGCGTTTTTGGCGAAATAGATGCCGTAGAGCGTCTGTTTTTTGTCGTAGATCTCCGACTCAGGCGAGTTCTGGTATTTCGGGCTTTTCTTGTCGTTGGTAAGGATACGTCCACCGAAACCGATGACGCGTCCCGTGAGGCTGTGGATGGGGAACATCACGCGGCCATGGTAGCGGTCGTAAAGGCCGTTCTGTCCTTTGATGGACAGGCCGATTTGCTCCAAAAGCTCGTCAGAATAGCCATTTTTCTTGGCATGTTCGGTGAAGGCGTCCCATTTGGCGGGATTGTAGCCGAGGTGGAACTTTTCGATAATCGGGTCGAAATAGCCGCGCTCACGGAAATACTCAAGGCCGATGGACTTACCTTCCTCGGTGTTCCACAACGTATCAACGAAATACTTGTCGGCAAACTCGTTGATGTTGAACATCTTTTCGCGGATGCTCTGCTGCATGATTTCCTCAGCAGTCTGTTGCTTCTCCTCGATTTTGATGTTGTACTTCTTCGCCAAGTAACGCAGCGCTTCGGGATAGGTGAAATGCTCGTGTTCCATGAGGAACTTGGCCGAGTCGCCCGCCTTGCCGCAACCGAAACATTTGAAGATGTTTCGCGCTGGGTTGACGCTAAACGATGGCGTCTTCTCATTGTGGAAAGGACAATTGCCCCACATATTCGACCCACGCTTCTTCAGCGTGACGAACTCGCCTACAACCTCCTCAATGTGAGCGGCTTGTAGGATTTGCTCCACTGTTTCCTTTGGAATGGCCATCGATGTGAAATAATTGGCAAAACTACAAAATTAATTTGAATTGAATTCTATTCTGTTTTTGCCCTTGATTTCGTGTAAAAAACATGTACCTCACAACCTTGATTTCGTGTATATTTTTGACAATTCAAAGCTTTCGATGGCTTGTTAGCACAATAGCACAAATGCATATATTGTCTATCGTCGCATCGTCGATTTCAACGTAGTTAAAGCACGAATAACGAAACTGACCAACGCTCTCTCATATTCCGTCCTTTCATCCCCATTCCCCCTTTGTAAAGGGGGCCAGGGGGATTCCGTCGTCAGCAGTCAGCACGAATGACGAAAACCGCAAGTCAATCTTTTATTTAAACATCTCATCCGTAAGGTTAAGCGTATAAGTCCTAGTGCCATCATACCCTTCATCATCAGGGCTGCATGTCCATGCCTCGCGTGTGAAGAAATACCGTTGCGCATCGCTGGCATTCTCGTCATGGCGATAAGTGATGGTGGCTGCGCCATCGGAACTGCGCGTAATCCTCACGCTGTCGAAATCCGACATAAGCTGCGTGAAAGCTTGCTCTTCAGTAACAGTAGTGGAAGAGCCGCCGCCCGCCCTGAAAGAGCTGATAGTCGTTTTGTCGAACACATCGCCAGAATTGCTGGCATAAGGACTCGTGTAACAAACTTCGTTTGTCCCATTCCATCCTGTCAGCACAAGTGTATCGTTGTCGTTGTGAGCAATCTTAAAATCGACATTCACCATATACTCACAAGAGCTCAATGTAAAAGCCATTGCCGCCAAAAACACCAGCAGCGTTCCGAATCTGAATTTTCTGTTGTTCATAATTCTTTAATTTTAGGTATTGATAATTTGATTTGGATTTATGATGCAAAAGTATAGCAAATTTTAGCTGTTTTTTCAATTCAAAAGGCCATTACAAACTTTTGCAAAGTCACTTCTTTGTTTTACAACACGTTGCAATTCCTGATTACAACATTTCATTTATCGCTCTCCCAACTGCTCATCCCTTCTATTTATTTCTTTTGCTGTATTGGACATTGATTTCCTTCGCAAACATTCAGTCCTTCAAATCTATCGAAATCCAAATCAAGTCGATAGATTGAATCGAAATCAACGGATTGGATGCTGTCGAAATCAATCTGCCACAGTTGGGCGGTCTCAATGGCCGAACCCGAATGAGGCGTAGTCGTCAGCCGCTTCAAGACGCGGTTGTCCTTGCTAACGATGAACTCACAAGGTAATCCGAAGTTTCCAGTCACTTCAGGACCATTTGCGAAAATATGGTTGGTCAGATTGTTGAGGACTTGAAGGTTGGCATCCTTACCTTGGTTTTGGTTGTTGAATTGCGGACTTTCGTCAAGGAAACACAGCACCTTGCCGTCATACATACCTAACCGCTCCAACTCTTCACGACAATACTTGATGCCTCCTGTGCTTTCGCTGATGAAGTAGAACTTCACATCGCCACGATGCATGGCGTATGCTGGTGCGTAGGTTCTCCTCAAATGCTCCATGCAAGCACCGCACCCTGAACTGTAAACCATCACGATTTTGTAATGTGTCGTGTCCGAGGTGATCAAATGCTTCAATTGGTCTGCATCCAGGCATTCAATGTAATCATGGCTTTTGGCGTAGCGTTCGTTCCATTGGTTAGGAATAGCCACCTGAACCCTAAGGCATGATTGACACAGTATCATAATAATTGATGCGATAGCGATTCTCGTTTTCATCATATTGGCATTATTTGATGTTCTAATACTATATCGTAGGATATGCTTAAATCTTACTTGTTTTGCAACAATTATTCCTCCAATCTTGTCCCTCTCATTTATCGCTCTCCCACCTGCTCATCCCGCCGTGCAACACATGCCACCGCCGCATTTGATCATCGAAGGCCTCCACCGAGTCCTTTTTCAGGCTGTCGGCAGGCTCCTTACCGCTTTGGATAGCGGTTTTGGCAGGCCCCTTTTGGTCACTTCGCTGGCATCCTGCCAGCAACAGGATGACCACCACAGAAACCAAACTGAAAAACCTTTTTATTCTCATAGGTTATTGTTAGCCAAACTTTAGCACTTTTAGTCACACTTGAACACTACAGCCTAAACATCACCGTCCCCACAATAGGCCTGTTGATGCGCAAAGGATATCCCATATACTGCGCCGTATAATCCTTGTCGAAATGGTTCAGCAAGCCATAACCTGACGAGATCTTGAAGCAAATGTCGTTGTATTGGATTCCGATACCGAAATTCCACGACAGACCAATCCAATGCCATGTGGGTTTCCCGCTGTTTTCAAGCGGACTCCCAAAGATATAACTACCGCTTCCTGATATGACTCCTGAAGCATCCGTTTTGCGGAAAATCACCAAATCAAGGCTCGGACCTGTGAAAAGCTGAAGCTCCGTGTGGTCGCCAAGTCTGTCGTGATATTGCAGCATGACGGGAATCACGCCTGTTAGGTCGTGGGCTTTCACCTCGAGGGTTTCTCCCTCTTCCTCGAATTTGGCGTAGGGGTGGCTGTACTCAAGGCGCACACCTGTCACAATGCCAAGAGGCGTCTTGCCTAACATGTACTCGCGGTCGTATTCCAGGCCGTAGGCAAGTGCCATCTTACCTTGCTCCGAAGCCAGGTATGACATGCTGATGCCGTTACACTGCATTGTCTTGCCCATCATGCAAACGCCTAATGTGTTATTGACTCTTTTTGTGTTCTTGGTTTGTTGTGCCGTGGCCGACACGAGGCAGCACATCAAGGCTGCAATAATCAAAGATTTTTTCATTGTATTAAAGTTTAATTGTTCGCTTTGCAATTTTGTTCCACAAAAGTATAGCAAAAAATCGCTGTTTTTTCAAGTTCAAAGGCCATTACAAACATTTGCAAAGTCACTTCTTTGTTTTACAACATGTTGCAGTTCCAGATTACAACATTTCATTTATCGCTCTCCCACCTGCTCATCCCGCCATGCAGCACCCTCCACCGCCGCATTTGCTCATCGAAGGCCTCCACCGAGTCCTTTTTCAGGCTGTCGGCAGGCTCCTTACCGCTTTGGATAAGGGTTTGGGTAGGCTCCTTCTGGTCACTTTGCTGGCATCCTGCCAGTAGCAGGGCGGCTAATGCCGCCACAGCTGCCGTGAGAATCATGAATTCAGATGTTTTTTTCATGGCTTATCTTTTTACCGTAATGCGTTCCGTCTGCGAAACTCCCTTTGAATCTGTAATCCGCAGCAGGTAAATGCCTTCGGGCAAATCACTCACACTGATTTCGTTTGAGTTCCGAACCCTCTTCACCAACTGCCCAAGGGCATTGTAAACCTTCACTTCGGCAGCCTCAATGCCGTCTATCGTCACCTTTTCTTTGGCAGGATTGGGATAAACCAAGGCCTTTATCGCTTCTTGCGGCACTTCTTTTACGCCACAAGGAATCGGATTGAAATCCTCACGCCGCATCTTGATGAGTTTGCCATATCTATAACTAGAGCCACTATTAATGTAATATCTTGATATGCCAACAAGGCATCCTCCGTCCAACATTGGCAGGACGAAACGACAAGACGAGTAGTCACCGTATTCTGGTTCGACAAATTCCTTCCGACCCAGCATCTCCATGTCTTTGTCGTATAGGCATACGCTTGAGTGGCTCTCCCCGCCTGCCGTTATGTAAAACCATGCTCCTCCGTATATGGTAGAATCGTTCACATAAGCCATGCAATAGTTTGAAGCCTGAATGGCTGTATCTTGCTTGTAGTAAACCCTATCCCAACGGTCAAAAGTTCCATCAAGACCAACCTCTGCCATGCCAATAGTCCAACGAGTGTATTCCCCATTCGGTTTCATCTCTCCCATTAACAATAGTCTATTGTCGGAAAGCCAATGGTCGGAATAGGAATACACAAAACTTTCACGAAAGGCAGGGGACAAAATGAAGCCGTCCTCATAGTTGAAGTCGTGGTCGTACATCAGAAGCGAATTGTTGTTGTTCAAACCCGCGCAAAGCACAACGATGCCATCATTATTAGGGTTTTGCAGTAATTTGTAACACTCATAACCAAACATGGTTGCTTCCGGATGGGGCAGTTCGGCCGTGACGAAACGGCACGACAAAGTGTCGGCGTTCATATCGAAACGGTAGAAACATGGTTTTGTCCCTTGTCCGTATGTTTCTTGATACTTATAGCCACATGAAAACACCACCGTTCCGTCGTCATCAAGCATCAACTGTCCACCCTTCGAGAAGCCAAGGACCATTTCAGGCTCTTCGTGATTTTTTACATTGAGGATGTTGAAATCTGAATCAAGAATCAGAAACACAACATCTTCTCCAACCCCCAAATCATCTGATAGGACTACTGCCGAGGCAAAATAAGTTCCATTGGCCAATTGCACGATGTGGGTCGGTCTCACATTACCTTCGATGGTGTCGAATACCCGATAATCATATTCGCCATCTTCCGTGACACGCATTACCATAGGAAAGAAGTGGTTATTGTCAGGGCCACATTCGCCCATAATCACGGCTTCTCCTTGGTCATTGACGATACCCGTCCGTAAATACGAGTAATTTCCAAGGTCGTCACAGTCAATTTCCCATTGTTGGGCATAACCCGTCGCCACCATCACCATCAGGCAGCAAATCATCATAAATCGTTTTGTCGTTTTCATAACAATTAGGATTTAAATTTTTCGGCAAAACTACACCAACACCCCCACGCCTGTCAAGAAAAACAATGTGCGGATTTGTGCGGGTTTTTGGCTATCGTACCGATAATCAATTAGATGCAAATTCCTCAAAGTGCCATCAAATTCATTTCTTCACGAATTTGACGATACAGTCGATGCAGATGGGAAGCGAGGTCACTTCATCGATAAACACATTGGCGGGGTGCATATCCTCCAATGCAATGTGTTCCGAAATGTAGTTCACTCCCTGTCCTTCCCGATTGTCACGGAATCCTTTTTCGGCTGCAAGTTTGTCGATTTCTTCCTTTGAGGCAAGACGCTGACAACGGACGTATGGCTGCGTAAGAATCACACGGAAAAGTCCGTCCGAATCGCGCGTGAAGCCGATGACGTGCATGGCTGTCTCTGGAAAGATGTAATTGTGTAGCGCAATGGCATCAAGAGCCTTTTGTGTGGTGGAATAGATGGAGGCCCGTTCTTTCAAAACTGCGGGCGAACCCTCTCTATAATAAACTTTCGCTTCCGCTCCTTCGGCTATCATGGGGCCGAATCCTTTTCGGACAATATCATCCGACGATTCTACCCAAAGGCGAGCAGCCTTTGCCCATTGCTCAATAAGTTTTTCTTGCAATTCGTCTATTTCCCAGTTGCTTGGGCTTTTTTGGCCGCTTCCAACATGGCCACTTGCTGTAAGGCTTCTTTCAGCGTAGCTTGCGACGAGGGTCGCCCCGATGAGAGCCGCGCCTGCCTTGCAGACTCCTGAATGCTCTCGAAGATTAAATCGAGGAAGGTCTGTGGATCCATTTTCTATCTGGTTTACAAGTTCATCGATGATATGAAGTGTTGACTGTGTGAAGCCGTCATTAGCAATTGCCTCATATAGGTCTTGAAAGCACTTCATCGTTTTTCATTTGTGCAAAAATACACATTATTTCCAAAACCTCAAAAAACAATGTGCGAATTTGTGCGGGTTTTTGGCTATCGTACCGATAATCAATTAGATGCGGATTCGCTCGCAAAGCCTCGAAGCGTCACGGAAAGCGGTTCCTCGCTGCCAAAAACGCCTTTCAATTTGCGGCTGCGCTCACTCACGGTATTGTAGGCGCGCTGCATCAAGGCGGAAATGTCGGCATCCGAAAGTCCGAGCAGATAGAGGCAGCAATAGTCCAGGTCGCCACGGGTGAGCTCTGGATAGGCCTTGGCCAATCGGCTCGTGAACTGCCCAAAGTGGCGGTCGGCAGCCTCGCGCAAAGCCATCACCTGCTCCTTGCCCAAGGCATAGTCCTGATAAAGTTTGCAATCCATCTGCGCCTTGAATTGTCCTTCGTTCACCCGCTCCATGATGAGGCGGCAGATAGGCTCATCGTTGAACGACACCGCTTGCGCCTCCTGTTTCGGGGCGCCGTTGCCCGCCTGTTGCCGCATCTGGTCCTTCAGCTCGCGCAGCTCCTGGTTGCTCCGTTTCAGCCTCCCTGACATCGAGGCTTTCTCCAACCGATGCGCCTCTCGTTCGGCCTCCATTTTCTGGCTCTCCAACCGATGCGCTTCTTGCACAGCTTCCATCTGTTGGCTCGCCGCGTCGCGCTGCTGCTTCATCTTGCGCCTAATCAGCAGCCAAGCCAACAGCACCGCCACCGCAACCAGAACGCACACCACGACGATCATCCTGTTCCTCCGCAGCCGCGCCGCCTGCTGCCTTTCGACTTCGGCTCGCTCTTGCTCCCACTGCAAATGCTGCTGAAACAGCTCGTTGAGTTGGGAGACCCGCTTTTGGCTTTCGGCTGCTGCAGATACATCTTCTATGAGGAATTGGGCATATTGGTTGGCTTTTAAGGTATCTCCCTCGCTAATGGCAATGTCATGCAAAGCCTTTGCTGCAAGTTTTTGACCAGTTGCATCCTTTGCAAAATCAAATACTGTTTCCAAATAAACCTTGGCAGAATCGAATTGTCCGGCATTATGATAGATGTCGCCAATGGTTTCATATCGGGTTATTCTTTCAGTCTCGCTTTCGGCTTGTGCTACCATGCTTTTCAGACTGTTCAAGGCTTTTGTAGTATCGTGGAGATCATAATAATCAAACAATGCTTGCGAAGCCATCAAATCCCTGTAAACCAGATTGTTTCTGTCATGCAAGGCATTAAACGCAGCTTCATAATAGAAAACCACACTGTCCGTTTCTTCCAATATATGATATTCTAATCCAATCTGACTCAAAATATTGGCTTTGGCATTAAGCGAAGTCGGCGCAATCTGGTTGTAAACCAAGGATTGCCTGGCACAATAGATGGCTGGTTCTGGCATAAGTTGGGCCTCGAACAAATCCAACAAACGGTTATAGGTCAACGCCATAAACCGTGCCTTCTTGCCCACCAATTCATTCTTGGCAAAATGGCTTTCCATGATCCGCAAGGTGTTGAGGTATTCGGCGCAGGCATTCACCAAATCCCCTTGTTCATAGAATCCCACACCATTAATATAATGCGCCCGTGCCGCCAAAAACCCGTCATCGATGGAATCAAAATACCCCACCGCCTTCAGCACCTCTTCGCGGTTGCTCTGCCCATAGTCATTCTTAAACAGCAGCTCCGCAATCAGCACCTGGCAATAATGCCCCTCAAACTCATCCAGGCTATCCGCCTCAGGGCTTGCCGCAAACTCCATCATCACCGCCAAGGCACTATCCGGCTGTTCCCACATCAAACTATCAATGGCGGATAATTTCAGGAGAGACGGTGTGGCCACCACCTCTTCAACCCTATCATCAACGGTTCGGGCACAGCCAACCACCATCAACGATAATAACACGACGATATGCAGATAGGTTTTCATCGGCTGCAAAGGTAGTCAAAATCCATTATTCGTTTCTTGTCGGAGGTTTCATTATTTATTCTAATTTTGCCCTTTAAAACTACCAAACAAATGAAAATACATCACTATCTATTGGTTTTCATAGGATTAACGATGATCGGTTGCAGCGAACAACCCATTGTGACCACTGAGTCAGAACCCGTTGCCGATTATATCCAATACGTCAACCCCATCATCGGAACCAACGGCATGGGGCACACCTTCCCTGGTGCTTGTGCGCCTTTCGGTATCGTGCAGCTCAGTCCCGACACCGACACCGTGCCGCACAACATCGACGGCGTTTATCAACCTCGGGTGTATGAGTATTGTGCTGGCTATCAACACAAAGACAGCACTATAGTAGGCTTTAGCCACACCCATTTCAGCGGCACAGGGCACTCTGATTTGGGAGACATTTTGGTGATGCCTGTTACGGGTGAAATCAAGTTCAATCCAGGTACACAGACCAACCCCGATGCTGGTTATCGCTCCCGTTTCAGCCATGACACGGAAATAGCCGTGCCAGGCTATTATGAGGTTTTCTTGCAGGATTATGGCATTAAAGCACAACTGACTGCTACGGAACACGCTGGCGTCCACCGCTATACCTATCCAGAAGGCCAAGACGGCAGCATCATCCTTGACTTGCAGCACGGCATCTACAACTACGACGGCAAGACCCTTTGGGCCAACCTCCGCGTGGAGAACGACACCCTGCTGACGGGCTATCGCATCACCAACGGATGGGCGAGAACGAACTACACCTACTTCGCTATCAGCTTCAATCAACCCATCAAGGACTATGGTTACCGTGAGCTGGAAAAGCCCAAATATAACGGCGGCTGGGGTAAGTTCAATGTCAAACACAACTTTCCAGAGATGACGGGGCGCAAGATTGTGGCTTATTTCACCTTCGACAATCCTCAGACCTTGGAAATGAAAGTCGCCCTCTCTGCCACCAGCACCGAAGGCGCTTTGCGCAACCTCCACGCCGAGACCGATGGCCGAAACTTTGAGCGATTGTTGGCCGAAACGCAATCCAAATGGAATAAGGAACTCTCTATCCTTCAAGCAGAAGGCACTGAGGATCAAAAGGCTATGCTCTATACCTCGTTGTATCACACCATGATTAATCCTTCCATTTATATGGACGTGGACGGACAATACCGTGGCCTCGACCACAACATCCACCAAGTTGAGGGTTTCACTAATTATACCGTGTTCTCGCTTTGGGACACCTACCGTGCCTTGCATCCGCTCTTCAATGTGCTGCAGCCGCAAAGCAATGCCGACATGGTGCAATCGATGCTGAAACACAGTGAGCAGAGCGTCCACGGACTACTTCCCGTTTGGTCACACATGGGCAACGACAACTGGTGCATGATTGGCTACCACGCCGTTCCCGTGTTGGCCGATGCCTATACGAAAGGCGTGGCCAACCAAAGTGACGCCATGCTGAAAGCCATGCAACGAAGTTCCACCTGCCCCTATTACGTCAACCTTGACGACTATCAACAACTCGGCTATGTCCCCTTCGACAAGAACAGCGGCTGTGTCTCCGTGACCTTGGAATATGCCTACGACGATTGGTGCATTTACCAAACTGCAGTAAAGGCTGGCAACCAAGAAATGGCCAACATCTACAAACAACGCGCCGCAAACTGGCGCAACACCTTTGACACTGAACTGGGTTTCGCACGTCCCAAAATGAGTGATGGCACTTGGAAAGCGCCCTTCAGCCTCTTCGACACCGAAGGAGAGGGCTTCGTGGAAGGCAACTCCTGGGTGTATTCGTTCTATGTGCCTCAAGACGTGAAAGGCCTCATCGAGGCCATGGGCGGCGATGCACAGTTCATCCACAACCTCGACACCTTGTTCGTCATGCACCTGCCCGCAGAGTTCTTCGAAAACACGGAAGATGTTACCGAGGAAGGCTTGATGGGCTGCTACAATCATGGCAATGAACCCGCACACCATATCGCCTACCTTTACAACTGGACCTCACAACCTTACAAGACCCAATATTGGCTGCGCGAGATCATGAACCGCTTTTACAAGAACAACATCGACGGCCTCTGCGGCAACGATGACTGCGGCCAGATGTCAGCCTGGTACATCTTCTCCGCGATGGGCTTCTATCCCGTCTGTCCCGGCAGTGACCAATATGTGCTTGGAGCACCTTATCTGCCTTATATGAAAGTCCGTTTAGGCAATGGCAAGACCTTGGAAATCAAGGCCAACAATGTAAACGATGAAAACCGTTATGTGCAGAAGGTGACGCTTAACGGACTGGAGATTACTAAACTTTACCTCACCCATGAGCAATTGATGCAAGGCGGGGAATTGGTCTTTGAAATGGGCAGCGAACCTAATCTGGCACGCGGCATGAAGCCAGAGGACAAGCCTTATTCGATGACAGAATGAATATAGTTTTCCGCTAAAAGTCCTTTGGTTTAGGGAAAATGAGTAATTTTGCAAAAAATATTCATTTTGTATGATACAAGCCATTTCATCTTATCAATTGAAAGACATAAATCCGAGGATTTTTTGGGATATGGATTTGGGCAAATTGGATTATGACAACAATGCGCCTTTAATCATCCAACGTGTTCTCGAATATGGTGAATTGAGCGATTGGTATGCCATAAAGAGGCACTATGGATTGGATAAAATTGTTTCTATCAGTCAGGGTTTTAGGACTTTAGAGCCTGAAGCTGTTGCATGGCTTTGTTGCCTTTCTAATGCAAAAGAGGAGGATTTCAGATGTTATCATATCGCACAATTGTACCCCACACCTTGGAACTCTTGAAGCAACTATGCCAAGAACCTTATTTGAAAGAATGTCGTTTGGTCGGCGGCACGGCCTTGGCTCTTCAGTATGGTCACCGCACCTCTGTGGACCTTGATTTCTTTGGCTCTTTTGATAAAGAAGAAGACAAACTGTTCACCATTCTGCAACCCTACGCGGAAGTTCTCAAAATAAAAGACAGTCCAAACATAAAGGTTTTCTTCATGGACGATATCAAAGTGGATTTCGTAAACTATTCAATATACCCATGGATTGATGACGCTGTTGAGGAAGATGGTTTGAGATTGGCCTCCCCGAAAGACATTGCTGCAATGAAAATCAATGCTATAGAGGGAAGAGGCTCAAAAAAGGATTTCATCGACATCTATTCACTGTTACATCATTATTCTCTTGACGAAATCTTGCAATTCTATTCCCAAAAGTATCCCAATTATTCCATCTACCGTGCTTTGAAAAGTTTAATATACTTTGCTGATGCAGATTCCAAAGATATGCCAACTTTGTTTATTGATGTTTTTTGGGACGATGTTAAGGTATACATCAAAGAGCAAGTTGCCAAATACGAAAACACTGCCCATTAACATTAATAAAACAATTGAAAGATGAACATAGCCGCATTGGTTTCGGGGGGCGTCGACAGCTCCGTGGTAGTGCCGCTGCTCAAGGAGCAGGGCTACGACCCGCATATCTTCTATATCAAAATCGGTATGGAAGGCAAGGAAGACCTGTCGAGCTGTCCGTCGGAGGAGGACATTGAAATCACAACCTATATCGCCAAGAAATACGGCTGCAAGTTCGACATCGTGGACCTGCAGCACGAGTATTTCGAGACCGTCGGGAAATACACCATGGAGATGGTGCGCAAGGGCCTCACGCCCAACCCCGATGTGATGTGCAACCGCTGGATCAAACTCGGTGCTTTCGAGGAGAAAGAAGGGCATAACTTCGACAAGATCGCTACAGGGCATTATGCCCGTTCATGGGAGGATACCGATGGCATCTTCTGGCTTGGAACAGCGGCCGACTCTTTCAAAGACCAGACCTATTTCTTGGGTCGCATCACCTACGCCCAGCTGAGCAAGGTCATCTTCCCCATCGGTGACATACCCAAGCCTGAAGTGCGCCGCTTAGCCGCACAATACAAGCTGCCGAGTGCAGAACGCCATGACAGTCAAGGGATTTGCTTCTTGGGCAAAATTAACTACAACGACTATATCCGCGAATACCTCGGCGAAATGCCCGGCGACATCGTGGAACTTGAGACGGGCAAGAAACTCGGTCGTCACAAAGGCTTCTGGTTCCATACCATCGGACAGCGCAAGGGGTTAGGACTCAGCGGAGGTCCATGGTTTGTGGTGAAGAAAGACATCCCGAACAATATCGTCTACGTGTCGCAAGGCTATGACCCCGTGGCGCAATACACCAACGTCGTCCCCATGGGCGACTTGCAGCCGATGAATCCCAAGTTGCAGTTTGTTGACGGCCAGCGGGTCCGCTTCAAGATACGGCATCAGCCAGAGTTTACTTATGGTACGATTCGTCTCACCGAGCGAGGTGCCGACATCGTTTCGAAGGTGGCTATCTCAGGCGTGGCACCTGGACAGTTTGGGGTGGTGTATCATGAAGTGGAACCTTATGTTATTGGTAGCGGTGTGATAATTGAAAACCATGAATACGATAGCTGACAGAATCCTCTACGAAGACAACCACCTCATCGTGGTGAACAAACTCCCCTCCGAGATTGTGCAGGGCGACAAGACGGGCGACAAGTGCCTGCTCGACGACGTCAAGGAATACATCAAGGAAAAATACGACAAACCAGGCAATGTGTTTGCTGGCCTCGTGCATCGCATCGACCGCCCCGTGAGCGGCGCAGTTGTCTTTGCCAAAACGAGTAAAGCCTTGTCACGAATGACGGTGAAAGTGAAAGACCGCGACTTCCGCAAGACCTACCTTGCTCTCGTGAAAAACCACCCACCCAAACAAGCTGATGTGTTGGAGGACTACCTCGTCAAGAACGAGAAGATGAACAAGTCCTTCGTGGTGCCTGAAGGCACCAAAGAAGCCAAACTGGCACGACTCAGCTATCGTGTCGTCGGAAAGTCAGATACCTTTTATCTGCTTGAAGTCGAGTTATTTACAGGAAGACACCATCAAATCCGCTGCCAGTTGGCGCACATCGGCTGCCCCATCCGTGGCGACTTGAAATATGGTTATCCACGCAGCAACCCCGACGCCTCCATTAGCTTGCATGCCTGGCATATCGCCTTCGAGCATCCAGTATCGAAAACACAAATCGAGGTGAAGGCACCTTTGCCGAAGGTTTCGCCGTGGACGGCATTTGAACAAATAACACCTTAGTTTTTGTTTCTTCTTAGAGAAAGTGTACAATTCCTCTGAAAATGATGAAATAAACCCCACAGAGCATCAATAAAATGCCTGCCACTTTATTCATTATCGTAGTACGTTGAGGATTGAAAAACACCTTCAACTTGGCAGCCCCCCAAGCCTTCAGCAGTTCTAAAATCCAAGTGGTGCCAAGAATGATGGCAAAAAAGACAATGGTGCTTAGTTTGTTACCCCCCATATTTCCAGCCACCATAGCCACGGCTGAGAACCAAAAAATCCAAACAAATGGATTCAAGATATTGAGTACAAAGCCTTTGGCTAGGAAAACAAACCATGCCGGCTTATCTTCTTGCTTCTTTATCATTTCGTTGGTGCGTTTCTCTATGTATTCATCGCGTTCTTTTCGTTCCTGGACTTTTTTTCGGTAAGTGAAAATGCCGAAAAGCAACAATATGATACCTGCTCCGATACAAGCCAAAGCTGCCTCGTTAGAGGATTTCATCACGATTTGCACCGAAGTGAGAATGCAGATTGTGACGACCATCGCATCGTTGAGAATCACTCCTGTGGCAAACCACGCCGCCGAGCGAAAACCTCGATGGAGGCTGGTCTGCACCAAGGTGATGAATGCTGGTCCCATGTTGACAACCACGGAAAGGAAAATTCCAATCAAAATGGCCCAAAACAAGAAACTGAATGAGCCTATACGGCTGAATTCAGGCATTTTATCAAAAATAACAGGTGAGTTTTCCATCACTTTATGATTTCAGATCTTTAACATATTCCTCCCACATCTCCAAACGTTTGCCTTTCAACACACGAGGAAACTTGGTGGCACCACCCCATTTGCCAATCTTCTGCTCCATGAACTCATAGAAGCACTTGGTGGGCAACACATCGATGAACAACTCCTTGATGGCTTGGGTGCGCTCCACAGCATAGTCGTCGTTCAACTTACACAGGTTCTCGTCTATCTTTTTGATGGCCAACTCTTTGTCAATAGGTTCATCACAACCGAGATACCAATGATGGGCATACATCGTGTCGTGACGGATGCCAGCTACGGTGAACTCGGTGATTTCAATACCCAGCTCCTCAGCCATCATATCAACGGCACGGGTCATGTTGTCCTGCGAAAGATGTTCGCCCGTGATACTCAAGAACTGTTTGGTGCGTCCAGTGATAACAATCTCACAATCCTTTGTGTTGAGGAATCTAATGGTGTCGCCTATAAGATAACGCCAAGTGCCGGCACAAGTGGAAAGCAACAAGGCATAATCCACACCCTCTTTCACTTCCGAAAGCAACAATGTCTTAGGATTAGACACAATGGTGCCATCCTCGTCAAAGTTTTCTTCGTTGAAAGGCACAAACTCGAAATAGATGCCGTTGTCGACCAGCAATTGCATCACACGCCTTTTTAAATCGACCTGATATGCTATATAACCCTCTGAAGCCAAGTAACTTTCTACATATAGCACTTCTTTGCCGAAAATACGGTCAAAGCTCTTCTCGTAAGGCGCAAAAGCCACACCGCTATGGACATACACCATCAAATTAGGCCAAATATCGTGAATGGTTTTCAACTTGTATTCCTTGATGATGCGTTCGAGGAGGATTTGCACCCAAGCCGGCACACCCACGATGACGCCAATGTCCCATTTTGGAGCCGCCTTCACCATGAGGTCCATCTTCTCGGCCCAGTCTTTCACCCTCGAAATCTTTTGTCCAGGCTTATAGAAAGCCTCGAACCACGACGGTATCTTGCCCGCCGAAATACCAGAAAGGTCACCGGCGTAATAACCAAACTCCTCATTGTATTGCAAGTCAGTGCTGCCACCAATCATCAAGACACCACGGTTATAAAAGCCCACAGGAAAGTCGTAGCGAGTGGCTGAAACCAGTTGGCGGATGCCAGCACGAGTGATTTTGTTGTTCAAACCTTTGGTAATGGGGATGTATTTGCTGGACGCCTCTGATGTTCCTGAACTGAGTGCAAAATACTTGATTTTGCCTGGCCAGGCGATGTTGCGCTTGCCTTGCAGATTGAGATACCACCACTCATCATGCATCTTATTGTAGTCAAACACGGGCACACGCTTGCGGAAATTCTCCATGATGTCACCTGAAAGGAGAATTTCGTCAAAATGGTAGAACTTTCCAAACTCCGTGAACTGTGCACGGGTCAGCAATTTACGCAACTCGCGCTTTTGAGCGCGGATAGGATTGGTATGGTTCTGACGAATCTCGACAGGTATATTTTTAATCTCAGCAGCAGCCTTCACCAAAGCACCCACCACAGGAATGGGCATATTTTTTCTTCCAATAATTGGTAGTTTCATAACGCTCAGTAAAAAAACGGTGCAAAGATAATGAAAAAGCCTTACTTTTGCGCCACAATCTATCATACTAACTTTATATGAAAGCAAGATTACTTTTTTTACTATTGGTTCTCAGTCTTTTGTCAAAAGCACAAACCATCGAAGTGTCAGGTTTACAATCCGGTGTTTGGAATGCCGACACCGTCTTCGTCACCGGTAATGTAACCGTTGAAGAATCGTTGAGTATCATGCCTGGAACGACCATCCTATTCAATGACTTTTACAGTATCAGCATTGAAAAAAACGCCACATTAGACGCCATAGGCACCGAAACCGATTCCATTCTCTTTACCGTGGCCGACACGACAGGATTCCACATTTTCAATGCAGGTCGTGGCGGCTGGAACGGTTTACGTATGGACAAAGCAGGAGCGTGTAAATTGGATTACTGCCGTTTCCAATACGGGAAGGCTGCCTTCGACAATGACCAAGATGGTGGGGCCTTGCGCATCTTTGACTGCGACAATGTGGAAATCAGCCACAGCACCCTGTTTTGCAACTTCTCGCGCGAACATGGCGGAGCCCTGAACGCAGAATGGTCGACCGTCAAAATATACGACTGTAATGTAAGCAACAATTTGACTTACACAGAGTTGGACACTGTTTATTTCATGTACGGAGGCGGTTTGCGTTTTATCAACTGCGAGGTTGACATTACCAAGACCGACTTCCGTTACAATATCGGCGAAACCGCCATCGGAGGTGCTTTGAGCATCGACAGTTGTTCTGTCAATATTGACCGTTGCCGTTTTGAACACAACTATGGCATCAATGGCGGCGGACTTTACCTTATTCGCTGTTACGACAACCCTTGCAGCATCACTAACTCGCTCTTTGCCAACAACACCTCAGGCCACTTTGGCGGCGGACTGGCCATCAGCGACTCCTCGCCCTTGGTGAGTAACCTCACCGTGACAAACAACCTCTCCATCGGAGTCAATTGCGGCGGCATCTTCTTCTACCAACAAAGTTCGCCTTCCGTATGGAACTGCATCGTCTATGGCAACGCCAATGATATTCCGCTTGAAGAGCCTGTACAAATGTGGTCATGGACTTACGAAGGTTATGCGCCCGAGTTCCACAACTGCTTGGTACAATACGGTTTAGAGAACATCTCGAACAACGAAATCATCCAGGTTTATGAAAGCTGCCTTGATGAAGACCCGTTATTTGCAGCGCCTGAAGACGAAAACTACCGGCTAAGTGCTGAAAGTCATTGCATCAATGCGGGTTCACTTGAGACACCTGCCGAAATTCTCACCGGCCTTGACCTTGATGGCCACCAACGCGTAAGCGATGGCCGTATCGATTTAGGAGCTTACGAATTCGACTTCACGGGCATTCATGAAACCGCGCAAAATGAGAATCTTGCCCGTATTGTTGGCAACCCTGTTACGGCTTCAAGCTACGCTGAAATCGAGTTGGAAAGCTCTTGCAATATGTTTGCCAAGATCTATTCATTAGATGGAAAACTGTTGGTCGACAAAAATTTAGGGAACGTTCAAACAGGTTTCAACCGTATAGAAATCGGTGAAATGTTCCAAACGCTGGCACAAGGGTCTTATCTGCTCCTGTTGCGGGGTTCAAACCAACAGTTTGCTGCCAAAGTAATCAAGTAAGGTGAGAGGTTTCTTTGACATTGAAGTTGACCGCAAGCGTGTTTTCGGCTTGGATTTGCTTAGGGCTTTCGCCATTTTCTGTGTTGTACACGGACACGGCGAGCGATTGCTCTACGACACTCGATTAAACTGCTTCACCGATCTACCTTTGCCCCATGGCGTCGACATCTTCTTCGTCATGAGCGGCTTCCTCATCGGGAAATCGTTACTGTCCTATATGCAGAAACACGATGAATCACTCGACCGACCAAAAATCCTTTCTTTTTATCTCAGGACCGCTTTGCGCATCTTGCCCAACTACCTTTTCATACTGATTGTCAATTATATTTTGGTTGAGAGTCATGTCATTCAAGGCAACACGCAAACTTTTTCAGTATGGTATTTTGTCACCTTCACCCAAAACCTTTTCACGCCTTTTTGGGATTTCTATTGGGAGTCGTGGTCGCTGCCTGTGCAGTGGTGGTTCTATATCCTTTTCCCTTTGATGTTGGCACTGTTTTGCCGTTTCTTGAAACCCAAACAATTTGTGCCTTTTCTCTGTCTTTTCTTCGTCATATTTTCTATGGGTTACCGTATCATCGTGACCCCAAAGACAACCGATTTCTTTTGGTGGGACATCTGGTTGCGCAAAACCGTGGCTTCAAGAATGGATAACATTTTCATCGGAGTGATGGCGGCTTGGGTACAACATTATTATCCTGAGTTTTGGGACCGGAATGCGCTCAAGAGTCTCATCTTTGGCTTGGTATTGTTCGTCATCACCAATCTCATCCCTCGCGTCATCGGTTCGCTCTATTTCAATGTTCTCCATCTAACCCTTTCAGCTTTAGCCATCGCGCTATGGTTTCCGATTTTTACAAAAATCAAATCTTACAAAACCGTGGCCGGAAGCATCGTTTCTCGTGTCAGCATCTTGTCGTACGCTATGTTTCTCACCAATTCGCTGATAATCCAAGTGATGGATAAGGTTTGTCCAAAACTAATTGAAGAACAAGGTGTTGCAGCTTATTTTATATATTGGCTAGTGGTGATGGTGGTTTCTTACCTTTTATACATCCTTTTGGAGCGCACTTTTATTCGAATCAGAAGCAAAATCCAATGACTATAAAAGACCGAAAACCATTATTTTATTGCGTTTTCATAGAAGCTGCACCTTTGCGCCTTGTTAACCTTGATTTTCCGATATTGCCCCGTTTCAAGATTGCAGTCGAACAATGTCTGGATTTGTGAAAGGAAGAGTCGTGAATAGAAGCGGTTCTGGTAAGCTTGTTTCTCCATCATGAAGGCGATGGTCTGCTTGACTTGGTCAAGGTCCAAGTCTTCTTTAGTGAAGACGAAAAGGCCAAACTCATCGAAATCGCCGTAAAAGCCGTTGTTCACCTTGTCCATCTTGATTTCGAGAATGCGCTTCAGAGGCAAAGCCAACGACCAGAATTCGTACTCGTTGCGACCAACGAGGGTGCCATCGCCCAAGCCATAGGCATAACCGCTTTGGTTGATGTGGCGCAAATCCTCCGCATTCACTTCCTTGATATCCTCGCCCGCCATCTCGTTGACCAAGGCATTGGCCACGTTTTTGTTCTCGCGGATGGCCCGGGTCACCTCGATGCCAATACTTTGTGTTTCATCCTGCAGGTCAGGTCGGTCACGGTTGACTAAATGGGCATAATGATCGCCCAACAGTGTGGCCAACGAGACCATGGCGTAGCGCTCAAAGAAACAAGTGTCGAATTTCGGGGTCAGCATCGGTTTTACATTTTATTTCATAAGTAAAAGTTTCTGTACTTTACCGTTTTCGCCTTTGATGAAATATAAGCCTTCAGGAAGGTCTTCCAAGTCAATGTGATTGTTGCCAGATTTCAATGGATACTGTGCAACTTTGCGACCCTGAATGTCGAAAACCTCAACGGCTGTATTTGTCGCCACTTCAATGGTGACTTGCCCCGAAGTCGGGTTGGGCCAAAGTTGTAGTGTGTTTTGCCCAAGTTCGGCAACACCGTCGTTTCCGTTGTTGATGTTGAAGAATTTATGAATCTCTGTAAGATAGCCGATGTCGTATTGGTTTTCACTCATATACCAAGTGTGGTTGCCGCCAATCACCTTGATGTGTTGCAGTTCGGCATCACCCTCATAAGTATAACGCACAAAACGCAACCCATCGTTTTTGAGATCGGGGAAGGTGTCGATGACGGGTTCGGCAACGCAATGGTTGGCGTTTTTCCAATAATCAAGGATGGCGTCGACGCTGAGACCCAAGTTACCACCAAAGTATTGCGAATTGCCGTCGTAACCCACCACAGGATCCGTAGTGCCATGAATGTGCAGCATTCGCACAGGAGCCACTGCCGTTTGGTTGGCCATGGAATGCGTGATCAGTCCGCTGACAGGTGCACAGGCGGTGATGCGGTCGCCATGCTCGATGGCCATGCGGTGCGTCATGAAACCGCCCATCGAGAAGCCCGTGAAGAAAACGCTGTCAAGATTGATGGGATATTGTTCGGCCAACGAATCAAGCAGCGCCATCAGGAAGCCCGAGTCATCAATGCTACTTGCCATCAGTCCAGCATTCCACATGGTTGCACCCGACTGCGACAAGGCTTGAGGGAGCACAACTGCCCACTGAAACTCATCGGCCACCTGTTGGAAATGGAACTCATTGTCCAACCGAGTGATGTTGTCACCCAAACCATGCAAGAAATACAGGATAGGCATTGTTTCAGAATGGTTTTCTGGTATCTTAATGAGATATTGCCGTTGCGTGCCTTGCCATTCAAAAGTCTGAATCTGTGAGAAGAGTTGACCGCAAAACAGCAGAAGAGTAGATAATACACTGATTTTAAGTAGGTTTCTTGTTTTCATAGTGATGAGTGTAATTGGATTAATTTTGGCAAAGATACACTTTTTCCTATTGCTTGACTATTCTTTTGACTACAATTCCTTGATGCGTAACCAATTTGAGAAGATAGACACCAGTAGGCATCCCATCTAACGAAAGACGAGTGGCACCTTGTGTTGTTTTGCGCAAAAGGATTCTATTATCGACACTGAAAAGAAAGATGTCGGCTTTTATCCCTTCAGGCAAATGAAGCGTTACTTCACCATGGGTCGGATTCGGGCTAACATAAATCTCAAGATCTTGTCCATCGATAGGCAACGCACTCGGTTCTGGACGCTGCCATTTCCACAATGAGTCGTAAACCACATCGTGAACGGCCGTACGGATAAGATGGGCTGTCTTTGGACTCAAACCTGCTTCGTATGTGATGCTGTCGGGGTCGCGACCAAACATCATAGTATAGAAAGCGCAAGCAGCGGCATAACTCCCCGCCATTGAAGGATGGCTTCCGTCAGGCATATACAGCTCTATCTCACTGTGGTTGTCACGGAGGTAATGCCACACGCATCCAACAGGACACACCGACGCATCGTTGGCCTCGGCCATGTACATGTAACGCGCATAGAGCAAGCTGTCCATGCCCTCGTAGGTGCTCATCATGGGATACATCGAGCCGTATTCCGTATCGCCGTTCTTGCGACCCCAGGTCATGTAAAACATGGCCTCGCCTTCGGGATTGAATGCGTATATGGAATCGACCAACCGTTCCGCAAAAGGATAGACCATCTCCTCCACCATTTCAATAGGGAAAGCCGGCAACTGGCTCTGTTCCTGCAGCACCACGAAATCCCATCCGCCCTGACAAATCTTGTCCATTGTAGCGTTGGAACAATGCAATTCAAAGGTACAGGAACCGGGTGTATTGCTTGCATAGACCAACTCATCGTCCATGCTTTGGGCTATGTCGGCCACCATCCGAGGCAAGTCATTGACCGACGTGTAACTGTTACCCACGAAAAACACCCGTTTGCTTTGCTGCGCCCTCAACGGTCCACAGCAAAGCAAAACAATAAGTATAATGCTGATTTTAATGCAATTAGTCTTCATCGTTCAATTTCTAACCTCATCACTCTTGTTGGTTTTGTGGTCCCCGTCAGCTTCTCGTCGATGCAGGTCTCACCAGTAGGCTTGAACCCGCATTTCTCCATCACTTTTCCTGAAGCGGGATTATCAAAGTAATGGCTGCTAATCAGCGATTTGATGTCGGTCGTCTTGCGAATATGTTCGAGCATTACTCCAAGAGCTTCTGTGCAGATGCCTTGGTTCCAATAGGGTTTGCCCACCCAATAGCCCACCAATGGCTCACCTTCGCGTGCCGGGAGCTCACTTTCGGGCGCAGGCAAATAGCCTATTGCACCGATGGCCTCACCTGTCGCCTTGAGTTCAATAGCCCAATTGGTGTCGTTATGAAACACAGTGTGGATAATCTCCAGGCTCTCTTCCACACTCTTATGTGGTGGCCAGCCGGCGCGAGGACCCACATCGGGGTCGGAGGCGTATTTGAAAAGCGCCATTGCGTCATCGTCGCACCAAGGGCGGAGTAAGATTCTTTCGGTTTCCATTGTTATCATTTGTTTTGTCTTTTCTTCCTATCGTAATATTCTGCCGTAGCTGTGAAGAACACATCGCCACTGCTGTTGAGGGCGGTCTCGACTGAGTCTTGCACCACACCGATGATGAAACCGATGGCGACTGCTTGCATGGCCACATCATTGCCGATGCCGAAGAAAGAGCAGGCCATGGGGATGAGCAGCAATGAGCCGCCAGCCACACCCGAGGCACCGCAAGCGCCGAGGGTGGCGATGAGCCCCAGAAAGACCGCAGAAGCAAAACTGACCTCCACACCCATGGTGTGCGCCACGGCGAGAGCAAAGACGGTAATGGTCACAGCGGCACCATCCATGTTTATGGTGGCACCCAAAGGGATGCTCACGGAATAGAAGTCTTCGTCAAGGTTGAGTTTCTTGCACAAAGCCATGTTGATGGGGATATTGGCCGCCGACGAGCGCGTGAAGAATGCGTTCAGTCCGCTCTCCTTCAAGCAAGTGAACAAGAGCGGATAAGGATTCTTCCGCAACATCACAAAGGAAATGAGCGGATTGAAAATCAAAGCGTTGAATAACATACAACCTACTAAGAGTAGCAGCAGGTGACCATAGGTGGTGAAGACTTCAAGGCCGTTTTCCGACACCGTTGTAAAGACCAGTCCTAGAATACCGAATGGGGCGAACTCAATGATCCACTTCACCACTTTGGAAATCACTGTGGCAAAATCGTGAACCACTGCGATGGTAGACTTATTTGCCAGTTTTTTGAGGGCAATGCCGATGATAATGGACCAAAACAAGATGGCGATGTAGTTGGCATTGGCGATGGCCATGATAGGATTGGTGAGCATTCCCGTCAGCAGGTTGGTGAACACCTCGGATAACGAGCCCACGCCTCCTTCCATCTCGGGCACTTCGCCCAGCTGCAAAGTAACGGGGAACATGAAACTGCCCACCACCGCACAGATGGCCGCGATGAAAGTGCTTAACATATAAACCCCTATCAAGGCAGCGAAGCGATGCCCGTGACCTTTACCGGCCTTAGCGATGGAAGAAGTCACCAACACCGCCACCAATACGGGAGCGATGCCTTTCAAGGCACTGACAAACATCCTGCCTAGGATGCCAATGCCAGTCCAGGAAGGCACAAGCAATCCCAATAGCGCACCGATGACCAATCCGATGAAAATACGCAGCACCAAACTGACGTTGGTGTATTTCTTTATGATTTGGGAGGGCCTTTTCATTACAATTATCTTATTTCTTGATTCTTAAGCCACTCCAACGCATCCTCGAAAGGTGTTTCCGTCAACATGTCGGGGGCAATGGGGTCGTCACAAAAAGCTTCTCCCGTGCGGGCAATGTCTTCGCCAATGGTGAGCACAAGTTGTGAGCCACCAGGAAGTGCAAAAGGCTGATTGCAAGAGCAATAACCTGCTGTAGGCGAGCCAAAAGTGCGCGTATTGGGCAACCCTCTGAAGCAAATAAGGACTGCCTCGCCCGAACTGCCTGTCCAATCGTCGGTCAGCAGGGCAACAGGGCAATTGATAGGAGCTTGTTCTTCCAGTCCAACCGTTTGCAAGACGAAGAAAGTGTTGATACTCATCGGTCTTTTACGCGAAGAGAATTTCAAGACGACATCATCGGGAAGGAGGCGATGAACAGCGGCAATCATTGGATACATGTTGCCTCCTCGGTTGCCACGAAGGTCAATAATGGCACCTTGCAAGGCATCGGGAAGGCCGTTAAGCACCGTGTTGGCATATTTGATGCCCTCTTCCGCATTTCCAGAGAACGCTGGTAACTTGATGAAAGCGATGTTGTTTTCCAGCAACTCAACCGTCGGCATTTCCCATGAGGAGGTGTCGTTTTCTGTCACTTCATCGGTAGTCATCAGGTAGGTATGCTTACCTCCAGCCACCTTGCCTGCTTGGACGACAATTTCTTGTGCCTCATCAAGATTTGTTGGCTTTGCCGAGAGCGCTTCTTGTTTGGCTTTCTCCCATTCAGGTCCTTGGGCATAAATGCCGTGTTTGTCCATGATGCGGACGGCTTTCTTGACATACTTTGCGTTCGGGTCGCTGCAGGAGAACATGACAAGGATGCTCAGTAAAAGGATTAGGGTTTTTCGCATGACATGTATTCCAATCCTGAAGTGTTAAAACGCATAATCCAGGCATGACCGTTGAACAGTAAATGGCCGTACCTTCGTGTTGGCTACCGCCAAATGCTCGGGATGCTGCGCATAGCCTTTCAATGCTTCTTCGTTCTCCAGTGTGCAGTCGAGCATCAAGTCGGCAGTGGATGAGCTCAGTCGTCCGTTAATTTGGACTTTTACATCAATCAATCCAGGCACCTTGCCAACAAGGCCTTCAAGACCTTCCTTGATCCCCGCTTTTACAGTTTGCATTTCTTCCTCCGTCAGCTCTGGATTCAATGTCCATAATATAATGTGCTTTACCATATTGAATTACTTTTTTGTATTTTGTTTTACGCGAATTGACTTCATATTATCTCTTCCAAGCCCCAATCACTTCGCCCACATAGACTGTATGAATGCCTGCATCAAAGCCATCGTACCACTTCTTCGGTGTGTCGTTGCGGAAGTCTTGTTCCGTTTGATGCCAAACAGTCATGGTTTCGCACTCGATGACCAGATTGGCTTCTTCATAATAGGGTGTGCCGTGTTCGGTGTAAGCTACATGCAAGCCGAGTGCGGCAGCCTTGTCGCCATCGCGACCGCTGTTGCTACCCATGTATTGCCACACTTTCGGGTCGTCGAACTGCATGATGGTGAAGCGTGGGTGCTTCTCCATAAATTCCCAGGTGTAGCGTCCAGGAGCCACATAAACAGTCACGGCAGGACGGTCGTGGCCAAGGTAATTGCCTATGCCGCCCCAGCCGATGGTCATGGCGTTGTTCTCGGTCGTGTCGCCCGAGCATACAATGAGGTTCTCGGTGAACCAGCTGAAGCCGTTTTTCTGAAACTCCTGCTGCACGTCGAAGGCTGTCAGTTCGTTGTTTTCTTTATCCATGGTTGTATCGATTTGTTCTTGTTGTTGAGGACTGGCACAGCCGATGAGGGCGATGCATAATACAATAATAAGATTGTGTTTCATTGAAATGATGAGTTTATTGAGTTGCAAAGATAAACATTTTTCTTACTTTTGCCGCAAGAAATCAAAGCAAATTTAGCGATATGAAAAGAGCTTTATGTTTATGGATGACCGTTATGTTAATGGCCATTCTTGGTATTGCCCATGCGCAAAACACCCAGTGGTACGGCTATGCCCGTACTTGTTTCAACGGTGAAACCTGGCAGAACAAATTCATCACCTTTACCGCACAGAATCCTAATGAGGTACAAGCGGTTTCCGAAACGCTCCCCGAGCTCTGGGCCGCCACCTATTTGGATGGTTATGTGTGGTTCGTCACCCAGACAAGAAGTCTGTGCAAAGCACCTTTTGACCCAGAGACACAAACCATAGGCGCATACGAGACGGTTGTCCCAGCATTGGAACCCTATAACTTGTACATCGACATGGCCTACAACCCTGTGGATGGCATGATGTACTATTTATGTCAAGACAGCCAGTACAATTGCTACCTGAAACGCTCTAATCTTGCCACCCCTTCAGACGTTGAAGTCGTTGGGGTTTTTGACGTAAGAATGTGGACGTTGGCCATCAATGCCCAAGGACAAGCATACGGCGTGGCATACGAGGGTGGTAACCTATACGAAATAGACCTCAACAACGCGGCCACTACCTTGGTCGGACCTACAGGCAAAGAGGTGTGGTACACGCAAAGCATGGCCTTCGACCTCGACACAGGGGAACTTTATTGGGCACAGTTTGCCACCACGAGCGACCAAGGATTTTACCAAGTGAATACAGAAACAGGTGCGGCGACTTCACTCGGCGAGATTGGCCTCGGCACCCAGCTCACAGGCTTGTTTATGGTGCCTCAACCGACGCCTCCTGAGCCTGAGATTATCAACGAGATTTACGTGGAAGGCTTCACGGCTCCTGTTTGGGGCGAGCATCCCGATTACGACATAGAGGTGAGTCCAACAGAACCCTATACCATAGTTGATGTTTCATGGCATCGCTATGTTAGTTATGATGATCATGTGCTTGAGCCAGACGATTATTTCGATCTTGAATATGTAAATTACTATTTGCTTGTTTTACTTTCCCCAAAGGAAGGCTTTGTTTTTGGTGAGGATCCTGTGGTCTATTTTGACGGTGACCATTCCGTTTTTGATTCTGGAGGGTTTTCCGGTAATAATTATCGGGTATATACCATTGATTATCAGGTAACCGATCCTACTGGCATTGCTGAACTAACATTGGAAAACATTGCCGTTTGGCCAAATCCAGCGACAAACGTCCTATATTTGGATATCGTGGATGGAACAACTGTCAGCGTTTTCGACATGACGGGGCGTAGGGTGATGCAGGAGCGTTACGAAGGCCAGCTTGATGTGAGCAACCTGACTCCTGGCCTTTATGCCATCAAAGCCGAGGGCTACACAGTAAAAATCGTGAAAGAATAATTATTGTGACTATTTGTAGAACCTTATAAATCTACAAATGGACAAGCAAACATCATGGTGTACCTTGATACGACACCTTGATTTCCATTTATTTGTGAAATAAACTAATTATTTACAAGTTGCCTGCGCATATTCACAATGTCCATCACATTGCCGAAGATGCTGAAAACGCCGAAACCCATAAACAGGGAAAGTGCGGTGGTGACGATGATTCTGGAGTGTTCACTCAACCACAACAGCATGACTGACTGTACATTGAATGTGAAAAGCGGAATCTCGGCAGGCATGGAAAGCACGAAAGCGATGGTGATGGCACCACTGATGATGCCCACGACAAAGGCTGCCACCATAGCCCATTTGTAGCGGCGAATCGTGGCCTCTTGATGCTGTTTGACATACTCCACGGCATCCAAACGCTTGTTGAGCGATGCCATAAAGGCATCGTTGTCATCGAAATGCGGTTGCTGGGCGAGGAAGAGTTCCTCAAGTTCTTTGTCTTTGTTCATGGCTTCAGTTTCTCCTTTAGTTTGTCGCGTCCGCGCGAGAGTTGTTTTTTGACGGCATCTTCAGAGGTGTCGGTGATGGCCGCTATCTCCTTGATATTGTATCCGTTGAAATAGAATAGCGTGATAGCCGAGCGTTCCTTGGGCGGCAGGGTGCGCAGGGCAAGATAAAGGTCTTGGTGCGCAAAGGAAGCATCGGTGGAAGTGTTGCTGACGAGTGCACGTGCCTCGTCGAGGCTTTCTGTTGTGCGGCAACTGGCCTTGTGGCTGAGGAAGGTGTTGTGGGCAATCTTGAACAGCCACGAGCGGAACCGTCCCTTCTCCTGATAGCCAGCCGACGAAAGGTAAGCCTTGACCAATGCGTCTTGCGCAAGGTCGTCGGCTTCGTCCTTGTTGCCGCAGCAGAGGTAGAGCAAGAAGCCTCGAAGTGCCTCCTGCTCTTGTTCCACAAGTTCTATGAATCCTTCGCGGGTCACGGGTTAGGCCTGTGTGGTTGTTTTGCTTTCTTCGGCTTCAATCTCCTTGGCGAGCATCTTTCTACCTACGCCATAGTTGATAATGAAGGCGGCACCTATGGCCAGAAGAATCACGCCGAAAGCAATGGCGGTCTGAACATCGTCTGCCATGTGAATCTTCTGCGTATCTTTGCTTATTGTATTAATAAGGAAGATGCCAAATCCAATCAAGCCGATGCCCGATATGGTGGTGATGCAGCCCCAAAGCAGTTTCGAAAGTAGCTTCTCCTTCAAGAGCTTTTTCTTAGGGGACATTTTTTTGAGCAGTTCCTCGACATCCATGTCGGGATTTTTCTCCAAGGCCGCCGTGACGATTTGCGTGCGAGCATTGGTCTCGTTCATTTTACGACGTGTTTCCATCCAAATGAAGATAATGGGGAGTACGCATCCGCATAAAATGATGGGTAACATACTGATGAGTTCATCCCAAATAATAAAGCTATTCATTTTCTTTTGTTTTAAGTGTTAGACTTCTGTTTTCTGTGTTTATTTCATTGTCGCAATCTGCGTCCCCGCAGATTGGTTGTTTATGTCACCTTATCAATCCAGCAAAACCATATTATGCTTTTCTTTGTCATAATAAAACCCAACGGCAAGGACTTTATTCTTCACAAGACACAATCCTGTGATTTCCAACTGATGTGACTCTATCATGTTCGGAACAAGAATCGTGTTTTTAAGGTTTCCATCCCTGTCGAATGTCTTTTTGAAGCAGCAGCCGCTTTCAATTGACAATGTATAAATGCTTGTTTCATCTATTAAGATGTCAACAATCAAGTCCTGGAAATTGTCCTGAAACTGATAAGCGTATTCTTCTGTACCGTATAGAGTGCTGTCAATCGTAAAATCATCGGCAGAAACATTGAACACTTCTAAAGTTGACAGCGGTTTTCCCCAATCGTTATTATCGTATATTGATAGGATCCCTGATGTGCCATCTGTTACCGCTATTGTGCTTCCATGGCTTGTTATTTTTGGGTTGCAGTAGGCATAGCCCAAATGCAAGTCCATGTGGATTTGTCCCAACTGCCCAATGCGTCCGACAGGCTTTTTATCGGTATCATAAACAGTGTATAATGGTGTTTCCTTATAAAAGCATTCTTCAAAAGGATTTTGATGCTCATTGGTCAATTCAAAATACGGATAGCCTTTGAACGAGGCAAAAAACAACAAGTCAAGTTTCTCTGAATAATAAAAGCTTTCATGCCCTATGTATGTGATGCTGTCAATACTTCCGAACAATTCCATTGGAATAAATTCTCTCATCTTTTCGTTGTGAATGTTTTGGAAAATAACGGCAGGGGCGTTGCTATAGGCCATGTTGTTTCCTTCTTTGTATTTAAGATTGGGCACAGAGACGGAAAACACCAGCGTATCCGGGTTAATCATGGAACCAGTAAGACACATGGCAAGTACCATGTTATTGGCTCGCAATTGGAAATACTTTTCATGCTCGATAGAGACAAACGCCAATTCTTCACTCTCATTCGGAACAAATCTTCCCACAAACGAAAGATTGTCAGCGTTTTCGGATAACGAATACAAATAAATGCTATTGTCCAGCTCGTCGGTAAATGAAAGATAGCCTTTGCTTATCTTAGGGAAAGTGATGTTTGACACGATGGTGTTGCTATCGGAAGGCACCATCATCCTGCTGAATAGTTCGGCTTTCTTATAATGACCGTCTTCACAATCTGAAGCGGCAGGCTGGAATGAGATGGTTCCTTCCCATAACTCGCCGTAATAGGGCATTGGCTCTGTATGTCGAATTAAGGCATCTGCAAATTCATCGTTGATGACGATATAATCGCCGCCGGTAAGCAAACGCCCCGATTTCCTGTCTATTTTCATGATGAAAGGTATGCGCGGCTCTTCTGTCCTGAAAGCAAGAAACGACTTGAAAGACAAATCTGTGTCGTAAATCACGTCTTCAAAATAGAATTTCTTTGCCACATATTTTCTTGCTGCCTGTTCATTGGGAGAAGATGCTATCATAACCATAGGGTTGTCCGGTTTACGCATATAAAGCAATTCTTGAACGACGCCAATTTCTGCCTCACAGCGCGGACAGAACATCAACGGGCAGAGAACGACATAAAGCGTATCGTTTTCGTTAGATATTCCCGAGAAATAATCTCTAAGGAGATTTTCCGTGCCTTTAATTTGCGCAACCTTGTGAAATGGTTCGGCATCGGCAATCTCATTTAGGTTCATTTGGGCTTCAGCCGCATCAAGCACCAGAAACAAGGCCAATAGTATAAATGTCGTTTTGATGATGATAGTTTTCATTTTGATTTAAGAGTGAAATGTTAGACTTCTGTTTTCTTGAACCAGTTCGCCCTTATAACAAGTCTGGATGGCAAAAGGTGACGTTTATTCTAATTTTTTCTTTTTTTTCCTAATGACATGTCCTTCTTGAATGGCGGAAAATGTCGCAACAACGGCTATAATGACCATCGGAACAATCGATTCCAGAAATACCGTCAAAGGAGCTCCAACAAAAAGCAGGATCCCCGTTACTTTATTTGCAATGGTGTGAGGAAAGATGCATTTCTTGTACATCACTAACGCAGAGATTTGATTGATGATTTTGGTGGCGACAATCACTCCGCCCCAGATCCACAGCCATTTTGGCAATGCCAGAGCAGGTATCAACTTAAAGCAGCAACATATCACGAAGGCCAAATCTGCTAAACTATCCAGCATTGCACCTGTTTTGCTTTCGCATCCGAGTTTTCGTGCGAGATAGCCATCTGCCATATCGCTGAGGCCACAGACAAAATAAATGACCCAGAAAGCACAACTCTCGACGCCGAAAAATAGAAGGCAAACGGCCCCTAAATATCGAAGTGCCGATATAGCATTTGGCATGGATTTCATCAACAAACCTTACTCTAACACAAAGCTCCTCGGATAGAAGTCGCTGTAGAAACGGCCATCTGTGGCGGTGAACTTCAGCACGCAATAGTTTGGGTCGGTCACACCACCTGGGTAGTATTCCGTGTCGCCATCGCGCCAAATCATCTCTTTGCTCTTGGCATCTGTCAGCACCTCCATCGTGCCTCGCAGCATCATGCCCTTGAAACCCTCGGCATCGCAGAAATAGATGCTGGCCTTGGGGTTGGCCTTGTAGTGGGCCACACGCAGCGAGAAGGTGTTGGTGGTGAAATAGAACACCTTGATGCCTTCGCGGACCCGAGGTGACAGCATGGCCTTGGTGCAAGGGAAGCCCTCCTCATCTACAGATGAAATCATAGTAATTGGCAGTGTATCTGCCATTTGTGAAATAAGGTCTTTAACACCCGCCAAAGCAGGGTTTTCAGGTATTTTTTCGTTTCCCGTTACTGTCAGAGACTTGCGCCAGCGTTTCAAATGCGGGAAGTACATCTTCATCTGGCCGATGTATTCTTCCCTCGTGATGGGCTGTGGCAGTCCTTTGTTTACCTCGTCCACAAACTGGGCACAATGCTCTATCATCTCATCCATCGTGCAGTCTTGCAGGAACTTGCCATCCTTGTAGCAATAGATGCAATAATCCTCATTTTTGCTTCCATCGGCATTGGTGCCGAGGATTTCGTTAGTGAGCGGCATACCGCAGCTTTGACAAAACTTTTGTTCCATGGCTAAATAGTTTATATCTAAACGTCTGCAAAAATACAGTATTCTCCGTTCCAAAATGAAAACCATATATGGACAATTCTATGGACTTTGCGACATTTTGTTCCTAAAACGCGTTGAAATTGCGTATGATTTCCCTACTTTTGCAGCGGATAATAACGGAACGCTTGTTTTATTATGGCACGACCGACAAGCATATCGAAAGAAAAAATACTCGCTGCTGCTATTGACATCGTGAGAAAAGGCGGCACTTCCGCACTTACTGCCCGAAACCTTTCCTCGGTGTTAGGTTGTGGCGTCAATGCCGTTTTCTCGAAATTTGGCTCCATGGAAGGTGTTATGGAGGCCGTCCGCACTGAAGCCCGCCGTTTGTTCAAGGAGCGTGTCGGCGCAGGTTTTTCCTTGAACCCTCCTTTCAAGGGCATGGGGTTGGCTTTCGTTTGGTTTGCGATAGACGAGCCTCAACTCTTCAAATTGGTGATGGACGACAGGGCTTCGGCAGCCTCTTTCGAGGATTACATCGACACCCAAGTGGGTTTCAAGCAGGAGTCGATTGCCGCCATTGGCCAGTCTTTCGGTTTGCAGGGAAAAGACGCAGAAATGCTGTATTACCAACTGATGCTTGTCGGAATCGGGCTGGCGCATACTTGCGTGGAAGGCGGTGCGGCGCTCAGCATCCCGCAAGTTTCCGAAATCTTCGGCAAAAATGTTAGGGCATTCCTGATGGTCATTCGCGCCGGCAATGATGAGCGCGAATCGTTTATGCCTCATGAAGGCAAGGGACCCGAAGGCGACGTTGAATCCTATCTCCTGATACATTCCCTTGCGGGCCAGAACCACCTGCTGCAAGAGCTTCACGCTGCGCCACGTTATATCCAGGACAATGAATGGGTTGAAATGGAACGTGTGTTCCGAAACGGTTTCTCCCTCACGCCTGAATCGCTTCGGGAGAAGCATCCCAACCTCACCCGTGGCGATATCCGCCTGATCATGCTTTCTCGACTTCAGTTTTCCGTGACAGAACAGGCCCTTCTTTTGGGCATCTCGCCCGCCTCGGTCACGAAAGCCAGACAAAGGCTCAAAGCCAAGTTGGGAATGTGATGAACCCTCCTCCCACCTATGATTTCATTCTTTCCTGCGCATCCTTACCAGCACCAGTTCCTTTGTATTTGCTACGGGTCGAGTTTAGACGATAATACACCGACACTTGGAACTTATGCGTTGAGAAAACATTGTTTTGCTGAATTTGGTAGTAACCCATGTCGCTGTATTCGTTCATTCCACAATGTCGCAGGATGTCGAGTACCGCGGCACGGATGGTGAGCGACTTGTCCTTCAAGAAGCTCTTCTGCACGACAACGCCAAGGTTCATGTAGTTGTAATCGTTGTAGAAATTCAACTGATGGCCGCGCGAGCGAAACATGAAATTGATGTCAACTTTCCAATCGTGCTTGAAACTGAAGGTGTTGAAGGCATTGAAGGTAAAGACTGGTTTGTCGAAATAGGCCCTGCGTGTACCTTCTGGAACGTGAATGTCTTCGAGGTCGAGCCAAAGGTCTTGTTTCTCCATGCCTGCGGTGGCGTTGAGCGACCAAATGCCCGCTCTTGGTGTTGCCGAAATGTAGGCGCCAATCGTATTCACAGGTTTGTCGAGGTTGATATGTTTGATGAGGGCGGCATCGCCATCGGTGAGGTAAGCCCACTGCGTGATGGGGTTCTTGCAATGTCCGTAGGAAGCCGTGAACGCGAGCCATTTGTAGCCCACATTCAGCGTGAGGTCCTGAATTCGCTCGTTGAGCAGTTGCGAGTTGCCCGCCTGCATCGAATAGCGACTGATGTAGGTGACGGCGTCGTTCATCGCGAAAAAACTCGGGCGGTTGGTCTTGATGCCATACGACAGGCCCATCTCCACCTTGCCCAAAGCAACGGAATAGGAGGCCGTCGGGAAGAACTCGTCCTGCGGACGATAGAGGAAATCGTTGTTGGTCACATCTCTATAGTCCAAAAGCGTGTGTTCGTAACGCATTCCAATACTGGCTTGTCCCCATTTCCCGAAATCGCAGGCATATTGCGCAAAGGCAGCGATATTGTTTTCCGTGATGTCGGCATCGGTGTTGGCAATGGTTTGTTTGTCAATCCAATAGGTGTTGTGACGTTTGGCGAAGGTCATCTCCGTGCCTGCCTCGATACTGCCTTTCCAAACGGGATAGGAAAGCACCAACTTGGAAGCATAGAGCCTGCTCTCCGCTCCCGACCTGCTTCTGACAAAGTCATCTTCTATCAGGCTTTGCTCCACATTTTCACGGTCGGTGTTGGTCGCCGTGTTCAGGAAGTCGAAGTTGAAGTCGATGCCGAGTTTGCCCGATGTGCCATTGTAATAGGCATTGGTGAGGATTCCGAGCGGCTTGGTTTCCTTGCTGGTCTGCACGCTGTAGAGATGGTCGAGGAAGACATCGTTTTCAAAGACATTCTCATCATAGATGACCTTATTCTCGCCGCCGAGATAATGCGTCAGGTCGGCGCGGATGCCCAAGGAATGATTGTCGGAAACTTGCCAGTTGGCGCCAGTGGTATAAACGAGTTGGTCGTTTTTCCAGGTCATGGTGTAGGGCCCTGCCTGACGGAACACCTTAGTGGTGTTGGCGATTTCCTCCAAGCTGCTGTATTGGCGGTAATCCGTATGCCTGTAATACACCGAGCCAAACACATCGACACCGTTTTTGCGGTAGTTCAAGCCAAGTTTTCCGCGGGGTGTGTTGCAACCGTACTGCAAATCTTGGTCGTCGGTCAGGTTCAGGTCAAGGCTGAGGCCATCGCCTTGTTGTTTCTTAGTGCGGATGCGGACCACAGCCCGCACCGTAGCATCATATTGCGCTCCTGGGTTGTTGATGACTTCCACATCGCGGATGTCATCGCTGCGCAGGCGGCGCAGTTCGCTGTCATCGCGCATCAGCCGCCCGTTGATATAGATAATCGGTGAGCCTTTGCCCAAGACCTCCAAACCATCCTCACTGCCGGTCATTCCAGGCACTTTGGTTAGCATTTCTTGTGCCGTCCCCGAATCCTCAAGCACCGAACCTTGGATGGTGGTAATCATCGAGTTACCTGTCAGCCGCGTTTGGGGCAACTGGCTCTTCACAACCACCTCGCCCAGCATTTGTGCATCCATCGTCATCTGGATGGTCAAGCCGTTTGTGGGCTTTGCATATTGGGTTTGGTAGCCCACGCACGACACTTTCAGCAGGCCGTCTTTTTTGTCGGTCGGCAAGAGGAATGAGCCTTGCTCATCGGTTACCGTTCCTTGCACAAAGGTCGAGTCGGGAAGCGAAAGCAGCATCACATTCACGAAGGGCATAGGTTCGCCGTTTTCATCGGTGATGTGGCCAACCAGGTTTTGGTTTTGAGCCAATGCTGAAACCGTCATCAGCAATGCAGCGGTAAGAGTTATTAATTTCAGTGTTTTCATCTTTTTGAGTTTATTTTTCAACTTCTATTCTCATTTTGCAATCCGCTCCCCCACCCAAGATGGAGTGACAAAGCGTTACGGTGAAATTTTTGCCTTTCCACAAACTTTGCATCGAATACATCACGCTTTGGCGCGAACATTCACAGAGCAAAGGTGTTGTGACATATCCTTTTTTGCACAATTCACAAGTGCATTCCAAAAAAACCAGCCGATAGACACGACCTTTTTCGACAACCTCACCTTTCACTCCTGGCAAATCATTGGCCATCTCAAAGAAAACATCCATGTCACCTTTAGCGTCCTCATAGAGTTTTTGGTAAACCGAAAGCGTACCACCTTTCACACAGTTCTTTCCGCATTCCGCGAAGAAAACTGACCGTTGTTCTGGTGAAAGCTGTGCAACGCCTTTCTCGAATCCCTTAAACCAATTTGATAATTCCATAACGATGTGATTTTAAACCTGTAAGAATCTTAGGGACACGGGACAACGGGACTTATAAAACTATGACCATTGACCATGACCACTTTCACAGGAATGTTGAGGCTTCTGCCCTTGGTTGAAGTGGTCATAGTCATAGTCACAAGTCATAGTCCCTTAGTCTCGCGTCCAATATGTAAACTAAAGTTGTTCATCTACTTATTCACTATATGGTTGATCATTCAGCGGGCGAGTACAATATTATTGTCATACTCAAAGACCTTTATGGTTTTTTGTAATTCATCCAAAAATCTTGCTCCATGTCCACCATCCATCTGCACATGATGGAACTGGAAGGATATGGGTAAGGTGACCTTGAGCCAACCTTTGCGATATTTGCCCCACATTACCATAGGATTGCAAAACTGGTCTGTATATTGGTTGATGATGCCATCCAACTCGGTAATAGTCATTGCCGAAGTCCCGATGACCATAGAATCAGCCTCGAAAGTGCTTTTACAAGACAAACTCACCGATTGAGTCGAAGTCAAGTATTCAGTACTAAACTGCTCAAAATCATCAGTATAAGGAATGTCGCACGAATTGATACCACCAACCTTGTTGTTTACGATGATATTGACGGCTAAACGGTCGTACTTGAACAATTTCCCATGCTCGGGAAGCAAGTAGAATTCTTCCATCTGGCTTGCTGCCTTGCCGATGCACCAACACAAAATCGCATTGAATTTCAACCCTTTTCGTCTACTCACCTTATAAAGCCGCGTCACGTCGAAGGTCTTGGTGAGTGTCACCATCGGCATGGGCGACTTCATCCATAGCTCAAATGCCTGAGCCCGATTCGTGTCTTGTGGGTTGATTTCTTGTTTCATTAGAAATATGTTTTTTCCAATCAAAGCGAATGCAAAATTAGGGTATTATCCGTCACGAAGCGAAAACCCAATGTGGACAATTACGTGGACATTATTAATCAAATCACCATTGATAATGAAAATGTTGTAGTTTTGCGGTGTAAATCAAATTTTGAGCAAAATGAGTTTGTAGATACGAGAAAATAGCTGTTTGGCTGTCAGCCTTCAGCCATCAGCAATCAGCTATAGTGCTACCAAGCTGAAAGCTGACGGCTGATAGCTTACAGCCAATGAACCAATAGAAATTGAAAAAACACATAATATGTCAAAAGTTCTTTCCTTATTACTAATTGCTCTTTGCGCTTTGAACAGCTGGGCGCAAGCTCCTCTTCTGAAAACCGTTGAAAAACCTGTTGCGGCTACTACAACGCTTCGCGCGGATGGATTGCTTCATTCGCATTGGACACAGGATTATCCATACAACCAGCTTTGCCCCAGAGACCCAGTGAATGGCAATGCCTACAGCGTTGCTGGCTGTCCTGCCGTTGCCATGGGGCAGATTATCAACTATTTGCGAACAACAGAATGCACCCGCTTTACCGACGATGACGACTACAACCATTACTATGCGGGTCGCAATTATGTCATCGACGACGATTGGGCAAGCTTGAAATTTCCGTCCTTCCCGATGCTGAACGAAATGTTGGATTCCATCGACGCCACTTTCCAACGCGGTGAGGAACTGCCTGACGAGTTGGCCGCCGCCTTGGTCTTTGCTTGCGGCACGGCCTGCACGCAGGTCTATACTTCGGAGGGTTCGGGCACCTTCTATGTGGACCAAGCATTTGAGGCCTACCAACGCTTTGGCTTTACGGACTGCGTGCTGTATCGCGAGCCCAGTGACGAAATGTACGCCACCTTGATTTCCAATCTGCAAGCTGGTTATCCCGCCCATCTAGCTGTTGAAAATCCTGCTGGAACAGTAGGACACAATGTAGTGGTCGATGGCTATCGCGAGTCGGATGGCAAGTTCCATATCAACTTCGGCTATGGCGGCACTCTAGACAACTGGTACGACATCCCCGACCCGAATTTCTATTACGGCATGACCAAGGTGGAAGGTATCATCTTGAATATTATTCCTAAAGATGGACCTTTGGCCGTTCACGAAAACGCCAAACAACAACCGCTTGAAGTTTATCCCAACCCCGTTTCCGATGTCCTCTTTATTAAAAACCTTCCTTGCAAAAAGGTAGAGTTTTCCATTTTCAATATGTTAGGCCAGGAAGTGACTACAGGTTACTCAACTGGAACCATTTCCGTGGCCGGATTGGAAAAGGGGCTTTATTTCTTGCAGGTTAAGGGAGAAGGCATCTGTGAGACGGTGAAATTTGTGGTGAAGTAATCAACGCTTGCGTATTCTTGCAACGGCAAAAACTAATAGTCGCAAGACAAAATAAACTAATAAAAAAAGCCACAATTATTGAAATTCTGCAGCAAAAAGTGGAGTGTTTTTTCACTTTTTGAGGTATGTAGTTTATTGAAATAGAAAAAGATTTGTATCTTTGCAGCGTCAAAAACTAATGTTAGTAAGACAAAATATACTAATGTTAGTAAAGCAAAATAAACTAATAACAGCGGTGCAAAATATACTAATATGGCAACAATACAAGAGAAATTGGCGGAGTCATTGGCGGTGTTGAAGGCATATCAGGACGCCCACGGGGACAATCTGGTGATTCAAGGAGCGGACACACTAGGACGGACACATACAGAACGGTTGGTGAACAGCGGATACCTTCAGATGGTCATGAAGGGATGGTATATCCCGTCATCGCCAGGGAGCGAGGGTGATTCAACGGTGTGGTATGTGTCGTACTGGCACTTCATTACGGCTTATTTAGACAAGAGATTCAATGGGGCTTGGTGCCTGTCGCCGGAGCTGTCACTCTATTTCCACAGCGGGAAGACGGTGATTCCCAAACAATTGATTGTGCGCTGCGAGAACGGAACAAACAACATCCTGCAACTGCCTTTCGGAACTTCGCTTGTGGACATCAAGGCAAGCCTTCCGCCAGAGGTGATACGGGAGCCGCGTTATGGCGTGCGATTGTATCCCATGGAATATGCCTTGTTGATGGTGGGACCGGATTATTATCGCCGTGATGCGTTGGAGGCAAGGACTTGTCTGGCCAGCTTGCGCGATGTCTCGCCCATCGTCTTGGCGGCCATCGACGGAGGACATACCACCCGGGCGGGTCGCGTGGCAGGTGCGTTGCGCTCCATCGGACGCGAGGAGATGGCTGATGAGTTATTGCGTATGATGCGCCAAGTGGGGCATACCGTGACGGAGGAGAATCCGTTTGAGGAGAATATGCGGATAGCGACATTTGTGGAATCGCCATACGCATCGCGTATCCGCTTGATGTGGATGCAGATGCGGAAGGTGGTAATAAACACGATAAAAATCCAGCCAGTACAGCAAGATGCGGCATCGGTGCTGGCGATGATGGATGCAACGTATGTTAAGGACAGCTATAACTCCTTGTCGATAGAAGGCTATAAGATTACGGAAGGTCTGCTAGAGCGTGTTCGGAGTGGCAACTGGGATCCTGAGAAAAACGAGGAGGACAAGGAACGCAGGAATGCTTTGGCCGCCCGTGGATATTATCAAGCATACGAATTGCTGAAGCAAGGCGTAAAGGAATGTTTTTCGGGCAAGGCACCTGCGCAGTTGTATGTGAAAGGGCATCAGGACTGGCACTTTCAGTTGTTTGAGCCATGCGTCAGGGCAGGCATAGTGAAGGCATCGGATTTGATAGGATACCGCAGGCATCAGGTATATATCCGGAATTCCATGCACACGCCATTGAATCCTGACGCTGTGTTGGATGCGATGAGTGCCTTGTCGGATTTGATGATGGAAGAGGAGAACGCGTTGGTGCGTGCCATTTTAGGGCATTTCTTCTTCGTTTATATCCATCCCTACATGGACGGCAACGGACGCACGGCGCGTTTCGTGATGAACAGCCAATTGGTGACGGCTGGTTACCCCTGGGTAGTGGTTCCCGTGGCACGCCGACAGGAGTATATGGCGGCATTAGAACAGGCCAGTGTGGAGGGAAATATTGAAGGGTTTGTGAGGTTTATTGGGAGGGAGATGGGATAATGTGAATTGCATCTTTCCCTCACATATATAAGTTTCACTCTCACATGGTATAAAAGCAATATAAGGTCTAATCTACTCTTGTGGTTTTAGCCTAAAAACGCATTAACAAGCATCATCATTGTTACTTGAGTTGTTTTGTTCCGTCAAAGTGCCTCCGTTTTTTACGAATAGATAGTTTGATATGAATGTCTGATAACATTTTACTATGCGCTCTTTCGAAATATTTTTATTAACATTATTCTTTTTAGTATACTCTATTAATGCTAGAGGTATCAGGCTTTCCGTATGTTCTGATACATATTTTCGAACATCATCAATAGTTGAGCCTATTATATCCGATGTGTACAAGGAAAAATCAAACAATCTTGTAAATGGCGATATTATTCTCAATCTACCTATTTGTTCTTTACCTTCTCCTTTATCAATCACGGCCAAATCAACATAATCTTTAATGGCTAAATAAGATTCTCTGAATTCATCATAGTATTCATTTTCCATGTACATCATGTGATATTTCCATAAATTAGCACAATCAACTACAGATGCAGCGTCTTTTCCCTTTTTTGCAAAGAAATAAAGGCGTTGACCATCTTCCATGAATACGAGTTTTTCTAATACCTTATCACGCGCAAATATCTCCTTCAAATAATAATTTGTTATTATAATGCAATCATTGGTGTTTTGCAAAATCTTTTCTGTAATTTTCTCTTCTCCTTCAGAATTATATAAAACAGCAATCGTATCTGCATTTAATAACTTTTGAAGAATCACTTGTTTTCGTCCCTCTTGTGCATATGATTTTGGCAATTTGAGGTTGAGCAAATATGTTGTTTCATTATAACAGTAGCCTAATCTTATACAGGTTAGAATATAATGCAAATATTGCAAATCTAATAATGCATTCTCATTACTAGTATTATTATGAATTCTTTTCTCAAATTCATTTTGAATGGGAGCAAAAATCATCGGTAATACTTTATCAAACAGCAACCCTTTTATAGTGAAAAAACCTTGTAGAGTTATATTATCCCTTGAAATATCAACAATTTTATCACTCGCTTCACTATATAAATCCCAAGAAAGTGTGGATAAATCTAAATCAGAAATCAAATGTTCTGCATTTTTCACAGCAACACCTCTTACAAGAAACTGAACACCATAGGAATATCTGGGGACATTTGTGGTTTCGTTAAAAGAAATAGAAACCCTTGACCCAACCTCACTTTCAATAAAATGAAATCTTAGAATGTTTTTGTCAACCTCACTGCTCATTTTATATTTCTCTTGACAAGAATCAAACTTAGGAAATCGCAATGATAACGTTTCTATTGCTGCACCTGGGTTTACCGAATGGTAAGATAATTTGTTTGTTCCATTAGTATTAAATGTAGACGAAACATAGGCATCAATCATAGAAATATATTTGTCGTCATTATCATTCAAAATACTATCAATTTGACTCCTAATCTCCCAACGACACTGGTCATCATATAATGTTTTAAAAAGACTTCGATTGATCTCTACAGTCACACGTGTACCACGACTAATATCCGTTCCATACTCCAAAATTGTACTATATTGACCATGTTCCGCTGATCTAAAAAGTATTCGTTTCGACTCTTCTCCGATACATTTTGTTTCCACAATAAAAGAATCAGCAACAAAGAAAATAGATTGCAAACCGACCCCAAAAGTTCCCGTCGGCTTTAACCAATATGGTATATCTTTATCGATTCTATTTCTGTTGCTTTCTCCAACTTTCTGAGTCATGTGCAATAATGACTCTTCTGAAATACCTGTTCCTTTATCTTCACAAATAACAACTATTGTATCTTTATGATCGTTTTTCCATCGGACAGTTAAATCTATTGGATATTGATTATATACTTCAGTTGGAATGTCATCTGGGAACTGCAAATCTGATAGTTTTTTCCCATTTAACGCATAAGAATGTGTTCCCATACGGATATCATTGCACAACTGAATATTACTTGCATCAAACGCATTTTGCACCATTTCTCTGATAAAAACAAAGCCAGGGTCTCTATAGATGCCGCCCCCTCTAAGAATATTAAAAATCTTCTGTTGTGACATCGTGAATTTAAGATTCATCAACTCCGGCTTCACTTTCAAACCATTAAATAGAATCTTTATATTTCCCTTACTAATCATTGGCGGCAATCCACTTAAATCTTCAGGTGCTATATTTGACCATTCTCTACTTTGAAAGGACACTTCGTCTTCCAGCCAATCAAACCATTTCCTAGCCACTCTATATACAGCATCTGACTTACAGTTCAATTCTGCTTCTATTGAGGTGGGAGATACCAACATGTGTCGCACTGAAGAATGTTTCTCTTTATGCATCGCTGAAGTGTCTGGAATTTCCTTGAGCAATGCAAGTGAGTATTCATCAAATCTATCACTATCAAAATCCAATAGATCACCTAATCGGATCATACATGCTATAAAACGAGGATGAATATAATCCCCCTTCCATCCATCGGCCCTTTGGTATAATTTTTCCATTACTTCAGTCGATGATGCACCATGCAAATAAGCTACGGCTGCTAACATATCCATATATCGTCGTGGTAGTTTTTCTGCATGGAAGCCCGAAGCTAATTTTGAGAATTCATCTTGCCCTGACAAATGAGAACTTCCCATTAATGCGTGATTTCCTCTACAAATCTCAGATGTTATTATTGTCACAGCATTTTTTACATCCAACGCCCAAACTAAACTGTTTTCATCCTCTTTTGTAAATGATTCTCCTCTTTTTAGAATTAGTTTTGCAGCATCAGAAATTACCTTATCTTCATTTTGTGATAAACGTTCAACAATTTCTCTTATTTCCTCGCTATTCCATACTTTTTCAATCATTCTATATGTCAAAATCATACCAACATCATGTGTCAGTCCCGCCATTAACAACAAAAAAGTATCTGTTGCTCCAAGTTCTTTTATACGTTGTTCTCCAAGGAAGCATTGTATCTTATCAATTATTTTATTTGAATGGGTTATACCATGGTCACTAAAATGAGGATAATTACTTTTTATTGTAGCCAATCCTTCTTTTAAATTCGAACGATTTAATTCCCAAATTGAAGCTAAAATATCATAATCATGGTCTTCTGATGCCAGCGTTTTAAGATGTTTTTCAAGTGTATAGTTTTTATCCATAATTTCATTGGTTTACAAGTTGTCATCCTAAGATAACTTATTCATATATTTCTTTTTTTGCAAAGATACGCTTTTTCTTTAGATTGAGAAAAATATTCTGTCATCTCGTGAGATTTGCATATCTTTGCACCCATAAACCAACAAAAACACCCAACATATCGAACAAACAAAATAGAACATAACTAACATATTATAAAAGCGTTTTCGCTCTAACTTGCCTACTTGAAGTTCCACAAACAAGCCAAGCAATAGTATAGCGGTAAACGCCTACGAGTAATCGTGGGCTTTACTTACTTGCTTGGCAGGTCGTGGAACACCTAAGTAGGCGTAAGAAAAGTTCCACGATTTTTTATGCCAAGCAACGAAAACACAACACAAATCAAAAGCCGCCAAAGGGTGGCTGACCATGGCGAGGTGTTCACCAATCCGCGCGAGGTGAACGCCATGCTTGACTTGGTGCGCGACGAGTCGTTTCGGCTCGACAGCCGCTTTCTTGAGCCTGCCTGCGGTGACGGGAATTTCCTTATCGAGATTCTGCGCCGCAAACTCTCTCTTTTGAATGACATCAAAACCCCAACCGAGTGGGAGTTCAAGAGCCTGATCGCCGTAGGCTCCTGCTATGGCATTGACATCCTGCCCGACAACGCCGAGGCTTGTCGTGAGCGGTTGTTTGCCGAAGTGATTGACCAAATTGGCAAAAAGGGCTGTACAAACGGTTACGAAAAAAGCCTCAGATACATGCTGCAAAAGAATATCGTCTGCGGCGATGCGCTGACCTATCGTACTGCCGAGGACAAGCCCATCACTTTCTGCGAGTGGACACCCATCGCGGGCAGCATGCAGTTCTCGCGGCGCGACTTCCAGTTTGATTTCCTTGTCACAAAAAACCACCAGTACAGCCTCTTCGACGAGCAAGGCGAAGTGCAAAGTTTTGACGAGCCTGTGCGTACCTATCCCCCATTGCATTACACTCAACTTTACCGATATGAAGAACAACTATAGCCCCGACATCCTCAATTGCTTGGCCAATCTGAGCAGCGATGAGGTCTTCACCTCGCCCGAGTTGGCTAACCGAATGCTCGACCTGCTGCCACAGGAGTTGTTCCGTTCCAGCAAGACGCGCTTTCTTGACCCTTGCAGCAAGAGCGGTGTCTTCCTGCGCGAGATTGCCAAACGACTGCTGACTGGGCTGGAAGAGCAGATTCCCGACTTGCAACAGCGCATCGACCATATTATGACCAAGCAAGTCTTCGGCATTGCCTGCACCGACCTCACCGCCGAGATGAGCCGCCGCACGCTCTATTGCACCAAGCAGGCCAATGGTGAGTATAGTGTGGCCACCTGTTTCGACGATGCGCAAGGCAACTTGCGCTATATGCGTTGCCAACACACTTGGGAGAACGGCAAGTGTAAACATTGTGGGGCCAACCGAGCCCAATACGACCGCATAGAAACTATCGAGACCTACGCTTATCCATTCATTCACAAAGATATAAACGAAATCTTCAAAAACATGCAATTCGATGTAATTATAGGAAATCCGCCGTATCAGATGGGAGATGGAGGAAATGGTGCGAGTGCGCTCCCTGTTTATCATAAGTTTATTGAACAAACAATAGAGCTAAAGCCAAAGTATATGATTTTTATAGTTCCTGCTAGGTGGCTTAATGGTGGACGTGGATTAGATGATTTTCGAAAGAAAATGTTGGAAGATTCAAAGATTCGTGTTCTCCATGACTATCTTAATTCGACAGATTGTTTTTCTGGCGTTGAGATTAAAGGAGGAGTTTGTTATTTCCTTTGGGAAAAGGACTATAAAGGGATCTGTAGTGTATACACCCATAACCAAGATAATGTTTATCATTCTGAAAGACCGCTGCTTGAAAATGGAGCAGAAATCTTCATTAGAAGCGAAGAACAAGTGACTATATTTCACAAAGTTCTTGCTAAACAAGAAGAATCTTTATCAACATGGTTAAATGCTGGTAGATACTTTGGCTTCCATACAAAAGTAGAGTGGGTCTCTGAAACTGAAGGGAAAATACAGTCAGCTGATGGTAAAGCGTTCTATCCAATTAGAAAGGTTAGAAATGACATATTCTCTACAAAAGTGTATGTTCATGGCGGGCAATGTTGGATTTCGCCCAAAACTATACCAAGGAATGCCCATAGAATCTCTTCATATAAGGTACTTATTCCAAGATCGGGAAATCCTGGATTTGGAAATACAATTATTGGTAAACCAAAAATATCAGAACCTAACTCTTGTAGTTCTAATACATACATGGTTGCTATTCCTCCACAAGCTGATATGTCTATTGGTGAAGCAACTAATCTTTGTTCATATTTGAATACCAAGTTTGTCCGTCTATTAGTAGCAACAAAAACCTCTACACAAAGTACACCTCCAGATGCATTCGAATTTGTTCCTTTACAAAACTTCTCCCACCCCTGGACAGACGAGATGCTATACAAGAAATACGGCTTGGACAAGGACGAAATTGCCTTTATTGAGAGTATGATTCGCCCAATGGAATGATTATTATAAAACATAAACAGAACGTTCTTTGAAATTTTAGGAGAAAACTGGCATGGTTTAAGAAAGATGTGTGTCTGCAAAAAATCAACAATTATGGAATATAAGTATTCACAAGAAATATCTGAGAAACAAAAAGTTATCGATTCAATTGTTCCAAGAGTGTATTCTATCAAAGAAGCACAGCGCAGAAGCATGACGATCAACCAGTTTACCAGCAAGTTACATGCAATGGTAGATACATTTTACAGTACAAAGGTATGAAGATTCTTTTCTCCTAACTATTTCTGCATAAGGACGCTCGCTTATAAAAACGTAAACGAACAAACTGACATATTATGCAGACGATAGACCAGATACTTCCTAACGAGCGGCGGACGATACCGCAGATTTACATGTACGACGACACATCCTTTCCAGGATGGATTAAGATAGGACAAACCACCCGCGCCGATGTGCGGAAACGCATTGATGAACAACACCCCATCACCGAGCCACACAAGACCTACCACCTTTTGTGGCACGACAATGCTTTTTATGCCGACGGCAGCGGCGAGAGTTTCAGCGACCACGACCTGCACGAATGCTTGCGCCGCATGGGCAAGGAACTCATCGGTGAGTGGTGCCGTTGCTCGCTACGCGAAGCACAAGCAGCCTATATGGCCGTGCGTCACCGCGACACACAGGTGAAGACGGATCGTGACCTTGACTACAAGATGCGCGACGAACAAGCACAGGCAGTAAAACAAACCGCCGACTACTTCGCCAAGATGGACATAGAGGAACCTAACCGTCCCAGCCATTACCTTTGGAATGCCAAGATGCGTTTCGGCAAGACCTTCGCCACCTATCAACTCGCCAAACGGATGGGTGCCAAACGTGTGTTGGTGCTCACCTTCAAACCCGCCGTGGAAGACTCGTGGCGCGACGACCTCTTGCGCCACCGCGATTTCGAAGGCTGGCGGTATTACAGCAGTCGCATGGATGAAGAGTTTCCTTCATTGTCCTCGCCCAAACCATTGGTGGTGTTTGGTTCGTTTCAAGACTATCTCGGCAGAGACCGTTACGGTAACATCAAGCCCAAAAACGAGTGGGTGCATTGTGTCAATTGGGATTTGATTGTGTTGGATGAGTATCATTTTGGGGCCTGGAACGACAACGCCAAGAGCCTTCTCGACCTTGGGGATGCCGATGCCAAAAAGCGACAGACAGAAGAGGACGAGGTGATGACAGAAAGCGGCATCGATGTGGAAAGTGGTCGCGCTTGGGACGACGAGGATGTGCCCATCACTGGCAACCATTACCTCTACCTCAGCGGTACGCCGTTCCGAGCATTGGCCACTGGCGAGTTTATGGAAAGTCAAATCTTTAACTGGACTTATCAGGACGAACAGGCACGGAAAGAAGCAGTTGGCGGTCCCTATCTGGAGATGCCCACCATGGTGATGATGACCTACCAGATGCCGCAAGACCTTGGAGCCATGATTGAGCAATGGGACATGGATGGCTTTGACCTCAATGAGTTTTTCCGCGCAGAAGGAAAGAAATTTGTTCATGAAAAAGCCGTCCAAAAATGGCTCGACATCATCCGTGGCAAAGCCTCCATGTGCGACCTGCTCTGCCATTCGAGGACACCCGTCTGCTTGACCTCTGCGCCCACACGATGTGGTTCCTGCCCAATGTGGCCTCATGCGATGCCATGGAAGCACTGCTTCACCGTCCGGCTAACGGATTCTATCAGAACTACACCATCATCAACTGTAGCGGCACCAAGGCAGGCATCGGAATTGATGCCCTAGGACCAGTGCGTGAGGCTATGGGCGACAACCCTTTGAAAACACGCACCATCACGCTGACATGCGGCAAACTGACCACAGGAGTAACGCTGCGTCCGTTGGGAGGACTGCTGATGTTGCGTAACTGCTCTAGTCCCGAAACCTACTTTCAGACGGCTTTCCGTGTGCAAAGTCCATGGACGGCCACCGACAAGGACGACCCCACGAAGCATACGATTCTCAAACCCACCTGTTATGTGTTCGACTTCGCACCCAACCGTGCCCTGCGCGAAATGGTGACCTACGCCAACCAGTTGGATGTGGACAGCAACCGTCGGATCACTGACAAAGTAGATGAGTTCATCAACTTCCTGCCTATCCTTCAGTTTGATGGCAGTTCCATGAAACGGGTTGATGCCACCGAGATACTTGATTTCGTTGACAATGGCACCAGTGGAACGTTGCTTGCACGTCGTTGGAACAGCGCACAATTAGTCAATGTGGACAACGCCACCCTGCAACGAGTGCTTGACAATCCCGAGGCATTGGCCACCATCATGAAGATTGAAGGCTTCCGCGCCTTGGGTAGCGACATCATCGAAAACATCGTGAACCGAGCCGAGAAAATCAAGAAGTTGAAACGAGAAGCGGGCGACAATAACGACCCCAAGAAGAAGAAAGAACTCACTGCTGAGGAGAAAGAATACCGTTCCAAGCGGCGCGAGGTGCAGGAAAAACTGATGAAATTCGCCACCAGAATCCCCATCTTCATGTACCTCACCGATTATCGTGAAGAAAGTCTGGAAGATGTCATCCGCAAACTAGAACCAAGATTATTTGAGCGCGTCACAGGCCTCACCATCGACGACTTCAACCTGCTTTTGAGTGTCGGTGTCTTCAACCGCGCCCAAATGAACGACGCCATCCTGAAATTCCGCCGCTACGAGGATGCCTCATTAGAATACACTGGCGTAAACCGCCACGCCTCCGACACGCGCATCGGCTTGATGGACAGCACCGTGCCGATTGAGGCGATGCTGGGGAGTGGAATGGGGTAATATGGCTTCTCAGCCATAAACTTCATACGAAAAAACAATTAATTTTCAACAAAGCACTTGCGAAATGGGAAAATGTTTGTATTTTTGCAGTGTCAGATTGTCGTCAGAGGGCGCGAACAATTTGCTTTCGCAGCATTATTCAAGCTGGACCTTTCTGACCCCCATATGAGGACATAGCCCCAAAGGTTATGTCCTCAGTTTTTCTATTTCATCCTCTATCTGGTTTTTTACTGTATCCTTGTCAGAAACGGCAAATAAATCGGGCTTTACGACAACAGCCTTGCTGTTGTGAACTACATAACATTCGTTGATGTTACCACTCGTAAAATCCTCATGCCTACCATAAAGACCCGAAGCTATCTTTTTGGTTTTGAGTATGCTTTCAGCCATGTGCATATCAAAATCGAGCACCACAGTCTGGCAACCTTGTTCTTTGGCTTTGCGAAAGGCAGATTTAATTCCGTTTTCACTTTCTATGCCTTTTCTATCACCAAGTTTCTCATTGATGGTATACTCTGGATTCTTATGGCCAAAAACCAGCAAATGCTCATTAATACGAATATTCATGTCGGCAAAGCAGCCAAGTAGCACCCTTGCCACACGAATGTTTTCAACAAGTTCTGTTTGGTCAGCTTGCTTGCTAATCAATAGCCGTTCACCATAAATCTCATCAACTAGAAAATCCTCTATTCTAAACATGGTGCAAAGGTAAAAAGAATTGCGAGAAGTGCAATAACTGTATCTGCACGAGAAAATAAAGAACAGATAATTGATGTTCATTACAATATCAAATGTTGTTTAACCGAAAACTTTGTATCTTTGCCCCAAACAAAAACACCTAACCCTATGAATCACCCCATTCAAGAAGGCTATATGCCTTATCTCGGCTACCAGACCTACTACCGCATTGTCGGTGAACCTTCAAGCAAGCCCGCATTGCTTTGTCTGCACGGCGGACCGGGCAGCACACACAACTATTTCGAGGTGCTGGACCGCATCGCCGACACAGGCCGTCAGGTCATCTCCTACGACCAAATCGGCTGCGGCAACTCCTACCTCGACGGCCACCCCGAACTGTGGACCCAAGAGACCTGGATCAACGAACTCATCGCCCTGCGCGAGCACCTGCACCTCGACCAGATCCACCTCCTCGGCCAGTCATGGGGCGCCATGCAGGCTATCGCCTACATCATCGACTGCCAGCCCAAGGGCATCAAGTCGGTCATCCTCTCTTCGGGCCATGCCTCCAGCTCGCTGTGGGCCAGCGAGCAGCACCGCCTCATCAAATACATGTCGGCAGAAGACCAAGAGGCCATCCGCCATGCCGAAGCCACCGGGAAATGGGACGACCCCGACTATCTCCGCGCCAACGAGCATTATTATGAGCGTTATGTCATCAGCGTGGATGAAAACTCGCCCGAGTGTATCCGTCGCCCGAAACGCGCCGGCAACGAAGCCTACCTTTACGGCTGGGGACCCAACGAATACCAACCCCTAGGCGATCTGGCCGACTTCGAATACACCGACCGTCTGCACCAAATCACACAGCCTTGCCTGATATGCAGTGGCACCCGCGACATCTGCACCCCCGTGGTGGCTGCCTCGCTCTACGAGAACATCCCCAACAGCCGTTGGGAAGTCTTCAAAGGCGCACGCCACACCTGCTTCGTCGAACAGACCGACAAGTACTGCGAGATACTGGAAAAATGGCTGGAGGAATTTGATTAAACTTCATCTTTTCCATGCTGAATTATGCCCCGACGAACTCCACACCAAGGTCCTTGCAAACCGTTTGTGCAGTGGTGCGACCGCTTTGGGCTGCCGGGGGAAGTCCGCCGGAATAGGCCGTCCGTTGCCCCGTAAAATATAAGCCTTCGCGGTAACGAACAGGCGCGTGGTACAAGCGTCGGAAGGGCGGCCAGTCCGTCATGTAGCTTCCCTCAAAGGTGCCGCAATAACGCTCGTATGTGAGCGGCGTGGCCATGTCGGTCACAGCCACAGCATCCTTGATTACGGGAATAACCTCACTGATGGCTGCAATGAAATCAGCCATCACCTCTTTTTTCTTGTCTGCATAGCTGCCGTCTTCCTTGGCCGCTTTCCAATAACCGTAAGTGGGGCCGTGAAGCAGACAAGTGATGACGCTGCAACCTTCGGGAGCATAGCCTTCCTCTGTGACATAGTTGTTCACGACAATTGTTTTGTAGGTGCGCCTAGCAGCTTGCAGAGGATGAGGCAGCACAATCTGCATGGAGCGAGGCCACGAAGACAAATCGGCCTTGACTCCGATACCGAGAAACATGCATTGAGTCGTCCGAAGCCCCGACCGCATCTTTTTGGCCCAGCTGTCTTGTAATGGCTCTTTGAAAAGCGTGTCGATGGCACTTCGGGCATCCGCCGAAATGACTACGACATCTGCCGTAAGCATCTCGTCCTTGGTACGAACCGACCACTGTTTCCCTTCAAGGAAGATCTCCTCCGCAGGGGTCTGGTATCGAATTATTCCACCACAACTTTTGAACGTTTCGGCTATGTTTTGCGCCATGCGTAGCGAGCCGCCTTTAGGATAGCCGCTATCGCCCACATTGAAGGTGCCAAGGGTGTAGATGAACGACAACGCATTGATTTCAGGCTCCACAACGGCGGCCAAAAGTGCCCTTATCCGTGGATTTTTGAACCATTTGGCATAGGCTCGCGCCGACTGGGCCATCAAAAATGGTGTGACGAGGACGGCGGGCAACATTTTGACATATTCCCAAACGGAAAACGGCTTGGGGTTTTGGACTTTTAGGCTCCATAAATCTCCGATAGGCTGATGGAAATGCTTGAAACAGGCCAAGTGAAAACGGAGACGCCACAAGGCAAACTTATCCATCAAGCCAGTGATTTCCAGCCCATGCAAGTCGCGAAACAGGGGCATGGTACCTTTTTCGTCCACCAAGGTATAGATAGGATCTTTGAAAAAGACGGGGTTGTTATCCTGCAATGCGCCGGTTTCCAACCAAACCTGATGCAAAGGGATTTCCTTCTTGGCTCCGATGAGCCAGTGGATGCCACCCTCGAAGGTGTAGCCCTTGCGCTTCCAGCTGGTTGAGACTCCTCCTGGACCAGCAGCCTTCTCCAACACAAGCGTATGGATGCCTGAACGTTGCAGATAGACAGCGGTAGTGAGTCCCGAGATGCCTGCGCCGATGATTATTGCTGTCCGTTGAGCCATGAAATCATTGTTTCCAACGCTTGAGCGTCGGGAAATACTGCCGCATCATGCCCTTGTACTCGTCCTTGGTCATGGGTTTGGGCATGTTCTTGTTGACTACATCCACGAACTGCGAGCAGAACTCTATCATCTCGTCCATGGTGCAGTCCTGCGTAAACTTGCCGTCTTTGTAGCAATACATGCAGTAGTCTTCGTTCTTGCTTCCGTCGGCATTGGTGCCGAGAATTTCCTCTGTGAGCGGCATTCCGCAGCTCTGACAAAATTTTAGTTCCATTTTTTAGTGTTATTTGATTGTCTGTTTGTCCTGTTCAAGCTTCTCTTTGGCCTGACGGATTATTTCATCAGCTTCTATCGTCTCTTGAAACAACTGTTGGCTAGAAGTTCCTTCTTCGTCGTGTTCATTATTCACTGAACGCATTTGGCTGAATTCTTTCAGTTCCTCTTCGCTTACTTTCATCATCTGCATACAACGGTTGCGTGTTGTCTGTAAGGACTTCAAAAACGCGTAACTGACATAATAATACATTGGAAAACCGAGGTCAAGGAAGCTTTCTATGTATTGAGCGTATCCCGATTCGAGTACATCCTTTTTCAATTCATCCAACACTTGTTGTTGGTAAGAACGACGCAGGCTGTAAAAAGAAGAGACCTCGTGGACAAAGTTGACATTGCCGAGGGTGTTGAACGTCTCGATATTAGAAGAAAAAATGTTTTCTGTCGTTTCAGAAAACTCCTCAGCGGCAACCGTAACGGCTGGCATGATATTGAAACGCAGGCTGTCGAAATACTCGGGGTGACGCGCAACCTCTAATTCTGCTTCTTTTGCCCGATGAATTGCGGATTCGGCTTTTTGCACCTGTTCAATGGTCTTGTCAAAGTCATAGAGGATCATCATGACCATTTCCTTCTTGGCCGCTGCTTTATGGCGCCTGTCGATGATGGCAGAGGTGCCGAAGGTGAGTATGATGGAGAAGGTTGTCGCGAGAAGCGTCAACAGAAACTGTTTGGTGCCGGACGAAGGTTTTTCTTTCATATACTTTTCATTTTAGTTGGTATGTCTTATATCGTTTCCATTCTTCTTGTATGTCAGTCTCGTGCTCACCCATGAAGAATGTGGCTTGTAATTCATCCTTGAAAGGCGTCCAGTTGCCGCAAATCACGCCGTCATGGGCAATGATAGGCTGGAAGATGCCGCTGTTGTTGTGCGCCTTGTGGCTATAGTCTGGCGAGAGGACGATGTCGCGGCTCTTGTAGCCGATGAGGTATTCGTCGTAAGGCGGAATCAGGAGATATTTGCCTTTGCGGAAACCACGGGTGCGGCAATCGTCTGTAAAATAATATTCCCTGCGTGGTAGAGACGCACGGTCGTGCGTCTCAACATACAGGTAATCTCCTAAAATCTCAATTCCCCGCCTGCAATCATTGATATTCAGCCCCGACCACCACACAAAATCCTCCAAGGTGGCAGGCTGGCGGCTTTGGAAATATTTCCGCGCAAGCATCGCCAAAGCCTCGTCGCGGTCGGCAGAGGATGTATTGCAACGCTTGGAAGCGTTGCCTACCTTATCGGCGGCAAGGGCATAGGTCGCCTTCATCGGCAACAAGTCGCCGCTGCAAAGCGTGCCTGACAGTTCAGCATAGCGGATGTGATACGACAGGCGATGGTCGTCCATGTAGATGTCTTTCTCCGCCAAGGCCTCAACGAAGTCTTCCTTGGTGACGCTGCCCTTTTCGGCAGCCGTCTGGACAAGAATCTCCCTAATGCGTTTCACTTCCTCTTCAGGAATGGTAATCTTGTTACTACTCATCCATCCCTTGATGACCGCCAATGCCTTCGCCGAACAGAGTTCGAGCAAGGGCCAATAGTCCTCGGCCGACACGAGTTGCCAAGTGCCGCGCATCAGGTGCATACGGATGATCTGACCGCTGTCGAAGGCCTTCTTAAAGGCTTTGGAAGAGGGTTTCTTGGTCCGCATCGCCACCGCCCAACGCATCAGGCGATATTCCTGCGCCTGCATCGCGCCCATGTGTTTGACCACCTCTTCGGGCTTGTCAAATTGGGGGCAGATGAGCTGCTGGTTGAGTAAACGAAGGGCTATGGAGTTCATGCGTCAATGGTATTGTTCAACAAAATCGCGCACCAGGCGAAACACTGGTTCGTAACTGTCGAAAATGGCGTTTTCGTAGGTATCGTAAATGGTGTGGTAGTATTTATAAGCATCGCCTTCTTGGTTCTCCAAAAAAATGCACGGTACATGTCGCGTCGCAAAAGAATAATGGTCGCTATTGGCGGCCAACTTGCCCCGATTTAAGGCTTTGAAGTAGTGTTTCTCATTATTGATTTGCTCAAACAAAGCGAATCCGCACAAACCTTCATCGCTGGTCTCACAATATTGCACCGGGTTATTGTCGCCAATCATATCGATGTTGAAGAGGTACTTGATCTGCTCCAACGGCACGATGGGATTCTTTGCGAAATATTCCGAGCCACGCAGGTTGGCGTCTTCGCCCGAGAAGGCGATGAAATACATGTCGTATTCGGGTTTGTTTTTGGCATAATAGGCGGCCAAAGTGACGATGGCGGCCGTGCCCGAGGCGTTGTCGTTGGCGCCAGCGTAATACACTCTGCGGCCAAGGTTGCCCAAATGGTCGTAATGCGCCGTGAAGACATAGCAGCTATCGTGTCGGCGACCTTCCACCTTGGCGATGACGTTAAAGCACTCGTAATCCTTCAGGAATTTGTTGTCCACTTTCACACGGATGTTTTTCACGCCATCGATGGCTTCGGGCGTTACCCAGATAATGGGTTTATCGACCACACGATGACCATAAGCCTTGAAGAACTTGATGGGCGACGGCCAAATATAGAGAAATCCAGCATTGGGGGCTTCCTTTTTTTGCAGCGGCTTAAAAACATCACCATGCCGATAAGTGAACCAGAACTCACAAGCAACGAGACAGTTGACATACTCGGGCTTGGCTAAGTCGGCCATCATCTTTTCAGCATCGAAGTTCAGCGTATCAACGTGATACACAGGGAATGTACCATAGATGCCAGGTGAGTATTCACGCATGGAGAAATCATGTCCAGGCTTAAGTTTCTTTCCATCGGCCCACATCTTCATCTTGCCAGAGAAGGTGTTGATATCCAACGTGAAAGGCTGGCAAACCACCTCATCAACACCAGCCTTGACAAATTCTTTTTCAAGGTACTTTCCAGCCTTGTTGGCCCCATCCTTGGCATAACCTCGACCTTGGTATTTCGAAGAGCTCAATTCCTTGACAATCTGCTTGTAATGCACCAAATCCTGAGCATTTAACTGTATCGTAGCAAAGAAAAAGGCGAACAGGATCCCGATAATTACTCTTTTTGTCATGACTTTTTTGTTTAAAAATCGTCGCAAAAATAGGGTTTTCCTGTTTTTCCAACAAATTTCTCGTAACATACGGCACTGTCCTAATGATTTTTTTGGAAAAGGAGTCTCAAATCGCCTTGATGTGTTCGAAAGCCAATCCATCGAAATGCCATCATTTTGCCCTTGTCTCACGTTATTTCCGTTCGTGTTTTTTTGAAACTAACGGTTGTTGTAGCATCTCTTAGACCAAAAAGAATGGTAATCAATACGTTACAAAACCAATAATTCTTAAGTTTCAAAGTCAGGAAAATATAAAGCTGTCATACCATGCAAGCCGCACTGGAATCCAACTATGCGACTGCCATGATATGACAGCCTTACCATTTCCGTTTTTCGGATAATTATCTACCACTCAAGAACGAGTCTTCTCTGTATGGACGCGAAGGCTGGCTCTTTCTGCTTTCCGATTTCGAAGTCGTATTGGAAAGACGCTTCAAATAGGCCTTTTCCACATAGTCTGTACCATATTCATTCTCATAAATGAACGAATCCTTGTTCAAATCGACAATATTCATCTTATAGGTTTTAACAGGATGTTCGATATTCATATAAAGAATGGCATCAGATTTATCATACGAATAGGTGAATTTGGTAACCAAAGTAGTGTCAGGGCAAATGATGGTATCGTAAACCGCTGGATTGTCGCTGATTTTCTTTATAATGGTGTCTTGGCTTCTGTCGCGCATCTCACCCGTCTTGTCTTCCCTGAAAATCAAGTCAATACCACTCTGTGAGTCACCAGGAACCATGTCGTAAGTTTCCATGGAAGCAGCAATGGGGTTGCCTGCATAGTCAATGTTGTAATACTGAATTTTTTCCACACCCCAAGTGCCTACAAACGACTTATAGTCATTCTTCCCGCATGAGGTGAACAAAACTGTGGCAATAGCACACAATGTCAATAATTTAATTCTCTTCATTTTTAGATTTATTTTATAGTTAATCAATTCGTTTCAAGAAAAACCTTTCAAAGAAAGGCGTAGGCTCTGAGAAATAGTTGATCCACGAAGCAGTAATGCTGCTGTCAGTCAATTCCTCAATGTCCATATTGGCACTGGTCGCATCCGAAAAAACGGAAACAATCCAAGAGGTGTTGTAAATGGTAAGTATATGATTTACAGAATCATAATCATAATCACAATTAAACTTCTTAATCAAGGCGGGACTGTCGTTCAGCAAGAGTCTACCCGTGCCGTCGGCATAAAAAAACACCTCATAGCCATGACCTTCGCCTACCTCATATTGGAAAGTCTCCCATTTTTCGTAGCCTGTACTATCGGTCCGACAACTGACATATTGTTCACATCCCCAATGTCCTACCAAAGGTGAGTTGGCATATTTCTCCTGTTTGCGACATGAGGTCATCGCAAGCAAAACCATGGTCATCAGGGCCAAGACATCGATTTGAATCTTTTTTTTCATTGTATTTTTCGTTGCAAAAATAGGATTAATTCAAATATCGCGCCAAATTTTCTAATTTTGCATCATTAATTCTCACAAAATGAAACGAAAAATACACCTTCTTATTATAATTTTGTGGACGACCTTGTTCGTTCAAGCCCAAGATACGCTCACGGTGATGCAGTACAATCTGTTGTATTACGGCAATTATAATAGCGGATATGCTGATTGCTTCGAGACCAACAATAACACGCAACGCAAAGACGAATGCATTCGCACCATCGTCAATTATGTGAAGCCCGACATCTTCACCGTCTGCGAGTTTGGTGCCACGCAACAGCTACAGAATGATTTTTTGCGGCACAACTTGAATATTAATGGCGCCGACTATTGGCAATCCGATAACATTATTAATAGTGCAGGCAGCAATATCATCAACCACATCTTCTTTGACTCGCGCAAGATGGGTCTGAAGAAACACGTAGCCCTACGTACCCAACCTCGCGATACCGATGTCTACGAGCTTTATCTGAAGACCCCTAGCTTGGCTGCCGGCGACACCATCAAGCTCGTGTGCATCGTGGCGCATCCAAAGGCTGGAATGGGCTTTGAAAGCGACCGCCGCGCATTAATGCAAAAGGCCATGGATTATGTCAACGCAAGCTATCCCACCGACAACGTGCTGATTATGGGCGATTTCAATATGTATGGAGCCAGTGAACCAGGTTATCGTTTGCTCACCCAGACCTACAGCAATCCGAGCATCTGTTTCATGGATCCTTTGGCACTGGTAGGCGGCGTAGGAGAGTGGAACAACAATGCATCGTTTACCCCTTTCCACACACAGTCTACAAGGAGTTATTCTGACGAATGTTTCTCCAGTGGCGGTCTCGACGATCGCTTCGACTTCATCCTGATGGCTGATGAGATTGCCTTTAGCTACAATCATATGCGCTATGTCCAGGGCTCTTATCATGCCGTGGGCAACGACGGCAACCATTTTAACCAAAGTGTAAACCAAGGATATAACTCAGCTGTGCCCGCCGAGGTCGCAGAAGCCCTCTTCAATAGTTCCGACCACCTCCCCGTGACGATGAAAATCGCGGTGGATGTGCATCTTGGTGTGGAAGACCACGAGATACAGAGCCTCTACGCCACTGTGGCTCCCAACCCTGCATCCGACAGGGCTGTCGTGGCTTTCTTCAATCCCTTACAAGGACAGGTACAATTTGAATTATATTCGCTGCAAGGGCAATTAATGCAACGTGAAGCAGCCGCTTTTGACGAGGGTTCGCAGCAATATGAGCTTTCGTTTCATGACCTCACTAAAGGGTTTTATTTGCTGAGAATCAAACATAGTGGTGGCTGGGAGCAAACGGTGAAGCTTATTGTTCAGTAAAAGCGGGCCTCAACAGGTATGTCATTCCTACGAGGGCAGAAGCAGGCAGCAGAAAGCATGTCATTCCTACGTAAGGCGGTGTGTTGGCAGGAATCTATGCTTTCTGATGCCGTGTCAATAAGGTTTTCTGCTTTGTACCGCCTCCCATAGATTGACTACGTCGAATGCAAAGCATTTCCCTCTCCCGCACATACCTTTGCTGGAATGACATGGGGCTGGCTTTACTCACCTACCTTCACCCGCATCCCATCCGAATAAGCACTAAATTCCGGCGCATACTGGCATTGGATCAAGGCGTAGCCGTTGTTGAGGTGGCCTTCCTTGGTGACGAACATGCTATACTCCAACTGGTGCGTGCCCTTGGGCAGGAACTCGATGAAGAACTCCATGTCGGTGTCGGTGTTGCTCTGGTAGTAGCTCATGCGATCGTTGTACTCGTAGTGCGAGATTTGCTCCAAAGGCTCGAAACCGGCAGCACGAAGGTCCTTGACGAAGACGAAACTCATGTCTTGCTGGTTCGTGAAGGTGATCTTCACGGTCAGTTTGTCGCCGACCTTTAAGGCTTGCTTCTCAACAGGAACGAGTTTCTTACCCTTGTCCGTCACCGTCTCCACAAACAGCTCGCGCTTGATGGTGAAGCCCGACTCGTCGCTCTTGACTTCATCGATCGGGACGAAATACTGGCGGAACAAACCGCCCCAGACCAAGTGGTTAGTCGGGTTGTTGACGGTGAGCTGGCGCATGTCTTGGGTCACCTCGTTGGCGTTCCAGCGGCGCTGGATGAAGCCCGTGCCGGCCACGCCGCCCTCGGTGCTGATAGGCGTGTTGCCGAAGCGCAGGGTGACTTCCTTACCTTCCTCGAACCAGTCGCTGCCGCGCATGAGCAGGGCATAGATGGCATCAGCGGTGGAAGCGGAATTTTCCCACATCGTGGTCTGCTTTTGGGTGAGCAGCCACACACGCAACTCGTCAATCATCTCCTGGTTCTGGTCGATTTCGGCGAAGGCAGCCATGATGTTGGCATGGGTGGCGATGTGCGACTCAAACGAGAAGTATTTCTTCGGCCAGTACATTCCGATTTGCTCGTTCTTCTGGGCGCACTCCTTGAACGACTGAATCATCAACTTGGCGGTCTTTTCGTTGCCGCTGCGGTAGAGCACCAAGGCACCCTTCGAGCGTTGGTTGAAGTTGAACGAGGTCCATTCCTTGTCGAGGCTGCTGAGGTAGTATTTCTTGGCCGTGGCAAAGTCCTTGTCGGAGTTTTGCTCCTTGAAGAAACTCAAAGCGTAGAGTTCGTTCAAAGTGCTGGAACCAATAGGCCAGTCTTTTCCTTTGCTGTGGGCTTTCATATAGCGGTAGGTCTCGGCCACCTCATATTCGAGATAACGCACGGCCTTGTCGCAGATGCTTTGGGCGGTGTTTTGGTCGGCTTTGCTCAACGAACTCCAAGCTCCCATCTTCTGCAATTTGCCGAAGCCGCTCAAGATATAGGTGCTGATATACGGGCTCTCCGGCATACCGTCCATCCAAGGCCAGCCGCCATTGTACTTCTGTTTTTGCTCGATGAGTTTCAGGGCGTTGGTCTGTTGGTTGCGGATGGTGTTCACCTCGAAGAGGGTGGCGATGCGGCTACGTTGCTCTGTCTCGCTCTTAGCCTCAAGCACCCATGGCGTCTCTTGCAGCATGATGGCTTTCAGGTCTTGGTCTTTCTCGAGTTGCGAGAGCAGAGCATCAGGCGTTTCGATCTGCCATTTCTTGATGTAATTCAAGAGGTTCGGGATGTGGTCGGCGATGTATGACGAGAGCGTATTGGCGTAGAACACGTAGAAGGCGGTCTCGGCGCGGTCGGTGCTGATGTTGGCCAGGTAAGGCAGGGCCTGCACAGCATACCACACGGGGTTGGTGCTGAAGTTCAAGGTCAGGCTGTAGTCGCGCTCATGGCTGTCGGGGTTGGCGATGGCCTCGAAGTCAAAGGTTTTTTCGGTTTCGGCCTTCACGGTGATGGGCAGAGTTTGCGTCATGAAGATTTCGCTGCTCAACACGGGCAGAAGGTGCTGCTCGGCATCGCTGAACTGTCCCGCATAGGCCGTGAAACGGAAAGCCAAGAGGCTCAAATCATACTGTCCCTTTACCTTCCAGCGCACTTCCTTGCTGCGACCGGGTTGGATTGTTTCCATCGGGATTGTGGCGTCGGAGACAATCATATTAATGGGTTGCATCGTTCCCGCATCAAAGATTTCGAGTTTCGCCTTGGGCGTGACAGGCTCGTCGCCCGTGTTGATGACGTTGGCCACAAACCAAAGCTCATCGTTGTCGTACATATAACGCGGCATATCAGCCATGATCATCACAGGCTTCGAGGAAGTGAAGGTGTAGTCCTTGCTGCCCGTCTTGCGGTCCTTGGTATAGGCCATCAGCATCAGACGCCAACGCGTGAGGGCATCGGGCATAGTGAAGCTGAAGGTCGCGCTACCATCATTGTTGGTGCGCAGCTGCGGGAAGAAGAAGGCCGTCTCGTTGAAGTTCTCGCGGAGGGTAGGCTCGACAGGTTCTTTGGGCTTTTCGTTCTGACCTCCTGATTCATAAGGATAAGAACCTTCTTGTTTCGTTATTTCTACCATTTCTTCATCCGCCGCGTTCTGCGCCACCAAGGGAATTTCGTAATCCACTGCATTAGAAGACTTTTCCAACACCGCTCCAGTCATCATAGGTGCTGATTCCTCAACATAATCATAAAGCACACGTCCGCCTTTTCTATATCGGCGCGCGCCAAAGCCATATCCGAAATCGAAGAAAGGCGCATCCGAGGGCAGGCTGAAGTTGAAGAGTTCTATGAATGTAAAGTAATCCAAGCCCGTGTTGGACGAGGTAAAACCATGTCTGTCGGTGCCGAAACCATTAGCATAAATGCCTGTAGGCGACATGTTGAACCACCAATAATTCCTGGCAAACTCATCCAATGAAGCGTCATACATTCCTGCAAGCAAGGCAGCTTCCAAAGGCTTGTCCTTGTAGTCGCGGACGGTCACTTCCCAGGTCTCCTCGGCACCAGGATTAAGCTTGTCGCGCACGGTGGCCAATTTCACGTCCAAATCATAGTTGTCGAAAGGCACGGAAATATGATTGTCCATCGTTCTGAAAGCGTTTTCCTTCACGAGGACATAACGGAAATTGAGGCCGCCACGGTCGCCTTCGGTCACCTTATAAGTAAAGGTCTGCACCGCGTTGCTGACAGTGATTTTCTTGTCCAAGCGGATTTCGTCGCCGTGGAGCAACTGCACCCAAATGTCCACATCCTTGGCCGAACTGCCGATGCTGAAATGAATTTCGTCGCCAGGATGGGCGGTTGATTTGTCCTCATCACTCCAAACCATAGCGGTGTAAGGCATCTTTTTGGCCTCGTTTTCGTAAACGGTAAATTCCTCCGTCGTAACGGCCAAAGGATCGTCCAAACTCTTCAGTTCCACCACATATTCTCCGGGTTCCAAAGTCTTGCCTTCCAAGAACTTGGCCTTGTCGTCCACCATAATTTCGGCCTCATCCACCAAGGTCTTGGTTCGCTTGTCATAGAAACTGTATTCAGGGAAGAGTTTGTTCAATTGTTCATCACTATACAATTGTCGGTCAAGGACTTCCAAATGTTGCATAGCTTCAAAATAATTAATCTTGGCTTTGTCATCGTAGCGGTAAATTTTCCGCGAAATGCGGCTCTTGGCGGGCTGGTAGCTGAGGTTGCTCACGGTGATTTGGTACTTGCCGAGGTCTGATTTCTCGATGGTGCGAGGCAAGTCAGAGCTGATGGCGATTTCGTTGTAGCCCGCGCGGATGCTGTAAGTGTCGGCGTGGGTCTCGCCCTGCTTGCTCGTGGCGGTCACCTCAATTTCGTAGGTGAACATAGGCTGTTTCTCGGGTGCGATGGTCTTGGAAGGTTTCAGGTTGAAGATTATGGCAAACTTGCCGTTTTCATCGGTGCGGGCCTTACCGTGGGTGATTTGCTCGTCATCGACGACTGGGTACCACCACCACCAGCAACGCCACGGGAAGGAGGTCTTGCGAACGACTCGATAAGTGTATTCCACATCGTCCAAGCCGAAACCGGCGTAGGCTTTTACGTCGCCGCGCACCGTAACTTCTTGGTTCAGTTTGTATTGCTCTTTCGGCTGTTCAAAAGTCACCTCGAAGGTCGGGCGTTTGTATTCCTCCACGCGGATGGTGGCGCTACCTTGCTTGGCGTTGAGGTGGAACACACCATTCAGCCTGTCGGTGGGGATGACAAAAGAGCCGCTGAACGAGCCGTATTCGTCGGTGGTGAAATTGGCCGAAGTAATCTCTTGCCAGTTGGCATCGCGGAAAGAAACCTTTTCCGAATATTTGTTCACAAGGCTCAAATCCTCACCTTGACGGCGTGTCGTAATGCCTTGGAAATAGACGGTTTGTCCGGGGCGATAAATGGCGCGGTCGGTGAAGAGTTTCGTTTCGTACACCTCGTTGTTGTTTCTGTACTGCTCATTGAGGCGGAAGTGCCTTTCTGAAAGCAGGTTGTCATCTCCTTTGCGCAGGTTGATGCCAAAAGAGTTGTTGCTGCCCACTTTCCCATCAAACACGGCGCGACCGTTTTTGTCGGACTTCATCGTGGCAAGGATGATGGTCTTATGTTCGCGGGCTTTGTAGTCCCACTCGCGACGGTAGAGTTCCACGGTGACGCCTTCCACAGTTTTCCCCGTTTTGCGGTCAACGGTCACCACGGTCATTTTTTCGTCCTTTTGGTCCACAATGTAACCGAGGTTGGAGACTTGGAAATTGAGTACCAACGTTTTATCCTCGCTCTTGACACCTTGTTTGGTGGTGGCAGTCAGGTAGTAGATGCCTTCCTCCAAAGCGGGCAAGGCAATCAAGGTGCTGTGGCTGCGATAGTCGGTTTCGGTGGCCAAAATGAGTTCCTGCTCCGCAACAGGCGTTTTTTTGTTCAATTCCTTGAGCAAATCCTCCTTTTGCATATTGTCGAGTTTGCTCAACTCTTTCTCGCTGACTTTCACGATTCTATAATAAGGTGCGGTCGTGTTCTTGTATTCCAGCACGGCGGGGATAGCCTCGTTGGGCAGCTGTACCGATTTCAGCGTGATGTCGATTTGCGGCTCCTCAATGTGCTTGATGAGGTTTCCACAGTTTTTCGCGCCTTTTGACTTCGGGAATTTGGCTATAGCCTCCTCGCACATCGTCTTGGCTTTCTTGTAGTTGTCGAAATAGGTGCTGTCTTCGCTGTTACTCTCGTACTGGCTCATCATATTGCCCGCAATCAGGGAAGTGATTTCGGCGGAAAGCGGATTGTCCTTGTGCTGCGCTTTCAAGTCTTCCATCGCGGCCTGATATTGGGCATCCTTCTGCAAGATGGAGTTGACGAAGCCAAAACGCTTGAAGTCGTTGTAAATCAGCACATCCTCATTCTTTTCCTTAAGGTTGTAGGCAATCAGTTCCTGATAGATTTTCAGGCATTTGATGAGCGGGTCGTCGAAATCGCCCAAGTCGGCTTTCACGAAATCCTTGGCAGGTAGCCACCAAGCATCGGTCTCACCTTCTACGTCATCGGCATTGGCCTCGCCTTGGTAGTAGTTGGCCACGCGGTGGAACATAAATTCAAACAAAGAGGCTTCATAATTAATGTAATCCTCGTTGTTGTTTTTGTTCTCGTACAACACCATGAAATCTTCGGTCTTGGACTTTTTCAATGCCTCGACGGGTTTCAAAGCCTCGGCATAATGCTGGTTGATGCGCGTTTTGAAACTCTCCTTGTCCCAATATTTCATCTCCACCTTGGAAATGTCGCCGTCGATGGGCAGGTTCTCGCTGATGCGCCATTCGTTTTGGTCCAAATACTCGGCGTAGGCGCGGGCGATTTCCTCGTGCAGCAAGGCATTGTGCACCTCATCCAACTGCCCGACCTTGGTCTCAATGTACTGGATGAAGGCCTGGTCGGGATCTTCCTCCACGGTGAATTGGTAAATCTTTTGCCGATAGAGCCAGGTCTTCAGCAGTTGGGTTGGGTTGTTGTCCTTCGAAGCTTGTTCCTCGATGGCAACAAGCTCTTTTTCAGCCGATTCCGGCAGGTTTTTCTCAAGGTTTTCCTTTACTTTCTTCCACATAGTCTCGTAATTGTTTTTTGGTGTTTTGGGGTTATCAGGAGTATTGGGAGTCTTGTTTGGCGTTGCGAATGCCAACAATCCGATGGCCACTAAGGCCACGGTCGCGATGATGATTCCAGTGCGTTTCATTATGTTGAAGTGTTGATTGTTGAAGTGTTTATAACTGCGGGACTTCGAGACGCGAGACTTCGGGAACATATCTTGTTCGTTGTCTCGCAGTCACGTAGTCTCGCATTAATAAACGCAAAATTAGCAAATATCGTGCAAAATTATTCCCTATTTTTGCCGCGTGAAAAAATTGGAGCATATCATCGAGCCCATTCGCGCTGAGTTGGCACAGTTTGAAGCTTTTTTCGAGCAAACCATGAAGGCTGAAACCGAGCCCATGAATTCCATCATGCAATATGTGCTTGACTCAAGAGGCAAACGCCTACGACCCATTTTGGTGCTACTCAGCGCGAGACTTTTGGGCGAAATCAATGAACAGACGTTGCGTGCCGCCACTTTCGTCGAGATGGTCCACAGCGCAACATTAATTCATGACGATGTGGTTGACAACGCAAACCAACGAAGGGGCAAGGCCTCAGTGAAGGCGGAGTTCGGTAACCTCTCAGCGGTATTGGCAGGCGACTACCTCTTGGCCAAGGCGATGCTCCTCCTCTCCCACCCCATCGACCATGCTATCCTGCGAGAAATGCTCAACACCACGGCTGCCATGAGCGAAGGGGAATTGATACAGGGGTCTGTTGGGCTGTCGTATCACGGTAGCCGCAGTGATGCAAATCCGCAAACGCGGCTGCCACAGTGTGACAGCCCAACAGCCCAATATTTGGACATCATCACCCGCAAGACCGCCCTGTTGATGCGCTCCTGCTGTGTTGCAGGCGCCCTTTCTGTGAATGCTTCGCCCGAACAAGTCCAGCAAATCGCTGACTTCGGCCTCAATTTCGGCATCCTCTTCCAGCTTCGCGACGACCTTATCGATGGCGAGAACATGGAACACGCCCGGACTTTGTTGCCCACCTATTATAATAAAGCTTTGAAAGCCTTGGAAGGCTTTCCTCCTTCGGAAATCGCTGCTGCATTGCATAATTTGACTGTGTTTTGTGCGGAACGGGAATCTTAAGTCGCTTTCCATAGATTACACCCGCACACACATACCTCTGCTGGAAATCGAAGATTGGCTTCGCCGAATGCAGAGCATTTCGATGGAGTCAATGACATGAAAGGCTAGCTTCTATAAAAGCTCAAGCAGACTTTAGAAAGCATGTCACCCCCGCCTTAGTTGCAGGCCTCAACAGGTGTGTCAAGCCCGCGCTAGCCATGTGGACAAAGGCATGAAAGTGTGTATTATTTTTCCATTTTTTTGATTTTCCCATTATTTGTTCATATCTTTGAAGCCTCAAAAGACATAAAAAACATGAACATGAAAGTTTACCATTTTATTCACTAAAAACCTTATCACTATGAAAAACAAAGTTTTACACTTCCTTTTCCTCCTCCTATGCACTGCCGGAGTGACGAATCTGTTTGCGCAATCCTTCAATGAGGGGATCCTCAATTACACCGTCAATGCCGATGGGACGACCGTGACGGTGAAGCTCAAGCAGGGCGCTACCTCCTCGGGCTCGCTTTCCATCCCCAGCACCGTGACTTACAACGACAACACCTACACCGTTACCGCTATAGCCAATTACGCTTTCTATAACTGTAGCGGCTTCACAGGCACGCTGACCCTCCCGAACACCTTGGTTACCATAGGCAACTATGCTTTTGGATCATGCAACCATTTCGTGGGTTCGCTGACCATTCCCAATTCCGTGACCACGATAGGTAACAGTGCTTTCAGTTATTGCTCTTCATTCACCGGCTCGCTGACCATCGGCAGTTCCGTGTCCTCAATAGGTAATGAGGCTTTCAAGAACTGCACCAGCCTGACTTCCATAATGGTATATCCCGAGTCAGTGCCTACCATGGGTACAAATGTGTTCCTTAATGTGCCAACGGACATCCCGGTGACGGTGCCATCCGTCTCATTGGCAGACTATCAATCGGCCTCGGGCTGGAGCGACTTCACCAACATGCACTGCATGGAAACCCTCACCGTGTATGACGGTACGACCACCAAAAACACAGTCCCCGCCTATATCTTCTATTTCGACGACTTCACCAGGAGCCAGTTCGTCATCCCTGCCGGGGAATTGACGGAGATGATGGGCACACCCATCAGCAGTATGACGTTCTATACCAACAGTGGCAATGTACCCTACACCACGGTAAGCCCTGCGGATGTCTACCTGAAGGAGGTGGATTACACCTCGATTAGTGCCTACGAGCCCAAATCGTCCGCCACCATCGTCTATAGCGGCTTTTTCGACATCGAGAGCACAGATAACGGTGGTAAAATGACCATCAACTTCAGCACGCCCTTCACTTACCAAGGCGGTAATCTTTTAGTGGGCATAGAGAACACCGTTGACGTGGATTACAAAAATATAAATTTTTATGGTCAAACGGTGAATGGAGCATCCATTTCTGGTTCAAATACCACTAGTTTGGATAATGTGCAACCCACCCAGCGGAACTTTATCCCCAAGACCACATTCGGCTTCATTCCCGCTTGTGATCCCAAGAGTTTGCCATACGCATACGGCTTTGAAGACCCTGATGAATTCGACTGCTGGACCATGCTGAATTGCGATGACGGTTCAACCATCTCCAATAGTTCCGCTTACGAAGGACAATATGGCTTTGGTTTCCATTGGAACTACACTCCGCCTCAATACCTCATTTCACCTAAGTTTGATGGAACCACAGGCATGAACGTGTCGTTCTTCTACAAGAACGCTTCAAACGACTGGCCTGAGACTTTCCAAGTGGGTTATTCCACAACCACAAAATCGCCTAATGCCTTCGTTTGGGGCGAGGAGGTGACTGCCAATGACCAATACACTTGGCAGCTTTATGAAAAGATTTTCCCCACAGGCACCAAATATGTCGCTGTCAAACTCACTTCTTCCGACGAGTATTATCTTTACCTCGACAACTTCAACTTCGAACCGGTCTTTTCGAGTATCTTCCTCACCGACGGCTACTGGAACGACGGCGACAACTGGGATATCGGCGAAGTGCCCGAAGAAGGCAGCGATGTCATCATCCAAGCCGATGCTGTCATCCCCGAAGGTTATACTGCATACGCATGGGATGTTACCCTCGACGGCGGCAGCATCACCGTTGAAGACGGCGGCCAACTTTGGCATCGTACAAGCGACCTTGTGGTCACCATGAAGAAAAACATCGTAGGCTACGGCAACGCGAACAACCAGGACCACTATTACCTGCTGGCCTCCCCGTTCATTGAGGACATACCTGTACCGACAGCAATGACCTCCCCAGGCTGCGACTTGTATATGTTCGACGAGAGCGAGCCGAATGCCGAGTGGCGCAACAACCGCGATACGCCCATCGACGAGCTTGTACAGCCATATGGCTATCTTTTTGCCAGCCCCAATGACCTGGAGCTATCGCTGACGGGCAGTACAAAGATGTCAGGCTCTTATAATCTCCCCAATGTGCATTATTATGAGAATCCAAACAACAACTTCAACGGATGGTACCTCTTGGGTAATTTCCTCACCTGCGACGTTTATATCTACAGGCAAGACGATGACGGCGAATACATACCGATGGAGCTCATGGTCTACAACGAAGAGGGTGAAAAGGTGACGCTTTCGGCTGGGCCTATTTCGCCAATGAGTGCCTTCTTTGTAAAACTGACGGAAACGACAACGATCAAATACTACTATTATCCCATATCCTATGCAAGGCCAGCAGGCGCCCTCAAAGGCAAGTTTACCGTGAATAGCAATGGCGACCAAGTGCGGTTCTCGCAAGGCAACCTGCAATACATCGGTAGTGCCAGCACGCCTTACTGGAAGTTTGCCGACAAACAGTGGGAGACATTGGGCAACAATGGACAAGGCAGTACGAACCAAAACGTCGACCGCGACCTCTTTGGCTGGGGCACGAGCGGCTATGACCACGGCGCCGTTTGTTACCAACCTTGGAGCACGAGCCAAACAAACAGCGACTACCTTGTTTATAACAACCGTTACTCTAACCTCTATAACTCGACAGGCAAGGCCGACTGGGGCTACAACGCGATACGTAACGGCGGCAACCAAGAAAACAGCGGATGGCGCACACTGACCAACGACGAATGGACCTATATTATCAATGGACGTAATACTCCTTCAGGTATCCGATTTGCTTTGGGTAGTGTGAATGGTGTGGATGGCCTCATCTTGTTGCCCGACAATTGGGACGCCTCTACCTACACGCTGAACAAAACAAATGATGCTTATGGGGGTTTCTACGCTAACACCATAAGTGCAACGGATTGGACTACGATTCTTGAAGCCAATGGAGCTGTCTTCTTGCCCAAAACAGTTGGCCGCGAAGGGACTTCAATAACCACTTACTGCAATTACTGGTCATCCACTCATAGTACTATTAACCAAGCGTACTGTGTTTATTTTGCCAATTATATCGGTTATAGTAATTCTGTGAATGATCGAAGTACTGGAAATGTTGTTCGTTTGGTAAACCCTGTAAACAATTGATTTCCCAATAAGTAGATGAACAAATATAGTTTACATAATAGACGCGAGACTGCGAGACTTTTTGACTATGACCATTGACAATGACTATGACCATTTCCACGGGGATGCTAAGGTTTCAGCCCTTGGTTGAAGCGGTCATTGTCATAGTCACAAGTCATCGTCTCGAAGTCAAAGGATAATGCAGTTTAATTTTGAATAGTTACTTATAATAAAAGCGAACAAATTGAACTAATGAATAAACGAACAAAAATAGGACCCACCCTCCTCCCGCTCCGAAGGCGTTTCATCAAATATTCAATATTTTTTTCTCATTTTGTTTGTGTATATCAAATTTATCCTTACCTTTGAAGCCTCAAAACAACCCAAAATAACAGACAAAACGACTCAATAAAACACAAATCTATTTGAAACACAGAATATTACACTATACAACACTATGCTACTTCGTTGTTTGGGCTTGACAATAAAAACGCACACCTATTTAAATTAATAATTAAAACACCATATCATGAAAACTAAATTATTGACAATTGCAACGATGGTTGCCCTCATGTTGGGGACCATGACAAAGGTGCAGGCTCAGGCTCCTTGCCTGCCGCAAATGCACGGACTTATTGAACACCAGAGCGCTTCGTGTGGCATCACACAGATGCTTGCCTTGACAACAGGCTGGAACTGGATAAGTCTGTCCATCGATACAGGTAATCCCATCGAAATGCTCCAGATGCTGGAGACAGCCTTGGGTGACAATGCTGTACAAATCCAATCGTTTGACGACAACACCGAGTTTGATGGCGAAGAATGGTTTGGTGGTCTGGACGACACAGGCATCTCCAACGCACAGATGTATATGATTGAAGTCGTTAACGACTGCACGGTGGAGCTGCAAGGCCCGGCTGCCAATCCTACCAACTACCAAATCACCATTGAGCCCGGCCAATGGAACTGGATCGGATTCCCCTCCACGGTGGAACTGGGCATTGCTAATGCGCTCTCCGAATTCAATCCTGAAGAGGCAGACCAGATTCAAGCCGGTAATATCATGACCGAGTTCGACGGCGAGGAATGGTTCGGCGATTTCGAGACACTTGTGCCTGGACAAGGTTACATGTACTACTCCAACAGCGATGAGACCAAGATTCTGGTCATCCAAACAGGTTCCAAGGCCCGTCGCACTTACCCCAATTTTGGAAAGATTAATAAGCAACCTATTGAGATAGTGCCGACCCGTTAAGTAATATCTTAGGTCAAACATCTTACACAACATGATATGGAGCCCACGGTGTGCCGTGGGCTCCTATTTTGTCACACACCGATTCGCTTATAGAGCCCTTCCCTTGGGGTTATAATCATTCATAAATACATAATAACCAAATAGCTATACACTTTTTTATTTTTTTTGCTTATTAATCCAATTGTTTTTATCTTTGCTGCCAAATCTTGAAGCTGGATTTGCATATTGAGATTGTATTTCAAAAAACCAAATATTGTCATTTTTTAAAACTACTGTTATGAGGAGATTTTTACAAACCATGGTTCTCATTGCGGTGATTGCTATGTCGACAAGTCTCGCAATGGCACAGACCTTTACTTATCCGGTAAAGGGCAAACAAGGTTTCTCATTGTCAGAGAAAACCAGAGATGGGCTGCATGTTAGCTACAACTTGGGCCAGTTCACCTTGAGCCCACTTAACTATCGAGGTGAGAGCATGTCAGAAATCAGTATTTCAGGCATGGTCTTGCCCAACAATGAAGGTTGTCCTAACTTGCCAGTGGAGAGTCGCCTGTTGGCGGTTCCACAAGGGGCAAATGCACAACTAAATGTTGTCAATGTTGAGAGCGAGATCGTACGGAATGTGGATATCGCACCCGCCTTACGCATCCAAGCCGAAAACGAGGAACCTGAATTCAATTATGTGAAAAACCGGGAGGTTTATTCGAAAAATGCTTTTTATCCCGAACAACCTTTCACAATTGAAAGGACGTCTATTCGTGGCGTTGATGTCGTTGCGGTTTCGGTTTCACCTTTCCAGTATAACCCGGTGACCAAGGAACTGAAGGTGTACACCAACATCGAGCTGTCGGTAAACTACGAAGGCGGCAACGGGCATTTTGGTGACGACCGTCTGCGCTCACCTTATTGGGATCCCATCCTCGCCGCTGAGCTGATGAACTACGATCAGTTGCCCGTCATCGACTACGCCGCCCGTATGCAACAATGGTTGCGCGATGAGGCCGATGGTGCCGAATACCTCATCATCACGCCCAACAATGACGGCTGGGCAGAGTATGCCAACCAACTGAAGGACTACCGCACGCGCCAAGGCATCCTCACCAAAGTGTATCGCCTTGATGAACTGCCTGCCTCCACTACGGATGAAATGAAGGCTTGGTTCCACAACGCCTATAACACTTGGACGATACCGCCTGTCGCCATTTTGCTGTTTGGCGACCATAACTCTAACATGGCTGAGGGTATTCCAGCCGAATACACCTACCACTCATCAACCTATGGCAACTGCATCACCGACAATGGCTATGCTGATGTCACTGGCGATAACCTGCCCGATATTGTGTTTTCGCGCCTTGTGGCTGCCAATGCCACGGAAGCCCAAATGATGGTGAGCAAGCAAATAGAATACGAGTATTCCAATCCCAACATGGATGCATCCACCTACGACCACCCCATCACCGCCTTAGGATGGCAAACCGTGCGTTGGTTCCAAATCTGTTCGGAAGTCGTGGGAGGCTATTGGAGAAACCAAGGGAAACATCCTGTTCGTATCAACGAAATCTATGATGGCACGCCTGGTGATATCTGGTCGTCTAACCAAAACACGGCTACTGTTGTAGAATATTTTGGCCCCAACGGACAAGGTTACATTCCTGCCACCCCCAGTGAACTCGGAGGTTGGACAGGAGGTACCGGCACCCAAGTTGTCAATGCAGTAAACAGTGGTTCCATGTTGCTCCAACACCGTGACCATGGCTATTATCAGGGATGGGGCGAACCCGACTTCAACAACAGCTATGTCAACCAAATGAACAATGTAGGCAAGATGACTTTTGTAAATACCATCAATTGTCAGACAGGAGCCTTTGACTATAGTTCAAACTGTCTCATCGAAGCTTTCATGAGGCGCACTTACAATGGCCAAAATGCAGGTGCTGTGGGCTGTATTGGACCTACACAGACCTCTTATTCGTTCGTCAACGATACATACGTTTGGGGATTGATGGATCAATATGACCCCAATTTCCTTCCCGATTACGGCCCATACGCCAGCTACGAGGGCAACTGGCAACCTGCATTCGGTAATGTCGCAGGAAAGTATTTCCTTCAACAAAGCTCATGGCCATACAACTCCAGCGATAAAGCCATCACCCACAAGATGTTCACCGCCCACTGCGATGCTTTCTTGAGACTTTACACACAAGTGCCCAGGACAATGAATGTTGTACACTCCTCTGCAGTTGTGGCTGGTTATGGTGCTGTAACGGTTTCGGCACCGGAAGGATGCACGATCAGCTTAGTGAAAGCTAATCTTGACGGAGGTTGGGACATTATTGCTGTGGCAACGGCTACAGGTAGCTCGCAAACAGTCGAGTTTGAGCCTCAAGTGCCGCCTACAGTTATTAATATAGTGGTTACGGGTCAAGACTATCTTCGTTATGAAGACACCATTGAGGTGGTGCCGGCGGATGGATCATACATTGTGGTGGATAGCTATACTCCCAATGCCACTCCTGTCAATCAGCAAACTTCGCTTAGCGTGAATTTCAAGAATGTTGGATTGGATGCCACGTCAGGTACAACTTCTGTAACCATTAATTCGACTGACGACAGACTGACCATTATTGACGGAACAGGTCAATTTGGTGCACTGGGCAGCAATCAAGTCGTTTCGTTGGAAAACGAATTCAGCTTCATCATTGCACAAGATGTTCCCGACAATACAAAATTCCACCTCAATGTCACCATGACTTGTGGAGGTGACACTTGGACAGGCATATTGTCCATCACGGCTAACCAAGCTGTACTGGAATACGTCGGTGTGTCATGGCCAGAGATTTTCAACCCAGGAGAGACCATGACCGTCACAGCCACTTTCAGGAACAAAGGTCACTATATGGCTACCAATGCTGTTGCCCACATCGCTTCTTCAAGCCCTTATGTCAGTTTCGCCAGCAACAACTACACGGTAGGTACTTTAGAGGTTGGTGAGCAAGTTGAATGCACATTCAATGTGAATGTTGCATCTGGCTGTCCTGAATCTGAGCAGTTGCCCTTCACTTTCACTTTGAATGCTGACGGCGGCATGGTCGCTGAAGGTTCGGTGGTTCTGAAAAACACCATTATCGCAACTGCGGCAAATCCAGAGGAAGGCGGTACACTTTCTGGAGCTGGAAAATATGTTCCAGGTTCAACTTGTACTATCACCGCAACAGCAAATGATGGTTATGTTTTTGTGAGGTGGACATTGAATGGCAATGTGGTTTCGGGCCTTTCCACTTATAGTTTCACAGTGACATCTGATGCAGAATATGTGGCCGAATTTGAATGGGTCACGCAGGGCATTGCCATTGGCGACGCAGCTATGTCAGATGGTTATCTTCCTAGTTATTCCTTCTATAATTACACTTTGTCACAGCAAATTTATACCACTGACGAAATCGGAACGGCATGTGAAATTGCAAGTATAGCCTTCTTCAACGCAGGTTCACAGAAAACCCGTTCCTATACAATTTACATGACCCATACCGACAAGTCCACTTTCGAGAATGCCAACGATTGGATCAATGTCACTGAGGAAGATATGGTATATAGCGGAAGTGTCACCATGATGGCTAACAGATGGACAACGGTTTTCTTTGACACTCCTTTTTACTACAATGGCACCTCCAACCTTGCCCTTATTGTAGATGACAACACGGGCTCTTGGTCAAGTGGAATGTCCTGTAGAGTGTTTGGCACTTCTGGTAGTCAGGCCATCCGCATTTACAGCGATAACACCAATTATGATCCCTATAATCCTTCGGGATATAATGGAACCCTTATGTCTGTGAAAAACCAAATTATCCTCGGCATACCTTATACCATTACTGCATCTGCCAATCCTGCCGAATATGGCACGGTGAGTGGCGCTGGTCATTATGCCTATGGAGCGCCATGCACTTTGACAGCCATACCCAATGATGGCTACTACTTCGTCAATTGGACAGAAGATGGCACGGTGGTTTCATACGACATCAACTACTCCTTTACCGTTAGCGGAGACAGAAATTTGGTGGCCAACTTTGTTGAAGAAGGCGCTATGTGCAGGGTGTATTTCGATTTGCACGACTCCTTTGGCGACGGATGGAATGGTAATTACTTGGTCGTTGACTTCGGTGATGGCCATTCCGAACAGTTCACCATTACAAGTGGTTCATCGGCTTCCTATTATCGATTGCTCGAAACCGGTAGCAACATTACCTTGACATGGATTGCTGGCTCATGGATAAACGAATGTTCTTTCGACATCAGGTTTGAAAACGACGTTCCGATATACCATGGTGCGAATCTCAGTGCCAGTTTCCAACATGAACTTACTATTGATTGTGAAAATGCCTATACCCCAGTCTCCATTTCTGTAGCTGCCAATCTCGAAGAAGCCGGTATTGTTGCTGGTGGTGGTGTCTATGAGCCTGGCACCGTTGTCAACCTGAAAGCCACCCCCTATGTGGGCTACCGCTTCGTCAACTGGACCAAGAACGGCACTATGGTTTCCACCAATCGCGCTTACAGTTTCACTGTGACGGAAGATGGCGATTTCGTGGCCAATTTCGCTGAACTTTCACAGTCACTGCAGGTCGTGGCTCAATACTATCCCGATGCAACCAACTCCAATAGCCAATATGTGAAAGTTAGCTGGGCGAGTTCTGCATCATCGGCCCTTGATTCTGGTACATCATCCGACCGCTCCACCTACTGTATCTATCGCGCCTTCTGTGACGGTAGCGGACAGCAAATGATTGCCGAAAACGTAACCGGTAACCAATACATTGATACCGAATGGGCTACATTGCCCCCAGGCAACTACGCCTATGGCGTCAGCCTCATGGATGGCAAAGGCCAAGTGAGCGAAATCCATTGGAACAATTCTGTTGCGACAGACGACAACCAAATCATCAACCTTTCGGATTATGTCAGTCCACTGGCCAACCTCAGTAATCCTGACGAGCCCTCAAGGGTGAACTTCGAAGACGGCTGGTTCTATTACGACAACGGTACTATTTCCACAAATGTCGGCATGTTGAGTGGTACAATGTACTGGGGCATCATGATACCTGCGGCCAATCTCCTTCCCAATGCTGGTAATAATCTGACAAAAGTGGCCTTATATACTACATATTCAGGTGCCACCACGCTGAGCATTTATCTGGGTGGTGACACGGCACCTGCTGGAGACCCCGTTGTTGTCCAAGATTTTGATATGCTTGGAAACAGAAGCTTTATGGAGATTGACCTGAACGATCCAATACCCATCGATGGCACTCAGAACCTATGGATTACTTTCTTTAACCAAACTACGTCCTTCCCTGCCGCTACATGCGGCAACATGGGCGAACCTAACGGAAGCTGGTTAAGTTCTACCGGCTCATATTGGTCTACTTCATCTAGTTACACTTGGATGATCCGCGCTTTTGTTGAAGACGGGGGTAATGCCATCAGCTGGTCTAACCGCATTGGGAAACCCATCGTATTGAATGAAGGCTGGAACTGGTTCAGTACATATATCGAGGTGGACGACCCCGTTGCCATGCTTGACATGTTGAAAGCAGGATTGGGCAATAATGCCACCGAAATCCAATCGTTTAACAACAACACGGAGTTTGACGGTGAAGAATGGTTCGGTGGATTGGACGACATCGGTATTTCAAACGAACAGATGTATATGATTCTGGTCGATTCCGACTGTACGGTTGAGTTGTCAGGCATACCTGCCAACCCTGCCAACCATGAAATCGCCATCAATCCTGGCTGGAATTGGATCGGATTCCCCTGCGCCATGGAATTGAACGTCTCAGATGCCCTTGCCAACTTCCAAGCCGAAGAGGAAGACATGATTCAAATCAGCGAAAGCATGATCGAGTTCGACGGCGAGGAATGGTTCGGTGATTTTGAGACCTTGGTTCCCGGACAAGGCTACATGTACTATTCCAACAGCACCGAGCCTAAGACCTTAATCATCTCAACAGGAGCCAAGATGCATCGTGCCTATCCCAATTCCGGAAAGCTCCCGAAGCAAGTGAAAAAGGCGAAACCTACCGATGGTAACTAATTCTTAATTAATGAGAAGTATTACTGAAGCCCGCAGCATGCTGCGGGCTTTTTTATTTATCAATAGGTGAGATAAAAGATATTTTTTTCCCTTTTTTTTCATTTTTTTTCTCCATTTAAAAAAAAAGCCCTATTTTTGGCCGTTTAATAGTATGCAATAATTATCTCATTATAACTCAACTACTTAACAATCAACAAGTTAATACCGACTAATTCACTTAATACTAACTAAATTCAAATCATCATGAAAAGTAAAAGACTACTTCTCTTGCTGCTATTGGCACTCGTAGCGCCGTGGGCAGCAAATGCACAGAAAGCCCTACCTTATTCGTATGGCTTCGAAAACAATGATCTGGACGCAGAAGGTTGGACAGTCCAAAAATCCAGTGATTACACTGGCATTAGTACTCAAGCTGCCTATTCAGGCTCGTACGGATTCCTGTTCAACTATACCGAACAAAACGCTTATCTGGTATCACCTGTATTGACTGGTACTGAAAATGGTGTTACTGTAGGTTTCTACTACAAAGAAGCCGCTGACTACTACGGTGACGAACAATTCTACTTCGGCTATACCACAGACGAAACCGTTACAGACCCGAGTTCGTTTACGTATGGCAGTTTGACAACTGCTTCGCTGGAGTGGCAATTGTATGAGGAAACACTTCCAGCAGGAACCAAAAAAATAGCTATCAAGTATGTGTATAACGATGCGTTATATCTCTACCTTGACGACTTCAGCTTCGAAGCTCCTTCCTCCTGCACCAAGCCAGTCAGCTTGGCAGGGACCGCAAACGGTCAAGAGGCCACCCTCACATGGACGGGCGATGCCTCTTCGTTTGATGTAGCCTACTCATTGGATGCCACTGCTAATCCCGACGACAACATCGTTGCCAACGTGAGCACCACATCCTACACCATGGATGGTTTAGAACTTGACAAAGACCACTATTTCTGGGTGCGTTCCAACTGCGGCAGCGAGATGAGCGCATGGGTTGGACCCAGGAGCATACATATCGGCTACTGCGTACCCGCTCCCACTTCGGTGGACGGCAATGGCATTTCTAACGTGACCTTCGGCATGGGCGACTATCAGGTCAACAACGACACCCCCAAGGCCACTTATGCCGACTTTTCCAGCATGATTGGTGCTGCGCAGGTTGGTGTTGAGTCAACCATCGCGATCACCCTTGAAACAGGTTTTACCTACAACACCTATGTCTGGGTTGACTTCGACAACAGTTTGAGCTTTGATGCCGACGAAGTGATTTGCTATGGCGAAAGCTCAAGTGCTAACCCCACCACGCTGACACTCAGCTTCGTTGTCCCTAGCACTCAAGCTTTAGGCGACTTCCGTATGCGTATCGGTAGTGCAGATTCTGGTTTGGGCTCTGACCCAGAAACTGCCAATCCTTGTTATACGGGCGCCTATGGTTGCTTCCAAGACTACACCCTGCGTTTGCTTGAGGCTCCTTCCTGCCTGACTCCTACCAACCTTGTCGTGAACTACACTGGCGGCACTTCAGCCACCCTGACGTGGAACGAAAATGGTACTGCCACCAGCTGGGATATCCAATACAGCACTGATCCTGAATTTAACGATATCATGACAGGCCAAGCCGACGGCGAACCGACCTATACTCTTACAGGACTCGCTCTTGCTACTACCTACTATGTGCGTGTGAGTGCTTGGTGTGAAGAAGTTGGAGCACCAAGCATGTTTAGTAACCCCGTCAATTTCACCACCGACGCTTGCATGCCTGAAAACATGTGCGAACTCACCATTACATTAACTGATGCATACGGTGACGGTGGCGGAAACATTCAGGTAGTGGATGTCCTCACCAATGTGGTTTTGGGATCCTTTACCAACAGTGGAGTGTCAACAACATACACTCTTGCTGTTTGTGACGGCAGAGAACTCAATTTTGTATATGCTTCAACCGACAACTGGTCGTATGAAAACGGTTGGGTCATAACGGATATCAATAATGAAATCATTTCCGAGCATGTTGGATGCTCCAGTTCTGGAAGCTGCGACGCTCCCACCAATGGTGTGATTACCAACTACACCGTCGACTGCACCATCACCAATTGCAAGACTCCTACCAACCTCGCTGTTTCAGAAGTTGGCCCTCACAGCGCCGTGCTGAGTTGGACCGAAAACGGCGAAGCCACCGCTTGGGTTGTTGAGGTTATTGATATGGATGGCGGTCAAACCACCTATTGGGATGCCAACGCCAACCCCTTCACAATTCCTGGCCTGTTGCCCGAAACAAACTACAAAGTGAGAGTGCGCCCCATCTGCTCCGACTTCGACGACAAGTGGAGTGAGAGTCTCACCTTCCCCACCGAGGTGGCCTGCCCGAATCCTACGGATTTGAGCGTTACTCCGAATCCTTTCTCCGCCGATGTGACCTGGGCTGGCTTTGCCGAAAGCTACAACATCGAATGGGCTGAATCTCCCGCTACAAGAGAAGGTGGCCTCTGGCTGCAATACGACAATGGCACCCATTATACGAATATTGGTAATACCACTTCTGGTGTTCGCACTTGGGGTGTAATGTATCCCGCCGCCATGCTCGAAGGCAACAATACCCTCACAAAGGTTGCCGTCCAAGAATACGCCAATTACTACACATGCGAATCCTACACGATTAATATTTACAACGGTGCCGACCAACCTGAAACGCTTATCGGTACAGAAATCGTTGTCCCCACCGGCGAATCCGGCATGCATGAAATCACCCTGTCAACGCCTATCACCATGGATCCTTTACAAAACTTGTGGATTACTTTGTCTGTGGAAGGCACCTACGTCATGGCTGCTTGCCAAAACACTGAACGCAATAACCAGTGGTGGGACAACAATAACGACGGCGTATGGACATGCATGGCTGATGATAATTCCAGTCTGGCTGGTTATGGTTGGATGATTCGCGGCTATGTCGAGGGCTATGATGCTTCTGCATGGGATTGGAACCAAGCTACAAGCAACACGGCTTCCTATACCATCAACGGACTTGAACCCGAGACGACTTATGCTGTCAGAGTGCAAGCCAATTGCGGCGACGATGGCGTGAGCAACTGGATATGGGCTGTGTTCACCACGCCTTCGGCCTGCGACGCTCCTATCGAACTTGAAGCCACCGACATCACCGAGAATGCCGCCACCCTCAACTGGGTTGGCTATCAAGACAGCTACAATTTGCAATATAGAGAAGCTATGAAATACATACCTGTTTGGGAAGACGACTTCGAAAACGGTATTGGTGAAGAATGGACCATCGTCGCTGGAGAAGAAGCTACCTATCCGTCTAGCGGAATTTGGTACACTATTAATCCTATTAGTGGCCTGAGCTTTGAAGCTCATAGCGGATCCTACTGTGCCAGCTCATGGAGTTGGAACTCTTCGGCATACGATGCCGACAACTGGCTCATCACTCCTCAGCTCGACCTCCAAGGCGTACTGAAGTACTATGTGAGAACCAGTACTGGTTATCCTGACAGCTACGAAGTGCTGCTCTCTCTCACTGATACCGAAACCACCAGCTTCGACGTCACTTTGAAAGCAATGGCACCTGCTCCTAACAATGGAGAATGGAATGAGGTCGTCATTGACCTGAGCGACTATGTTGGACGTCAAGGTTACATCGCCATCCACCATGTGGATTATGACATGAACTACCTCTGCATCGACGACCTCGGCATCTATACTGTTGAGGAAGCCGGTGAATGGATCCCTGTCACCACCAACGAGCCCACCTATGCTCTTACCGGTCTGAATTCTAATACCGACTACGAATGGCAAGTTCAGGGTGTGAACGCCAGCTGCGAAGGCGGCCTCACCGAATGGACTGAAATTGCCACCTTCACCACGCTTGCACCGACGTCATTCACCCAGACGCTCGAGTTGACCGAAGGCTGGAACTGGGTGAGTCTGTCCATCGAGGCGGGCGATCCTGTCGAGCTGCTCCAGATGCTGGAGGCTGCCCTGGGCGACAACGCCGTGCAAATCCAGTCGTTCGACGACAACACCGAGTTTGACGGTGAG
>ONFO01000013.1 GCA_900317155.1 uncultured Bacteroidales bacterium
TGATGTTCTATTTGGTGTTCCTTTGTTATAAGGTTCCTATCCCTAGCGCGGCATCACGCCGCGCCGGTCTTGTGCTGGCCTCAGACTTTCAATGAACTTTCACGCTCCCGGCGTCCCCTCGTCCGTCCCCTCTTCCGTTCCGAAAGCGGGTGCAAAAGTACTACCTTTTCCCGAACTGGCAAGCACTTTTTTCAATTATTTTTCATTTATTTTATATCTCACTGTATATCAATTAGAAAATTTTTCAAACGAAGCAAGAACAAGCATTAATCTACACCTAATTAATATAATAAAGAGGGAAAATCAAGGCAAAAAAGCGTCTTCTATGTGGTTAACAACAGGCTCACCATCCCTAAAAATGATGGAAATGATGTCGAAACGCGTGCTTACATCTAACCCATTTTGAAAAATATAGGCATTGGCAGCCGAGATCAAACGACTCTGTTTTTGACGTGTGACAGCCATATCCGGATCTCCATATTCATCAGATTGACGTGCCTTCACTTCAACAATGACCAATTCTTTACCTTTCTTGGCTATAATGTCTATTTCCTTGTGGATATTGCGCCAGTTCCGCTCTACAATATCGTAACCTTTCCGCATAAGATATTGAGCAGCAACTTCTTCACCAAGTTTCCCTACTTCATTGTGCTTGGCCATGACTGTCAATAATTGTAGCCTTTGCCCATTTTCATCTTTTCAGTCTGATAATGGCCCAAATATACAAGGCCAAGATTGCCGTCAATAGCGATTTCATCACCCATCTGTAACCGATGACCGTTCAACTCGCCACAATGCTTTTCATCATAGACCTGCAGCTCAACGCAACTCACCACACACACTTTGCCCAACCGCACCGCTGTCACGGCAGCATGCGATGTGGCTCCACCTCGTGCAGTCAATAAGCCATCGCAGTCGAAAATCATACCAATATCATCAGGGACTGTGTCGGGGCGCACGAGGATAACTTGTGCCTTACTGTTTTCCTTTCGCAATGTCTTGATATCTTCCTCGTTAAAGGCCACGAGGCCGTTCATCGCGCCACCACCGATGCCCATGCCGCGTCCAATCTGGTTCATTTCAGTAGGTGACTGCACAAAGGCGTTTACTTCATCTTCGAGTTTCAAGTCTTGGTCGCGGATTTGAAGGATATGGAAGTCCACGGGCTTGTCGGACTCGAATGTAAACTCCATTTCCTGCGGACTATAGCCGAGGTCTTCGGTCAGCACTTTCGCAATGGAGTAGATTTTCTTGTATATTTCAGGCAAAGCAGTTTGCATAGACGGACCTTCCAAGTTGGCGGCCTTGCGTTGCGTCTCGCCAATAGGCAGCGGCTTAACCAAACCACCCACAATATCCTCACCTTGGCTGCGCATGGTGAAGTCGCCATAAAGGTGTACGCCTGGACGCTCACGATGCGGGTTCTGTGTAAAGACAACACCCGTACCCGACACCTCACTCAGGTTACCAAACATCATCTGTTGCACGATGACAGCAGTACCCCAATTCTCAGAGATGCCCAAATGACGGCGATATGCCAATGCGCGTTCAGAGTTCCAAGATTCAAAGACCATATTCACGCAGTCAATGATTTGCTTAAATGGATCTTGCTCAAACTCAACCTTGTTTTCTTCAAGGATTTGCTTATATGCGTATGCCATCTCTCGCATCTCAAACGCATCGAACTCGCTCTTTTGCTTCACGCTGTACTTCGACTTGAACCTTTTGATTTCCTCATCGAAAACGTCACGGTCGATGCCTTTGGCCATACCCCAACTTTGCAGCAAGCGACGATAGGAATCCCACACCGCCCAAGCCTTGTTGCCATTGGTACCAATGGCCTCGACAAGCTCATCGTTAAGGCCGACATTGAGGAAAGTATCCATGGCACCAGGCATGGAAATGGCCGTACCTGAACGCACTGAGACGAGTAACGGAGCCTCGGGATTGCCAAACTTTCTGCCACTAATACGTTCCAAGTCAGCAATATGTTTCTTTATCATACCATGAATTTCAGTTCGCAGCTCAGGAATAGTATTGATGGTCTCGTTGCGACGGAAAGTTTCGGTGGTAATAACAAAACCTGGAGGCACTGGCATCCCCAAGAGATACAGCTTTTTCAGGTTGTTGGCCTTGTTTCCGATAAAGACCTGGTTGTCCATCTTAGGCGTTTCTTTCCAGAACGGGCTGACCAGCATCTCCGAGTTGTAGGTCATGATGTCGCTGATGAGTTTCTCGTCCAAGGTGGCTTCCATGGTACGCAAAGAGTTGAGGATACGGCCAATAAAGTTATCCAAAGGTTGCATCAGGAAGGCATCGGAAAGGAGGTCGCGATGGAATTCCTCCGACTTTTTGTTGATTAACGCAGCCGTCTCACGCTCGCTGAGTTTCCCCTCTGGGTCGAAGAGTTGCGGAATGACAATCTTCAGTGGGTATTCATAAGACTTTAGGAAATATTTTATGATGATACGACGAACGTCCTCGGCGATGAATTGGAAGATGTTGATATATTGTCCGAAAGAGAAGCTTCGCGAGGTCAAACTGTAGCGCAACATGTCGAGTTTTGAGTTGAAGCTCTGGTTGGTGATGCCGTCGAGTTCGAGGCCGTTGCGGAAGTATTCAAGGATGGAATAAATCTGATTCAACGTACGCTCAGAGATGTATTCCAGGTTGATGCTCTGCACCACTTTTTCCATCAGCTGTGTGGCCACACGTTCAAGTCGGAAAGTCAAGCCCATGGCCTCAAACTTGTTCTCACGATAGGTGCCATACATCGACGGGATGCCGATGGCGATATGCCGCTTGTGGTAGATGTTTTCCCAGCCCTCACTCTGTTCGGGATTAAAGATGACTGTCTTCAACTTATCCATAAAGGCATAGATCATCGTTAGAGACTTGCCGAAGTCCTTAGCCTTATAAACCTTCTCAAACTCGTCGATTTCCTCATCGGGAATGAAGGGGAAGCTACTCAACGAGCTGAAGATGTTGACCGACTCGAAGCTGTATTTCTCACGAAGATAGGCATACAGGTCGCGGATATCCATGAGGCGGGCACGTTCACGCTGATACAAGTCTTCCTCAAGTTCAATACGTCGGGCTGCGGAACCAATCAGGTTCTCGTAGTCGTCGCGCGACAGCATCAGCACATCCTCGGGGTTGAGGCAGGATATTTCGCACATGGTCTGCACGAGGTTGTGGACATGCACGAACCATGTGCTTTTCTTGTCAATGCTTTCAAAGACGTTTTTGGGCAAGATGGGTTTCAGTTGGTCGAGGTTGCCGTCGCTCCAGAACTTGAACACATCGAAAGTCAAGGCAATCAGTGTGTTGTTGCTCTCGGTGTGTACCTGTTTGCGGAGGAAATGCACCAATTGATCCTGACGACCTGAGATTTCGTCCATGTTGGTGGTCACATTGCGGATTTCGCCCTCGGCACCAATCTCGTTGAAATAGACAGGGAAAATACGCGTCAACTGCTTCACCTTTTTATAATAAGGTGTGATGTTGGAGTTCAAGATTTTGGTAATCTCGCGTTGGAAGAGGTCGGTGTCGCTCAGGAAGATACCACCCAACTTCAGATTGACAATCAAAGCCGACAACAACTTGTCCATAGGCGTCTTGGAGTGTTCAATCAATTCAAGCCACACGCGGATATTCTTGATATGGTTCTCATCCACAGAAAGTTGCCAATCTTCGCCCACAAATACGTTGCCTGGGGTGACGAAACCGAAAGCGATGAGTTTTTTCTCAAAGTAGTTGACGATTTCCTTCTGCTCAGTCTGGTCTACATCGATAATCTTCAAACCCAAAGTGAGCTGGAAATCGAGCACGGCGGACATATAGTCCTCGCGCAGTTCTTCGGCGAGATCGAAAATCGTGTCAATGAAAGGAATCAATTCGTCTTGCAGCATCTCATCGATGGCATCGCGCATCATGCGGTCCATATTCCAGATAAGACGTTCGCGTTGGTTCTCCATGCCCGGCAGGTGGAGCAGGAAGAAGACATAGTGGAACTTGGTGATGAAATGCGGGAAGGCCTTCTCCGACTCGGTGAAACGTTTGGCCACCTGTTCAAAATGAGGCATGTTGGTCAACTTCTCCCAAGTGTCAGCAGCTTTCAAATCGGCGTTCAACTGGTTGAAATAAGGTTGGCCGATTTCATCACAAACAGTTCGTATTTCCTCCTCGTTCAGCAGCGACTTCTTGCTCTGCACCCAGTTTTCCACCTGCGAGGTCTCTTGCCAATAGCGGTAGTTTTCTTGCAGCATCATTCGGAGCAAGTTGCAAGCTTGGGCTTTAAATCGCTCGTCTTGGGCCACTTTGTCGAGATAACGTCCAGCGTGCTTGGTGGCTAAGATGAACACATCCTTATTGGCTTCAAAGGAATCATTCAATATATTGAAAACCAACTTGATCAATTCTAAATGCTTAGGCGATTCAACCATCACTTTATTGGCAAACTCCATCAATGTGATGATGATGTTGAGCCTCAATTTGGCAGCCACTTCAGGCTTCAGCAGGCTGTGCATCATCTCTAAAGGAATGTTCAACGCATCAGCGGGGATGTCGTCTCGAGTGTAGAACCAGAAGTCGTCCATCAACATCTTACGTAGTTCTTCTGCGACGAAGGTATGGTTCGACAAAGGATGATGGTATTCGGTGATACACTCCTTAGCGCGTTTGTTGATGCCAAAATATTTGGCCGACAACTCGATAAAATGTTGGTGTTCTTCGGGAATGAAGATATCTTTATATCTGGTCTGTGCCAGATTGGCCTCAAGGGCACTTGATTTGAAGGATTCTGACATGATTCATTTGATAAAGTTTGCAAAAATACGGAAAAACCGACGAAGATTTCTATAGAAATTGTATTTTTGCACCCTCAAAAACGAAAACGAACAATCATTAAATAAAGTAATCAAATGGAAAAGATTAAAGTTGGTATCAATGGTTTCGGCCGCATTGGCCGTAACGTGTTCCGCATCATCTGCGAACGTCCGAACTTAGAAATCGTGGGCGTCAACGACCTGACAAGCACCAAGGTGCTGGCCCACTTGTTGAAATATGACTCCACCCAGGGCAAGTTCCCTGGCACAGTGGAATATGACGAGACTGCTCTGATTGTCAATGGCGTGCGCGTCCCCGTCACGGCTGAACGTTCACCGCTGAACATCAAATGGAGCAAAACTCCCGATGTAGTGGTTGAATCCACCGGCGTGTTCCGCTCGAAGGAAAGCAGCAAGGGCGGCTACGGCGACCACCTGAAGAACGGTGCCAAGAAAGTCATCCTCTCCGCTCCCTCGAAGGACGCCATCGACGCCACCGTCGTGGTCGGCGTGAACAACAACGACCTGACCGACGAGGTGGAATGCGTCAGCAACGCCTCCTGCACCACCAACTGCCTGGCTCCCGTCGCCAAGGTGCTGAACGACCGCTTCGGCATCGAACAGGGTTACATCACCACCATCCACAGCTACACCAACGACCAAGTCATCCTCGACGGTCCGCACAGCGACCTGCGTCGTGCCCGTAGCGCCGCCATGTCGCAAATCCCGACCACCACTGGTGCCGCCAAGGCCGTGGGTATCGTCATCCCTGAACTGAATGGCAAGCTCGATGGCATCGCCGTCCGTGTTCCTACGCCTACCGGTTCACTCGTCGACCTCGTCTGCACACTGAAGACCGAAGCCACGAAAGAAGAAATCAACGCCGCCATGAAGGAAGCCGCCGAAGGCCCGATGAAGGGTGTGCTCGAATACACTGAAGACCCGATTGTGAGCTGCGACGTCATCCACAACCCACATAGCAGCATCTTCGATGCCCAAAGCACCATGGTGATGGGCAAGATGGTGAAGATCATGTCGTGGTACGACAACGAATGGGGTTATTCCAACCGCATGGTCGACCTCATCGAGATGATGAAATATTGATAATTAGTTATTGTGGGACTGTCACAGCGTGGCAACCGCAATGAAAAAAGATAGGGCTGCCATAATATGACGGCCCTTCATTTTTTATCGCACAACGGTGATGGAGCCTTGTAAATGCAGGCTCTCCTCCCCAGTTGCGCCAATGTACGTGATATCGGTGACATAGAAGTAGGTACCTGGCGGGCAGTCCATTTTGGTCAGCTTGCTCTTGCCGTCCCATTGGATGAGCGGGTCTTCAGTGTCATGAAGAATATTGCCCCAACGGTTGAAAATCACGGTCTTGGCACCTGAAATAAGGGATAGTCCTGTCACTTTTGGCTCGAAAACGTCGTTGATGCCATCACCATTCGGAGTAAAGACATTAGGCAGTTGGTAGGAGAACTCCTCTATTGGTTCTTCCTGTCCGATATTCACAATCACAATGGCGGAATAGTTCACTAATGGCCGAAGGATACCTTCCATGGTATAATGGCCGAAGGTGCGAACATAATAACGATAGGTCTCGTCGCTCTCCACATCGGTATCGGTATATTCCATACCCTCCACAGTGGCAATCCTCACGAAATGGTCGTCCACTTCTTTGAAGACTTGGGTGCTGTCCACAAGCCAAGGCACGGCTTCAGTCCATGTGAGGAGCGCCTCATTGTTGGTTCCATTAACTGTAAGCATAACAGCCGAAGCTGAAACACTCGTACCCATCAGCTGCTGTTGGGCATCGCGCATCTCAACCTTATATAATAAAGAATTAGTCATTGCCAAATCGACATTTGCGTCACGGAAAGTCGTGTCGGCGCCTTCATAAACGGCTGAGGCCTCTCCGTCAAGGATACGGGTAAGCGTGTAACTGAACGGCGCGACAAATTGCTCGTCAATCTCTTTGGGCTGAGTCCAGCATGTGACGACCTGACCCGACACAAGGTCGACGCTGTCGTTCGTGACATGCGTCATCAAAGGGCTATCGTTTTTCAACTCCACACAAACAGCGTCGCTGACGATGCTCAAGGCACCATCGGGGAATTGGGCAAGCACCCGATATTCATAAGCAACACCCTGCGGCAAGTCATGGTCGGTATAAGTGGTAGCCGTGGCTCCATTCAACGTAGCCAAAAGTTGATACCCTGCACGTATGCCCGTTTCACAAGCATCAGGTTCATAGCCATCACAACCCGCCTTACGGTAGACCAATAAGGCGACCGCATTGGAACAAGGATAAGCCGTCCAAGAAAGGATAGCATCATGGCCATGCACCTCAGCGAAAAGATTCTGCACCTTAGGTCCCATCACGCTGATGCTGACGGTCCTCACGTTGGTCAAGCTCACAGGGGTGGCATCGTCTTTGGCATGAATCACAAGCTGATAAGGCGTATTTCGAATATGGACATGGTTGGTGCTCCAAATAAACTCCATCTGAGGATGCAAGCCAAAATCAGACTCGGGATTGAGGATAGCTGGACTGACGGACAGTTCCAAAGGTGCTCCCGATGCCGTCAGGGTGACGTTGTCGCCATCGGGGTCGGATGCCGAGATGAGGAAATCGAGTTGTTGACCTGCCAAAAGACAATACTGCTCGTCACATTGAATCTCAGGCAAATCGTTATCACAGACCGAAATCAGGATTTGCATATCACGTATCACGGAACCGATTTTGATGCCATGCCGCCATTCCTCCACCATAAACGCCACATTATACTCGCCTTGCATCACGGGAACATCCCATCGCAACTCACCCGTCATGGGGTCAATTTCAAACGATTGCGATGCCTGTGGAAATGTATAACCTGGCACATCCAACCCATCCAAGCCTTTGCAGTTCACCAATTTATAACTCAAACTATCACCATCAGGGTCGTAGGCAGAAGGATTGTGGAGGTAGAGTTTGCCTACACAACCCTTGTCGACTGGTGCGTTGAGCAGCTGCACTGAGTTGTTATAGCCCAAGAACGGGTTGATGACCAGTTCCGTCTCGATGTGCATGGGCACCATCACCGAGTTGGGCACGTTGACCACTCCATAGTTGCGGTTGGCATCCTCCATGCTGATGGTGTAAGTTCCTGAGGAAGAGAAATTGTGGATTTTCTTGTACACATTCAGTGTGTAGTCGTCGCCTAGGTTCTGGAGTACCACACGGGGGATGTATTCTTGCGTGCCGTCGCCCCATTGCACGAGCAGGGAATCGCGTTGCAAACCAGCAGGGCTGGGGGTATAGGTAAAACAAGTGAGCGTAAACTCGTAAGCATTGCCACCGAGCCAGGTATAGGTGATTTCGGCTGCACGCTGATGGGTCGCCTTTGCAGTGAAGGCGAAGCAGAACAGGAGTCCAAATATGAGCAGCAGTTTACGCATTGTGGTACTACCTTTTTGAGATTGCAAATGTAGTGTTTTTTTCTGACAGCGGCTCTTCGACAAGCTCAGGGACCGCAAAAAAAGCATCCACCTTTAGTTTAGGCGGATGCTTTTCATTCTAAGACGAGCCAAAGATTACTTGTTCTTCAGCAAATCGCGAATCTCAGCGAGGAGTTCCTCTTGGGTCGGGCCAGCGGGAGCTGCGGGCTCTTCGGGTTTGGGTTCTTCTCTCTTCATCTTGTTGATGCCCTTGATGACCAAGAAGATGGAGAAGGCGATGATGATGAAGTCGAAGATAACCTGCAGGAAGTTACCCCAGGTCATGGTCAAGGCCGGTTTGACAACGGTCTCCCCATCCATGACGGCTTCACGAATCACCCACTTCCAATCGGTGAAGTTGAGGCCACCCGTGACGGCACCGATGAGCGGCATGATGATGTCGGACACCAATGAAGACACGATTTTACCGAACGCACCGCCGATGACCACACCGACAGCCATGTCCATGACGTTGCCCTTCATGGCAAACTCCTTGAATTCTTGCATAAATTTACCCATAGCGATAATGTTTAATTGTTGTTTGTTGAATTGTTGATTGTTTAACTGTTGAACTATTGTTTCTTTTTGCAAAGGTAAAAAGAAAATAGGTCGAAGCAAGAAAAAAGTGCACCTTTTTTCCAAAAACGAAATTGACTTCGCTTGTGTTTGTCCATTGAAAACAACAAAAAAGGCAGCCTTCTTTCTCCCAAAAAAGAAGGCCGCCTCAATCATTTTTTAGTCTCTTCTGCGCTCGTGCCGCAGCGCGCTCGCACGCCCGCAGCAACGCACAGCTCGCTTAGTTGGCATCCCACACCAAACGGACACAGTAGCCATAGTTGCGGGGCAAATCCTCAATTGAAACTCCAGTAGTACTATTAGGGGCGTAACCACGAACAACAAATTTCAAGCCCTTCGCATAGTTAGTAGTACCGTCAATATGAGTGGACGACCAATAGTAACCAATACCGGCGCCAATTTGATAACCCAAACTATAGCAAACATAATCATAGTACCTATCATCATAACGATAGCCTACACACGGCAAGAACACGGCCCCGTCGTTCAGCATCTGAGCCACATCAGCATTACTATAATCAATTTGAGTAGGAGTGTCAGAATTAAAAGTGTAAGTGCCGGTGAGGTTTGAGCCTTGGTATTGATCGGGAAACACGAAGACTCCCCAGTATTCTTCATTATAACTACTGTTAATGGGATTGACATTAAAATTCTTTATTCTTACCCTTAAGAAACGTTTGTCTCCCCTCACTGTGGATGGGCCATTGAACAAATAAATCCACTCGTTTGCACTCAGTGTGCGCCAATTGCCACCCTCTGGACTATTCTCCGTAAACACACAGCCCCAGTCTTTGGCTACGGCTGCAGTCTTGCTCAAATCCTCTTCTGAATGAACATACTCCGTTGTTGCTAGCGTAATACTGCTGAAATACCCCCAAGTGAATCTATCTCCGTAGTCTTGATGATTTATAAAAATTATTCCATTCGGGGCAGCGGGGTTATTCGTATTAGTTCCAGATTGAAAGTGAAGATAATAGTATTTATCATTGGGATTATCCAAATTCTGTGTAGGGCCAGCAACCTCGCCAAACTGAGTGTCGTGGAAGCTCCAGCCCTCGGCGTAACCACCACTGGTGAAGTCAGCCTTTAAGTTTCCTCTCGAGAAATAGACCTTCTTATTTGCACTCACCGAGAATTGGGTCAATTCGTCACCACTTGTCTTGACAGCATACTCGGCATCAGGCGCATCTGGCAAAGGCAGAGGATTGTTGATGCTGAGGTCTGAGTTGATATAGGTGTTGTTCCCCATGACAGGCAGCTCGCCTTCTCCATTCCAAGTCAAATCACCTTCATCTTCTCCAATTTTGTCTCCAAGGTTGGTACCAGGCAGCAGGATGGCCCATCTGATAGCGGTGTTTCCTTCCTCGCCATAAAGGGTGATGTCGTCCGTGGCATTGGTGTTGGGCGTGATGGCATTGTTGGCAAAGTCAACGGTGGCCTGAGTAGGCACGTTTGACAGGGTAACTTCATAATCCCCTTGATTCTGAAGGTCGAACCTCACCAAGGCACACTTGTTCTTCAGCGTGGTGGAATAGGTGGTGCCTGTGCCGGTGAAAGGCTTGGTGGAAGCGCCGTAGGAAAGCACGGGCAGGTTCTCGCTTTGGTCGGCAATGCTGATGCTGAGCGAAGTGGTTTGTTCGGCCACAGGTGTTCCAGTAACATCCGCATTGCCTACGAAGTAGAAGTGCAGGGGCTGGTCGGTGACGCTTGCGTCCGGATAGATGGTGCCGTCGAAAAAGCCGTTGGCGAATGTCAAAGTGCCCACATATTCGCCGTTGTGGCCCACATAGAGCTGGTCGCCGCTGGAGAAGGAAAACAGACCGTACGCCGGAGCGATGTTGTGTTTTTCGCCGTTATTGTCCTTGCCGTCCTTGCCGTCCTGGTCGCCCACGTTCACGGTGATGTGAACCCCCGGGTTGGTAGGCGTGGTGTTGCCCGTGGTGGGTGTTTCCTGTTTCTTGCATTGGCTCATTCCAAGCACGAGAGCCAAGGCCATGATGATTGTGCTAAGTTTTTTCATTGTAGATTGATGTGTTTTTAGTTGTTTTCCTGTTTTTTACGTTTTTTTGAAAATGCGTAGGCCGCGCCAGCCGCAGCCATGATGAAGAGTCCGCTGCCGAGCGGTGAGTCTTCGTCGCCGAATTGCTCGGTGCCGATGTTGAAGCCTCCCTCGCCACCGCCATTCTCGCCGCCGAACTGCTCGACCGAGATTTTGAAGCCATTGCCGGTGCCTCCCGTAGCGCGCATGAAGATTTCGTTAGAAGCGCCAGCCTCCGTTTCTGCGCCTTTGCCAAACAACCCTCCACCCGTTTGGGCGTTCAGGTTGCCCGCTGTCAGCCCCATGGCCGCCAGCCCAAGCGCAAACGCGACAGTTTTCAAAGATTTGGTTGTTTTCATTTAGCTAATAGTTTAATAATTGGTATTTAAAGATTTAAGATTTAAAGATTCAAAATTTGATTTAAAGATTCAAAATTTAATAACGTTTTTCAAGATTATTCGGCCTTCAACTCGGCCATACCTCTTGCTTAAAGGCGTGCAAAAGTAGTACATTTTCTTATATGAAAAGCGCCTCAAAAACCCCAAAACAGAGGTTTTGCAAATCCCGATAAAAGTTTTGCGGATTCCGCAAAAATTGCAGATTTTGCAACTAACCGTTTTATTTTTTTTTGCAGATTTTGAAACTGTTTTGCAAATTCTGCAAATCCGTTTTTGCAGAATCTAAAAGTCATTGGGGCAGCTCCCTACTGCCCCTGACCGCGCATCCAGGCCGTCACGGTCTGTCCCATGCGTTGCTTGAAGGCTGCGCTGAAGGTGCTGTAGCTCCTGAAGCCGCTCTCGCTGGCCAGTTGTTGCGCGGTGAAGGAACGTTGGTTGGCAACGGCTTCATTATAGAGATTGACAAAATGGCGGATGCGCAGCCCGTTGATGTAGGCGTTGTAGGTCAGACCCTGCTGGGTGAAATACTGGCTGAGATAGTAGTGGTTGGTGCCGATGGCCTGCGAGAGTTGGGAAAGGGAGAGGTCGTGCTGCAAATACAGCTGGGTTCCCTCGCAATGCAGCTCAAGCAGTTGCCCGATGCCGGAGGGAGCGTCTGACGGTGACGCATCATCATCTTCCTGTTCCGCAGGGGCTTCTTCCGTGGCTTCTACTGGCGTGCCATCCAATTGTTGCAGCGTTTCCACACGCCACAGCAGGAAACCGAAAAACGGGATTTCGATGGCTTGCACGATAAAGCTGATGGCCATGTAGCGGGTGTCGAACATATAGAAGAGGATGAGCAGCAGCGAGACGACGACAATGAGCATATAGCTCTGCCTGACCTCCTTATGCTCCAAGTCGGCGTAGTTGTCGCGCAGCCACCGCCTGTATTGCCTGACAGCGAACACCATATATATGATAAAGAGCACGTAGAACAACAAGATGCAGGCGATGGCGATGTCATAGAACCGGCGATCGGGGAAGGCAAGGTTCAGCGCCAGAAGCACCGCGTATGGTAAAATCGCCACGACGACGGGCCAGACAGGTCGCTTGCGGTCTTGGAGCATGGCAAACAGCGTGCCGGCGATAGTGGTGAGCAGCCCCACGCAGTCGAGCAACGAAACCACCATGCCGCCCACAGAGTTGATGTCGTTAGAACGGAAGTATAGAAGGAGCCACCAAAAATGGCCCAAACACGCCACGGCAAAGAATGCCGCAGCCCAGCGGCGCATGGCCAGCGGCGGCGTCACGTCGGGCGCAAAGGCGTTGCCCCTGCGCAGCAGCAGATAGACGAAGGCGATGAGGGCAGCCATGGCCGCTCCGCCATAGAGCATGATATAAAGCAGTTGGCCTGAAGGTATGTCTTGGTTGAACATTGGTTTGTGGTTTTGTACCTTTTCAAAGGTGCAAAGATACAAAATTCATGGGGCAATACGTGGCCTAATTCAATGAAAATCGTGTTTTTCCAAAAAAATCAAAACTCCGAAGTAAAGTGGAACTCGATGTCAGGGTATTTCTCCATTGCCATTTGCAGGGCGTAGGGCGACTCGGCAAGGAACACATCTCGGCCGTCCTTGTCTTCGGCGAGATTCAAGGCCTTACGCATCTTGAAATCAGCGAGTTGCGCGTCATTGTCGCTGGTAATCCACGCGGTTTTGAAGAGCGAAATCGGCTCATAGCGGCAGGAAGCATTATACTCGTGCAGCAGGCGGTATTGGATGACCTCAAACTGCAATTCACCCACAGTGCCGATGATTTTCCGACCTGTCATCTTGCCCGTAAAGAGTTGGGCCACACCCTCATCCGTCAGTTGCTCCAAGCCCTTGGCCAATTGCTTCGACTTCATTGGGTCTGCGTTCTCCACATAGCGGAACTGCTCGGGCGAGAAACTCGGGATGCCTTTGTAGTTCAGGATTTCACCCTCGGTCAAGGTGTCGCCAATCTTGAAGTTACCGGCATCATACAAGCCTACGATGTCGCCTGGATAGGCCTCATCGAGGACAGATTTCTTTTGGGCCATGAAAGCCGTGGGATTGGAGAACTTCAACTCACGGCGTTGACGCACGTGAAAGTAATTCTTATTGCGCTCGAAGCGGCCCGACACCACACGCACAAAAGCAATACGGTCGCGGTGGTTGGGGTCCATGTTGGCGTGAATCTTGAAAACGAAGCCCGTGAACTTCTCCTCCGTCGGCTCAATGCGGCGTTCCACCGTGTCACGACCGATGGGCGTAGGCGCAATCTCGATAAAGCAATCCAGCAACTCCTTGACGCCGAAATTGTTCAAGGCAGAACCGAAAAACACAGGGCAGATGTCACCATTTAGATATGCGTCACGCGAAAAGTCATCGTAAACACCTTGCACCAATTCCGTCTCGTTGCGCAAGGTCTCGGCATCTTCGCCAATCATCTTGTCGAGTTCGGGATTGTTGAGGTCTTCGAAAGCGACACCTTCGGTGATATGTTGCTTGTCGGAGTTGAAGAGATAGAGGCTCTTATCGTAAATGCTGTAGACACCTTTGAACTTCGGTCCCATATTGATAGGCCAACTCAAGGGCGTGAGACGGATGTTCAGCTTCTGCTCGATTTCATCCAGCAGCTCAAACGGATCCTTACCTGGTCGGTCCATCTTGTTGATGAAAACGATGATAGGTGTGTTCCTCATACGGCACACCTCAACTAGTTTTTCCGTCTGCGACTCCACACCTTTCGCTGCGTCGATGACTACAATAACACTATCGACGGCAGTCAAGGTACGGAAGGTGTCTTCGGCGAAGTCCTTGTGGCCTGGCGTATCCAAGATATTGATCTTAATCCCTTTATAATCAAAGCCCATAACAGAAGTAGCCACCGAAATACCACGTTGCCGCTCGATTTCCATCCAGTCGGAAGTGGCTGTCTTGCGGATTTTGTTCGACTTCACAGCACCGGCTACCTGGATGGCGCCGCCGTAAAGCAACAATTTCTCAGTCAAAGTAGTCTTACCTGCATCGGGGTGGCTGACGATGGCGAAGGTCCGCCGACGGTTGATTTCATCAAGAAAAGACATTTGTTTTTCTTTTTATCAAGAATTTGAAAACTTCAGATTTCGCCGCCAATGCCTCCCGCATTGAAACCCATTGGGATGGGAGAAGACAATCGCAGGCGATTGTACCTTAAACAAAAGAGCGCAGGTGATTTCTCACTTGCGCTCTTGCGGTCCGGACGAGACTCGAACTCGCGACCTCCTGCGTGACAGGCAGGCATTCTAACCAAGCTGAACTACCGGACCAGCCTGAAAAAGAACTCTATTGCTTTGCTTTGCGGGTGCAAAAGTACAACCTTTTTCAATACTGACAAGCTTTTTTTTACTTTTTTTTGAAAAATTTTCGATAAAAAGCAATAATAGCTTGATTTATAACATTTTATTTTTTCGCCTGAGCATAGCCAGCACGCACGGCCTGGATGTTGAGGTCGACGACTTCTTGGCCTTTCTTGCCGAAAATATGAGCAATGGCCTCTTCAACCTTCTCCATGGAGATGCCAAGATAAGGCACTGTGGCACCCAGCAGCACCATGTTGGAACGAGCCTTCAGCTGCTTTGCAATCTCGTTAGCATTGAAGGAAACGACATGCTCCAGCTTGCCCAACTCAGCGTTGATCTTCTCCATGTCGGGGTAATTGCTGATGTTGACAAAGGGATCGTTGTTGGTGATGACCCAGCCCTCCTTGCTCAGCCAAGGCAGATAACGCAAGGCTTCCATAGGCTCTGACGACAAAATGATGTCGGCCTGACCTTCGGGAATGACATCAGCGAAAATCTCATCGTCGGAGATGCGGAGGTGCGAGAACACCGAGCCGCCGCGTTGCGACATGCCGTGGATTTCGGACTGTTTCAAGTTCATGCCCATATTGAGAGCAGCGTCAGAGATGATTTTGGCCACCGAAACGATGCCGTCGCCGCCTACGCCGCATAATACTATATCTTTTTTCATGATTTCAGGATTTAAGATTCAATATTTAAAATTCAAAACTTGCCGATGGCTTATGGCCTATGGCTTGCCTTTACGTTGTGGCAGCCATAGGCCATTGGCTATAGGCCATAGTTACTTTTTCATGTGCTTTTTGAGTTCGACAATGCATGTGCGGTGAGGTATAATAACAGAAACACCATTATAATTCACCTCTTCTTCGATGATCTTCACATTCTCCTCGTGGTTCTTGGGCAGCGGGATAATGTCGCGGATATGCTCAGGTTCAACACCGAGGCCTTCGCAGATGCGGCGGATCTTGTTGTGTGCCGACGAAGGCTGACCACCCGTCATAGCGGTGATATCGTTGTCGAGAATCATGACCACGACGTTGGCCTTCTCGTTGACACAGTCCATGAGGCCAGTCAGGCCGCTGTGGCCGAAGGTACCATCGCCGATGACAGCCACGCTCGGGAATATACCCACCTCGCTTGCACCCTTGGCCATGGTGATGGAAGCGCCCATGCAGACGGTGGTATTGATGGCACCCATGTTGAAGCCCAAAGTGTAACAGCCAATGTCGCCAAACACTTTGCCACCTTTATGGTTAGCCATAACAGCGTTCAGAGCATTGTAACTATCAACGTGCGGGCAACCTTGGCAGAGCGCAGGAGGACGATTGGTGACCACCTCTGGCACCTTATACATTACAGGCACATCCATTCCGAGGGCCTTGGCAACCTTCTCAGCATTCAACTCACCATCGCGGCGAATATTCTCATCGAGACGACCCATGACATTCTTACCCTTGCCAAGGAAGCCCTTGATGTGTTCCTCAACGAAAGGCTGACCGTCTTCAAGGACGAGTATTTCGTCGCACTCGTCGTAAAGCTTGTTGATCATATCATAAGGTAGCGGATACTGCGTCACCTTGACAACGGGATACGGGCACTTGCCATCAGGGAAGTTTTCCATGAGGTAGTTGTAGGCGATACCTGTTGTGATAATACCAATGTTTTTCTTCGGGCCATCGATGTATTTGTTGAAGCCCGAGGTCTCCGAAGCCTCAGTGAAAGCGGGCTGCTTGTCGATGAGGTTGCGGTAGAGACGTTTAGCGTTGGCGGGCAGCAGCACAAACGATTTGGCATCAGCAGGCTCGGTGAGCTCATTCTGCGGGCGGACGGGTTTGCGCACCACGCCAGCACGGCTGTGAGCCAGACGGGTTGGGATACGATAGAGCACCGGGGTGCCAAGTTTCTCACTCAGGTCGTAGCCGTAGTGCACCATGTCGTAGGCCTCCTGTTGGTTGGAAGGCTCCAGCATGGGAATCATGGCCCAGTGACCGTAGAATCGGCTGTCCTGCTCGTCCTGCGACGAGAACATGCTCGGGTCATCGGCCACCACGACGAGGACGCCCTTTGTGCCGATGATGGCGGCGTTCATAAAGGGGTCGCCACACACGTTAAGACCAACGTGTTTCATGCAGGTCATGGCACGCTTGCCGGCGTAGGCCACACCGATGGAAGCCTCAAGGGCTGTCTTCTCGTTGGCGCACCAGTTGGCAATCACACCAAGTTCTTTGGCCTGTTTGGAATTGATGACATACTCTGTGATTTGGGTTGAAGGCGTACCCGGATAACTGTTGATGGCCGAGCCGCCAGCATCGATGAAGCCTTGTGCAATGGCCTCATCGCCTAAAAGCAATACTTTCTCCATATCAATATTCTAAATTTCAAATTTAATATTCAAAATTCAAAGATTAAGTTTCTTCGTAACCGAAGATTTACAGATTTGGGACAAAGATACGGAAAAATTCAATAAGTCAAGAAAAAACTTTACCATCATTGTGGATTTAGCCCGCAAAACTTATGCACGCGCATAATTTGCTCCATCAGGGCCTCGTCTTCGTCGTCATTTTCGTGCCAGATAACGTAATCGGCCAACAGGCGTTTGCCTTCTTCGGGCCACTGTTTAGTCATTCGAGCACGAATCGTCGCCTCGTCGCAATGGTCGCGCAACATGGCACGACGCAAACGGGTAGCTTCCGATGCCGAAACCATGATGATGGCGTCAAATTGTTTCTCCAAACGCTTCTCGAAAACCAGTGCCGATTCAAACAAGACGTATGGCGCATTTTGTATTGCCATCCATTGTTCAAAATCAAGGAACAAAGCTGGATAGAGTATACCTTCCAAGTCGCGCTGGGCGGTTTCATCGTGGAAAACCAAGTCAGCCAGATACTTCCTATCAATTTCAGTATCTGAGAGGTATATGGCATTACTGAAATGTTCAACTAACTTCTTGCGCACCTCAGGCACGAAATACATTTGCTTGGCAGCAGTGTCACTATTGTAAACAGGGATACCGAGTCGTTGCGACCATAGTTCACACACCCACGACTTACCGCTGCCGATATTGCCTGTGATGGCGATTTTTTTCATTGGACAATCAAGTATTCCACCTTATCTGGGCGAGTGCTCAAGATTTGAACGGTTGGAGGCCACGAAGCAAGATGCACGTCCAGCAAGGGTTGCATGGCTTCCATCTGCTGCTTGTCGACGGTCACCGTGAAACTCTCAGGAGTGATGGAAGCATAGTCACGTATGGCGACAAGGCATTTCACCGACATCGTTTCAGGGAAAAAACGCACTCTTTGGTTGGAGGTTACATGAATAGGCACCTCGACATCCATCTCTGTGAACCGCTCCACCTGCACATTGGCTTTCACCTCTTTAATATTCGAACGGATTTGGCCGTCGAGTAGGTCAAGTTGCAAGGTCTCGCTAAAACTTTGGCTCACATTGGTTTTGGCGAGCAATTCCGTCTTTACCGCTTTTATTGAATCGACAACCTCTTGGGGGCCATAAATAGTCACCGACGAAGGATCCAACACAGGGATACCATAAAGGTCGTATTGCCGCTGGGTTTTGATATCCGATCGCAAGACGACAGGTACGACCTTCATCTTCAGCGCATCCATAGAGAAATAAATCTTCGCATCATTCATCGTGATGTCGGAAGCATTGATACCTAACCTCTCAGCCACCTTTTCCGCCACATATTGGCTGCTGAAGGAATAGGTGTTGCCGCTCTCAAAGCGGTAAGGCACCTCGTCCAACGGAATGGTAACGAAACGGTTAGGCTCGCGAATCATCTTGCAACGCAATGTGTGAAAGCCATCAATCATCAGCGACATCTTCACCGATTGGTCATCCGACGAAATCCATTTGTCGGTAGGCACCTCCACAAATTGAAGCTTGAAAGTTGTCTGAGTCGTATAATTCTCCGACAACTTGATCAAGAACCACAATGCGGTGGAAATGGCCAAAAAGACAAGAAAAGTAAGGACAGAACGCTTGTCTTTGCGTTCTGCCTTCTGTCTGATGTTATCAAATGGGTTCATCATTAAGCCTGTCCGACGCGGGCACCATTTTGGACAAGAGCGGTCTTCTCTACCTCGACTTCAATATTCGGAGCCAGTGAAATCATGACTGTGGTATCCTTCACCTCAGTCACCTTGCCGTGGAAACCGCCTATAGTAACCACCTTGTCTCCCTTTTGCAGACCATCGCGGAATTTCTGTTCTTCCTTGGCCTTCTTCGACTGCGGTCGAATGAAGAACAACCAAAACACGACGATGAGAAGAATAATAAAGATAAGGCTCGAAAACATGGAGCCGCCCTGAGGTTGGGCTTGATCTTGGAGTAAGATAAATAAACTGTTCATTTTGTATGATTTAAAGAATTTAATACTGATCAGGGGTAAGTACTTTACCTTTGATGCGAAGGGTGGTCTTAGCAGGGTTTGTGTTCGACATGACGGTCAAAGTGCGGCTTTGGAAACCATGATGGCCTGTGCTATTATAGGTCACTTTGATGTCTCCTTTCTTGCCCGGAGCAATTGGTTCGCGAGGATAATCCCCTACAGTACAACCACAACTTGAGCCCACTTCACTAATAATCAGCGGCATGTTGCCTGTATTAGTGAAATGGAAGGAATAACTCACCACCTCACCTTGCAACAATGAACCAAAATCATGTTCCTCTTTTTCAAACTTGATGGCCGCCTGTTTGTTAGAGGTTTCTGTCGCCGACTTAGGGCTGGTCACCAAGTCAGTGGAAAGGTTACCTCCACTTTTCTCCTTGCAAGCCGGCATCAAGCACAAACCTAAAACGAAAGCAAGCAACAGACATCTGATATTCAATAAGCTTTTCATTGTCTTTGGGATTTGATAATCATTACTGAGCCTTGGTAGGTGGCATCATTCTTCAATCCGTGGCATTTCAGCACATAGAAATAGGTGGCATCAGGCAGCCCGCCTCCATCCCAATTATTCTGATAGTCGGTGGAATGATACACGACACGTCCCCAGCGGTTGAAAATGGTCAACTCCGAAGACTCATAATACCGATTCAGCGGCTCATAGTTCTCATATTCAAGAGCTGAACCACCATTTTCATCTCCGTCTCTGGTTTCGCCTCCCGATGGCATGTCGTTACCACCATCAAGCGAGATGATGAAATAGTCGTTAGTGCCATCGCCATTGGGAGTAAACACATTCGGTATCTTCAGTTTCACTGGCTCAACCCTAATGGAATGGAAATAAGTAGTGTCGCAACCCTGAGGATTGTAGACCTTCAGTTCGGCGGAGTAATCGCCCGTTTCCACATAGGTGAAACGAGGTTCAAGCTCCGTTGATGTGAGGTTGTACTGCTGATTCAAAATCCAATAGAAATTACTGATATCCAACGAGTCAGCCGTAAGATTTTCGAAAGAATAGGTTACATGTGGATTTTGCAGATAGACGGTATCGCCTGGGTCAGCACTGATTTCTGCCACAGGATTGGGGTATGCTTTCAGCGTGACGCTGTCTTTTTGGGTGCAGCCACGACCATCCGTCACCTTAATATAATAATACTTGTAGGCCTCCAAACCAATGGCCCAGGTAGGGTCGTTGGGGGCAATATGCAGCGGGCTGACCTGCCATTCGTACACGAAAGGTGGTTCATACACACTTGAAAGGCTGTCAACCATAGCCAACACTTGTGCATTCCTTCCATTCTCTTCCTCACGGTTACTGCATGTCAGTTTCACTTGCCGGAAATTGACCTCGAAACGCGGCTTCACTTCAACAGTGATTTCATTTTGGCAAATCACATCACCACTTTCAACGTCACGGACTTCGACACTATAAGTCGTGGTAACAAACGGATGCACAGTGATGCTACTTGTGGTCTGGCCGTCTGGTGACCATGAAAAGGAATGTTGATAATTATTTGGTACGCTAAGTGTCACAGCTGACTCACTGCACACAGGCATTTCTGCGCTGCACGTGATTTCGCATGGATCCTGTGCCATTGCGAAAGTCGTCAGCAGCAAGGTCGAAAGCAGCATCCATGCTTTTCTTAAGATGATTGTTTTTCTCATTCCAAAACAAAATAGGGTGCAAAGATAGGAATTTTCCATAAGAGAACGCAATCTCTGGCTGATTATTGTATCATCCGACAGTTTACAGCTTCACCAACTTGACCACCTTGCCCATGGTAACAGGGGCACCATAGTTGACAATATAAACTCCAGAAGGCCATGTGCTTGAATCAATTTCAACCGATTTTACAAAACGGAGGTTCGGCACCATCTGATTGCCATACAAATCGTAAACCGACACATCGGTGTAGCCCTCACTTTCAGAATAAATCGTAAACTTTCCATTAGTCGGGTTGGGATAAAGCCCCTTTGGAGCCTCCACCTCAGGAATCGGCACACTGGGCATCAAAGCCTGCCAAGAGGCCTCCCAACCTGTATCCGTGGTAGCGCAATCGGAGCGGAACTCCACACACATCATGTTGCCCGATGACTGCATTGTTCCAGGGCTCTGCGTATTCCATCGGCCTATTTTGGGGGCAAAAACATTGTCGCCGTCATAAATCCAAAGGAAGTCGAAATCCGTCTCCAAACTAAAGCTACTGAAGTTCAGTTCAATAGTTGACTCTTCTGGGCCACGAATCACCCAAATCTTGCGTTCATCGTCGCCATAATTCAGATGGTCGAGACGGCCTTCCTCACCTTCCATAACGGTGACTGGCGCACCCTCGTTGATGAGTTTATAATAGTAGTTCCAGTCCCAATACGGTCCCGGGTCGGTGTGGCTTTGGTCAGGATAGTGCTGATGCCCGCGAATTTGGATGCAAGCCCCTTCACCGCCGAGGTTATAAAGGCCGTTATTGATGCAAAAGCCGTTGTCCAAAGTGTCGCGGTCATGCGTGCGGTAGCCTTTGATAGTGTCGTAGCGCGAACAAATACTCCGCACCAGATTAGCCGACGACTGGTACATCGCTTCGGTGAAAAACTCCCAGACATTGCCGTAGGCTTCATGCTCGATGCCGATGGTATAGCCATTGGCGGAGCGTGCATGCCAAGCCTTGTCTTTTTCGCGCACCATTTGGGTGACCTGTCCATCGACGGAGCGAATGACATAATGCGCCGAAACCTGCGCATCGCAATTCTTGAACCAGCTGATGCAGCCAGCGTAAGAGCCTTCAGTATAATGGATTACGACTGCGCTCACCTCTTTGGTACGCGGTTCCCAATTGCATTCTGGTGCCGGGTCCCAAATGGCTGGCGGATAGTCAGGACTGCGCGAAATGCCCAATTCGGAAGCGGTGAGCATATCATAATGCTCGGCAAAAACGGCTTTTAAGTTGATGTCATATTTCTGAAAGCCAAACTGTTCAGATTTTTTCTCATCATTGAGGAACAAGCACACCGAATAAAGCATGCTTTGCATGGGATAGATGTCCTTCTCCTCCCCTATCGGCAATTCCGAAAGTTGCTGGATGACGGGAAGATAGCCTTTGATTTCAGTAGCTTTACTTTCCTTGGCCAAACGTTCAAAAGCCTTGGCGTAGGCCAACACATTCTTTTCGGGGCTTTGCAAAATCTCCGCTTCCGAAATGCCCGACAATTCCGAAATCAAATGTAGGTTCTCACGGAAATAGTTTTTGCCATCCTTCACCAATCCCATCAAGCCGTAAGCACGCGGCATGGCATCGGGGCCATCGTGGAAATAGTTCGCGTCCGTCAGATGATGGCAATGCGTATTGGTGAAGGAAATGGCTTCGAGCAAGCCCTTTGGAATGCCGGGACAGGCTTGGTAGGCGGCAGCGAAGACTGAGTTATAGTTTTGTAATTCTTTGGTTTGCGCCTTCCCAAAGAAAGGCAAAAGAAACAGTAGGACAAATAGTGTTTTTAGACGTTTCATTGCAAAAGATTTGAGGACAAAAATACACATTATTCTTTTTATGGGAATGAGTTTTTTTTTCTATCTTTGCCGTTTTGAGAAATATCACATAAAAATATCATAAAATGAACGCACTCAACGATTTCCAAAAAGAGATTCTTGCCGGCATCCCTGATGAACTGCCGGAAGTGAAGCCATACGACACTACTATCAACCATGCGCCCAAGCGCAAGGATATCCTTACGAAGGCCGAGAAAAAACTCGCCATCCGCAACGCTTTGCGTTACTTCCCTGCCAAGTTCCACGCCACGCTGGCTCCCGAATTTGCCGAGGAACTGGAGAAATACGGCCGCATCTACATGTACCGTTTCCGTCCGTCCTATAAGATGTATGCCCGCCCAATCGAGGAATACCCTGCCAAATGCAAGCAGGCCGCAGCCATCATGCTGATGATCCAGAACAACCTCGACCCCGCCGTGGCACAGCATCCACACGAACTCATCATCTACGGCGGCAACGGCGCTATCTTCCAGAACTGGGCACAATACCGCCTCGTGATGCAATATCTCGCCAACATGGACGAAGACCAGACCCTCGCCATGTACAGCGGTCACCCGATGGGCCTCTTCCCGTCGCATAAAGACGCCCCGCGCGTGGTGGTCACCAACGGCATGATGATCCCGAACTATAGCAAACCCGACGATTGGGAGCGTTACAACGCCCTCGGCGTGACGCAATACGGTCAGATGACCGCCGGCTCCTATATGTATATCGGACCCCAAGGCATCGTCCACGGCACCACTATCACCGTTTTGAACGCAGCCCGCAAGCACGGCGGCAGCACCGCTGGCAAACTGTTCGTCACCGCTGGCCTCGGTGGTATGAGCGGTGCCCAGCCCAAGGCTGGCAACATCGCCGGTGTGGTGAGCATCACTGCCGAAATCAACCCCGCTGCCACGCAGAAGCGCTATCAGCAAGGTTGGGTCGATGAGGTGTACGACAACATCGAGGAACTGTTCAAGCATGTCAACGCAAGCCTCGCCAAGAAGGAAGCCCGCAGTTATGCCTACCAAGGCAATGTGGTTGACCTTTGGGAATATGCTGCCGAACACGACATCCACGTCGACCTCGGCTCCGACCAGACCTCGCTCCACAACCCGTGGGCAGGTGGTTACTATCCTGTAGGACAGTCATTTGAGGAATCCAAGACCATGATGGCCGAGAACCCTGAGCTCTTCAAGGAAAAGGTGCAGGCTTCGTTGCGCCGCCATGTGGCCGCCATCAACAAGCTGACCGCCAAAGGCATGTACTTCTTCGACTACGGCAACGCCTTCCTGCTGCAGAGCAGCCGCGCTGGCGCCGACATCATGAAAGAAGACGGCACCTTCCGTTATCCCAGCTACGTGCAGGACATCATGGGTCCCATGTGCTTCGACTACGGCTTCGGTCCCTTCCGTTGGGTCTGTGCCTCTGGCAAGCCTGAAGACTTGGCCGTCACCGACGACATCGCCTGCGAAGTGCTTGAAAACATTGCCCGCACCGCTCCTGCGGAAATCCAGCAGCAGATGCGCGACAACATCCAGTGGATCCGTGGCGCACAAGAGAACCACCTCGTGGTAGGTTCGCAAGCCCGTATCCTCTACGCCGACTGCGAAGGCCGCACGAAGATCGCTGCCGAGTTCAACAAGGCCATCGCTGACGGCCGCTTGAGCGGTCCCGTCGTCCTCGGCCGCGACCACCACGACGTCTCTGGCACCGACAGCCCGTTCCGTGAGACTTCCAACATCTACGATGGCTCGTCGTTCACCGCCGACATGGCTGTGCAAAACGTCATCGGCGACGGTTTCCGCGGAGCCACCTGGGTGAGCATCCACAACGGCGGTGGCGTAGGCTGGGGTGAAGTCATCAACGGCGGCTTCGGCATGGTCCTCGACGGCACCGCCGATGCTGATCGTCGCCTCCACTGCATGTTGCATTGGGACGTGAACAACGGCATCGCCCGCCGCAACTGGGCCCGCAACGAAGGCGCCACCTTCGCCATCAAACGCGCCATGGAGGCTGAGCCTAAGCTGAAGGTCACGTTGCCGAATTTGGTGGAAGACAAGATTTTGGAAGGATTGTTTTAATAATTGATTACACCTATAATATGAAAAAGAGCAAAAGAATCTTGGTGTCGATATTGGGAATCTTGTTCGTAGCAACCATGTTCTCTTCTTGCGCCACCACTTACACTGCCAGCGGCACGAATGTGTCTAAAATCGACGAACTTGCCTTTATTGAGCCCAGGTCGCTTATATACTATTTCTCGCCAGAATCTGGCTATCTCGACTCATCGTTGGTAGTTGGTTCTGAAGAGTTGGTCACCGAGATCATCACATCCAGCCGCTACCCCTTCACCGACCCTGTTGCAGCCGACTACGAAGGCAAGGGAGCCTCCATTGCAAATTGGATTGACAGATTCTCGGACCTTGAATCCTCCGACATTCCACGCCTTAAAGTGCCCAAAGCACTTACCGAGTTGATTAAGTCCACGGGGCACCGCTATGGCATTGTCGTACATGCATACGGCTATATCAAAAGCAATGAACTCTATGACCAGGAAAAGCTGGAAGAACTTGTGGGCAACATCATAAGAACAGTCTTTGATGAGCCCAAAAGCTACACCGCAGGTGACCAGGTTGGCAACGCGCTCTACACGGCCGTCATCGACACGCAAACGGATAGGGTCATTTATTTCAACAGCGTCCTTTCCAATGCCGACCACCCGCTGAGCAGAAGAAATGTCGGCAGCCAGATGAAGAGCCTCCTCAGGAAGTTTGATTGAAACAACGCGGTAAATTTCTTACACAAGTCATAACAACGAACCGCTCCTTTTCGGGGCGGTTTTTTTATTCGAATTGTAACCTGATTTGGTTATTTCAAAAATACTCAACAATTACTTGCGGGTAATAAAATTATTACCTATTTTTGCAGAGATGAAAATAGTAAAAGTTTGGCTGACGGACACAGCCATATGGATTAGAACCGACGAAGGTAAGGAAGCTTGCGAACTCTTTGCAGACTATCCTCGTTTGCGTTATGCCACGAAGGAGCAACTTGTTAATTTCACGATAGATGAATTTGGAATTCATTGGGAAGAACTGGATGAAGATTTGAGTTTTGAAGGGTTCTTTGAAAAACAAGAACCGACAGCTCTTTATCAACTTTTCATGGCGCATCCTGAACTAAATGTATCTGCACTGGCACGACGCATGGGCATCTCGCAAAGCTTGATGGCACAATATATAAGCGGCAAGAAAAATGCCAGTAAAGCTCGAATGACCTTGATCCTCGACACGATTCATGCCGTTGGGCGGGAATTGGCGGCAGTGTAAAGAGAGGGCGCGACATGTTTGCCGCGCCCTCTTTTTGGTCTTTCATATTTCCGCATTGAAAATACTGATATTCAATGCTTTCGAATTGTAAAATCGAAAGAACTAAAGCTTCAACAGGTCATAGTTCAAACACAACGCTCCAATCCTGACACAATTTTTCTAAAGTCCAAGAAGCGTTGGAACCGCTCGTTTCTGGCAAACGAAACACTTTGATGGATTGTCCGAACTGATTTTGTAGTTTTTCTCCAAACATATTGTATTTTTTATAACCATTTATGGCTATCTTTGTTATAGTCGGATTTTTTCTAACAAAACCAACAATATCGTTTGGAGTTCCTTTTAGGATACCTTTATCCGTGCTATTAGTTCGCTCAACAGACTGATAATTATCCCAAAGTACGACATGCAATTGTTCTAATAACACCTTTTTCTCGGAATAATTTGTAGGCAATTTTTGTGTTGCTAATTCTGCCAACATCTTCCACATCCGATTTCTATTGTCACAATAATACTCATTGGCACTAATAGACTTCTCCCCTGGTATTGTTCCCAAAATCAATACTCGAGGCTCATGACACATCAATGGAGGAAAACCTTCTACAATAGTTGAATCATTTTTTTTCATGTCAGTTTAATTTTAATGAAGATAAGATAGATTAGTATAATTCCTCAGCCCCACCATAGTAATCGTAGACATCTTGATAATCAAAGTCTAATTGTTCTAAGATTTCCTCTGAAGACAGGCCGGTATTTATCTTGTTACCACCAGGTAAAGTTAAGACTACTCCATTGTTCCCATCATGGCTATTTAACCTTGGCATAATAGATTCTTCTTTTTTAGGGATTCTTTCCGGGTGAGCTAAAATGGTATCATCTGGATATTCATACCTTGGATAATTACGCACCTTCTCCACTTTTGGAGCTGAGTATCTTTCATCTAAATAATCCACAAGCAACGCTAACGGAATAATCCAGATAGGACTTGTTACAAGCATTACTAATAAGGCATTATTACCCCTATTTTTGTTTGTTTTCATAAAAATCCTCTTCTCTTTTATCATACGATGGCAAAATTACAAAAGTTTTGACAAAGTAAAAGTGGTTTTTTTGAGTTTAATTCATCGAAAAACCGTAACTTTGCAGCCCCAATCAAAATCGCATAAAACACACAATTATAATGAAAAAAGAAGTCAAATTCAGCCTGGTCTACCGCGACATGTGGCAGTCGTCAGGCAAATATGTGCCACGCAAGGACCAACTGGAAAAGATCGCGCCCTTGATTATCGACATGGGCTGCTTCGACCGCGTGGAAACCAACGGTGGCGCCGCCGAGCAAGTGAACCTGCTTTATGGCGAGAACCCGAACCCATCGGTGCGTGCCTTCACGGCAGCACTGCATAAAGGTGGCATCGAGTGCCACATGCTCGACAGAGCTTTGAATGCACTCCGCATGAACCCCGTGCCCGCCGATGTGCGCCAACTCATGTACAAGGTGAAGAAAGCCCAAGGCGTCGACATCACCCGTATTTTCTGCGGCCTCAACGACGTGCGCAACATCATCCCATCCATCCATTGGGCCAACGAAGCCGGCATGATTTCTCAAGCCGCCATGAGCATCACCTACTCGCAGGTTCATACCGCTGAGTATTATATGCACATCGCCGACCAACTCATCGAAGCCGGCGCCAAGGAAATCGCCCTGAAGGACATGGCTGGTGTGGGTCGCCCCGTCAGCTTGGGCCGCATCGTGGAGCATATCAAGAAAAGCCATCCTGAAATCAAGGTGCAGTACCACGGTCATACCACTCCTGGCCTCTCAATGGCTTCAATGCTTGAAGTCTGCAAGGCTGGCTGCGATTATGTAGATGTGGCTATGGAGCCGCTGTCGTGGGGAACCGTCCATCCCGACGTGATTAGCGTGCAAGCCATGCTGAAAGATGCTGGTTTCCTCGTGAAGGACATCGACATGAAGACCTATATGGCCGCCCGTAGCATGACGCAGAGTTTTATGGACGATTTCCTCGGCTACTGGATCGACCCGCGCAACCGTTACATCAACTCTTTGTTGTTGGGTTGCGGTCTGCCAGGCGGTATGATGGGCTCGCTCATGGCCGATCTCAAGCCGGTACACGCTGCCATCAATATGAACCGCAAAAAAGATGGTCTGCCAGAAATCAACGAAGACGAAATGCTGGTCGAACTGTTCCAAGAAGTACAGAACATCTGGCCGAAACTCGGTAATCCACCTTTGGTGACCCCGTTCAGCCAATACACCAAGAACATCGCCTTGATGAACCTCTTCGCACTCAGCAAGGGTGAGCCGCGTTACGAGACCTCCATCGACCCTGCCGCTTGGGACATGATTCTCGGCAAGGCTGGAAAACTCCCAGGCACTTTGGCCCCAGAAATTGTGGAGTTGGCCAAGAAGAAAGGTTTCAAGTTTTTCACGGGCAACCCGCAGGACAACTATCCTAATGCCTTGCCACACTTCATCGAAATGATGAAGAAGGAAGGCTGGGACCGTGGTCAGGACGATGAAGAACTCTTCGAGTTCGCTATGCACGAGAAGCAATACCGCGAGTACAAGTCGGGCGAGGCCAAGCGTCGTTTCAACCAAGAGCTGGAAGCCAAGATGAAGGCCAAGTTCGAAAAAGCTGGCGGTGAGGCCAAGATTCCGGATCTGCGCGCCTTGCGTCATCCAAACGCTGAACCCGTCGTCGCCCCTGTAAGCGGCATCGTGATGTGGGAAGTCGACTTCGACGACAAGAGCATCGCACCCGCACCTGGCAAGGTCTACAAGGAAGGTGACTTGCTGTGCGCCATCAACAGTGAGCATGGCATGGAACCCGTTTACGCCCTCTGGTCCGGCAAGATTGTTGAGGCCACGGCTGACCAAGGCAAGCGAGTCAGTAAGGGCGAAACCATCGCTTTTATTGAGAAATAAAGCCTGTTGGGACAATTTCCGCAACAAGCAAAAACAGTGTGGCACATTATTTGCTATCTTTGCCGCGTCTTAAATAATCGACAAAAAGAAACTAACCTAATTATTAATTTAAACCATTAAGAAATGAAAAAGTTATTTTTGACCTTAGCTCTTGCCTTCATTGGCATCATGAGTGCAAATGCTCAACTTTGGATGGGTGGCGCCGTCGGTGCAGGCATTACCAAGCATGCTAAAGCTTTCACCATCGCCCCTGAAATCGGTTACAGCTTCTCTGGCACACCTTTGACCGTCGCTGTCGAAGCCGATTACTCCTTTGCGAAGTTCGAAGACCTCAAAGCCGAGCACGAACTGATCCTGAAGCCCTATCTGCGCTGCAACCTCATGACGATTGAGAAATTTGGCGTGTTTATGGACCTCACTGGTGACTTTGGTGTTGTCAACAACAAGGGCTATGCTATCAGCCTGAGACCTGGTGTGGCTTGGATGGCCACTGAGCATTGGACTGCCGCCTTCCGTTTCGCTTTCGCGCAATACGACCACGGCATGTATCATGAAGCCAATGGTTTCTTCCTGGATTGCGCCACTGTGGCTCCGCAATTTGGATTGTATTACAATTTCTAACAACATAGGCGATGAAGGCACAGGAAGCTGTGTCTTCTCGATGAATGAAAGGCTACCTCCGGGTGGCCTTTTTTGTTTCAAAATAATCGCTATCTTTGCTGCATTATTCATCAACAAATTGAACCGATTATGAAAAAGCTCTTCACTCTTTCGTTGCTTATACTCTTGGCCTTTGGCCTACAAGCACAAAGCAAAAACATCGCCTACCAAGACGAGACCGTACGTTTCACAATCATCACCGATGGCGTCATCCGAATGGAATATGCCAAGGATGGCCATTTTGTCGACGAAGCCTCTCAGGTGGCAGTCATCCGCGACTATCCCGCTGTCGATTTCAAGGTCAAGGAAGGCAAGACCATCGAAATCACAACGGCAAAGCTGCAACTGAAATACAAAACAGGTAGAGGGGCTTTTACCGCTGACAATCTAAGCATCAGTTCATTAAAAGGCATCAATCCGAGTTTTGTTTGGAAACCCGGCGTGGTACAAGAGAACAATCTGAAAGGCACTTACCGCACCTTGGATAGCTATGAGGGCGACACACGAGTTGGCACCACCGACCAAAAGATACCCCTTGAAGACGGCCTTTTGGCCACCGACGGATGGACGCTCATCGACGACTCGAAGAGTTACCTCTTCGACAACAGCGACTGGCCTTGGGTGATGGAACGTGAGAGCCTCGACAACCAAGACTGGTACTTTATGGGCTATGGCCATGACTACAAGCAGGCATTGAAGGACTTTACCGTCTTCGCCGGCAAGGTGCCGCTGCCGCCCCGTTATGCTTTTGGCTATTGGTGGTCGCGCTATTGGTCTTACAGTGATAAGGAACTCCGTGACTTGGTGAAGAAATTCGACCAATACGACATCCCGCTTGACGTGCTCGTCATCGACATGGACTGGCATTACACCGAACCAGGAAAAGGCAACTGGACAGGCTGGACTTGGAACAAGAAACTCTTCCCCGACTACAAACGCCTCATTGCCGATTTGGACCGCCACGACATTCGTACCACTCTTAACCTGCATCCCGCAGGTGGTGTGGAGCCCTACGAGGAATGCTATGACCAGATGGCCGCATACATGCACCTCGACACCACTGGACGGCCTGGTATTCCGTGGCAAGGTTCCAACAAGGACTTCATGTCGGGCATGTTCGACATTGTCCTGAAACACATGGAACGCAACGGCATCGACTTCTGGTGGCTCGATTGGCAGCAATGGCCTAACGACAAGCAACTCACCGGCCTCAGCAACACATGGTGGATCAACTACTGCTTCTTCTCCAACTTCGAGCGTAATCGCAACACACGCCCGATGCTCTATCACCGTTGGGGCGGTTTGGGCAACCACCGTTACCAAATTGGTTTCTCAGGCGACTCTTTCATTTCATGGAAATCGCTCGACTTCCAGCCCTATTTCAACTCAACGGCGAGCAATGTGTTGTATGGTTTCTGGAGCCACGACATCGGCGGCCACTGGGGTGGCGCCATCGCTCCTGAATTGTATGCCCGCTGGATGCAATTTGGCGCCTTGAGTCCCATCCTGCGTAGCCACTCCACCAAAGACGCCTCCATTAACAAAGAGCCGTGGTCCTTACCTGAAGAATACACCGAAATCATCCGCAACACCATCCAGCAACGTCGACAGATGATTCCCTACATTTATACGATGGCTCGCAAAGCCCACGACGAAGGACTGTCGCTCTGCCGTCCGCTCTACTACGACTGGCCCGATTGGCCCGAGGCATACCTCTATCGCAACGAATACATGTTTGGCGACAATATGCTGGTGGCACCCATCACTACCCCGATGGAAGGCAATTTCTCCACCTTAGACATTTGGCTGCCACAAGGCACATGGTACGAGGTGTGTACAGGAACGATGTTGCAAGGCAATCAAGTCGTCACCCGTAACTTCATGATCGACGAATACCCACTTTATGTGAAAGCGGGTTCCATCATCCCGCAATATGCTGACTGCCACCAACACGTGGAAGGCATTGAATGGACTCGTTTCGACCTGATGATCTATCCTGGTGCCGATGGCGAATTCACCATGTATTACGATGATGGCGACGACAAGGACTATGATGAGAACAATATGTGGGTGAAATTCCGTGCCACAAAGCAGGGAAATACCTATTTCGCCAACATCTACCCTGCCGAGGGCAACTACATACCTGCCTCACGAAACATCACGCTGAAGTTTGTCGCTTCCGACATTCCCGAACACGTCTATTGCAACGGAAAGGAAATCGACTGGACCTACGATGGCGACAATTTCACCCTTGTGGTGCAGCTGCCTGAAAGCTATTGGAAAGACAAGGCCGACATTCGTGTGGAATATCCACAAAGCGGTACCATCAACCTAACTGACGGTATCATCGGCAACATCCATCGCGCCGCAAAAACCATCGCCGGACTGAAAAACCGCAAGGCCAACATTGTGTTGAACGACGCTTTGGGACTATTTGGCAGCATTGGCCAGAAAGTGACCTACTTCCCGAACACGCTGCACGAAAGCGTCGACAGTTTCCGCCAGTATTATGATGACATCGACACCTCGTTGGAACAACAGGAAGGTCTTGACGAGGAACTCAAGGCATGGTTTAAGGGACAAGTGGGGAAATAATCAAACCCTTTGGTACACCGTCGCCACGCGGCTCACATTGTAGACTTTCATGGTGATAGCGTCTCCCTTCTTCTCCGAGGGGAACTTCACACTTGCATCGATGTTTCCAAAACCGCCAAAAGCCTTGTCATCAGAGGTAAGGAGGATTCGGTAATCGCCAGTCTGCTTGACGGGTATCTTGTAATCGGGAATGGATTTCGGGCCCCAATTGAAAACAAAGATGAGATTGCCACGCTCGTAGACGACGGTCTTGTTTTCCTCATCGGCATAAAGCATCCAAGCTGGAGGTGCTTGCATAACGGGATGTTTCTTCACCAAGTTGAGCATGGCCATGTCAAAGGCACCCATGAAACGGTATTTCAAGTGTTCATTGTCCACCAACGACCACTGACGACGGGCATAATGGTAACTCCAATCATTGCCTTGACGTGGAAAATCAATCCACTCGGGATGGCCGAACTCATTGCCCATGAAGTTGAGCCAAGCCTCACCACCCAAGGTAAGCGTGAAGAGGCGGATCATCTTGTGCAGGGCGATGCCACGGTCGACGGTCATGGAAGGTGTGTCTACACTCATTGAAGTGTACATCTCTTTATCCATCAAACGGAAAGCGATGGTCTTGTCGCCTACCAACGCTTGGTCGTGGCTCTCAGCATAGGCCACCGTCTTGGTCTGCGGAAGGTGGTTGGTCATGGTGAAGAAGAAGTTCTTCATGTTCCATTGCTCCTCAGGTTCGTCCTTCAGCACCTTAATCCAGAAGTCGGGCAAGCCCATACCCAAGCGATAGTCGAAGCCCATGCCGCCGTCGGCGATGGAGTTGCAAAGGCCAGGCATGCCACTCACGTCTTCCGCAATGGTGACAGCCTGAGGATTCAGCTCATGACACAGAGTATTAGCCAGTTGCATATAGGTGACTGCGTCGGCATCCACATTGTTGCCAAAGTACTTTTCCGGTGCATCGAATGTCGTCCCAATACCATGGTCGAGATAGAGCATCGAGGTCACGCCATCGAAGCGGAAACCATCAAAGCGGAATTCCTCCAGCCAGTAGCGCACATTGGAGAGCAGGAATTGCAGTGTCTCTTCCTTGCCATAGTTGAAGAGCTTGGAATCCCAAAGGTCATGGTTGCCGCGCGCTCCTGGATGCAGGTATTGACTGTCGGAACCATCAAACAGGTTAATGCCTTCGCGGATGTTCTTCACCGTATGGGAATGCACCAAGTCCATGATGACCAGCATGCCCATGCCGTGTGCCGTATCGATGAGTTCTTTCAGCTCTTCGGGTGTACCGAAACGCGAACTCGGCGCAAAAAAATTGGAGACATGGTAGCCGAAAGAGCCATAATACGGATGCTCGGCGATGGCCATCAGTTGGATGGCATTGTAGCCATCTGCTTTAATGCGTGGCAAGATGTTTTGGGTAAACTCCTTGTAGGTCCCTACCCTTTCCTCTTCCTGTGCCATGCCGACATGGGTCTCGTAAATCAGCAACGGCTCATCTTTCAGCTTTGGTGCGGCACGCTTATATATATAAGGTGTCGGCGGATTCCAGAACTGGCCCGCAAAATCTTTATTGTCTTCGTCCTGAATCACACGCTTGATATACACCGGAATACGTTCATGCTCCCCGATTTGCGACTGCACCAGCACCTTCAATTTGCTGCCATGCACCAGACGGTCGGCAAACTCGCTGTCGGGCAGAAAGATTTCCCACAGACCAGCACCTGCCAGTTCCAGAGGATATTCATATCGGTTCCAATTATTGAAATCGCCCATAAGCGAGAGGTAATGCGCTGCCGGAGCCCATTCTCGGTACCACCAGCCGTGGCGACGTTTGTCGTAATTGAAGCCTAGAAACTGATGCGCCGTGGCGAAAGTCTTGAGGCTGCCGTAGTTGTTTTTAATGTTGTTCAACCGCTGTTCATAACGGTTGTGGCGGTCGTCAACGGCTTTGCTGACGGGGTTTAGCCAGGGGTCGTTTTTTACGAGAGGAAGCATAGTATCGTTCTTTTTATTTCTGCAAAAATAACAAATTATCTACAAATTTTGCGAAAATCAAAACATTGACAGTTCACATCACAACCGCTTCAACCAAAGGCCAAGAAAACGATCGTATATGATATAGCCTTTGGTAGTTTGATAGACCAAGTCTTTGTTTACAAGTACCGACAAGGCCGACTTGACACTGCTCGTGCTGGGCAATTCAAAACGCTTGATAAAATCATTGCTTAATGGCTGTTCGACAAGCTCGGCACGGGCAATGGCTTTGAGCAAACTAAACTGGTTGTCGGTCAAAAACGAGGTAAGCATTTGATAATGTGGCGCCAATGCGTTGACATGGAACACGATCGCTTCTACGGCCTGCTTGTCCGTTTCCACCTTTTTTCCTTGCTCATACAATCGATTCAGGATGGCTTGCAGATACCAGGTATAGCCGTCAAAACGCTGATAAATGTCATGGAACACCTGCTGACTAAACGAACCTTTCTTTGCCTCGAAAAACTTGCTGGCAAAGTCATAATAGACATCCTCTTGCAATGGCTCCAAATTCATCAGTTGCGTGCTTTGGTAGAAAGGTCTGTTGGGAGCACAGAACATCTCCTCCATCAAGTGTTTCTTACTTCCGGAAAAGATAAAATTCACATGATGGATAAACTGGATATAGGAACGCAACAAGGCCTCAGTGCCCGTTTCAGGATATTCTGTAATCTGCTGAAACTCATCTATGGCCATGTACACCGGCTTGCCCAAGCCGTTTAAATGGGAGAAAACGCTCTTGAGCGTATATTCAGCTTGCGCAGGAACCACACTCACCGAAACAGTTGGCATCCCCGTCATCAAATCCGGAGAGATGGTAGGTCGAAGCCCCTTGAAAAAATCCAACACTTTGTTCGCAAACGATTTTTCCCTTTCCAACGCCTCCTCGATAACCGTCTTGCACAATAATTTGACAAATTCTTGAAGGTTTTTGGTCGAAAAAATGTCAATATAGATGCAAATTGCATCTTTATTTTCCATCTTAATCTGATAAAATGTATGGTTTATCAGCCCAGTTTTTCCTATTTTTCTAGGCGAAATTAGGGTGATATTGCGTCCGTTTTTGAGCGCAGAAATCAAATTTTCCGTTTCTTCTACACGGTTACAGAAATATTCTGGTCCCTCATATCCTTGGAAAACAAACGGATTATCAAGCTGTTTCTGTTTTTTTCCTGCCATAATATCTATATATTTTCATTGCGAACTTTTCGTAACGAACTTTACGCAACGAATATTCCGCAATGCAAAAATAGAAATTTTTTCATTTACACCACATTTTTTGTGTAATTATATTGAAAAAAAACATCAAGTCAGCTCAAAAAAGTCAACTGATACCATGAAACACTACCTCGCCCGAATCCAAATCAACCACTTTCGTTTCCGAAGCCTCCAAATGAACAGGATGCACCTCAGAAGCGAAATCATTCATATCAAATTCGTTGGCTTTGCTTCGGCCCATCAAGGCCAAGGCATCGTGCGGAATCTTCACTTCCACATCTCGCGATTCATTTCGGTTAAAGTTCACGACTATCAACAAGCGCTCCATTTCGGAATAGCGCAAAAAGGCATAGACAAACTGCGGGTCAAAGTTCATGTACCAGGGGTTGCACCACATCAGGTCGTAGAACTTGCCTTCTTTTATTGCCGAATGTTCATTTCTGAAATGCAGTAGTTTATGGTAATAGCCAAATAGTCTCTTTTGGGCTTCATCAAACCCACCGCCATCGAACTTGCCACCGTTCATCCAGTTTTGGTGTTTTGGCATGTGACAGTAATCGAAAATGGAAGTGCGTCCATCGTCGCCGCTGTAGCCCACTTCGCCAACGGCATCTTCCCCGCTCTCCTGACCATTGTACACCATGAAAGGCCCTGTATTCATCAAAGCAGATAATGCCACAGCAGGCAAGGCGGCAAAGGCATCGCCCACAAACTGCGGTGAAGCCAAACGCTTCTCATCATGGTTTTCCATGAATCGCAACATGTGGTTGTCCATATCGTGTAAATCTTTCCACACCTCGCTGATTTCCTTCGCCTCGTGACCTTCGCAAAGCACCCGCTCCAAAGTGTTGTACAAGCCAACCTTGTCATAGAGGTAATTGAATCCTGCATCCAAAAAGGGTTTGTAAAGGTCAGGCTGATAGATTTCCGCAATCATCAAAGGTTGGTAATCCTTCCTCAGTTGTTCAATAACCCATTGCCAAAATGCCACTGGCACCATCTCAGCCATATCTACGCGGAAACCATCGACTTGCTTGACACACCAAAAGCGCAGAATCTCGAGCATCTTCTCCCAAGTATCGTGGTTGTCGTAGTTCAGTTTGACCGTGTCGTACCAGTCGTTGATGCTTGGATTGGGCGCAAAGACATTGTTGCCCGTTGCTTTGGCAGGATATTCCTCGTAAGGTTGTTCGCCGATTCTTCTTGGTGACACAAACGCCTGTCCTTCGCAATAATAGAAATTGCACTGGTCAAATCCTTTGTTCTGCCGCGCCAAATGATTGGGGACGAAGTCGATGATTACTTTCAGTCCTTTTTCATGGATACGGACTACCAATTGACCAAAATCATCCATCGTGCCCAAATCGGGATCGACAACATGATAATCGTTGACCGCGTAAGGCGAGCCTGCACGACCTTTGGTAATGTCAGGATGCGTACCTATGCTTTCAGATGCATGCTTCAAGATACCTGTCAGCCAGATATGGGTGATGCCCAAGTCTTTAATCGCTTCAAGGGCGGTGTCGTCAATATCGTTGAAGGTGCCGCAGCCGTTTTCAGCCTTGCTGCCGTCAAAGTGGAAGTCGGTTTGCTTGTTACCGAACAGTCGAGGAAAGAGTTGATAGATGTTCATTTTTCCGTTTTTGATGGGGTAAAATTACAAAATTCCAAGAAAAATGCGTAATCTTGCAGCATTATTTTAAAACACGCATTGGACTATGAAACGTAAACTATTGTATTTCATTGCTTTATTTCTCATTCTCAAACACTCATCAGCCCAAGTGCAGCCCACCTGGGAATCCATCAACGAGCGCGGCTATCCCCAGTGGTTCTCCGACGCCAAACTAGGCATCTTCATCCATTGGGGTGTGTATTCCGTGCCCGCCTACGCCAGCCTCGAAGGTTATGCCGAATGGTACTACCGCGGCCTGATGACCAATGACGACCGCAAGGCTTTCCAAGAGCGCATTTACGGTAAAGACTTCAAATACGAAGACTTCGCACCGATGTGGAAAGCCGAGCTTTGGAACCCCGATGAATGGGCTGAATTGTTTAAAAAATCAGGAGCAAAGTATGTGCTTTTGGTCTCGAAACACCACGATGGCTTTTGCCTTTGGCCGAGCCAATATGCACCTGGATGGAATTCTGTTGAGGTTGGACCAAAACGCGACATCTGCGGCGAACTGACCGAAGCCGTGCGCAACAAAGGCCTCAAAATGGGTTTCTACTACTCTCTGCCCGAGTGGAAAAGTGATATCCACCGTTGGTACGTTGACCCCGACGAGAATATCGGTACTTACGTTGACACACACATGATCCCACAGTTCAAAGAGCTCGTCACTCGCTACAAGCCCACAGTTCTCTTCACTGACGGCGAGTGGCGCAACAGCGCGGAGCAATGGCATGCCACTGAACTCATTTCTTGGTACTACAACACCGTTGGAAGCGAGGCCATCGTCAACGACCGCTGGGGCGATGGCCAACAACACGGATTCCGCACGCCTGAATACAGCGCGGGCATCACCCTCACAGACCGTCCTTGGGCCGAGTGTCGCGGTTTGGGCCGTTCGTTTGGCCTCAACCGCAACGAGCCTTTGGAAAACTACATGACTTCCGACGAACTCATCCGCCATTTCTGCGTCCTTGTGGCAGCAGGTGGCGGCATGACACTCAATGTGGGACCTGCTGCTGACGGTAAAATTCCGCTCTTGCAGCAAGAACGTTTGCTTGACCTTGGCAAATGGCTTGAAATCAACGGGGAAGCCATCTATGGAACCCGGCCTTACAAGAAGTTCTATGAAATGAAAGATGTCAAAGTGGAGCGCACTGACGCGAAAATCGACTTCGACTGGAAGCGCAATTCGCCTGACCCTGCCATTAGCTGTGACCACTTCCAAGCGCATTGGTCTGGCGAGTTTTCATGTCCAGCCGACACCTATACTTTTGAAATTCAAACGGATGACAAAGCCAAATTGGTGATTGACGGAAAAACGATTATTGAAGACACAAGGATATCCAATATCGGAACGATAGCGTTTTCAAACGTACCTTACCATACCATAGAAGTGCTCTACGAGGAGAATGAACTCGAAGCCACCATCACTCTATACTGGTTATCGAAAACAATGGAAAGGCAAGTGATGACAGGCTTCATGACAGGTGAATGGGTATGTAATTCCCCAACCACAAGTCAGCCCAAAGGTTTGACTGCCCTTTACACTTGCAAACAACCAAGCATTTGCTACACGCAAGGCAAAGATGCACTCTACGCCATCGCCTTGGAATATCCTGAAGACCTATTGGTTTTAAACATCGAAAAACCCGAAAAAGACACGAAAATAACGCTGTTGGGTTGCCCGAAAACCTTACCGTGGAAATACGAAAACGGTCAACTTTTTATTGACACGAGCGGACTGAAATACAGTGATTTGAAAAGCACGGCGGCTTGGGTGTTCAAAATGAAATGAAAAAAGCGGCGACGCCGCTTTTTTCTTTTTCAGTCTGTCAGCTCTTTAAGGCCTTGATAGCCAATGATTCGATTTGTCCCTTCTGGAACACGTTTGATATAAAAGCGTTCGTCCTCCTGCACAAACTTGAAATGCAAAAGGTCACCTGATTGAAAACAGTCTATTGCGCTGAACCGCATCGGCTTATGGGTTTGATAAGAGAAATCGGAAGTCTTCACAAATGTGATACGCTTCCCTGCTTTGAGAATACTAGGGGTACAGCCATCGAAATAGTTGCGGTTTCCCCACTTTCCAACAAACTCATCAGGATTCTTCAGGTCGTGGACATACACACGAAACAATTTGTCAGTCTTTGGCCGCACTTCAAGCACTTTCTGAAGAATGACTTTCTTGTCCATAACTACTTCCAGATACAGCCATTGGAAACGGTTTCCTTTGTTTTCCCAAATCGGTGTAAAATGCGCAGCCGCTGTCGTAGAATCATTCACAATGACCGTGTAATCACCTTGCATGGTGCGATAAAACTGCTTGGCGTCTTCTTCGGTAAACTTTTCTTGCGCAAAACCGCTAAAAGCCATAAAAACGGCAGCCAATATCAATGCAAATTTCTTCATATTTTATCTGTATTATAATTTTGAGTTGCAAAAATAAACAATCTCTCACATTTTTCAAATTTCTCTATTCTATTTTGTGCCAAACTGGTTCAATTTCGATTTCTTCCCCCAACTGCTCCACAAAACGGTCAAAGTTTTCCTTTACGGTATGCACGTCGTTTACAATATAATACTCGAATTCCGTTTCCATTTCGTCGGAAAAGATGTTGATATCCAAATGCTTAAATGCTGACGCCACAACGCGGCTGTCCTTTAGCACACAGTAGCCTGCCTCAGAATGGCCAGGAGAAACATAGCTGCTATAGCCTACGGCATTCTTGAAAAAGACCAAATCACAACACCGATCGGCATAGGCCAAAACCTCCACGCTATCGCCACAAATGGCATACACGCCCTGCCAAGACTGTTCCTCATCACTACGCACCCACAATTCTGATTTTCCATCTTCATCAAGGTCTATTAGAGCATAGTCCATATAATTCAACGAATCGTCCCAAATACAATAATATAATGCATTCCTATCTATGGATTCTCTGTATTTGTTGAAGTCGAATGATATGTCTTCTTGTGCCTGCGCCATACTACCAAAGGCCAGCAAGAACACGAGAATAAGTCGTATTTTTTTCATTGCAGCATTGTTTTACTCGTCAATAGATTCCACTTTCCAGTCTATTTCTTCGATTTTAACGAGTCGAACGCTTTGTCAAAGTCATCTTCCGTATAACTATCGTCATGCACCGAACGCTCAGGGCCCATGGTTCCATACATCGTGTCCTCGAAACGGAAGAGCAACCGTCCCGTTTCAATCAGTCGGTCGTTGTCATAGTCGTCGGGGAATGAGCCCAACCTATCAAAGACTTCTTTGGTAATCTCATAAAGGAAGCGCGTTTGCCCTTCACGGTTGGTGTACATGAGATGTCCATAGTACTTTTTGCGTTGTTGGTCGTAACAGGCCTTCCAACAATTTCCTTTTTTACAAAGTTTCATTATTCTTCGTCTTTAGATGATATCATACCCAGTTCGTCCAGCATGAAAGCATATTCCAGAGCGACTTCTTTATAACCCTCGAAACGACCCGAAGCGCCACCATGTCCATAATCCATCTCGGTCTTCAGGTACAACGGATTCTTGTCCGTCTTCATGGCACGAAGTTTGGCCGCCCATTTGGCAGGTTCCCAATACTGAACTTGACTGTCATGCAACCCAGTGGTAATCAACATGGCTGGATAGTCCTTGGCCTCCACATTGTCGTAAGGCGAATAGGAAAGCATGTAGTCGTAATACTTTTTCTCATTGGGGTTGCCCCACTCGTCATACTCACCCGTGGTGAGCGGGATGGACTCGTCCAACATAGTGGTCACCACATCGACAAAAGGCACCTGTGCGATGACACCCTTCCATAAGTCGGGACGCATGTTGGTCACAGCACCGACGAGCAAACCACCAGCGCTACCGCCCATGGCAAACATTTTTTGCGACGATGTGTAGCCTTTTTTGATAAGATATTCGGCACAGGCGATGAAGTCGAGGAAGGTATTCTTCTTGTTCAGCATCTTGCCATCTTCGTACCATTTCCTGCCCATCTCCTCGCCACCACGGATGTGGGCAATGGCCCAGATGAAGCCACGGTCCAACAGACTGATACGCGCCAAGGAAAAATAGGCATCCGTGCTGCAACCGTATGAACCGTAACCGTAAAGGACAAGTGGACTACCGTTGAGGCCGAGTCCTTCGACAGGCTCAGTGTCCCACGCTTTTACAGTACCTTTCTTGTAAACAATCGAAATCGGAACCAAAACACCGTCATGCGAAGGGGCCATCAAGCGCTCTGTGACATACGCTTCGGGGTTATAGCCGCCTACGATTTCCTGCTGTTTGAGCAAGGTCTTTGTACGTTTTTCCATGTCGAACTCAAAGACAGAAGATGGTGTGGTCATCGAATTGTAGGAATAACGCAGTGTGACAGCCTCAAAGTCAGGGTTGGCACCCACGCCGGCAGTGTAAGTCGGTTCACCGAAATCTAGGTAGTAATCGGTGCTGCCATCCCACGATTTCACCCGAATCTTCACCAAACCGCCTTCACGCTCCTCGATGACAAAGAACTTGTCGAAAATCGTTACACCTTCAATCATCACTCGCTCGCGATGCGGCACGACCTCTTTCCAATTGGACTTCTCGGTTTGCCCAATTGGTGTCCGCATAATCTTGTAGTTCTTCGCCCCATCGGCATTGGTCTGGATATAGAAATGCTCGCGGTAATGGTCGATACCGTACAGCATATTGGTCTGACGTTCCTGAAACACACGAAACATTCCTTCAGGTTGGTCACTTTCAAGAATACGGCATTCCGAAGACAGTGTCGATTCCGAATTGATGATCAGATACTTCCTCGATTTCGTCTTGTTGATATAGGCAACAAACGTCTCGTCCTTTTCCTCATAAACCACCACATCGTCGTTCGGATTGGTGCCCAACCGATGACGCATGATTTTATAGGGCCTCAAGGTTTCATCCTTCACACCGTAAAACAAGGTCTTGTTGTCGCTGGCCCAGACCACATTGCCCGAAGTGCCAGTAATAGGCTCACCCACAAGGTCACCCGTCGCCAAGTCCTTGACATACACCATATAGATGCGGCGGCTCACGGTATCCACCGAATAGGCCAACAGCCTGTCATCCTCACTCAGGCTCACCTCTCCAATATCGAAGAATGCATGACCTTCAGCCAACGCATTACAATCCAGAAGAATCTCCTCCGATGCATCCAGACTGTGCCTTTTGCGACAGAAGAGGGGATATTCCTTCCCCTCTTCATAACGCGTGTAGTGGTAATAGTCCCGTATCTTGATAGGCACCGAATTGTCGTCCTGTTTGATACGACCCGTCATCTCCTCAAAGAGCTGTTTCTGAAGCGGTTCGGTATGCTTCAGACAAGTATCGGCATATTGGTTTTCGGCTTCAAGGTAAGCTAAAACCTCAGGATTCTCGCGCTCGTTGAGCCAATAATAGTTGTCAATCCGTGTATGGCCATGTTTCGTCATCGTGTGGGGACAAATAGCGGCCACTGGGGGTGTGATGTTATCGGGCACTTCCTTCAAATCTATTACACAATTCTCATATTCGGCACTTCATCACCATCATAGAAGCCCTTGGCGAGTTTTTCCTTGACTTCAGTAAAGGCATTCAATGTATAATTGACGTCGTCCATCGTATGGGCTGCCGTCGGAATGATACGGAAGATAATCATGCCCTTGGGGATGACGGGATAAGTGATGACCGAGCAGAAAATGCGGTAGTTCTCGCGCAAGTCCATAGCGATATTGGTGGCTTGCACCACGTCGCCCTGCACGTGTACTGGTGTCACACAAGCCTCGGCGGGACCGATGTCGAAGCCCAAGTCGCGGAAGCCTTTCTGCAAGGCGCGGGTAACCTTCCACAATTGGGCACGCAGGGCATCACCTTCGGCGCTGCGGATGATTTCCAAACGCTTCTCGCAGCCTTCCACGATGGCCAACGGTAAGGACTTAGCGTACATCTGTGAACGCATGTTATAGCGCAGATATTCAATCACATACTTCGGACCAGCCACAAAACCACCGATGATAGCCATAGCCTTGGCATAAGCACCAATGTAAATATCGATATCGTCCATCACATTGAAATGCTCTGACGTACCGCGACCCGTTGGACCCATCACACCGAAGCCGTGGGCATCGTCAATAAGAATGCGGAAGCTGTATTTCTTCTTCAGGGCCACGATGCCGGCGAGGTCGCCCAAGGCGCCCGTCATGCCATACACACCCTCGGTGATGACTAGAATGCCGCCACCCGTCTTGGCTACTACCTCCGTGGCGACCTTCAGCTTCTTCTCAAGGTCTTCCATGTTATTATGGCGGTACTTGTACTTGTTGCCAATATGCAAACGGATACCGTCTAGAAGGCAGGCATGAGCTTCGTTGTCGTAAACGATAACATCATGTGGAGAAGTCAGTGTGTCAATGGTCGACACAATGCCTTGATAGCCAAAATTAAAGAGGTATGCGGCTTCCTTCTTCTCGAAGTCGGCCAGTTCATGCTCGAAATGCTCGTGCATACGGGTGTGACCTGTCATCATACGGGCACCCATAGGGGCAGCGAGGCCATATTTGGCGGCAGCTTCAGCATCCACACGGCGAATCTCAGGGTGATTGGCCAAACCCAAATAATTGTTCAAGCTCCAGCAGAGCACTTCCCTGCCGTCAAAAATCATGCGCGGTCCCAACTCGCCTTCCAGACGAGGAAAAGCGAAATAACCATCGGCGCGTTCGCGGTATTGCCCAATCGGGCCACCCGAATCTTTTGATATTCTTTCGAAAATGTCCATTTAATATGATTGTTGATTGATTAATTATATAATTGTTGATTGTTGCAGAGTCGCAAAATTTTGCGTCTCTACGATTGAAATAATAGGCTACAAAATTAGTAAATATATTGATTTTCCTAACATCAAGGAATTATTTTTAATTTTGCAGCGTAGAAATGGAGATCCCCTACGGAAATCCAAAGAACAATATAGTTATGTTAGACCTAAAAGGAAAAACAGCTCTCGTCACAGGCGGCGGCACAGGTATAGGCCAAAGCATTGCCCTGCATCTGGCCCAAGAAGGCTGCCATCTCGTGCTGACAGGCTTGGGCATCGACGACCTCTACAAGACCAAGGAAAAGTGCGAACAATATGGTGTGCGTGCCTTTGCCACCGAGACCCAGTTAGATGACTATTCATCCATTGACCGTCTATACGATTTCGTGATGCAGCAAGGCCTCAGCATCGACCTCTTCGTGCTCAACGCAGGCATCTCGCAGCGAGAAAAGGCCTTGGACACAGACTTCAGTGTTGACGAAAAAATCCTGGAAATCGACTTTATGAGTGGAGTCTACTTGGTAAAAAAGTTCAAGGAGATGATCAAGTCAAAGGAACATGTTCAGTTCAGTGTGACTACTTCCCTTTCGGGACTATTCGGTTTCCCGCTACGCTCGGCCTACTGTGCGGCGAAGCATGCTTTGTTCGGTTTCTACGAATCGCTGGAGCTGGAATACGACAACATCAACGTTACCTTCCTCATCCCAGGACGCATCAACACGCAAATCAGCAAAAGCGCACTGATGGGTGATGGCACAGCCCATGCCAAAATGGATGCTGGTCAAGCCAATGGTTTAGATGTGGACAAATGCGGCGCCATTGCTGTGCGTGCCATCAAACGGCAGAAACACCGCAAGCTCATCGGACGCAGCGAGTTGTTGATGGCCTATATACACAAACATTGCTTACCTTTGTATTATAAACTATCCAGAAAAATATCAGCAACATAATGAAAGAGAAAGTCATCTGCGGCATACAGCAAGTGGGCATTGGAGTCAACGACTTCGTGGAAGCCTGGAAATGGTATTACGACAACTTCGGCTTCGAAATCAAGATCGTTGACGACGAGGGCGTGGCGGAGCGTATGCTCCCCTACACGGGCGGCAAGCCCCAGCCCCGTCGGTCAGGCATAGCGGTCAACATCCGCGGTGGAGGTGGTTTCGAAATCTGGCAACCCAAAGGTCGCCCACTCAACTACCTGAAAGAGCCCGTAAAATTCGGTGACTTGGGCATCCTCATCGCCAAGGTGAAATGTCCAGACATCGAGGCAGCCTACAACACCTTTATTAATAAAGGTCTTGACGTCATAAGTGAAATCAGCACCTCCCCCATTGGACAGAAGCAATTCTTCATGAAAGACCCCTACGGTAACCTCTTCCAGCTTGAGCAGGACGACTACGTCTTTATTGACGAAAAGAAAACCACCGGAGGTGCCAACGGTGCCGTCATCGGTGTGAGCAACATTGAGCGTTCCCTCACTTTCTACACACAATTGCTGGAATACGACAAAGTGACCTTCGACCAGACAGGTGTCTTTGAAGACCTGAAATGCCTTCCTGGCGGAGAAGGCCAATTGCGCCGCGTCATCCTCGAACGTTCCAAGCCCATCGAAGGACCGTTGAGCCGTATCATGGGCACTTCCCATCTCGAACTCATCCAAAGCGCAGTTGCTCCTGGCAAGAAACTCTACGAAGGCCGTTACTGGGGCGACCCAGGCTATATCCACCTCTGTTTCGACGTGCGCCACATGGACGCAGTGAAGGCTGAAGCCGAGGCGATGGGGCATCCCTTTGTGTGCGACAGCGGCGCCGACTTCGGCATGGGCGACGCCAACGGCCATTTCACCTACGTCGAAGACCCCGACGGCACTCTCATCGAGTTTGTCGAGACCTTCAAGATCCCGATTGCAAAGAAGTTCGGGCTTTATCTCAACTTAGCCAACAAAGACGACCGCAAACCTTTGGGCATTCTCAAACTGCTTCGATTTGCAAAAGTCAAGCGTGAGAGTATCAAATGACAAGAAACATTAGGGCTGCCACTTTGCAAAAGGGTAACCCTAACAAATACAGCTATTTCAACAATAAAACACAAAAACAGCCGCCCCATCAGGAGCGGCTGTTTTGATTATCAGATTACTACAATTTTTATTTGATACCCAATTTGGCTTTCACGTCATTAGTGCAGTCAACGGCATTGTCACCCACATAGACGGCAGCGCCCGTGGCCAGGTCGAGAACATAGGTATATCCCTTCTCCTTACCCACAGCATTGATAGCGTTTTGAATCTTTTCAAGGATAGGGGCAAGCAATTCAGCACGCTTGGCCTCAAACTCCTGCTCGGCGTTGGCTTGGAACTGTTGGATACGGGTTTGAAGGTCAACTATTTCCTTTTCCTTCGATTGCTTCACCAAATTCGACATGGTGGCTTGATTAGCCTCATAATCCTGCATCTTGGTCTGATACTCCTTGGCCATTGTCTGCAACTGGTTCTGCAACTCACCGTAATACTTCTCCAAATCTTTCTCAGCCTTGCCCTTGTCAGGCATGACATCAAGGATTTCAGCCGTATTGACATGTGCAATCTTCACTTGTGCCTGGGCCACACCACTCATCACGAAGAGGGCAACACCCAAAAATAAAACTTTGAATACTCTTTTCATCTTATTGACTTTTAATAAATTAACTCTCAATTCATAGACTTTCAAGCGGCAAAGATACAAAATAATTGCATCCCTCTGTTGATTACTTCCTTATTTTGTTGGTTTAGCGCTTTTGCCACCACCCGTATTGCCAGCAGGTTTCCCTCCCGTGGAACCGCCTGCCGCAGTTCCGGCATTAGCTCTGTGACGGTCTTCACGGCGCACGGTTTGCATCACATTGCCCAACTGGTCGAGCACATCATCACTGATATCGTTCTTGTCGTTGGCATAGAGCACAGACGTGCCCGAGGCCAAATCAAGCACAAATGCATAGTTCTTGGTTTGAGCTACTTCCTTCATGGCAGTATAAACCTTTTCCTGAATAGGCTGAATCAATTCAGTGCGTTTTTGATACAGTTGGCCTTCAGAGCCGAAATACTGCATCTGCAAGTTTTTGGCTTCCTGCTCCTTGTCGACGATAGCTTGTTCACGGGCGCGCTTTTGGTCCTCTGAGAGCAACAACATCTCCGTTTGATACTTGCTGTACATCTCCGACACCTTGTCGTAAACGGCTTTCACTTCTTTCTGCCATTTAGTGGAGAGCGCATTCAATTCTTCTTGTGCATCACCATATTCCGGAATGTTCTCCATGATGTATTCCGAATCGACATAAACGATTTTCTGTCCGCCGCCAAGTTGAGCATTGGCAGTCAAAATGCCGCCACATATCAAGGCAGCAGTCAATACTAATGATTTAAATGCTTTCATTGTGTTATGTGTTTTCAAATTGTTGTCGTTTGTTATCGCAATAATCGTTCCAAAAACAATTATATGATTCAAAATTTAAGATTCAAAAATTCAAGATTCAAAAATTCATAATTACTGGACTGCTTCATTACTCGCTATGTGGCAAAGCGTCTTCATATTCTCAACTCTAAACTCCCGACTAATCTATCGAGCCTCCGATGGAGAAGTGGAACTGGCTGTGATTGTCACCAGTGGTGCCATACACGTCATCGAATCCATAACCCCAGTCGAGGCCAAGCAAACCAAACATCGGGAGGAAGATACGCACACCCACGCCTGCAGACCGTTTCACATCAAACGGATCAAAGTTCTTGAACCCGAGCCAGCAGTTACCCGCCTCAAGGAAAGTCAAGGCATAAATGGTGGCCTGTGGATTCAACGAGAGCGGATAGCGCAACTCCAGGGTGTATTTCGTCAACATATCGCCGCCGTTTCCGGCCGAGTTGGTACTATTATAAAAGCCTGGCGTGAGTGCGTTGTTGGCATAGCCACGCATACCGACCAACTCTCGGCTGTCGAAGGAATAGTTGGCTAAGCCGTCGCCACCGAGGAAATAACGATGGAATGGCGTAGGTCCAATTTCGGAATTGAAATGACCCAAATAACCGAAACGCACGCGTGTCATCAGCACGAGTTTATCATAAAGCTCCGTGTACCATGCCGCCTTGAACGACCAACGATGCATCTCAATCCACTTGTACCTCTCGTTTTCAGGAAGGCTGGAGTAATCCTGGTTCGAAAAGAGCGAATAGGGAGGTGTAATTTCAAGCCCCAGCTGAAACTCGGAACCACTGCGCGGATAGAGCGGCTGGCTCACCGAGTTTCGCGACAACACAAAATTGTAGCTGATCAAATTGAACTTGCCGTTGCCGTCACCCACACTCAAGTGAGCGGTCTGATAGTTATGCAAATTATAACGTTTCAGGTTAAGGCCTTGATACAAGCTGAAATAGTCGTCAGGCCAAGTTAAACGACGGCCAAGACCAAGGGTGCCACCAGTCATATTGAACCAACCATAGTCTGCACTGGTTCTATTCGTTCCCTTGGCAAAGAATGACTGGTAGAAAGCCGCTGTAAACGAATTGGGCTTGCGACCTCCCAACCAAGGTTCGGTGAAGGATATATTATATTGGATAAATTGGCGACCGAAAGTGGTCACGCTCAGCGCGAGTTTCTGGCCGTCACCCATAGGCAACGGACGCCAAGCCTTCTTGTTGAAGATGTTGCGCATAGAGAAATTGGAGAACTGAAGTCCTGCCTCAAGCATTAAGTAACTCCCGGCATAACCCGCTGAGAAACGGATTTGGTCGGCGGCAGCTTCCTCTACGGTGTAGCCAATGTCAACCGTGTTGTCGGAAAAGTTGGGCTGCACGTCAGGCATGATGTTCTCTTGGTTGAAAAAGCCCAAGGTTGCCAACTCACGTACGGAACGCACCACATCACTACGACTGTAGAGTTGTCCCGGACGGGTGTAAAGCTCGCGAAGCACTACATGGTCGTATGTCTTCGTATTACCTGTGAGGGTCACATTGTTGATGCGGGCCTGCTTGCCTTCAACAAGACGGATCTCAAGGTCGATAGAGTCGTTTTCCACAGCCACTTCAACAGGGTCGGCGCGGAAGAACAAGTAACCATCATCCATATACAGCGAACTGATGTCCAAAGTTGTCTCACTATAGGTCAGGTTCTTGTCAAGCAACTCCTTATTATATACATCGCCAGGTTTGATGCCAAGGATGTTAGTAAGGGTTTCACTTGAGTATTTGGTATTACCTGTCCATGCGATATTGCGGTAATGGTACCGATTGCCTTCGTTAATGACGATGTCTATGCCTAAGTTGTGGTCATCAATCCGATAAACGGAATCACGGACGATACGCGCATCGCGATAGCCTTTGGCATTATATTTCTCGATAATGAGTTTTTTGTCGTCTTCATAGGTTTTTTCCATGTATTTGGAAGCCTTGAAAATACGCGGGCGGTAGTTGTCATAGAAATATTCCTCAATGCCATTGATGGCTCTCAAGGGATGAAGGGTGAACACATCTGCAAGGGTGTTAATAACCAAAGGGCCAAGCGGATTCAAGGGATCGAAATGGCCACGTTCTTTGGTCTCTTTCATGGCGGCCAGAATTTGACCTTCGGAAAGGTTCTCATTACCAATAATATTGATTTCCCCGATTTTCACCTTGGGGCCCTTATCGATGTTGATGAGCATGTCGATATAGTTCTCACGGGCTGTATCGGCTTCCTGTTGGATATCAATTTTTACATTGTAATATCCCTTGTCAAAATAAAAATCCTCAATGATGCGGGTGGTCTTCGTCAGCAGATGCTCAGTAGCAATATCGCCACGCGAGAGATTGATCTTATTGCGGATATCGTCGGCCTCGCTCTTCTTGATACCCTTAAAAGAAAACTTCGACACACGCGGCTTTTCCTTGATGACAATTTGCAGAAACACCTTATTACCCACAAACTCAGTAGCGTTGATAGCCACATCCTCAAACAACCCTTGTTCCCATATCTTGCGAATGCCCAAAGAAATGTCATCCCCTGGAATAGTAACCTTATCGCCCACTCTTAGGCCAGCAATCATGCTCAACATGGAGGCATCAACATACTTGGCACCTTCAACGACAATACCGCCAATTTCGTAATCCGTCGGGCGAGAATAATCTATCTCAGAGAGGTCGTCCCCGATTTGGATTTGGGCAAAAGTACTATTTCCAAAGCCCCAAAGAGCCATAAGAAACAATAATATGTGTAAACATTTCAATCGCATAGTTCTACATTTCAATTATTTAGCAGTTACTTGCTCACTGGTCTTCCCGAAGCGTCGTTCGCGATGCTGATAGTTCAAAATTGCTTCGTAAAGGTCGGCCTTACGGAAGTCGGGCCAATATTTCGGAGTGAAGTACAATTCAGAATAAGCCAATTGCCACAGCAAGAAATTACTGATGCGCTCTTCGCCACTGGTCCGAACGAGCAACTCCGGGTCAGGCATATTATAAGTGGAGAGGTATGACGAAATCATTGCATCGTCGATGGCGTCGGGCTGCAGTTTGCCCTGAGCTACATCTTGAGCCATACGCTGAGCGGCTTGCTTTAGGTCCCAACGGCCAGAATAGCTCAAAGCCAAGGTCAAAGTCATACGCGTATTGTGGCTTGTGTCTTTAATGGCCTGCATCAGTTGGTCGTAGTTGGCCTTAGGCAAACTCTTCAAGTCACCGATGGCGTTCAACTTGATGCTGTTTTTGTTCATCGTAACAACCTCCTTCGTGATAGTGGTGGCCAACAAAGACATCAGTCCACTCACCTCTGCCAAAGGTCGGTTCCAGTTCTCAGTCGAGAAAGCATAGAGTGTCAAATATTTGACGCCAATTTCCGCCGAGGCTTCCGAAACCTCGCGTACCGATTGAATAGCACTTTGGTGTCCGAAAAGGCGTTGTTTGCCGCGTTCCTTGGCCCAGCGGCCATTGCCGTCCATTATGATAGCGATATGTTGTGGCAACCGCTCGCGGTCAATTTGTTGCATCAGTTGATCTTTCAGTTCCATAGGTCAGAATTTGCTTAAGTTACAGCCCCTTCCATCGGGCAGATTGAATTTCCAAGTCAGTGACATACGCGCCATGCCAAACCAATCGTTGAAGGAAGAATTGCCACGCTGCTGGCCTGGTTTATAATTACCTGTCGGGTCGGTCAAATCATAAGTTGAGCCGTCCTCAAACGTATAGACGGCATGCTCGCCTTCAGGATATACAGTAGCCACATCGTCCAAATAATCAGTAAAGGTCTTTTGCATCCTCCACTCCACTGTGGCGGCCATGTGGCGCGACAATGAGAATTTCACACCCATACCGAAAGGTATCGACACACCAATAGGGCTGGTTTTGCCAAACATCTTGTCGTACCATTTTGCATTGGGGTCAACGTGGCCTTCCGTGGCATAGTCACTCAAATCGACCAGTTGATCGCCCACTGTGGCGAAGGCAGTATATTGAAACACGGAGATGCCGCCGAATATGTAAGGCGAAACATTCTTCTTCGGATTGCCCGTGTAATACTCCAAAAAATTGAACTCAGCTGTAAGGCTGAAATCATTGATTACAGAGGTAAAATTCAAACCACGTTCTGGCCGCCACTTGAGTTTCGTGTCGTCGGCCGTCACGGTTGCCCTCGAATAGTCGAAACGGAATGTCCAACGGTTATTGTAATTAAATCGTACAAGACCGCCATACTGAAGCTTCGACTGCGCAAAAGGCAAAGTCGGGTTGAGATCACCCATATAGTAACTCACGCCAACATGAGGGCCAACTTCAAGTGTTTTAGGGTCATCAAATTGAGCATGGGCTTGAACAAAAAAAGCCAAGCAACTCAATATCAATAAGAAACGAATAATTCTATACATAAGTTTAAGCCTGCAAAATTAGATATTTTTCCAATGAAAACGAAAGAAATCAGTTTCTATTGTCTTTTCCCCACATCAATTTGTTGCGGATGGTGCCGAAAAAGTCCTCACCACGCATCCTGACTAAGTTGAGACAGAAGCCTGCCTTGCGTACCTCAAGCTGGACGGAAGTATCTAAAGTACAACTTCTTGAGTCCATACTGAAGACAAATTTCTTCTCACGACCCTCCACCTGAATGCGGATGGTGCTGTCGTCGGGTATGACAACGGGACGCACGGTGAGGTTATGCGTGGCAATGGGCGTAATGACGAAGTTTTTCGCATTGGGTGCGATGATGGGGCCTCCGGCACTCAAAGAGTAGGCTGTAGAACCCGTTGGAGTCGCCAACAGGATACCATCACCCCAATAGGTATTGAGGTAAACATCGTCAACAAACACCTTGATTGCCAACAGACTATGCTCCGGATTTCGGATGACATTCAGTTCGTTGAGGGCATAGCGCACGTCGCCAAAAACATTGAAAGGTGAAACGAGTTCCAACAAGCTACGTTGCTCAACAGAATACTCACCTGTGAACACACTTTCCACTGCTTTGGGAATCTCGTTTTTCGAAATGCCCGAAAGAAAGCCTAAACGGCCCATATTGATGCCAGCCACTGGGATGCCCGAGTCAAGGACAAAGGGAACAGTATCGAGGATAGTGCCGTCGCCGCCAATGGAGAACAATAAGTCGGCGTTCAAGTCAGCATGTGAGTGGAAAACACTATAGTGTACGCATTGGGGGATGTAGGTGGCAACAATATTGGCAAAAGGCTGGTAAACAACAATTTCGGCATGATAGCCAGCCAATTCTTCGAACAGCTGCCGCATATATTCCCCGTTCTCAGGGGCAAGGGTCTTTCCAAATAGGGCGATGGTTTTCATATTTTTATTTTTTGAGACGCGATTCGCGTCACTACAAGGTTTATCCTTCATCTTTCACAGAATCATGGCTCTCATCCGTCATCATACGGATGTAATTCACATAGCGCCAATCGGCAATGTCACCGCGCTTGACAGCTTCCTTCACTGCACAACCTGGCTCATGGGTATGGGTGCAGTTGGCGAAACGACAATCGCTCATCAAATTGCGCATTTCGGGAAAACGCTGAGCAAGGGTCTCTTTCTCAAGGTCGTAGAGCACGAACTCTTTGATGCCAGGTGTGTCAACAATCCATGCGCCAAAGTTTAGATGGTGCATCTCAGCAAAAGTGGTGGTATGCTTGCCTTTCTCATGATAGTCAGAAATGGCACCTATGCGGACATTCAAGGATGGGTCAAGGGCATTCACAAGCGCCGACTTGCCCACGCCAGAATGTCCCGTGAACAAGCATATCTTATCTTGCATCAAGGCTTTCAGCTGGTCGATTTGAAAGCCCGTCTTTGCCGACACGCCAAATGAAACGTAGCCTAAGCTCTGGTAGTATTCCATTAACACGCACATCTCTCCTATCTGTTCATCGGTATAGAGATCGCATTTATTAAAAACCAAGGCTGCGGGGATGTGGTAGGCCTCAGCGGTGACCAAGAAACGATCAATGAAACCTGAGGAAGTGCGTGGCTGTGCGATGGTCGCCACCACGATGGCCAAATCCACATTGGCAGCAATGATATGCGAGGCCTTGCTCAAGTTGACCGACTGGCGAACAATCACATTATCGCGCGGCTCGATCTTCTTGATGACACCAGTCTCCTTGCCAGGCTCCTGTTCAAACTGCACATTGTCGCCCACCGCCACAGGGTTAGTGGAACGAATGCCATCCAAACGAATCTTGCCGCGTAGACGGCACTCCCACTGCCGGCCTGTATCGTCGAGGACAATGTACCAACTGCCCGTTGATTTAATGACTTTACCTAACATTTCTGGTAACGTTTTCCAGGCATGGCCATAAGCACGCCGTCAAATTCCAAAGTCAAAAGAATGGCTGCAATTTTTGTCGTCGGTAGCTCCGTCTTCACAATGATATCGTCCAAATTGACCACCGAACTTGAACCGAAGCAATCCATAATCAGTTTTTCTTCTGGTGAAAATTCGCGGAACATAGCTGTCTGCTTTTCAGACTTCGTTTCCGAGTCCCAACGCATGATGTAGCGCAGATTGAGCACGCTTTCCATGAGGTGGGCGCGGTTAGTGCGGATAAGGTAATTGCAACCTTGACTATAAAGATCCATCACGCGTCCAGGATAGGCGAACACATCGCGGCTGTAGGAGTTGGCCAAATCGGCCGTAATCAGAGAACCGCCTTTCATCGCCGACTCAATAACAACCACGGCATCGGCCATGCCAGCGATAATACGATTGCGGCGCGGAAAGTTCTCACGGTCGGGCAATGTGCCGCTTATACATTCCGTCAGGATGCCACCGCCTTGCTCAATCATTTCAGAGGCCAGCTTTTTGTTTGGCGCAGGATAGATTTGCTGCATTCCACTGCCCATCACAGCGACAGTTGGGATGCCGTTTTTCACTGAAGCTTTGTGGGCGCAAGTGTCGACACCATACGCTAGACCACTCACAATCAATACATTATCATCCCTCAAATCCTCCACCAACTGATTGCAGTTTTCCTTGCCGTATTCGGTGATGTTTCGTGTACCGACAATGGCTACCATGCGGTTGGCATTGAGATTGGCCTTGCCTTTGTAATACAACATCATTGGACCATCATCACATTGCAATAGTCTACGCGGATAGTCGGAGTCGAGGAAAAACAAGGGCTGAATGCCGTTCTTTTCAATGAACTCAATCTCCTCATCAGCTCTTTTCAGGTATTCCTTGGGGTTGCAAATGGCCTCGATAGACACTTCACGCATACCCGTAATCTTCTCCAGCGACTTGCGTGTCTCCTTGAAGACAGCCTCCACACTGCCGCAATAATGCACAAATTTCTTTCCACTGATATCACCGATACCAGGAAGAAGGGTTAGGGCAATTTGGTATTGTAGATCGGTCATTCAGTTTTTGTTTGTTGGGCTGTCACGCCGTGGCAGCCACAAAATATCAATTTCATTGAGTCGGCTGCCACAATGTGACAGCCTTACATCATTAATCCAACTTCAAAACGGCCAAGAATGCTGACTGCGGCACTTCGACATTGCCGATCTGACGCATACGCTTCTTACCAGCCTTCTGTTTCTCCAACAGTTTGCGTTTACGTGACACGTCGCCACCGTAGCACTTCGCCGTCACATCCTTGCGCACCTGACGCACCGTCTCACGAGCGATGATCTTTGCTCCGATGGCGGCCTGGATGGCAATGTCGAACTGATGACGAGGTATCAGTTCCTTCAGCTTCTCGCACATACGCCGGCCGAACTCATAGGCATGGCCACGGTGAATCAAGGTAGACAAGGCATCGACGGACTCGCCGTTGAGCATGATGTCCAGTTTCACCAAGTCGGCGTCTTGATAGCCAGCAATATGGTAGTCGAAGGAAGCATAACCCTTCGAGATGGATTTCAGTTTGTCGTAAAAGTCAAAGACAATTTCGCTCAAAGGCATCTGGAAAGTCAGTTCCACACGGTCAGTAGAGAGATAGACCTGGTTCTTCAGCACGCCTCGGCGGTCGATGCAGAGCGTCATGATGGGCCCAGTGAACTCATTCTTCGAAATAATCTGAGCGAGGATGTAAGGCTCTTCGATATGGTCAATTTTCGTCACCTCAGGTAAGCCGCTGGGGTTGTGCACCTCAATCATCTCGCCGTCAGTTTTGTAGCACTTGAACGACACGTTGGGCACCGTGGTGATGACGTCCATGTCGAATTCGCGATCAAGACGTTCCTGCACGATTTCCATGTGCAATAGACCCAAAAAACCGCAACGGAAGCCGAAACCTAACGCCGCTGACGATTCAGGCTCCCACACCAAAGAGGCATCATTCAATTGAAGTTTCTCAAGCGAAGCACGTAGCTCTTCGTAATCGTCAGCATCGACGGGATAGATACCCGCGAACAGCATAGGCTTCACATTCTCGAAGCCTGCTACCGGCTCGGCGCAAGGACGTTCCACATGGGTGATGGTGTCGCCGACTTTGACCTCCTTCGATGTTTTGATGCCCGAGATGATGTAGCCCACATTACCTGCCGACAGCACATCCTTAGGCACTTGCTTAAGTTGAAGCACACCAATTTCGTCGGCATGGTATTCCTTGCCCGTGGCAAAAAACTTCACGAGGTCGTTGGTTCGCAAGGTACCATTCACGATACGGAAATAGGCAATGATACCACGGAATGAATTGAACACAGAGTCAAAAATCAGAGCTTGTAGCGGCGCATCCGGGTCACCTTGGGGACAGGGAATGCGTTCCACGATAGCTTCGAGTACGGCAGGCACGCCTTCACCTGTGCGTGCACTGACTTTCAGTATATCACTCGGGTCGCAGCCCAAAAGGTCGACCATCTGGTCTTCCACGATGTCGACCATGGCGCTGTCCATGTCGATTTTGTTCATCACAGGGATGATTTCGAGGTCGTGTTCAAGAGCAGAATAAAGGTTAGCAATGGTTTGGGCCTGAATACCTTGCGTGGCATCCACCACCAACAAAGCGCCTTCGCAAGCCGCGATGCTGCGCGACACCTCGTAGGAGAAGTCGACGTGGCCAGGAGTATCGATAAGGTTGAGGGTATATTCCTCGCCATTGTAGTTGTATTTCATCTGGATGGCGTGGCTCTTGATAGTGATGCCGCGCTCTCGCTCGAGGTCCATATCGTCGAGCACTTGGTCGACCAATTCCTTGGAGTTGAGTGTATGTGTTAGTTCCAAAAGCCTATCGGCCAGGGTCGATTTGCCATGGTCAATATGGGCAATGATGCAAAAATTTCTGATGTTTTTCATTATGGGCGCAAAAATAGGAATTTTTTCGCTTTGCAGCCCAAATTTGTAGCACGGAAAAAACACATCGGGCAATTACTCATCCGAAACCAAGCGGACTGAGTATCCTTTACATCTAATTTTATTTGCGACGAATCCTGAGGTGTATGCTGGATCCATATCGTAAGTGACTATTTTCAATGCAACAGCATTGCCTACACCTACAGGATTTCCATCTAGGAATTGCGAAGAAGTCCAATACGAGCCACAGACAAAATACGGACTGTAATTCAAATCAGCTTGCCACAAAGCACAATCAATAGCATTTTCATTATTAAACCAATCGTAATAAACGCCGTCATATGCAGTGAACTGATAGCGTGCTCCGGCAGCGGGCATGAATACCGCTCCAGCAGGCTCCAACACCTCCAGCCATTCCTGACCTGTAATCGTATTTGTGGAATAATAGCAAAACTCGTTGGACGCGTTGAGATAATAAATGGATTCATTCCAGTCGTCAGGCAACACAATCATACCTCGAACACCGGCCACATCTGCCATGGCGAAGCGTATGCCCGAGAGTGTACGCCTTTCCGTAAGGAGATACAAAAACTCTTCAGCTGTAGGTGTGCGCCACTGCCTTGAGCCTCCATTGCTGATCGTGTTGTGGACACCCCAATCCGCATGGGCATAGTCGCCCGTCAGGTCGAAATAGCCTGGAGGACCGTAAAACGAACAATCAGGAATAAAGGAAATGTAATCGTAAGGTCGGTAATACACATTGCCATTGTTCCAGCCGCTGGTGCCCCAACCAAACAAATCAACCCAGCCTGCGTAATAATTAAAAACTTTAGTATTGTCACATTTGACCCCGTTTGCATACACAGTCCCGACATTCATATCGCCTATTCCTTCGCCCCAGCAAGGCCCTCCTACAAAATCCCATTGATGCTCGGCAAAACGCCAAACATTATCATCAGGATAGTATTGCAGGTTACCTTGCGAGAAACGTACCCTAAGATCTCTGCTGACGGAGAACAAGCCTGGTGAAGCGCCATTGAGCCATGGTACATAGGAATCGTCAGGCAAGAACTCCAATTCATCACCGTAAGCAATGTCTTCCTCGTTGATGGCGTAAGCACGCACATAATTTGTCTGACCTTTCTCCAGCCCTGAGAAATAGCAGCCGTACTCACCCATACTAACATTGGCCTTGATGTGAAGACCATCTATAGTGGGATTGTGCGCTGTGCTCCAGCAGAAGCCACATTCCGTCACCTCAAGACCACCATCACGAATCACCTCTCCCTTAGCCATGACGCGTGACGCCGTCACGTCAGATACTGAAATAGTGCGTACCTCAAGAGGCAAAACTTTGGTGTCGAAGACGAGCTGGTCGCCATAATACACACCTTTGGTGCACACCGCGTATGCACAAACATAATACCTCGTGTCGGGCTGCAGGCCGGTCAACTGGCACTCGAATGGGCCTATGCCCGAGCCCAAGGCTACATGCGTGCTTTCAATATTAGGACGGGGCTCCGTGCTGTAGCATATCCCACGCTCCAAAACCTCCTGACCGCCGCTACTAAGTACCTGACCGCTGGGAACAGCGGAACAGTGTGTGATGTCCTTTACAGCGTATGTGTCAACCAGCGGTATCGTGTCTATTACACTCAAAGTCGTGAATCCGTACTCGTCACTATACCCTCGTCCCCTCTCGTTGCGGGCAAAAGCTCTACATGTATATGCGGTTGAAGGCGACAAGCCTGTCAGTTCAATGGAGAAGGAAGTCCCGTTTCCAGGGCATAACAGGGTATCTGGAATTTCGTCCATCTTTCCATAACAGAAGCCGTATTCCGTAACCGTGCCGCCACCATCGTTGACCACTTTGGCAACCAAGCAAGCCTTGTCGCAACTCACTGAAACTGAAGATTCCTCCATGGCCACCACAGGAGACTCTGTTGGCTTGCAACCCGTCGCAAGCAGCATAACCACCAACATAGATACAGCTGTCATAACAATAGTAAAGTTCCTTTTCATAGCAATAGTTTTTTGGAGTTAGACTAGTGTTTTTAATAATTGATTTAAAGATTGATATTGCCATTTCATACTATATTTTTCCGCAAAAATATACATTTTTTAAATATTTCAACACTTTTTCTCAAAAAAATCACTTTCAACGCCACTCAAAGAACAAGGATTATCTATAAATTTGCGGTTTGAAAAAGACGATTGCCTATGGAGCCCATTTTACCCGACACCTATTCCAAAGAAGAAAAAGAAGAAATCGAACGACGCCACAAGCGTCTTATTGATGCCTGGCAGACGCGGAAGGAAGCCCAAGACCTTGAAATGGTTGACAAGGCATTTTATTTTGCTGTCGAAGCACACAAGAACCAACGTCGTCGCTCGGGCGAGCCATATATCTACCACCCCATCGAAGTGGCCACCATAGCCGCCCACGACATTGGATTAGGCCGTACTTCCATCATTTGCGCCCTGTTGCACGATGTGGTGGAAGACACGCAATATACCTTAGACAACATTAAAGAGATGTTCGGCGAGAAGGTTTCGCGCGTTGTGGATGGACTCACAAAGTTCGATAATCTCGAAGGCGCCGAAAGCATGCAGGCCGAGAACTTCAAGAAGGTCATCTCCTCGTTGTCGTACGACATCCGCGTGGTACTCATTAAGCTCTCCGACCGTCTCCACAATATGCGCACCTTGGACTCAATGCCCAAGCACAAACAGCTGAAAATTGCCTCGGAGACCACCTATATCTATGCCCCCCTCGCCTACCGTCTTGGACTCCATGCCATCCAAATCGAATTAGAAGACCTGTCGCTGAAATACACCAACCCCACCATCTATTACAACATCCGCAAGCGCATGGACGACGCACGCGGCAAACGTATGGGTGAGTTGCGCGACTTCATTGCCCCCATTGAGGCCGAGTTGGAGAAAAACGGCATCAAGGCGAGAGCGGAAATCAAGGAACGTTCGGTCAATTCGGTATGGAGACGCATGATGGATAAGGAGTTGGCTTTTGAAGACCTATACGGTTCCTTCCTTGTTCGCCTCATCACTGATTGCCCAAAAGACCAGGAACGTATGGAATGTTGGAAGATTTATGCCGTGCTGACCAACTGCTACCGCCCTTACACTAAGAAGTTAAAGGACTGGATCTCGTTCCCGAAAGCCAACGGCTACGAAAGTCTGCACGCCGTGGTGATGGGCCAGACGGGCAACTGGGTGGAGGTGCAAATCCGCAGCCAACGCATGGAGGAAATCGCCGAGAAAGGCTTCTCCGCTTATTGGAAATACAAGACCGACAACGACACAACTGAGAGCGGCTTCGACGAATGGCTGAAGAAAGCCCAAGACCTCATCAGCGACAATTCAGACAACGCCATCGAGTTTGTCGACAACTTCAAGCTCGACCTTTTTTCTGACGAAATTTACGTTTTCACTCCACAAGGCAAGATGATCACATTGCCCAAAGGCTCCACCGTACTCGACTTCGCCTACAACATCCACAGCGAGATCGGCGACCACAGCATCGCGGCCAACGTCAACAACCAGCTGGCCCAACTCGACCGCAAGCTCACCAAAGGTGACCAGGTGGAAATCATCACCTCAGAATCGCAGCACCCACAAGAGAAATGGTTTGAGTTCCTCGCCACTGCTACCGCCAAGTCTAGACTCAGAAGTGGCATCAAGGAATACCGTCGCGGCTTCCGTGAAGAAGGTGAACAAAAATACGAAGAAATCATGCGAAAACTCGACATGGAGCCTTCGAAAGCCAATCGCAACACGGTGATGGAAGCAGAAGGTCTCACCAGTTCCATTGATTTCTACTATAATGTGGCTACTGGCAAAATCGACGAACGGCTCATCCGTAGCGTGCTGAAGCCCCAATCGAGTACTAGCAGTTTCATGCGCTATATCACCAATAGATTGTGGGGCAATAACAAAGAAGAAGCGGCTCCCATCACCACTTCTGGCGAGTTCGAGTTCAATGTCTCCACTTGCTGCAACCCCATTCCGGGCGACGATGTCATCGCCTTCAGTTTCCCAGGCGAACCGCTGCAAATCCACAGGAGCAATTGTCCCAAGGCCATACAGCTCTCTTCGCGTTTTGGCAACAACATCGTGAAAGCCAAATGGCAACCCAAGAGCGAAATCGCCTTCCTCGCCGAACTGAAAATCACCGCCTTAGACACGGCAGGATTGCTCAATCGCATGACCAACCTGTTCTCCAACGAGATGCAACTCAACATGCACTCGCTCCACATGGAAGCCAAGCAGGACGTGGTGGAAGCTTCCATTGCCGTCTACGTGCACAACACCAAGGAACTCGACGACTTGATTGCCAAACTGAACCAGCTGAAAGAAATTCAAAAAGTGGTGCGTAAGAACAATTAAAAATAATATCGGTTATTTAGAATCGGTCTGAAAAATATTCTTATCTTTGCGCCTCATCATGACGTAAAAGAAATGAAAGACTCGTTTGACAATACCTACTTGGCCGTCAAGAAGTTATTCATCGACTACCTGCAGCGAAGGAAGTTGCGCAAGACCCCGGAGCGTTTTGCCATCCTCAAGGAGATTTATTCCACCAACGGGCACTTCGACATCGACTCGCTGTACAACCAGATGAAAGACAACAAGTACCGTGTAAGTAGAGCCACCTTATATAATACTATCGACCTGCTGCTCGACTGCGGTCTGGTCATCAAGCACCAATTCGGACACAACTGCGCGCAATACGAACGCTCCTACAAATTCCGCCAACATGACCATTTCATCGACCTGGAGACGGAGACTGTTATGGAGTTTTGCGACCCACGGCTGTTAGAAATCCAGCGTTCGATTGAACAACAATTGGGTGTTGAGATTACGCATCATTCGTTGATATTTTATGGACACAAGAAGAGTTGACAGTACCATGGCCTATGGCTAATGACTATGGCCGCTTCCACCAAGGCAGGAGTTCCTCTTTCTGGTGAAGTTGCCATATCATAGGCCATCAGCCATAGTCAAAACAACTATTAAAAACGACAAACAATAAACAATGAACAAAATTGACATATTACTAGGTCTCCAATGGGGCGACGAAGGCAAAGGCAAGGTGGTCGATGCCCTCACCCCGAATTATGACATTGTTTGCCGCTTCCAGGGCGGACCCAATGCCGGACACACCATTGAATTTGGTGGAAAGAAATTCGTATTGCACAATATTCCTTCAGGCGTGCTCACTCCAGGTTGCATCAACCTCATCGGCAACGGCGTCATCATCGAGCCACATATATTAAAAGGTGAAATCGAAGGTCTGCGTGAAGCCGGCTTCGACCTGCGCAAGACTTTGATGATTGCCAACCGCGCCCATCTCATCCTTCCGACGCACCGCGCCATGGACGCCGCCAACGAGAAGGCATTGGGCAAGATGAAAGTCGGGACCACGCTGAAAGGCATCGGCCCGACCTACACCGACAAGACCGCCCGCAGGGGACTCCGCATCGGCGACATCAACTCCGCCGACTTCCGCGAGAAATACGAGAACTTGAAGAATGCCCACCTGCAACAAATCGCCGGCCTCGGCTTCGAGATGCAAGGCTTTCAACTCGATGGCCTCGACTTCGCCGAGTACGAAAAGCTGTGGTTCGAGGGTATCGAATACCTGAAACAATACCAGTTCGTCGACGGCGAATACTTCATCAACGAGGCCCTCGACAATGGCAAGAAGGTGCTGGCCGAAGGTGCCCAAGGCTCCATGCTCGATGTGGACTTTGGCAGCTATCCCTTTGTAACTTCTTCAAACGTCATCGCAGCTGGTGTCTGCTCTGGCTTAGGCGTTGCCCCAAGCAGAGTTGGCAAAGTTTATGGTATCTTCAAGGCCTACTGCACCCGCGTGGGCACGGGTCCCTTCCCCACCGAGTTGTTCGATGAGACAGGCGAGATGCTCCGCCAAAACGGACACGAGTTTGGTGCCACCACAGGTCGTCCGCGTCGCTGCGGCTGGCTCGACCTTCCCGCACTGAAGTATGCCGTCATGCTCAGCGGCGTCACTGACCTGATGATGATGAAGTCTGACGTGATGGACGACTTCACTACCTTGAAAGTCGCTACCGCCTACCGTTACAACGGACAAGAGACCAAGCAACTACCTTACGCCGCCTGCACTGAGACCATGGAACCTGTCTACACCGAGCTCCCTGGCTGGCAGCAGAAAATCGAAGGCAATATCCCGCAGAAATTGGAGGACTATATCAAATTCATTGAAAACTATGTCGGCGTGCCGATCAAATTCGTTTCGTTCGGCCCTGACAGAACACAAAACATTTTGAGATGATTATTCTAGAAAAACCATACGTTTCCGCCCCGCTGGTGGCCTATTTGGAAGAGAAACAAATACCCGTTTTGCATAACGACATGGCCGAGGTGCTGAAACAGCAAGGCCATCACCTTAACCTTTTGGATGACAAGGCTTTTGTCGAGAAATACGAACAAAGCCACCAGTTGTATGCCGTCTCCGAGAATGCCTTAGTGTGGCTCTATGCCCAGCTGCCCGAGTCGGAACTGGTGAAGAAGGTCAAGATATTAAAGGACAAGGCCGCTTTCCGACGCATCTGCCAACAGATTTATCCCGACTTCTATTACAAAAAAGTGGAGATGAAAGCCTTGCGCAGCCTCAACCCTGACGAGTTGCCGCTGCCTTTGGTACTGAAACCAGCCGTGGGCTTCCTCAGCGTGGGCGTGTATATTGTCCGCAACAAAGCTGAATGGCAGGCCGCTTTGGACGACATCGACCAAAACTTCGCCAAGCAGTGCGCCGTGTTCCCCGAGACCGTGGTGCGCAGCGAGAAGTTCGTGCTTGAGCAGTTCATCGAAGGCGAGGAATATGCCGTGGATGCCTACTATGATGCCGAGGGCAAGCCCAACATCATCAATATCTTCCACCACATCTTCAAGAACGAGACCGATGTCAGCGACCGTCTCTACTGCATGAGCAAGCAGATCTTCGAGGCCAACTATCCCGCCTTCAACCAGTTCTGCATCGACTTGAACGGCGTGCTCGGACTGAAGAACTTCCCCATGCATGTTGAGTTCCGCGTGGACAAGAACACAGGGCGTGCCATCCCGATTGAAGTCAACCCGCTGCGTTTCGCCGGCATGTGCCTCAACGACCTGACGCGCCACACATGTCACCTGCTACCCGTGCAAGCTTACTTCGAGGGCACGCACCCCGACTATGCCACCATGTGGGACGGCATCGAGAACGATGTGTTTAGCTTTATTGTCTTAGACAAGCCTTACGACACCAACCGCGCCTTGGACTTCGAACGCATCAAGCGGCACTTCCACGGCGTGCTGGAGACCCGCGACATCATGAACCCCGCCATGAGCATCTGGGGCTTCTTGTTCACGCAGACCACGCCCGAGCATAAAGAGGAACTGAAAGAGATTCTGTTCTCATCTTTGGAAGAGTTTATGGTATAGAGGGGATGAACTTGTCGTCGCTTCGCGTCATCGCGAGGCACGAAGCGATCCAGATAAAGTGTTGACAAAAAGGTGGTATGTTTACCACCTTTTTTGCATTTTTTACAAAAATGCCAGACATTGTAAGAAATATTCTTACATTTGCAGCATAAAAAAAACATACTTTTATGAGCAGAACAGTAACAGCTTCTATTGGACCTCATTATGAGGATTTCATTCGTAATAGCATCCTCAGCGGGAGGTATAACAACGCTAGCGAAGTCATCCGTGAAGGTCTTCGTCGTTTGGAGGAAGATGAATCTCGCTTGGCAGCACTGAGAGCCGCTTTGGACGAAGGCGAGGCCAGTCCTGATGTAGAGGACTTTGACCCCGAGGCTTTTCTTTTGGAAATGAAAGCTAAACGGAATGCCAATGGCTAACTACATCCTTTCCAAAAAGGCGCAGGAAGACCTTCGCAAGATTTGGTATTACACCGTTGACACTTGGTCGGAGGAGCAAGCGGACATCTATTTCCATAGTTTGATACAATCCCTTGATTCAATTGCCGACGATCCAAATTCTGTTGGACGCTCCTATGAAGAAGTGCGCGTTGGGTATAGAGGATTACGTTCCGGAAGGCATATCATCTTCTATCGGATACTGAAGAACGGCAAGCCAAGAATCATCCGAATCCTTCATGAGCGGATGGATTTCGGAAGACATTTGTAACGCATCTATTTCCCACTCTTTCGGCGGTTGCATTCGCGACAAAGCATCTGACAATTCTCCGAAATGGTCTTGCCACCGAGGTGCCACGGCGTGATGTGGTCAGCTTCCATTTGAGAAAGTTCGAAGTGCTGTCCGCAGTCGGCACAAAAACCCATCTGCCTTTCGTATGCCGATAATTTTTGCGCATCGGTGAAGGCTCGAATCGACAGATATTTCTCCTTGCGTGTAAGAATATATGGATAAATACCTGAGTTTTTAGTTACATCATCATCGAGGATAAGGCGTTTCACCTCTTCATCGATGGCTTTGTGGTCAAACACTTGGTCTTTGTACTGCTTATAGAGCATCCCCCACTCTACGCCTTTCATGATTTTCTTGCGCTCTTTGGTCGGGCGGAACGAAGTCTCAATCCAGGTGATGACCGACTGGAAGAACTGCCACAATGGTGCAGCACTGGCATCATGCTGGTGGTTCGACATGTAAACCTCAATGTTGCCATCGGAAATCCAGTCGATGGCGGTTTCGAGGTAGTCCTGACGGATAGCGGAACCGTTGAGGTAGTCGCTACCGATTTTTGCGGCAGGTGCGCCGTTCTTGCTGAAATAGCGTTTGGCGTCACTAACCCAACTGCCTGCATACACCGCGTTGCGCAGCTCCTGCTCGGTGAGTGCCTCTCCCGCAATGTTGATGGTGCGAAACCATTTCAGCTTCTCGCTGTCGGCGCCGCTACAGATGTAGATTTGCAACTCGTAGTTGAGGATTTGCTCCTGCTCATCGGGCTGTAGGTTGTGGAAATAGCGGAAGTTGAAGGCGAAGTCGCCATTGACGTATTGGCAGATGCTGATGGTGCGCTGTTGGCCATCGATGATTTCGAAAGTGTCGTCGTCGCGCACAGCCCAATACATCACATTGAGCGGGAAGCCTTGGGTGAGTGTGTCGATGACGGCATCGCGTTGTTTTTCCTTGTAGACGAACTCGCGCTGGTAAGGCGGGCGCACGTCGAGGCGACCGCCGTAGGCGCGCACGCCATTTTCGTTGTTGTCCACGTAGCCTTTGGTCAGCTCGCGGACGGTGATTTTGTGTAGTTCTATGTTCATTTTCTCTTTGTTTGGCGCAGGGGATGAATCCGCCTGCTTAATGTCCTGCGTCCCTACGGGACTTGGTTTTCTGCCGCCATCGAGACCATCGGTTCTATCGAAGCGTAGTCTATTGGCTTTTGTTTGCGACGGATGAGGATACGTGCATAACATTTGTCAACTCGGTAATCATCTGCTGTTAGATATTTTCCATTAGGGTTTTTGACATATAACAAGTAATCCCTTTTGTCTGAAATAAACTCTTTTGTATACGGATCTCGGAATTTTTGGTATTTCTTAGTCGGCGTAAAATTACCCTCACCAATTCCTAATGTAATAATCTCAAATTGTTCAGGATTATACTTATCCAAAAAAGTAATTGGGACACCCATCACACCATCATAATCCATAGGTATTTCAGATGTTTTATCGACATTGATAGCATCATAATTATCATAAGCTGGATAGTCCTCTGGATTATATGATTTATAAAGAATAAGGTCTTCTTGTCTTTTTGGAATTTCAAGATTTGTGAACCAATTCACGCCCGAGACACGAATCATGCCTTCACGATGGTCACCAGCAGTTGCTTTATCTTCATATTTACTGATGAAATGCCCCGCACCTCCTTTAAAGCCATAGCCAAGCCAAATCTGATTATCCCTTATTAGGGGAAAGATTTCTTTATATGTAATTGCATTTTGGTGCCCTACAATCACAAACTTTTTATTAAATTTCATCAATTGCGCTACATACTCCCTAAACAATGAGAAAGGAGGATTGGTCACCACAATATCGGCTTCTTTCAGCAACTCAATGCACTCTTGGGAACGGAAATCGCCGTCCCCTTTGAAATAATGGATACCAATTTCTTCGGGGTCGGGCACGCGGTTACCGTTACGGTCGCCGAAATACTCCAACCAAATAGCTTGTTCGGCATCGTTTTGACTGAACAAGTCGCGGTTTTGGTTTTTGTAACAAGTCGTGATTAACTTTTTCAGCCCAAGTTGTTCAAAGTTGTAGCTGAAATAATGGAAAAAGTTGCTCACTCGCGGGTCATCACAGTTGCAAAGGACGATTTTACCCTTAAAATGGGGCTTATAGTGTCTTAACTCATTCTCGATATCCGCAAGTTGGGTATAAAACTCGTCTTTCTTTGCGACTTTAGCTTCTCTAAAAGTTTTCTTGGCCATTCAGATAATAAGTTTTGGCATTCCTATTATCCGCAAGCACAAAAGGAAAAGGTGCTTTCCTTATTGCGCTTACCAAGGTAACCCTGCAAGGAGACCTCCTGACGAAAACAAGTACTCACACCTTACTGGCATGAGCATTTGCTATTCAACTTCGTCAGAAGTCTACCTGCTTGCAGCTAGACCTTCACTTATTATTTCCGTGTTTTATCTCCGTTAATCTTGCAGGGTTTTCGGTAAACGCGAAATAATAGCTAATGCTTTGGTTTATATTATGTTATCTATTCTCTGTTTTTATCTCTACAATACGTTTGGTTTTTATTTGGCGCAAAGATAGCGTATTTTTCTGATAATTGCATTACAAATTCAGAAAACCATTTTTCATTTGCGGAAGTTCCTGACGGAAGGATTGAAATAAACACTATCTTTGCAGCAAATATTCTTTTTATGAAAAACATCATCCTTACCTTTGCCATCCTTTCAGCAGTGCTCTTCTCGGCCTGCTCGTCGGAAAAGGATACGACATTCAACGAAAAACAAGCCTTACAGTTCCTCTACCAATACATGCCGCTCGGCGACAGCGTAGACTACACCGAGGACTATTACCGCGAGTTCATCCACTATGCCTTCCTGGCCAAAGAAGAGATGCCTTGGGGCGCCAGCGTCCCCGAGCGCGAGTTCAAGCATTTCGTGGTGCCCGTGCGCGTCAACAACGAGAACCTCGACCGTTTCCGCGCCACCTATTACGAGGAGCTGAAAGCGCGTGTGAAAGACCTCTCTTTATATGACGCCGTCCTCGAGGTGAACCACTGGTGCCACGAGCACGTGAACTACAAGGGCAGCGACAGCCGCACCAGCGCACCCATGGCCACCATCAAGACCTCGTGGGGGCGCTGCGGCGAGGAGTCGACGCTGCTGGTGACCGCTTTACGTACCGTGGGCATCCCGGCAAGACAGGTCTATACCCCGCGTTGGGCCCACTGCGACGACAACCACGCCTGGGTGGAGGCATGGGTGGATGGGAATTGGCATTTCCTCGGCGCCTGTGAGCCTGAGCCTGTGCTCGACTTGGGCTGGTTCAACGAGCCCGCCTCACGCACCTTATTATTACATACGCGCGTGTTTGGTGACTACGACGGCCCCGAGGAGGTCATCAGCCGTAGTGCTAACTACACGGAAATCAACGTGGTAGACAACTACGGCAAGACCGCCAAGACCACCTTCACCGTCGTGGACATAGACGGCAAGCCACAAGCCAACCTGCCCGTGGAGTTCAAGATCTACAACTACGCCGAGTTCTGCACCGTGGTCAAGAAGACGACGGACGAGAACGGCCAGACCTGGCTCACCGCCGGCTTGGGCTACATGATGGCCTACGCCGCCAAAGATGGGAAGTTCGGCTATCAAGTCTTCAAGTCGGGCGAACAAGACAATGTCACCATCACCCTCAACCATGAGAAAAGCACCGAAGAAGTGTTCGAATTTGACATGGTGCCACCCGCTCCGACCAGCGTCTTGCCTGAGGTGACGGCTGAGATGCGTGCCGAGAACGACCGCCGCATAGCCTACGAGGATTCTCTTCGCAATGCCTACATCGCCGATTGTAAGAAAGCCCAAATGAATGTGATCATGAACACGGGGAACAAAAAGCTATGCAGCATTCTTGAGAAGACTTGGGGTAACTGGCAGACCATCGCCGACTTCGTGAACTATGCCCAAAGCAAAAACCAAGAAATCAAGGCCGTGGAACTGCTAAGCAACATCTCCGACAAAGACTTGCGCGATGTCTGTCTTGAAGTACTGAAAGACCAATTCGATAACACTCCAGGTTTAGAGCAATCCATCATTTCCATGCCGTCTGAGCTTTATGCGCAATACATCCTCAGTCCGCGCGTGAGCAACGAAATGATTGTGCCTTACCGCAAAACCCTTTCCGAGTTCTTCCCCGAAGCGGAAAGACAGCAATACCATGACAATCCCGCCCTGTTGGTCGATTGGGTGAAAAACAACATCAAAACCGACGACAACTTGGCTTTACAACGCATTCCGATTTCGCCTTTGGGTGTGCTGAAGGCACGCAAGGCTGACCGCCATTCCCGCGACATCTTCTTCGTCAGCATGGCGAGGAGTTTGGGCATCGCCGCACAAATCAACCCAGTAAACGGCAATGTGCAGTACTTTGGCAAGGAATGGACCAATGTGGACTTCGAAGCTGCTGAACCTACCAATGCTGCCATCGGGTATTTGGATATTCACTACTACCCCACTGGTTCAATTGCCGACCCGAAATACTACACCCACTTCAGCATCAAGAAGTTTGACGGTAACAGCTTCCGCCTATTGGCCTACGATGCCAAAGACCCAGGTATCGACGACAGCATGATGCTCTCCACCTTCGACCATCCTACGCCATTGGACGAGGGTTATTACATTCTCACGGCAGGCACGCGCTTGGATGACGGCACCGCACTGACCCACAGCGAGTTCTTCACCATCAAGGCGGGTGAGACCACACAAGTGAACCTCGTTTTGCGCCAGCCTGATAATGAGCTTCGTGTCATAGGAAGCTACTATGCCGACAGCAAATACACCGATCCCGAGACGGGCGAAAAAGGCAACCCGAAACAACTGATCAAAGACAGCTATTTCATCCTCGGCCTTTTGGACCAAGGTAGCGAACCCACCACCCATGCCATGCAGGACATCGCCGCCTTCCGCAAGGACTTTGAAGAGAGCAACTTGCCGATAGTCTTTGTCTTCAGCGACAAAGCCGACTACGACAAATTCAAATTGAAGAACTTCAACGAGTTGCCCGAAGGCATCATCTACGGCCTCGATGAAGGCGAGATACGCGACGAAATCGTTGACGGTCTGCACCTCAACACCGATATCCGCCCCATCTTCATCATCGGCAATGCCAATAGTGAGGTGGTGTTTGTGAAGCAGGGCTACACGATTGGCTTGGGCGAGCAGATGTTGAAGGTGATGGCGAAACTCAAGTAAAAACAATTCGAGCCGAAAAAGATTTTTCGGCTCGAATTATCAGTTTAGATTATACTTAATTACTTCACATCTTGCACCAGCCGCACAGCAAGCCCCCAATGGTAATCCGCCCCTTCGGGGCGCACGTCGCTTTGGTGGATAAATAGGCTGCGAGCTTTCTCGATGTAGGTCGAGGACCAATAGCGACCAAACCCATTCACATAGTTTACCGTATTACCTTCACGAATTCCCGCACAAGGCAGAAACACTACTCCATTGGCTTCCAGAATGTCGCTCCAATCGGTTGCAGAAATATAGTTACTTTCGTAACCGCCTTCCGCCTCATTGACGGCATTTAAGGCATAAATGGTCGTGCTCCATCCGTCGGGAAGGAGCAAAAGGCCGCGCACGTTGTTAACGGTGGCTTTGGCAAAGCGCGAACCGTTGCGGCTGTGGACGATATACCCCCATTCATCTATGGTGAGCAGGTGCCATAGACCTGCCTTGTTGCCGCCGTTAGAGATGGCGTTGTTCAGTCCCCAGTCGTATTTTGTGCCGGTGATGCTGTTGGCTTCCATGTTGTAATCGATGTGCCAAGGCTTGATGTCGTTGTAGCCGCTGGTACCCCAACCGAATAAATCCACCCAACCTTGATAGAACATGCTGATGTTGCTGTTGGTGCTGCCGATGCAGTCGTACTGATGCTCGGCAAAACGCCAAGTGTCCGTTGAGGCCTGATACTGCAAATTGCCTTGTGAGAAGCGCACTTGCTTGCCGTTGCCCACTGAGAACACACCTGAGAGGCTTCCTTCTATGGGTTGTTCGTTGCCTTCGTTGCCGTTTCCCCCTTCGTTGCCATTTTCCTTTTTACAAGCCACAAACGCCGTAAGTAGCAGGCACATTCCGATGATTAAACTGTTTTTCTTCATTTCACTTTTATATTAGAAAAAGCCAAGAGGGTTGTTGCGCCCTCTCGGCTATTAAGTTTTGGATTTAGTAGTTTTGGATGAGACGAACGGATCTACCATAATATCCGCTTTCGTTTCTATCATTATGCCAATAATATCCATCCCAATCATAATAATAATAGTCAGTTCCTACACGATAACCATTATTTGGCAAAAACACCGCCCCTGCATTTTCCAATATTGCCCATTTTTCCAAATCGTATACATTATCTGTGTAATAATCTGCACTTGGCAAGAAATCAACACCTTCTGGTAAAATCCAAGCATCTGGTAAAATGATAGTTCCCGGCACACCATTTACTGTAGCAATAGAATGCTTGTATGCAGCATTTGGGCGATAACTATAAATATAAGACATGTCCCAACCGCTTGGTGTCCTCCAAATACCCGCTTGGTTACCACCGTTACTAATTGGATTGTAAATTCCCCAGTCACAGTTAGCTTGATCTCCTGTCATATCATAATTTGCATACTCACCATCCCAATAGCCATAACCATAATTATCTATTACCCAGCCTGTAGATTCTGTATCCCAAGGCTGATAATAATGGTTATTATTGTTCCACCCTGAAGTTGCATAGCCAAAAAGGTCTATCCAACCGGAATAACTTTGCGAAATTTCATTATTGCTACATTTTACTCCATTTTCATAGACAGTTCCATATTCTGCTCCATATCCAGTTCCTCCAACATAATCCCATTGATGTTCAGCAAAACGCCAAGTACCTGTTGAGGCTTGGTATTGCAGATTGCCTTTCGAGAAGAACACTTGCTGTGTCTCACTAATGGAGAACAAGGCAGGAATGGCACCTTCAGGAGCAGTATTCGGATGCGGTAAGGTAGTGAAAGTCACTTCATTGCCATAGGCCACACCTGCAGCATTGCCAGCAAATGCACGCACGTAATATGTAGTATTGCCATACAGGCTTATCATACGACATGAGAACTCACCCATTCCCGAACCTGCTGTCAGTTTGCTATTATTTATAGTAGGAGTAGGTGAAATACTCCAGCAGATACCGCGCTCGATAATGTCCAAACCGCCATTGGCCACCACTTCACCGCCACCAATGGCGTAGAAATGGTTGAAATCGGTCACCTCGTGGGTAATCACTTCGGGTAGATAGGTCTCATCTGCGGTCACGAACCTTACTTCATTGCCGTAGGCATAGCCTTCGCTGTTCTTGGCGTAGGCACGCACATAGTAGGTGGTCAGCATCTCCAAGCCCGACATACGGCATTGGAACAGCCCCAAGCCTTCACCTCCTGCCACCTTATAATCGAACACGGTCGGTTCTTCGTGTGTGGCATAACAGATGCCCCTTTCCGTGACCTCAGCGAAACCATCATTGAGCACATTACCACCGCAAACTGCCGTGTTGATGGTGATGTCAGACACTTCATCAGTTGTCACTGTGGCCAGCATGGGATGTTCCACGGTGCGAATCGTAATCACATCGCCAAAACTCGTTCCCTCGCTGTTGGTGGCGAAAGCGCGAATATAATACGTGGTGGCGTTGGTGAGGTTGCTCATTTCGCAATAGAAGCGACCGATGCCAGTGCCAGCCAAACGCACCGAATCCGACAAAGTGGGATTCTCATAAATGCTGTAGCAGATACCGCGCTCCGTGACTGGAGATCCACCGTCGTTGGTGACATTACCTTCTACCGTAGCCGTTGTCATCGTAATGTTGGTAGCCTCAACCGTTTCCACAGTCGGCTTGTCTTGCTGGTCGGTGGTGGTGAAATTGAAAATCTCCGTCCACATCAGGTTATAACCATTGTAAAACTCGTACCTATAGTAATACTTAGTACTCTTTTCAAGGTAATTCATCTGAGTTATCCATTTGCCGTTCACCAATTCAAGTTTCGAGGTCTGGGCATATTTCAGTTGGTCGTCTTCGCAATAAACCAACAAGGCCTTGGTGATTTCGTTGAGATATTCGAACTCACATTCGAAATAGGCTTGGGTGGAGCCAATGGTCTTCACCTCGTTTTCAACGGTGACCAGTTCCACATTGACATCTTGAGGCTTTTTTGCACAGCCTACAAAGGCGAACATCGCCGCCATAATAATGAATTGTAATTTTTTCATATTGATAGTTATTTATTTGTTATTCATTTATCTTATTACTTTGTAAACCTAAATCCGAGACCCAAACGGCCTTCAAACACATGGAAATTGGTGGTAACGCCATCAATTGTGAGAACAAATCGGTTCAGGTCGAGAAGGAGGCCAGCACTGACATCCACGCCATGGGCGGAGAAGCCGTCATTGGTCACATATTCGCCTTCCCAAAGCTGCCAGGCAACGGAACGCATACCATAGCCCACACCTGCTTTGGCATAAATCGCATCATTCAATCGCATGAGACCACCCACCATGCCCGAGACCGCACTGATTTTGCTTTCGGGATTGTAGAACGGCAGTATATTGCCGATGTAACCGTCTTTTTTGCAATGGTCAACAACCTGATAACCCATATAGTCGAAATCCAATCCCGTCATCAAGGTCACAAACCAACCAAATTTGTCATACTGTCCAACAGTGAAGCCTACCATCGGAATACCCGAACTACCATACGAGCCATTGAGGGTGGCAAAGGTTTTCATGCCCTTTTTGTGAGTCACCACTGGCGTGGATTGAGTAGGCTTAGGATCTTGGGTGATGAACTTGAAACGAATCAGAGGATAATCGCCATAGCCTAAATCCTGAAAAGCCTTCCAACGGATGGTGCGGTTCTTCCCTGGAGGTATAACGCGGTTGATGAATCCCGTCACCTTCATCGTGTCAGTATAATGTTCCCCATCGTCAATGGAAATGAGCAGGCGCACATCCGAACGCTCCTTCAAATCGTAAGTAATGGTGACCATCTTATCCTGTTGGACAGCACGGATATTGGTCACATTGTCCTGCTGTGCCATTGCTACTTGTGAGCCTATTAGGAGTCCAAACAATATCAATAAAGTGTGCTTCTTCATGGCTTTTCAGTTTTTTCTGGTTCAACATCGACAAATGCATCGTGAATCGTCATCTCCACCGATACGCGACGGTAGCCTCCACCTTTTTCCTTGTTCTCAACAGCAAACTCTTGAAAAGTATTCTCCGTGTGCTTCAATGATTCCACTTGGGTCTTTAGGAAGTCTTCAACGCCTTGCGTACGAAGAAAAGCTAACTGACCATTGGTAGTCACGCCCGTCTTTTGTGTCACGGTCATGTTGTAGGGTACACCGTTCAAAGTAATCGGTTTGTCGGTAAATTCACCGTACTCACCTTTATAAGCGATCTTTGAACGGATGGGAACACCGTCGGTAGCTCCTGTAATCTTCACATCCACTTTCGTACCTTCCTTCAGATATTCTGAAAGATCATTTTCCAACTTGTTTTTTAGGAAGTTGCACATCAGCATACATGCGTTGGAACTTTGAATGGTGTACTTGCCAAGTGCGTAGTCGTCGGCTTCCTCTGAAAGATTAAGGGTTTCATAAGCCACGGAAACGATAAGATCTGGAGGTTGAGCATCTGTCAGCACTTCCACTTTTACATTGTCTGAAACACGCTGACCTTCAGCAAGATTGGCTTTCATTGCTTCCAATTCTTCTTGCCAATTACGTTGGCGTTCTTCGTTGTCCTTTTGAATCTGCTCCTTGGTCTGTTCTTTTTTCAGGTATCGGTAGTGGAATCTTTCCGATACCGTCTCGACTTCCTGCCCGAAACACATTACGGACAGGGAAATCAAGATTGTTGCTAGTAGAAATTTCTTCATATTGGGTTATTTTTGTGGATTTAAAGTCACAAAGATATTGTTTTTTTTAATTTGTCAAGGAAAAAGACAAAAAAAGCCCCAGCAATCCTTTGATTGCCGAGGCTTTTCCTTCCATTATAAAGCAACTACCTTACAATTTACGTGCGACTTCTTTCTCGGTATAGCCTTCGATGATGTCGCCGACTTTGATGTCGTTGAAGTTCTCGATGTTCAAGCCGCAGTCCATGCCGGCGCTGACTTCCTTGACATCGTCCTTGTAACGTTTCAAGGAGCCAAGGACGCCCGTGTAGATGACGATGCCATCGCGGATGACACGAATCTTAGTGTTGCGGGTAATCTTGCCGTCCAAGACCATACAACCGGCGATGGTGCCAACCTTGCTGATCTTGAAGGTCTCGCGAATCTCGAGGTTGCAGGTGACCACCTCCTCGATTTCGGGAGCCAACATACCTTCGATAGCGGCCTTGATTTCTTCGATGGCGGTGTAAATGATAGAGTACAAGCGGATGTCAATCTTCTCATTCTCAGCCATCTTACGCGCCTGTGCTGTAGGACGCACATTGAAGCCCACGATGACAGCATTGGACGCCGAAGCCAACATGACGTCAGACTCGCTGATGGCACCCACCGACTTGTGGATGACGTTGACCTGCACCTCCTCGGTGGAGAGCTTCAACAAGCTGTCGGCCAAAGCCTCCACAGAGCCGTCCACGTCGGCCTTGACGATGATGTTCAATTCCTTGAAGTCGCCGATGGCGATACGACGGCCGATTTCATCCAAAGTGATGTGCGGGCTAGTGCGGCGTGTCTGTTCGCGTTGCAACTGTTCACGGCGGTTGGCGATGGCTTTCACCTCGCGCTCGTCGGTCATCACGTTGAAGGCATCGCCAGGCATGGGAGCGCCATTCAGACCCAACAACAGCACCGGCGTGGAAGGACCAGCCTCCTTGACGGGACGGTTGTGGTCGTCGAACATGGCCTTCACCTTACCGTAGGTAGTGCCAGCCAACACCATGTCACCAATCTTCAAAGTACCGTTCTGCACCAGGATCTTAGCCACATAACCACGACCTTTGTCCAAAGCGGACTCGATGACCGTACCTTTAGCCAAACGATTGGGGTTGGCTTTCAGGTCGAGGAACTCAGCCTCAAGCAACACTTTCTCAAGCAGTGCATCGACGTTCAAACCAATCTTAGCGGCGATTTCCTGATCTTGGTACTTACCGCCCCAGCTTTCGACAAGGATGTTCATGTTAGCCAACTGCTCACGAATCTTATCGGGATTGGCGGTGGGCTTATCGATCTTGTTCAAAGCGAAGACGATAGGCACACCGGCAGCCTGGGCGTGGTTGATGGCCTCAACGGTCTGTGGCATCACGCTGTCATCGGTAGCGATGACGATGATGGCCACGTCGGTAATCTTGGCACCACGAGCACGCATAGCCGTGAAGGCTTCGTGACCAGGGGTATCCAAGAAAGTGATCTTCTTGCCACTCTCGGTAGTCACCTCGTAGGCACCGATGTGCTGGGTGATACCGCCAGCCTCACCAGCCACCACGTTAGTGTTTCGGATATAGTCCAAGAGTTTGGTCTTACCATGGTCGACGTGACCCATGACGGTGACGACAGGAGCACGGGGGACGAGATCCTCTTCTTTATCGACTTCTTCGGTCTCGGCGATGGCCTCTTGCACGTCGGCGCTGACGAAGTCGACTTGGAAGCCGAACTCCTCAGCCACCACGGAGAGGGCTTCAGCGTCAAGACGCTGGTTGATGGAGACCGGCATACCGAGGCTCATGCAAGTGCCGATGACCTTCACCACAGGCACGTTCATCATCGTTGCCAACTCGTTGGCGGTGACGAACTCCGTCACCTTCAGGACCTTCTTGTCCTCCTCTTGACGCATCATCTCCTCCATCATGTTGCCCGCCACTGCCTGACGCTTCTCACGACGGTGCTTGGAGGTTTTCGACTTGCCCATAGGAGCGAGGCGCGCCAAGGTATCCTTAATCTGCTTCGAAATTTCCTCTTCGGTCAGTTCTGGTTTCTCTTCGCGTTTTCCTTTCTTATCTTTCTTACTGAGTTTCGGGTTGTCTTTCTGGCCTTTTTTACCACCTTGATCGGCAGGTTTTGGGCCTTTGCCTTGCTTACCAGCATCTTGCTTCTTCCCGCCAGCATTCACATTCGGACCCGTCGGGTTTTCAGACGAGCCTTCAGGCTTGGCACCCGAGATACGTTTGCGTTTCTTTTTCTTTGATTCGCCAGGTTTGCCGCCTTTCTTCTCGACAGGCAGTTCCAAAGTACCCAAAACAGTAGGGCCAGTCAGCTTGGGAGCTTCCAAGCGAATGACTCTTGGTTCAACAGGTTTTTCCTCCTTAACAGGCGTCACCTTGTTAGGCACTTCCGGCTTTTTCTCCACAGGTTTTTGCAGTTGCGTTTTCTCCTGTTTCTTATCCTGAGGTTTGGCAGATTGTTGTTCAGGTTTCTTTTCCTTTTTCTTTTCATGCTTTTCGCGAGGCTTCGGATCAAGATCAATCTTGCCAAGAATCTTCAGTGGACTACCAGAAGCCGTTACTTCCTCTTTTTCAGCTTTTTTCTCCTCTGGCTCAACTTTTTCAGGGGTCGAGTCTGGCACTACTTCAGGAGCTACCTCTTTGGTTTCCTTTGGTTTCTCAACCTTTTCGTTCTCAGGTTCAACAGCAGTCGTTTTGACTGCCTTTTTCACTGGCGATGATATTGTATTGCTGCGGATAATCACTTCATCGTGATCTTCTTCCTCAACGGCTTTTTGCGATTGCAATGCCGAATCAACGGAAACACTACCACCCTTGTAAGAGAGGTTACCCAATTTCATGGCCTCATTCTTCACTTCCTTCTCGCCCTGATATTCCTTCACGAGCAGCTCATACATCTCCGATGTGAGCTTCGTGTTGGGAGACGGGTCCACCTGAAATCCCTTTTTGCCAAGGAATTCAACGATGGTATCCTTTCCCACATTGAATTCTTTTGCCGCTTTCGACAATCGAATTGAAAAATTAGTTTCTTCGGACATAGTTTCTTCTTTCTTCGTTTCTCGTTTTTATTTTATATGCCTAAGCATCATTCGGCATCTTGTTCAAATTCAGCGTTCAGGATGCGGAACACATCTCTGACTGTCTCGATTTCAAGGTCGGCACGGTTGGCCACCTCTTCAGGAGTGTAGGACAACACATCTTTGGCCGTATCACAACCCATCCTGACCAAAGAGTCGATGACCCACTGGTCGATTTCATCAGAGAACTCTTGCAAATCAACATCTTCCTCCGAGCTATTTGCTTCGCTATTGCGGTAGACATCGATTTCATAACCCGTCAACTTGCCAGCGAGCTTGATGTTATAGCCACCCTTACCAATGGCGAGGCTGATTTGGTCATTCTCCATATACACATTGGCCATTGTATTGTCGCTGCTTAACACGATATTGGTTATCTTGGCCGGACTCAAAGCACGGGTGATGAGCAACGTAGGATTAGTAGTCCAGTTGATGACATCAATGTTTTCGTTTCGCAGCTCGCGGACGATGCCGTGAATACGCGTTCCCTTCATACCAACGCAAGCACCGACGGGGTCGATACGGTCGTCATAGGACTCAACCGCCACCTTGGCACGCTGACCAGGTTCACGGACAATCTTCTTGATGGTGATGAGGCCATCGTAGATCTCAGGAACTTCGGCTTCAAGCAAACGCTGCAGGAAAATCTCGGAAGTACGCGACAAGGTGACCACTGGAGAGCCATTGACACTCTCCACACTCTTCACAATGGCGCGAATGGTGTCACCTTTACTATATTTATCGGTAGGAATCTGCTCGATTTTTGGAAGAATCAGCTCGATATTCTCGTCGTCAATGACCACAATTTCGCGCTTCCACACGTGAGCCACCTCTGCGGTAATGATTTCACCGACCTTCTCCTTGTACTTCTGGAAGATGTTTTCTTTCTCATATTCAGACACCTTGGTTTGCAGATTCTGACGAAGAGCAAGAATGTCGCGACGCCCGAAGTTTTCGATACGCAACTCCTCGTTCACCTCTTCTCCCACCTCAAAATCAGGTTCAATCTTGATGGCATCCGACAGCTTAATCTGTCGCACTGGATCGGTCAGCTCGTCATCCTCAACCACGGTGCGATTGTGATAGATTTCGAAGTCACCTTTATCAACATTCACGATGATGTCGATGAAGTCTGTTGTGTCGGTATCGAACTTCTTGTTCAACATGCCACGGAACACATCCTCAATGATGCGCATCATGGCTTCACGGTCGATGTTCTTGAATTCCTTGAATTCCGAGAAAGTTTCTACTAATTTGTAGTTGTCCATTTTTATATTGTTGATTTAAATATTCAAAGATTAAAATTCAAAGATTTAAAAGATTATTGCGGGTTTGATTTCCACTTTATTTCTTTCAAAAAACAAGTTGGCGGGTTCCTCAGCGGATTTCTTTTTGGTAGCCTTCTTGGGTGCGGGGACAAATTCCACCCTCTCAACATCGAAGCTCACTAACTTGCCTTGCATCTTACCCGTCTCTTTCGTCTTCACTTCCACGTCCTTGCCCACATATTTCTGCAACTGGCGATCCATCTTCAACGCACCCGAAAGACCCCATGAGAACACGCTCAGCTCGTAATCCTCCACATCGCGGTCCATTTTTTCATTGATGAAACGGCTCAATTCGGCACAATGGTCGATGTTGACGGCCGTGTCTGAATCGATGTAGACCTCTATCACGTTGTTGGGCTTCACCTTCACTTCAACGAGGAAGCGGTCGCTGTTGGCGAGGGCTTCTTCGCAGAGGGTTGATACTTGTTCCTTGTTAATCATTTAAAATTCAAAGATTTAAGATTCAAAATTCAAAATTCCAACTTCAAATAAAAAAACCTGTTACTCAAAGTAGCAGGTCTTTTCTTCCACCTTAAGTTGTCGAGCAAGGATTCGAACCTTGACAGGCAGAACCAAAATCTGCAGTGCTGCCATTACACCACTCGACATCATTCGTTCCCGAATGCGGCTGCAAAAGTACAACTAATTT
>ONFO01000005.1 GCA_900317155.1 uncultured Bacteroidales bacterium
CCCGACCAATGGTGTTTTGTTTGTAGAGACGCGATTAATCGCGTCTCTACCAGACCAAACATACCGTATCACCAATCTGATGGGTCAAACCGTCCTTTCCGGCAATATTAATGCTGAAACCCAACAAATTAATGTTTCGTCATTGCCTCAAGGCATGTATTTCATTACCTTTGCAGGCGAGACACGGAAATTTGTGGTGCGTTAATCGCGGTAAAAGATAACAATCAAAAACATACAACTATGAGAAGATTAGTATTAACTTTAGCAATTTTAGCTGGCTTCGCCCTTGGTGGCGTGGCGCAAAATGTTTGGAAGCCTATCGATATGAACGGCGAGTTTCTTGGCGTCTCAGCCGACGGCAGTATTTTCAGCAATTGGGGCTATAGTGGCCTCCATCGCTCGCAGGATGAAGGCGCGACATGGGAATTAAACTATGATTTGAGTTATGTCAATTCAAAACATTTCATCATCAATGACAATGATCGCATCTTCATTTTTAATCAAAACAACTATCGACTCTATTATTCTGACGACAATGGCGACACTTGGCAAGAGCAGGCGTCAGGCATCTCCACCAATTGGGTAGAGGGAATGTATTCGCTTTCAAACGACACCATCGTTATGGTCAACAACGAAAAGTTTTTCTGGACCTTGGACGGCGGCGAATCGTGGAACGAGACCAACATCAGTTTCCTGCAAGACATGGTTTTCACCAGCATCCTCGCTGACCATGAGGGAAATGTTTATATCAGCATAACCAATGCGGTTCCTATTTATGAATTAGGCATATATACCGCAAATTTCAATGACATTGAAAACTGGAATTGGCTGCTCGCAGGTGCTATGATTTACCACATGGAGCTGGATCCCGAAGGCAATGTGGTGGCTGGCGGTTACGGACATTACCAGCAGCAACAAGGCTTATATCTCGTTCCTGACAGGCGGTTCACGATTGCTGACAACGGAATTGTCTATGACCTTCACAATGTGGGCGATGATTATTACGATTACACAGTGTTACGCTATTCAGCCGACCACGGTGAGACTTTCTATGAATACGGCGAGGCACTGCCACTCTATTCACCTGCCCCGGGGGGCTTAGGTGACGGCTCCATTTATAAAGGTCGCGACGGCCATTTGTATTTTGGCGGTCATGGTGTTCGCATGAAAAGCGTATTCAACACCAACGACATCCATTACATTGAAGGCGAGGTTGTTGCGACAGAAAATCCTTATGTAGGCACTACGCCCGTTTTTACCCAATGGATGGCCATTAGGACTGCTGAAAACCATGATTACTATGTCACGGTGGATGGCTTCCGTCAAAACCCATGGGAGGAGGAGCGGCTTGTCGTGCGTTATGACACCATTCCCGTAGGTACGGTCATTGGCGCATTTGGAACCATCAAACAGATGTCGGATGATGAGGTTAATTACTTTGATGTGATTGATATACAACAAACCTCAGCTCATTATTACGATGCCATCACTGCGATGCTTGATCCTACAAATGATAAAGTACTTTTTCAGACTCCAAAACCTCCCTATCAGACGTATTACATAACCATCGATGGGGAACAACAAAACTGGCCGTTGGTCTTCAATGGGGTGACCTATGACAATTCCGACCTGCAAACTTTCATCGGGCATTGCGGTATCCAGACAGATTCATACGGAAACCAGTTTCTTGGTATGGAACTAAATGATATTCAATCATTTATAGATTGTGATATCATTTATAATGGCACAATCACCACAAATTTTCAAGAACCGATATGTCTTACATTACCTTGTGAAGATGAGCATGTCTTAACAGTGATAGGTCCTCCAGATTGGGTTAATCCGAACACACCCTATTATCCGACCCACAACGGTTTCCTTTATCGCGACACCTACATCAACAACGACATTTTCAGGGAAAACATGCAGGTCGTTGTCAAAGGCATTCAGCATGATCATTTTGACATCCGTGGTTGGAATGCGATAACGTATGAATTGGTAGAGATAGACACCGATGAAGAAACCACTTTAACTGGAACCGTTGAAATGGCTCCCATGCCTTATACCTCCTATATACCAGTGCCTGGACTAGCGCTAGCCTTCGTATCGAACGGAAAGACATATTATCTCGACAATCAACATGATTATTATGACAATTATTTCATATTGGACAACGACACCATCTATGAAGGTCAGGAAATCACGGCGACATTTACTTCAAAAATGCTGATTGATAACGGTTTGAATTTCTATTATCGAATCAATATCACCGAAGCCGAAGTTTTGAATCCAATCCTTCCTTCTGGTGCCGAATGGTACTACGAAATCCTCAACGAGAACGGCAGCATCACCTACCAATACATGTATCAGGCTGGCGACACCATTATTCAAGACGAGCCGACACATATCCTCGTGAAAATCAACACGCTTTACGACAAGGATTTGATTGAAGAGATAACGCACGAGTATGTCTACGAGCGCGACGGCAAAGTGTATTGGTGGAACAAGACCTTGGAAGAGTTTACCGTGCTATATGACTTCTATGCCCAAGTAGGCGACAGTTGGACGATTAAGGTCGGCACGGAAAGCCTCATCATGCACGTCAATTCGGTGGAAACCGTTGAATACGAAGGCAAAACCTATAGGATGCTGCATGTCAGCGACGCGGACGACTACTTCAGTGGCGACATCGTGTGCGGCATCGGCCACCTGACGAGTTTCTTCCCCGAGCGGCTGATGAACAACGGCGACGGTCTGCGCGTGGAAGGTCTGCGCTGCTATTGGGTTGAGGACGAATTGGTCTTTAAACCCGGCGACGAGGACTGCGACGCGATTTATTCAGAGGTACACGGTGTGGAAGAAGATGGTCCTTCGACAGGCTCAGGGACCTTTACGGTTTATCCTAATCCTACCAACGGCATTCTCACCATTCACCATTCATCATTTCGAATTCAGAATTCAGAATTCAGAATTACCAACCTGATGGGTCAAACCTTGTTGACAGGCCAAATCACGGCCGAAACCCAACAAATTAATGTTTCGTCATTGCCCCAAGGCATGTATTTCATTTCCGTAGGCGATGTGACACGGAAATTTGTGGTGCGTTAATCGCGGTCTCGTAGGGCTGTCACACCGTGGCAGCCGCACGCTGAAACGGCACAGCGGCTGCCGTGGTACGACAGTCCTACAGAACAGTACAAAAAAATTCCCCCAAGCTTCCGACACGCGGTTTCTTGGGGGAATTTCTATGTCTACAATACTGTGATTACAGCAAGTGGCAAGTGACAGTCAGACCAGCCATCACGATGCTCACCATGCTCATCAGCTTGATGAGGATGTTCAGCGAAGGACCTGACGTATCCTTGAACGGGTCGCCAACGGTGTCGCCAACGACGGTAGCCTTGTGGTTCTCAGAACCCTTACCACCGAAGTTACCTTCCTCGACATACTTCTTGGCATTGTCCCAAGCACCGCCCGAGTTGGCCATGAAGACAGCCAAGACGAAGCCCGTGCTCAAACCACCGATCAACAGACCGAGGACACCTGGAACACCCAGGATGACACCCGTCAGGATCGGGACAAGGATGGCGAGGATGGAAGGCACCAACATTTCGTGTTGGGCACCCTTTGTGGAGATGGCCACGCAACGTTCGTAATCAGGTTCGGCCTTGCCTTCAAGGATACCTTTGATGGTGCTGAACTGACGGCGGACTTCCTCCACCATCTTCTGAGCGGCGCGACCCACAGCGTTCATCGTCATGCCGCAGAACACGAAGGCCATCATGGCACCAATGAACACACCCACGAGAACGACGGGGTTCATCAGGTTGACGTTATAGGCATTCATGAAGTCGACCAAAGTGGCCTTGGCAGCATCTATACCGTTCGGCAGGGCTTGACCCACACGGATGAGGGCCAACTTGATTTCCTCAACGTAGGAAGCCAACAGAGCAAGAGCCGTTAAAGCAGCGGAACCGATAGCGAAGCCCTTACCAGTAGCAGCGGTAGTGTTGCCGAGAGCATCCAAAGCATCGGTGCGGTGACGCACTTCAGGATCGAGACCACTCATTTCGGCGTTACCACCGGCATTGTCGGCGATAGGACCGTAAGCGTCGGTAGCCAGCGTGATACCCAACGTGGAGAGCATACCCACGGCAGCGATACCGATACCATAAAGGCCTAATGACAGGTTTTCAGGCGTCAAAGCGATATGGAAACCATTGGCGCAGAGATAAGCCAAAATGATTGCGAAGCCCACAGTCACCACAGGGATTGCGGTAGAGAGCATACCGAGACCCAGACCAGAGATAATCACTGTGGCAGGACCCGTCTTCGAACTCTCGGCCACCTTTTGGGTGGGCTTGTAGCTCTGAGAAGTATAATATTCCGTTGATTTACCGATAATCACACCAGCCAGCAGACCGACGACCACCGACAAGGAGACTTGCCACCATTGGTTGGTGTCGGTGCCAAACAGCCAAGCAAAAATGCCAAACGTTGCAGCTGCGATCAAGATAGCGGCGGTGTTGGTACCACGGCTCAATGCGCCAAGCAACTGTTTCATGCCAGCACCTTCATTGGTCTTCACAAGGAAGATACCGATAATGGAAAGGAGCACGCCCACAGCGGCAATCAGCATGGGAGCGAACACGGCTCTGTACTGCATGCCTTCGACAGCGGAAGTGGCGAAAGCGGAAGCACCCAAGGCCATGGTAGCCAAGATAGAACCAGCGTAAGATTCATAAAGGTCGGCACCCATACCAGCCACGTCACCGACGTTGTCACCAACGTTATCAGCGATGGTAGCAGGGTTACGCGGGTCGTCTTCAGGGATGTTGTACTCGGTCTTACCAACGAGGTCGGCACCAACGTCAGCAGCCTTGGTGTAGATACCGCCACCCACACGGGCGAACAAAGCCTGCGTGGAAGCACCCATACCGAAGGTCAGCATGGTTGTGGTGATGATGACCAAGTGGTCTTCGACCCCGATGAAGTGGTCAAGCACGAGAAACCACACAGACACGTCGAGCAGGGCGAGACCCACCACGACGAGACCCATGACAGCACCCGAACGGAAAGCCACTTTCAAGCCGCTGTTCAATGACTTACGAGCAGCATTAGCGGTACGAGCCGAGGCATAGGTGGCCGTCTTCATGCCGAAGAAGCCAGCCAAGCCCGAGAAGAAACCACCTGTCAGGAAGGCGAACCACACCCATTCGTTCTGCAAGTCGAACACACTCATTACGCCGAAAATAACGGCCAAGATGGCAAACACAATAATCACCACCTTGTACTGCTGCTTGAGGTAAGCCATGGCTCCCTTACGGACATGCGCAGCGATTTTCTTCATCAAGTCCGTACCTTCGTCTTCTTTCATCATCTGTTTGAAGAAGATGAAAGCGAATGTCAGCGCCAACACAGAGGCGACCAACACAATGTAAGGAATACTGTTAATCATAAGATTGTTATTTAGTTAAACTTGTTTTGATTCGATAAACAATGCCATTATGATATGATTTCAGCACTTTTGACGGGACAAAGATAAGGACAAAATAAATTGAAATGAAAGTTTTTTACATAGTTTTTTTCCTAAAACCAACTTTTTTTGCGCATTTCCCAAAAAGTCCCTACTTTTGACGATTGAAGGAAGAAGGCATTGCTTTGAAATAGATACTTTATTATCAATCATTTAGCAGAGTAATGTCCTCTCAGCCTTCCTAAAACAGACAAAAATGAACAAAGTCAGTTTGGAAATCATCGGCTTGACCTACAGCGAATCCTCGACAGGGGCATACGTCTTGATTCTGGGCGACAAGAACTCGCAACGCCGTCTGCCCATCGTCATCGGGAGTGCCGAAGCCGAGTCCATTGCCGTGGGCATTGAAAAACACAAAAACGGTCGTCCCCACACCCACGACCTTTTCATCCGATTCGCCCATGAGTTCGGCATCGAAATCATGGAGGTGGTCATCAACCGCTTCCGCGACGGCGTCTATTATGCCATGCTGGTGTGCAAACAAGGCGACGACCTCACCATGGTCGATGCACGGCCTTCGGATGCCATCGCCATCGCCGTGCGCAAAGGTTGTGAGATCTATGCCTACGAGAGCGTGATGGAAGAGGCGGGCATCATTATGGAAGACATGGACAAAGAAAGCCCTGACGAAAACGAAGAAAGTACCATTAATAAAGGTGTAACCAAAACCAGCCTCGACCTGCTCGACCTTGAGACTCTTGAAGACCTGCTTCAAGAAGCCATCGACAATGAAGACTACCAAAAAGCGGCGCAGATAAGGGATGAGATTAATAGGAGGAAATAGAAGCTGTTAGCTATAAGCAATAAGCCGTTAGCTATTAGCTTATTGGCTATCAAGCTAAAAGCTAACGGCTAAAAGCAAAAAACCATTTTTTTTGAATTTTAAATCTTTGAATCTTAAATCTTTAAATCCAACTATATGAAAGCAATCAAATTCAGACTTATCGTGATGAACTTCCTCATCTTTGCGGTGTGGGGAGCTTATCTTTGCTCATTGGGCATCTATCTCGGCCGTATAGGCATGGGTGCCAACATCGGCAAATTCTTCGCCATCCAGGGCATCGTTTCCCTCTTCATGCCTGCCTTGATGGGCATCGTGGCCGACCGCTGGATTCCAGCGCAAAAGCTATTGGGCATCTGCCATTTCCTTGCCGCCATCTTCATGGCTTTGGCGGGTTACATGGGCTATAAATACGGCAGTGCGGTCAGTTTCGGACAATTGTTCCCGTATTATGCCATCAGCGTGGCCTTCTTCATGCCCACCATCGCTTTAGGCAACTCCGTATCCTACAATGCCTTGAACCAAGCCGGTCTTGACACGGTGAAGGCCTTCCCTCCTATCCGTGTGTTCGGCACCATCGGCTTCATCTTGTCCATGTGGATTGTGAACTTCACGGGTTATAAGAACGGTTATGAGCAACTGTTTGTGTCGGCCGCATGGGGTATCATTTTGGCTATTTATTCGTTTACGCTGCCGAATTGCCCCGTCAACAAGAACGTGGAAAGCAAGTCGTTTGTCGACACCTTTGGACTGCGCGCCTTCTCTTTGTTCAAGGATGCCAAGATGTGCGTGTTCTTCATCTTCTCTTTCCTACTGGGTATGTGCCTACAAGTGACCAACGGCTTCGCCACCCCATTCTTGGATGCCTTTGGCCAGTCGCCGGAATACGCCAACGCCTTTGCGGTGAAGAACAACGTGTTCTTGTCGTCTATATCACAAGTCTCTGAAACGCTCTGTATCCTTCTGATTCCGTTCTTCCTGAAGAAATTCGGCATCAAGAAAGTGATGCTCATTGCCTTCGTGGCTTGGGCTTTGCGTTTCTTCTTCCTCGGCGCTGGTAGTCCAACGGGCTTTGGCCTCGTACTCTTCATCCTTTCGATGATCGTTTACGGTGTAGCCTTCGATTTCTTCAACATCAGCGGTTCGCTCTTCGTCGACCAAAACACGGACGAGAAGATCCGTAGCAGTGCGCAAGGCGTGTTCATGATGATGACCAACGGCCTCGGTGCCACCATCGGTTCGTTCTGTGCCCAAGCTGTCGTCAACCACTTCACCCTGGGCAAGACCAACTTCGATGAGCTGATGGCTGGTTGGTCATCGGCTTGGTATGTGTTTGCAGCCTTTGCATTGGTGGTTGGTATACTGTTTGCTTTCTTGTTCAAGTACAAGCACGAACCAGAGAAAGCGTAATAGTTTAACACTATCTCACTTTATGTGACTCACAACCTCACTTCGTGAAGTGAGGTTTTTAATAAAAATTGCACTTCGCGAAGTGCAATTTTTCTATTTCCCGCTTTTGTGTCGGTTGCAGTCGCGGCAGAGCATCTGGCAGTTTTCGGCAATAGTTCTACCGCCATCACACCACGGCGTGATGTGGTCGGCTTCCATTTGCTCGATTTCAAAAGGCTTGCCACAGATGGCACAGATGCCGTTTTGTTTTTCGTAAACTTCGCGCTTGGTGTTATCATCGAATGCGCGGATGCCAAGATGATGCTCGTCATGGTCGAAAACATAATGGAATATGCCTGATTTCTTCTGCACATCGGAGTCGGCCATAAGCTTCGAAACCTCTTGAGCGATGGCAGTAGCCGTGAGCGTCGTATCGTAGTATTGGTTGTAAAGGATACCCCAATCAACTGCTTTCATCTCTTTTTTATACTTGCGGCCAAACAGTTTCTCCACCCAATGAATCACATCTTGGAAATACTGCCAAAGTTGGTCGGCATCGGTATCGTGCTGATGTTCCGCCATATATTGTTCGATGCTCTTTCCCTGCTTGTTACCAATCCATTTCAAGGCTTTCTCAAAATAATCCTGTCGGATGGGCGAACCCGACATGTAATCCGAGGCGATTCTGTATGCCACGCAACCCGTCTTGGAGAAGCGACGTTTGGCTTGCGTCACCCATGGGCCTGAATAAATGGCGTTTCGGATTTCCTGTTCGGTCAGCTTTTCACCTGCAATGTTGATGATGTTGAACCACTTCAGTTTCTCCTCATCGGTGCCGTTTTCGCAGATGTAGATTTGAAGCGGATAGTTCAAGATTCGCTCTTTCTGCGTTTCCGTGAGGTTATCCCAAGCGCAGAGGTTGCCCTCTATAATCATCATAAATTCGCCAGCGATAAACGAACAGATTGAAATGGTGCGTTGTTGACCGTCAAGCAGTTCGTACTCGATGCCATCGGCACCGTCAGTTTTCACCCAATACATAACGTTGAGCGGAAACTTGTTCCAAACGGTATCAATAACAGCGTTACGCTTTTTGTCATCATAGACAAACTCACGCTGATACTTGGGGCGGATATTCAGACGACCGCCGTAGCCCACGATGCCTTCTTCAGAGGCACTAAGGTCTTGATAGCCTTCCGCCAACTCGCGGATTTTGATTTCATGAAGTGTTATTTCCATAGTGGTATTCTTGTTTAGATTGTTATGTTTTCTTACCGGGGTGCTGCCGTAGGTCGCGACCTACGATAAAGCGAGTATCGTCCCTTTGGGACAGGTTGACTGTTGCTATTCATTCCCTTCTGCCGCCATCGGGACGGGTGATTCGCTTGCCTCGTATGGAACTGCTTTCGGTTGACGACGACGGATAAGAACACGTGTATACGTTGCTTTACCATTTAAAACTGGAGCCCCAAGTCCTCCACCATATTTTATGTTAGGATTAAACTTTAATTCCTCTAGTATTTCTTTGGGAGCATTTGCATATGTATTCCCTGATGCTTGCCAAATAATCTCAAATTGGTTTGGATTATACTTATCCAAAAAAGTAATAGGGACACCCATAACACCATCGTAATCACATGGAATATCCCTGTATGTATCTACATTGACCGCATCATAATTGTCATATTTTGGATATTCTTCGGGAGTATAGTGTTTATACAAATCCAAAAACTCATTGTGCTTTTCAACTGGTAAATTTGTGTACCAACAAGAAGTAGAAACTCGTGCAACTTTTCGCCCATCTTCAATATGATGGTATTTATCGAACGTATCTGGTACATAGAAAAACATTCCTGTGTTGAAATGTGTGTATCCAGTCCTAATACGGTCTTCCTTAAACATCTTAAAAACTTCCTTACACACTAAAGTATTTGTATTCCCCATGATTACAAAATCCTTGTTGTATTTGTCTAACATCCCAACAAACTCTCTAAAAAGTGAAAACGGTGGATTGGTGACCACAATATCCGCCTCCTTCAACAGTTCGATACATTCTGGCGAGCGGAAATCTCCATTACCTTTCAGTAACGACAGCACATTTTTATCGTTTTGAATCAAATACTGCACATCCGTGAGATTCACGGCACCATCGCCATTGTAATCCTTTACTTCCGAGATTTCAACCTTGTATGCTGTTTTCTTGGGTTCCTCGTCAGTTATGTCAAACACCAAAGGAAGTTCATCACCAGCAATTGGTGAGCCATTAAAGCAGGTGGCAATCAGTTTTTTCAATCCAAATGAATTGAAATTGAGGGCAAAATACTTGAAGAAATTACTTTCGTATGGATCATCGCAATTGCAAAAAACAACTTTGTCTTTGAAATAGGGTTTGTAATGCTTTAACTCCAATGCGATGTCATCAAGCATTGTATAAAACTCATCCTTTTTTGCTCTTTTTGCATTTGTCAAATCTTCTCTTGCCATGGATTGATAGTTTTTCGCAACGCTATCAATCACGAAACGGCATAAACGAAGCGTGGGATTCGTTATCCGTTCGACAGGTGTCTCGCAAACCCCCACGCCAAATAAGTACTACCCACGCTTGTAGCGTGAGCATTAGTACATTATTCTTGGCATGGGTATCTTACGACACCTACAAGATATTATTTCTGTGGTTCAATTTTGTTTGCGAGACTTCGTCGAACGCGAAATAATAGCTAATGCTTTGGTTTATAATATATTAGTACAATCTTTTATTACAATTCTTCAGATTTAGTTAATTCTTCATTCAAAAATGTGATTAAGTCTTCCTTTATCTTTAGCTGGCTCTCTCATAAATCAGCACTTTGTCTTTATCAGCTGTTTCCTTTGCAAAAGGTAATAATGTGCCCTCGGTAATCAAATCCACTTTCTTCCCCAACAAATCTTCCAAACCTAATGCGATGCCGATATGCCTTAACAAGCTCACTTTCCTACCATTCTCCTCATCAAACACAACCAAAATGTCAACATCACTGTCAGGCGTTTGCTCACCTCTGGCATACGAGCCAAATAACCATGCCTTCAGAACAGGCTGGGTGGCAAAATATGCACGAATGACATTGATCAACTGGTTATTCATCGTTTAGTTTATTTTCCGCAAAATTACACATTATTTTCAAATCGCACAAAATATCCGAAAATTCCCTTATTTTTGCACCATTAATTATTTGCCCCAAATGAAGCAATACCTCGACTTACTCCAATATATCCTCGACCACGGTCATCAGAAAGGCGACCGCACGGGCACGGGCACCATCAGCGTGTTCGGCTACCAGATGCGTTTCGACCTCAACGAGGGTTTCCCTCTGGTCACGACGAAGAAGGTACACCTGAAAAGCATCATCCACGAGCTGTTGTGGCTGCTCAGCGGCGACACCAACATCAAGTATCTGCACGACAACAAAGTCACCATCTGGGATGAATGGGCCGACCCGAATGGCGACCTCGGTCCCGTGTATGGTGCCCAGTGGCGCAATTGGAACAACGAGGGCATTGACCAGATTGCCGAGGTGGTGAAGAGCATCAAGGAAAATCCCAACAGCCGTAGACATATCGTCACGGCTTGGAATCCCAGCGTCTTACCCGACGAGCACGAGAAGGACTTCGCTGCCAACGTGGCTGCAGGCAAAGCCGCACTTCCACCCTGCCATGCTTTCTTCCAATTCTATGTGGCCGACGGCAAACTATCGTGCCAGCTCTACCAACGCAGTGCGGACGTGTTTCTTGGCGTGCCGTTCAACATCGCCTCCTACGCCCTTCTCACTATGATGATGGCGCAAGTATGCAACCTAAAGCTTGGCGATTTTGTCCACACCTTCGGTGACGTTCACATCTACAACAACCACATCGAGCAGGTGAAGCTGCAACTGACGAGAACCCCTCGCCCATTGCCTACCATGCATTTGAATCCTGAAATCAAAGACATCTTCGGGTTCAAGTATGAGGACTTCACCTTGGAGAACTATGACCCTTGGCCTGCTATCAAAGGAGAAGTATCGGTATAGTTTTTGAGACGCGATAAATCGTGTCTCTACAACAATTAAACAATTAAACAATTAAACAATCAACATTCCAACATAATGATCCTTTCCATCATCGTGGCCATGGCCGAAAACCGTGCTATCGGCAAAAACGGCGACCTCATCTGGCACAACTCCCGCGACTTGAAGCAATTCAAGAAAATCACTTCGGGACATACCGTTATCATGGGCTACAAGACCTATATGTCACTGCCTGGCCAAAAAGCCTTGCCTAACCGTCGGAACATCATCCTTTCCACCCGACTCGACAAAGCGCCCGAAGGCTTTGAGGTGGTTTCGTCCATAGTGCAGGCTTTGGATATGGTGAAAGACGAAGAAGAAGTGTTCATCATGGGCGGCGGAATGGTTTACGAGCAGTTCCTTCCCTACGCCGACCGCCTCTACCTCACCCGCATCGGCAAGTGTTTTGAGGCCGACACCTATTTCCCTTACATCAATTTTGAGGAATGGGATTTGGTGGATCTTGAAGTGATTGACGACGACCCACAGGTGGATTATTCCTATCGGTTCGAGGTTTGGGAGCGATCGTTGAATTGTTGAACTGTTGATTTGTTGATCTGTTGTAGGCAACAGTTAAACAATTCAACAATCAACAATCAACAACAATCTATTTCTCAAAATGTTGATAGTCTTTTCCACTAAGCCAGTCACCGCCCCAACGGAAGCCATGCTGTCTGAATAATCGATAACATAGGTCGCCCTTTTCGATTTTGTAAGGGAAGACTTCACTCCTATTAATATAGTACTCGCTCCCCTTAGGTTGAATGCGAGTCATCCCGTTTCTCACTTTGTAATAGGGATTGTATTTGGGGTTGATGTCGACAGCCATTCCATAACTGTGCTTCGAAACCTTTCCACCTGCAGTAATATCGCGTTGGTTGAAGCATGAAGTATTGTTGTCGCGCATAGAGGCTTCGTCATCCCCGCCATAAAGGTCGATAAGGCGCATTTTCTCAATGGGATAGCCTGACTGATACAAGGTCTTGAAAATCTCCAACAAATCCGATGCTATGGAGGTGTTACAAACCATCTCACCCACAACGGCGTTGCCATCAAGGTCACAATGCAACACTTTAAGGTAGCTTAATTCATCCCAACATGCCCCCGTCTTTCCCTTATAAGAGCAGGCATTCATCCGCGCCATCACCTGATCAGGAAGAGAAGACACCTTGAAAAACTGGTCATAACCAAACACTTTCAGGTAGGGCTTCGGAACCACATCGCCAGGCTTGAACTGAGGTTGAGCACAAGCAACCATGGAAAGCAGCACCCCTAACAGGGTCATATATATCTTGCGTTTCATCGGGTCGCAAAAATACATAAAAAACGGTTGTCCCATGACGAGACAACCGTTTTAGTGATTCCCTAAAGGAATTGATTCTTATCTGATGATAGTGACACGTTGTGTGTACTCACCATTGGCGGTGGATACGCGCACCATGTAGACACCCGTCTCAACATTCAAGAAGAGGTCGACCGACTCGCCTTGGCAGTTCATCTCATACACCTTCTGACCCACGATGTTGTAAACCTCAATGTGGTTGAGGCCAGCAGCTTCAACGGTGAAGCGGTTGGTGGTGGGATTCGGGAAGATGGAAACGTTACCAGGTTCCAGTTCTTCGACACCGTCAAATGAATACGGAGCATGCAGATAGAACTGGTTGTGGTCATTAATCCAGTAGGCAGGAGCTGAAGTGCAATCCAGATCGCCATAATAAGCGTAGAGCTTATAGTAGTAATCGCCTTCTTGGTTGACAGTGTTGTCGGTATAGCTTGTAGCGGAGGCACTCAGCAGCTTGATTCTCTCATACGTGCCCTCATCGCCGTACTTTCTGAACAGATAGTAGCCAGAGAGGCCGTCGTGCGGCTCGGGTTTTTCCCATTTCAGCTTGATCTTGTAGCTGCTGCCCGTGTACTCGAAGTCGATGTTGGTAGGTGCATAGCAGGCACCAGCAGAAGCACAAGATTCATTGGAATACTGACCATTCTCGCCACCGTCATAGAGGTAACCTACATAATAGCAGTGACCACCGTCCGGCACATTCTCGTCGACGAAGGAAGTGCCTTCAGGAATCAAACGATAGAGCATACCGTCACGATATACGACATAGCCGTAACCTTCGCCTGCGACAGGATCCCAAGAAACCTTGATGTTGTTGGGGTTTTCATCATCAATGAGTGCCACTAAATTGGAAGGAACTGCATCACCGATGGAGTTGCCACAGCTGTTGTTACCCTCATAGAACACACCAGCAGGCAGGTCTTCCGAGCTGCCGCTATAGCTATAAACAGCGTTGTTCTGAGCATCCTTGATGGTGAAAGCCATCGTGAAGCTACCCGACTGAGTGGGAGCCGACCAGCCAAAGGAAACGTGACCCAAAGGCACATCGACCGGGATATTCTGGACAGCTGAGGTGGTGGTTGTCACTTGTAAAATATCAGTACCGGCAGCGTTGTAGACGTGAATCTTACCGCCACGGAAACCAGTGAACGAAGCTTGTGTGATGCTGATTGTCCAACCGCAAGTAGGGCCAAAGGGCACATTATTGAAGTAAGCAATCTTACCATGAGCATTATTGCAAACAGCATAGACCGAATACTTGAAAGAATCAAAGCGCGGAACACTATTGTCAGTGATGGTCATATTAGCGCCAGGAGTCACATTGTCCTGCGTGTAGATGACTTCACCATTACGGCAAACCACGATTTGATCAATAGTGGAAAGGTTGCTATTGTTCAAAGTCTTGGAAGGATTGGTCCAAGAAACTGTGGCTGACAAAACATTGTTGGCGGCAGGTGTCACATTAAGGTTGGAAGGAGCCTGAGCTGTGCTATTGTAAACCTCAGTGGGAACGAAGTTAAAGATAGCACCATCCGACGAATTGTATTCAATCTGGTCGAAATCAAAGTAATCGTCACCGCTGCCACTCCAGCCCCAGTTGTAGTGGAAAAAGCCGTTGTCATCGTAACCGTCACACACGAAAGCGTGACCGCCATCAGGACCTTGTCCCGAATAATAAACTGGCCAACCCATGTCGTGTGATTCCATCAACATCGCAGACCAAGCATCATAGTTATAACTGTCTCTGCTTCTATACATTGCCTGATTGGTATAGTCAAAGTATTGGGAAATACTTGAAGGAACATCTTGGGAAAAAGCACCGCTACCATCAGGAGCATACATCATATTCACGGAAACACCGCAATGGTACATCAATGTGGCAACAGCTTCAATCTGCACTTGTGGAGAACTGGCATTGAGCTGCAAAGGCATATTCTCCCAGTCGTAATTGGTCTCACCAAAGTTGGCTGAAAGCCCAGGGAAAGAAGGATATCCTGGTCCTCCCGAATTGTAGGTATGGGAACCATTTCCTTTCAAAGGATGATTCCAATATTTCATCACTTGGCTCATGGCTGTGGCAACACAACCTGCATAGCAACGGCCATTAGGACCGCCAGCAGATTGGGGGCAATAATAGTTGTAAGGGTTGCCCTGATCCCATTTGGTTTGCACGAGATAGAATTTCTCGCGGCCACCGTTGCGCGAAATCAGTTTGCCCGAATTCATCACACTCTGCCATTCGGCAGCAACTGTAGGAGTAGCTTTGCCTGCAAGTCTTCCAGTACGACCGGCGATCAACTCGTTGAGCATGTATCCCAACTCGGGGTTGATGTTTTCAGCGTCAAAGCTGCGTTCTTCAGAATAGCCGATGATTGGACGGTAAAAGTCATCGGCTGAGACCATGACAAACCCGCCATTGCCGACATTGAACACATAGAAGCAAGCCTCGCCACGGTTTGAAGTGCCCGTGCAGACCAAGGTAAGGTCATCCATTTGGCGTGACTGCTGGAAGTTGGCTTGGACAAATTGTTGTCCAACATACTTGGCTTGGCTCACATCGACCGGATGGGCTTGAACCATACCGATGCCCAAAACCAAGGCAAGCAGACTCATTAAATACTTTTTCATTGTAGTTGGATTTAATATTTTAAATTAGATTCTGTTTAAGCGTGCAAATATAGAGATTTTCCCGAAACATAATGCTTTGTTTGCACATATTGACAAAAAAACTCCATTTAATGAACAACGGCGACACGATGTGAAACCCATCCGTTACCCGTCATCACTTTGACAAGATAAATACCTTCATTCCAATCCGACACATTGATATTCATAGAATTAGAATCACATTCCGAAACTAAGATTAATTGTCCAAACTGGTTGAAAACCGTCACATGAGTCATGCCTTCAGCTTCAATCTTCAAACTATGGTTGACAGGATTCGGGTATAGGTTCATTTCAGGTTTTTCCGTTTCCTCAATATCGGTGGGTGAATAATACACTTTCAGATAGAACTTGTTAGGATCATCTTTGATAGAGGCTGGTGCCGAGGTACAATCAGTGGCGGAATAATAGGCGTAAAGGCGGTAATAGTAATCGCCCTGTTGGTTGGCGGTATTATCGGTGAAATTAGTTGCCGAAGCGCTGAGCAACTTGATTCGCTCATACGTGCCGTCTTCACCTTGTTTGCGGAACAGATAATAGCCCGACAATCCATCGCCAGGTTCTGGTTTATCCCATAACAGCTTGATTTTATAGTTGTTGCCCACATATTCGTAATCGAAGTTAGTGGCTCCTTTGCAGTCACCCGCCGAAGCGCAGGTCTCGTTGGAATGGTCCGACTCGCCACCATAATTCAGTGCGGTAACCGTGTAGCAATGTCCTACGGTGATGTTTTCATCAACAAAACTTAGTTCCGTTGTAAAACCATAGATTTGCTCATCCTTGTAAACAATATAGCCATAGTCGGGAACAACGCCACCATTCTCCCATGTCAAGACGGCATCACTTTCACTCATTTCAGCCATCAGATGGTAAGGCGCCGTAGTCACCAATGCATTGCCACAACCATTATTGACAGCATAAAAAACGCCCTCTTCCATACCAGAGGAGTTGCCCTGATAGGTGTATGCCGTATTACCTTCAGAATCCTTGATAATCAAAGACATATTGCTTACATTATTATTCGGTGCAGTCCAACCAAAGCACACGTTGCCTACTGGAACGGGAAAATTGAATGTAGATGGCACTGAACTGGTAATGGTGAAGCGCTGGATTTCTTTTCCCGTAGCGCTATAGAGTGAAACATATCCCCCGTTCCAGCCCTGGAAGGCCGAACTCTGCATGATGATCTTCCAATCGCAGGTCGGGGCTACCAGCACTTTCTCCGCTCTTGCAGATGCGCCATGCTGTCCGTTAATGATGGCATAAACAGCATAGTCGAAAACGTCAAAATAGGGAACGCTTTCATCCACAAAACTCATCTCGGCGCCTGGGGTGACATTGTCATCGGTAAAAATCACCTCCCCGTTGCGAGCCACGACGATTTGGTCGATAGCCGTCAGCGGGACGTTGGTCAATGTAATTGAAGGGTTCTTCCAACTGATGGAAGCCGTCAGTGTTCCGTTGTTTGCGGGAGCCACATTCATATCCGTGGGTGCATTGGCGGTGGCAGAATAAATCTCAGCAGGTACATAGTTGTAGATAATACTCTCGCCATCGGCATAGCCATGTTCATCGATATTGAACCAGCCATCACTGCTGCCGCTCCAGCCCCAATTGAAATGCACCATATCGTTATCGTTGTAGCCATCAAGAACATAGGCATGACCGCCACCACGTTGCACCATAGGCCAATTCATATCAATTGAATTAATTACCAATTGCATGTAACCCTCATGGGTATAGTTCTCGCGATATAGATTGTCCATCTGGTCGGTATAGAAGAAGTAGGCAGGCATGGTTTGGCAAAGCTTACCGGTGACAGCACCACTACTAGTAGGACGATAATTCATATCCACACTCACGCCGACATGATAGATAAGCTGTGCCACTGCCTCAATTTGCTCTATGGGAGAGTTATTCGAAATGGCGTTGGGCATATTATCCCAGTCGTATGTCGTCTCACCGAAATTAGCTGTCAGCGGGCCGTATTCCGGATGGTCTTCAGGGATATAGGTATAACTGCCTTGTCCCTGAATAGGATGGTTCCAGAACTTCATCAGCTGGGCTGCTGCCGTGGCCACACAGCCTGCATAACAGTGTCCGCCGGGGCCGCCTTCGCCTTCAGGGCAGAAATAGTTGTAGGGATAGTTTTGGTTCCAGGTAGTCTGCACAAGGAACACATCTTCCCTACCCCCATGACGCGAAACAAGACGACCGTTTTTCTCAAGCATGGCCCAGTCAGCTGCCACTGCAACCGATGCAGAAGAGGCCACGGAAGCGCTCATCACACCTTGTCGTACGACTTCTAGGTATTCGGCCAAAGCGGGAGCCATGTCGTCAGGATTGAATGTTCCTCTATCCGAATAACCGATGACAGGACGATAGTTGTCGTCAGCGGCAAGGATAACGAAGCCTGTGTCACCCACATTAAAGATATAATAGCAGGCCTCTCCCCTTTCGGAATAAGCAGTTTGAACCAAATTCAGTTGGTTACTCTGGCGGGTGAATTCGAAATTGGCCTTTACAAAGGACTGTCCCAAGCGTTTTGCGGTCTCTTGGTCAACCGGGCGGGCCTGAAGCGTGACACACGCCATCGCCAATACCAGCATAGTAAAGATGCGCTTTTTCATAGTAAATTGTCTTTCAAGTTTAAGCGGCAAATATAACAAAAAAGGAAACATGCGCGCATGTTTCCTTTTCATTTTGACTAGTTTTTTGGAAAAAAGCCATCAATGCATCACGGCAAAACGTTTGGTCACGGTGCCATTGGCAGCCTTGATGCTGATGGTGTAGACGCCAGAAGCCAAGTTAGATGTGCTGATGACCACGCCATCTTCGTTGCAATGCTGCATCAAAACGGTTTGACCCATGGTGTTGCAGATTGTGATCAGTTGCAAACCATCGGCCTCAACACTCATCAAGGCATTGGCTGGGTTAGGATACACCTTGAAGCCTTCTTCAGCATCTTCGTTGACTGATGTCACTTCGATGTAGACATAATCAGTGTCATCATCGACCCAAGCGGGCGTCGACTCGCAATAGCTGCGGAAGGCCGTCACCTTGTAATAGTACCCACCCGCATCAGTAATGTCGAAATACTCGCGCAATGTCTTATCAACTGTTGCTATTTCAGCATATTCTACACCGTCTTCACTACGATAGACTTTGAAAGACTGAGGCTCGCCCTCATAGTCCCAAGTGAGCAGTGTGCCAAAGCCTTCGTTGGTCCATTGGTACTCGCCGTGGAAATTGGTAGGAGGCAGGCAGCCACCACAATCATTGTCGCCCGTATAAAGCGTGGCAGGCACTTGGTTCGAGTTGCCCGTGAAGGTATAGACCGTGCTATTGGACGAGTTCTTGATGTTGATGGTTAAGCTTTGGACAGCCGTTGATGGAGCCACCCAGCTGAAAGTGACATTGCCTTCGGGCATAACAATTTGCTGGCTGATAGGCGATGAAGAAGTCATCGTGATCTCCTCAATAAGCGTGTTGAACGAATTCTTCAATTGAATCTTGCCACCATTCCAGCCTTGGAAATTAGTGGTTTGACCAACCACTTTCCACGTACATGTGGGACCATATTGGTACTTAAACTCTGTAAAACGACCTTTAACATTATTGGAAAGGAAATACAAGGTATAGGTGTAGCAATCATAATCAGGCACATTGTCTTCGAAATACATGACCTCACCAGGAGTCAAATTGCTTTGGGTGAAAATCTGCTCTTCATTACGGAGCAACACCACTTGATCAATGTTCTCCAAAGCACTGCCGTCCAAAGACATGGTGGGGTTGGTCCAGCTGACGATACCCGTCTTGGAATGGGCGTTTTCTGACGAGACACTGAGGTCTTCAACAGCAGGAATCAATTCGTTGTAAACATAGTCGGGGATGTAATCGAAGATGGCGGCCTGACCTTGGTTGAAGCTACCATTCCAGCCGGTGTTCAGTGCGTCGATAGCGAAATAGTTATTTAACGAGCCGCTCCAGCCCCAGTTGAAATAGAACTTTCGGTCGCTCTCACGATAGCCACAGCATGCAAAAGCATGTCCGCCTGAATCGTCACTTCCTGAATAATACATCGGGAAGCCTTCTTTCAAGCTGGCAATCAACATCTCCTCCCAATCGTATTTGGTATAAAGATCACGGTCTTTACGACTGGCTTTGTCGGTGTAACGGAAATAGTTGGCAATCGCAGGAGGAACATCTTGTGAATAGGCACCCGAAGAGCCTCCACCATACATCATGTCGACCGAAACACCACAATGATACATCAGCGTAGCAACAGCTTGGTAATTGGAGCTATTGCAGGAGTTGGGCATATTGGCCCAGTCGTATGTCGTGGCACCGAAATCGACCGTCTGCATAGGATAACCTTCAGGCGTATAGCTGTGCTCGCCATTGCCTTGGATAGGCCAATTCCAGTACTTCATCACCATCGACATGGCCGTAGCAACGCAGCCAGCATAGGCGTGACCGCCAGGGCCACCATGACCGGTTGGGCAATAGGCGTTGTAAGGACTGTCCTGGTTCCAGAGGGTGGTCAGCAAGGGGGCAACGTCGCCACGGGTGCTGCGGTTGTCGTTCTCGAAGCCGTCCTTTGCCACATGCATCCATTCGGAAGCCACCTCCATCTCAGGCTCAAAGTTGTTGGCCTGAGCATAGGCAATCTGACGCGCATAGAAACGCAGGTAGTAGGCGAAGCCATCAGGCATGTTGTTCGGGTCGACGCTCTCCTCGTCTGAGTAAGCCAGGATGGGACGTGCCACATCGTCAGCCGAAACGAGGACGAAACCGTTGTCGAAATTGAAGACATAGACAGCAGGATTGCCACTCTCGGTCATCTCAGTATAGGCCAAATTGAGTTCGGAGACCTGTCTGGCAGAGTGGCTTTGAACATACTTCATGCCCAAATGACGGGCTTGCTCCACGTCGACGGGCGAAGCGATGAGTTGGCTAACGAACAGCGCCAAACTCATCATCAGAAATAAAGTTTTTCTCATTGGTTTAATTGCTTTTAGATTATTGATTTTAAATTATTTACATCTTTACCACACGCTGCATCATCGAGCCATTAGCCGTGCTCACTTTGATGAGATAGATGCCGTTATGCAACTGGCTCATGTCGAGTGTGACTTGGCCATCATTGGAAGGCATTTGCATCAAGCATTGACCTACAAGGTCATAAACACTCACCAAAGTCATCGCTTCAGCCTCGATGCGCAACTGGCCTGAAGTAGGATTGGGATAGAGTTTCACATTGAGGAGCGATTGTTCATTTACCGAAAGGTTGGTGAGATGGATAGAGTTTTCGCCGTTAGCAGTGAGAGCCGGTTCCGACCAGCATTCGGGATAAACTGCATACAACATATAGGTATAATCAACGACAACGTCGACAGGAATTTCAATTTCATAAAATGTATCAGTAATTCCATCCAGATGTATCACACAATACTGACTTACATCCGACAAGGTATAGGATTCAGGTACTCTGTCGGTAGGAGCCTGCCATTCCAGGCGAATAATACGGGTTTCGGCATCTGGCGCAAGGATTTGCCCTGAAAAATTCGTCGGTGCCGAGCAAGGCAACACAGGCGGCTCGGGAGCATCGGGCATGGTAACACAAGCCTCGTTGGAGCCCTCTTCAGATTCTGAACCATAGGCAATGATTTGATAGCAGTATGTCTCGCCTAAGGCCAAATCCTCGTCATCAAACGCCATCTCTGTGGTCTCGCCAATCTTCACGCCGTTGCGCATGATATCGTACGAGGAAGCTTGATAGGCAGGTCTCCAGCGCAAGCTAACCATCGTGCTATCTTCATTTAAGAAAGCTTGCAAGTCCTTAGGCGCGTTCGACCAATCCACCGAGATGAAGAACTTATCGGCATCAAAGAGGTCATTGGCGTAAGCAGAGTTGCAGTCAGTGTCACGATAATAGGCAGTCACGACATACTGATAAGGTACGCCTGAAGACACGCTCGTATCCTTGCAGTTGGTCGTATTTGCCCCCACATTCTTGATACGCTTATAAGGCGTGTCTTCTGTCTTGCGGTAGACGACATAACCTGTCACGTTCTCGTTTTCAGGTGCTGTCCAGAACAGTTGCACTTTGGTACCATTGAAATATTCGAAATACAAGTCTTGAGGAGGTTCGCATCCCGTTCCGGAAGTGACACAATACTCATTGGAATTGGCCGTCTCACCTCCACTGCACAAAGCCGTGATATAGTAGCAGTGTCCACCAATGTCAGTATTCTCATCGACATAACTCGTTTCGTGCGCCATATTGAAGAGGAAGCCATCGCGATAGATGTTATAACCGAATTCAGGAGTATGATCGGAGTCCCAAGTAAGAATAATGTTTCTGTCATTATCGGGGTCAACGGTAGCCTTCAGGTTATAAGGGGCCTCGCAGGTGTTCTCATTGCCACAAGTGTTGTTCAATGTGCGCAAGAGGCCCGCTTCCAAACCCGATGAGGGGCCTTCGTATTGGTAAACAATCTGGTTTTCAGCATCTCTGATCTTAAACGAGAGGTTTGAGACAGGAGAATTAGGCTCCACCCAATAGAGGTTGTTGTTGCCCAAAGCCATTTGGAAGACTTGCATCTGTGCACTTGAAGTGGTGGTAGTCAAAAAGTCGATGTATGAGCCTGCTGCATTCTGCACAGTGATGCCACCACCGTCCCAACCTTGGAAGCTAGCCGAGGTCATGATGACTTTCCAGTCGCAATAAGGGCCGAAGACAGCCTTGGCATGGGTGGTACGACCGTAGTTGTTACCATTGACAGCCAAAACCGTGTATTCAAACTGGTCGAAGAACGGCACTTCGTCGTCGCAGGTCATGGCCTCACCAGGAGTAACATTGGTAATTTCCTTAACAATAAAGCCATTACGTTTGACAAGAATCTTTTCGATGCCTGCCAAAGGCTCACCAGCCTCAGTCTCAGTGGGGTTAGTCCAACTGAGATGGGCGATACGTGACACGTCACTGTCGATGCTTACGCCAAGATTTCCGGGAGCCTGAGGCATCTGGTTGTAAACATAATCGGGAACGAAGTCGTAGACAATGGCTTGGCTACCCGTATAGTCGAAGTGTTCGCCATCGATGAGGATAAAGCCATTGCTTGCGCCTCCCCAGCCCCAGTTGAAATGGAAGAAATCGTCGGCATCGTAGCCATCACAAACAAATGCATGGCCTCCCTCCGGGCTCTGGCCAGAATAATACAATGGAATATGTTGGTCGATATAGGTCTTCAACAAGGCAATCCAGTCATTATAGGAGCCACTTCTGCCGTAATGTGTAGCGTGTTCGGAATAGGAGAAATAATTGTTGATGGCGATAGGCACATCCCCAGAAAAGGCACCACTGCCATCGGGCTCATAATTCATGTTGACCGACACGCCGCAATGCCACATCAGGGTGGCGACAGCCTGTCTCTGTTCGGGTGTACCAGCACCGTTGCCATAAAAGTCAATCATATTATCCCATTCATAGTTAGTCTCTCCAAAGTTGGCGCTCAAGGTCTGACCGTTCCATTGGTAGGAGTGTTCGCCCGTGCCTTGCAAAGGCCATTCCCAATATTTCATTAACTGGGCCATAGCTGTAGCCACGCAACCCGTGGGGCAGCCAGCAGGCACATACATGTTGTAAGGAGCATCTTGGTTCCAGCGTTGTTGCACCAGTGGCTCGACTACAACCTGACCTCTCTCAGGATGCAACATGCCGTAGTCTTCCAGATTCTTCCAGCGGCAAAGGACATCACTCGAAACAGGTTGGTTCAGTTGGATGCACTTCTCAATGTCGTTCGACAGCTCACCCAACATGTAACGCAAGCCATCGGGAGCAGTCTCATAGTCAAAACTGCCTTGGCAGGAATAACCGAGGATAGGCGAATAGCAGTCGTCAGCAGCCACGATGACAAAGCCACCGTCGAAGTTGAAAACGTAGGCCGTGGCCACACCATTACTGGCGCGATAAGTGTAGGCCAATTCAAGGTCATCCATCGCGTTTTTGGCGAACATGGCCTTGTGTTGGATGAAATTCAGTCCCAAGCGTTGTGCTTTACCCACCTCAACGGGCTTGGCTTGTAGGGAAAAGATGCCCAATATCAGGGCAAGAATGACGAGTAGATTTCTTCTCATAGTCTATGATTTTTGTGAATTAATTCAATTTAAAGCGGCAAATATATGAATTTTTAGGTTTTCTGCTCTTTTTTCTTTGCCGCAGGGAACAAAATATTGTTCAAAATGAGCCTATAGCCCGGCGAATTGGGGTACATGTCGAGTTCGGTGGGCGGGTCGCCAACGATATGTTGGTAGTCCTCAGGGTCGTGGCCGCCAAGGAAGGTCCAAAAGCCGTTGCCGAAGTTACCGTGGATGTAACGGTCCTCGTTCAAGGCGGCATTGTCGCCCAAAACTACAACCGATGGCTTCACATAGTTCTTGTTGAAAGCCGTGGTCTGCCCCATAAACCCTTTTACGAGACGCTCATGACATTGGGTAAGCATGGTCGGCACCGGGTCCCATTTGGCTGAAAAATCGAAAAGCAGGAAATAGTCGTTTTGTTCTTTCACTTTCTGCATCCGGCCTTGGGTGACGTCGATGTTGGAGATCTCGTATTCCTGCGGGTTGACCGAAACCGAGAAGTCGGTGAAAGCGAAGCAGTTGTCGTAATTGAGCCGTTGCGGGTCGCCGTTGCGAATGGGGTCACCGTCGAACATATAGTCACAGATGTCGAGGCCGTCAGCAGCCAAAGCCACATCAAAGCTGTCGGGGGCAGAGCACATGGAAAACATGTAACCGCCGCCTGCCACAAACTCACGGATTTTCTTCACTACTGCAAGCTTCAACTGAGAAACCTTGCTGAAGCCCCAGCGTTGTGCTGTGGCTTCCTGTGCACGCACATCCTCCTGATACCAAGGATAGTTGCGGTAGCGTGCCCAGAACTTGCCATACTGTCCAGTGAAATCCTCGTGGTGTAGGTGGAGCCAGTCGTAGGTGGGCAGAACGCCTTGCAGCACTTCGTCGTCGTAGACCACGTCGTAAGGAATCTCGGCGTAGGTCAGCACTAAGGTGACGGCATCGTCCCAAGGCAGGTTGTTTTTGGGCGCATAGACTGCTATGCGGGGCACCTTTTGGAGTTTCATCTCGTCCATGTTGACTCCAGGGTCGGCGATTTCAGCCAGGATAGCGTCGGCTTGCGCATCGGCGATGACGTTGTACGACACGTTGCGCATCTTGCACTCGCGCTCAAACATCTCGTGATATGGAATCAGGTAACTTCCTCCCCTATAGTTCAGTAGCCAGCTGATCTCCACTTCGCGTTGCAGCACCCAATAGGCCACACCGTAGGCTTTCAGGTGGTTGGTCTGGGTATTGTCCATGGGAATGAGTAGATAGGCGGCCTTTGCGGGCATCGTCAAAACCAAAAGCAGAAGGATGAGATATAGTTTGCGCATGGCGGGATAATCCTAATTTAATAGGGCGCAAAAATAAGAAAAAAGTGGGATTTGCATCCCACCTTTGAAATATTAAAGATTATTCAAGTGCGAAAGAGCGAGTTCTCATGCCGCAAGAGCCAAAGGCTCCTGCTGCTGGACTTTAGTGAGGTGGTTGGTCTTGATGAAGTCCTTGATGAACTTTTCCAGTTCTTTGGGTTTGAGTCCAAAGAGTTTGATGATGTAGAGGCCGTTTTCTTCGGTGATGGTGTTGTAGATCTTGTTTTTCTTGACGAAACGACGGATTTGGGTGAATTGCTTTTCTGATGAGGTCTTGATGGTGGTGTACATATTGATGTTGTTTTATCGGTACAACATAATATAGAAACATTTTGCCGAAAATTCAAAAATTTGGGCAGAAAAAATTTAAAAATGGCATCCAAGACCTTTCTATTACAGGATAAGAAGGATGCCTGCCAGCCTCCGGCCACATGAAGAGGCTATCTACAGCTGGTTCTGTTGTCGAGTCTTGGAATTATTCGTCTACTGCAATTCCAGCTTCTCCAAAACCTTCGCCATCATCCAAGCAATTCACCTCTATTTGTGGATAATAGCGCTTAAGAGCATAAAGCAAAGGCTCACTCATATTACTCTCGGCATGAAATAAAAGGTTATTAGCAGCCGCACGTCTCATTTTCGTGATGTTGCCCTCATAATAGGACGAACCGACCAACTTCTTGAAAAGGATGTCGAAAGGCACGTACATCCCACCCAGACCATCATCAGGAACGCCGTACTTTTCGGCCAAAACCCACATGTCATGTTCCACTTTGTCGAGTTCGGCAGGATCTCCTCGAAGAGAATAATCACTCTCAACGACCTCCCATTCAACATCGCTTCCTTCATTGGGATCGTAATCATCCCATCCTGCAAGGTCGTATAGTTCTTTTGCCTGTTTTTTGTCGATGAAGACGCCATGCTCCTCGTTGCCGTAAGCATAATGGTGAGCCAAGTACAAGGCTGCATCTTTATCGCCTTTTTGAACCATTTCCCAAAGACGGTCAATGTTGTTCAAGGCATCAGTAGCAGGCACATCGCCTCGTTCGCTGAGCTCTTGAAGGATAGGTAGGATGTCGTCATTAGAAAAGCCAGGCGAGCCTTTCGATTCGTACCAAAAAGCATTCAGGTCTTCGGTATTGGCTTCTTTTGCCCCATTGCAGATTTGTTTAAGGATTTCTTTTTCTTCGGCGGCGGGTTCTGCAACCAACAATTCTCGGCGCTCCACAGACACTTTTTCGCCAGTGTCTTCGTTTTCAAAATCTTGCATCCAGAAACGGTATCTCTTTCTTTGAAGTTCGGCGAATTGCTCAACAAGATTGTGGATTTGTTCTTTTACGGCTTCTTCCAAACACTGCCGCATCACCGAAACAGCGTCCTTTTTGAAGCCAATATTGCTTTCGAAGTCGTAGGTCATTGCGGCCTTTTTCACACCTTCGATACCGATGGGAATCAGTTCTTCCAGCTTCAGTCCGCGATTCTGATATTGTGCGGCCAAGGCAGCCACAAACCTCATGTTCGATTGGCTCAGCTGTTCCATCTCGTCGCATTCAAAGCCTTTTTCACGAATGGCTTTGAGCAGTTCCAATTCCTGGTCTGCACTCAATAGAGGTGCGTGGCCAATCTCTTGTAGGAATTTGTCTAAGTTTTCAATTTTCATGGTTTTTCAGTTTTATCATTGTTTTTGAAAAGTTGATTATTGATGCGTTCCAAAGGGCGTTGTTTTAATTATCTATAGAAAGGTTTATACAATCTTTAAACCTCAGACGAAACAAAAACTCAGGCAGCAAGAGCCAAAGGCTCCTGCTGCTGGACTTTGGTGAGGTGGTTGGTCTTGATGAAGTCCTTGATGAACTTTTCCAGTTCTTTGGGTTTGAGGCCAAAGAGTGTGATGATGTAGAGTCCGTTCTCTTCTGTACTGGTGTTGTAGATCTTGTTTTTCTTGATGAAACGACGGATTTGGGTGAATTGCTTTTCTGAGGAGGTTTTGATGGTGGTGTTCATAAGGATGTTGTTTTAAGGGGTTAGGCCTTAAAATAATTCTTTTTTGCCGAAAATTTAAAGATTGGGGCAAAAATATTTTTCAAAACAGTATTATTCAAACTCTTGAATCGTCTCAAAACCGCACCATGGCTCGGCTTTTTCGAAGGCTTGGCAGCTGCCCTTTGGCACAAAGAGCCGGTCGTTCCAATTTGCGGGCCAGCCCGTCGACTCGTCGTCGAGCATCTCCACCTGGCATTGGGTAGGGTCGGTGAAATGGACATAAATGTTCCGTCCTTCGTATGGGCCGTCGTCGAAGGCCATGCCAAGTTTGCGCAATGAGGCCGGCAGATGAACCTCTATGAGGCTGGTGCATTCGTCGAAAGCCCCACTGCCGATCTCGATGATCGAGTTGGGGATGACGACTTTGGTCAGGTTGGCGCAGGCGCAGAAGGCATCCTTGCCGATTTTTTTCACCGAATCAGGGATGACGATTTCTTCCAACTCATCGCAGCAACAGTATGCCTCCTCGCCGATTTCCGTCACCATGTCTGGGATGGCTTCGCCTGCGATGCCATGCACCAGCACATTGCCTTCGATGATCATCTCTTTGGCTTCTTCAGCAACTGCATCCCAGTGTGCCATCATGGCTTCGAAATCGGCATGGGCCTTAGCTGCACGTTGTCTCTTAATCTGTCTTATCTTGGGCCAAACAAACGGCAATATGAAAGGCCAGAAAAGGACACGCCAAACACTCCATTTTTCAGAGGATTCACTGCCGTATTTTGCATCGAAATAGTTCCTGGCCATCCAAAGGACGATAAAGACGCCGCCGATGATATAGGCGGCAATAATAAGGGCAAAAAGATGATGCTGTTTTAGTTGAAAACAGCATAATATAATACGATTTGTCCGAAAATTTGTAAATCGGGGTAGAAAAAGTTTAATAATGGCATCCCAAGACCTTTCTATTACAGGATAAGAAGGATGCCAGCCAGCCTCCGGCCTCTTAAAGAGGCTATCCACAGTTGGTTCTATGACTGTTTTCATATACACCATTTATGGCAATAAAGCCACCAAATGTTTTATATCCAATCAGCAAAAGGATGGACAACTTCTTCTATTTTGAAACAATAGAAAACGTCTTCCTCTGCCTGCTCGTTTACATACTGTTTGATTTTCGCCCTCAACCCAATACTTGATTTCTGCGTAAGTCATAGATTTAGCGTTTTTTTTGTTAATGCTTATTGTTGTTTATTAGTTACTACATAATATAGACATTTTGGGCGGAAATTTCAAATTTTGAGGGACTTTTCTTTAATACGGCAATTCTAACATGGCAATCTCAAACTCTTCTTCCATCCATGCCGGGATATCCTCAACAGCGCAATTCTTGTCGGTCACACAAATGAAACTGATAACAGGTTTGGCTTCATATTCGACAAGGCTGACACAGTAACGATGGATTTTCTCATCGTAGGCCAAAGGTCCACCCAAGTATTCATAGAAGTCAACATCAGAGTGATGATAATCAACAATTACGTCATTCAACGAAACCTCAAGTTTGTTGTTAACCCTAATAAAAGCATAATAACTAGGATCACTGTTGATACAGTAGTCGTGATAGGTTTCTTGTAACAAATCATTTATGTAGTTGTAATCGTCACCATTTTTAGTCAATAGCAGAAGCGGTTTCTGCCAAGCAACCTTCTTGGAAACACCCTCTTCGACTTTCTTCAGCAATTCTTTTTCACAAATAATTCCTACTTTTGTATTCATATCATTATACGATTCACCTTTACATCGCGAGGTTTTTGAAGATTTATATTATAATCAATTAATCGAATTAATCGACAGCAACAACATTAAGAATCCCGGGGAACAGCTTCGCATCTTCCACCTTCTTGACAAAATGTCCAAGACCATCTTTACGCCACATTTTCAAGAAAATTACTGGACCATCTTTGGTCTGAATGTCATATTTCCCCTTGAAATCAATATCCCAGTTACTGGTTGGCTTGCTTTTATCCCCTTTTTCACCATCGTAAATGCATTCATCCTTTGGATAAAAAAGATACTTGTACCACTTCCCATTTGCGTAATATGGACTGTATGATAGAGGAAATGTCTTTCTCAAATCTTGTAATGTCACAGCATTGTTTTTCAGTTCCACCCACTTCTTCACGATGTATAAAACCGTTTCTGCTTTCCCGAGGGGCTTATTGTTCAAAATCTTATCGTTATAATAAACATTGTATTTTGTAGTGTCTCGTTTTGAAACTTCTTTCAAAAGAGCTTCCACCTTAATTCTTTCTTTATAGTCCATCCCGTTTATGACCGCAGTCAGAAGTCTCCTATTCTCATCCCAGAACGAGGACAAAAGCTCTAAACAATTATCATCAACACCTAACGAAACCACTACTACTTCAATTCCATAGTCTTTGGCAATCTCTTGTATTTTGGAAAAATAAGTTCCCTTTTTCCATCGACCATTGACTATATTTTTATGTTGTACACCTTGTTTAACCAAAAGGGAAAGCACCTCGTCTTTAGGTTGATGGTCATAATATGTATCCCCGATCTTCCAAAGATTTGTTTCGGCTGCTGCAATGGCGGCATCAGCCAAAAGAGGCCGGTATTGGTCCCAAATATCAAAAAGTTCTTTCGAATGTTCTTTGCCGATGGCAATACTTGGACGCATAACCTTTCCGTCAAGACTGGGGTACATCAATTGGTTTAGAAATTCTTCAAGGAAGAAGCGGTTACGGGAAGACAATGACGAAGAAGAAAGCATAGGCAGAAGGATGCCGTCAACAACATCCTGATAACTAATCTGAATATAGTGATTATCTATGCCTGCATCGGCACTGAGCTCATTGGGGGTCAAGTACACGTACAATTGTAAAGTATCCCAACCATCAAATGACTGGAAATCGACAATAGAAGAAAACTTTGTGCCAAGATAGTAACGCGTAGTCTGCGTAGCATCGTCATAAGAAGGAATCCCCGTAGTTTTCTTTTCCTTCTTACCACCTTCTATCGAATCTATTTTGTTCTCGATAATAATTTGAAGCTTTTTGGCCGTAATTTCCGGAGAGTTGATTCCACATTCGATGAACAAATCGATACTATCTTTGCATTTGGCCGCTATTTTTTCCATCTCAATGTTTCCCAATTCTCCTTTACAGTTTGGGATGCCATTTACAATGCTTTGAGCCAAAACACTGACAGGCTTCTCTGTTTCAACCTTTATGGATTCAATGGACAACTTCCGTGTCACTATACACCTTTTTACATCGGCATCGTCAAGGATTGATTGAGTGAACTCTTTCTGTTCTTCACTTCGAAGAACTAAAACGTCAAGCAGGAAAGCAAGCGGGCTACAATTGTCTGTGTCTGCACCGTTTTCCGAAAACAACCATTTCAGAAATGCACTATATGTGGTTTCGCTTCTTTCTTTCGAGATAATTTCGAAAAACGAGGCTTTGTTGAACTTTTCGCGCAAAGATACTACACTTTTATCGCTATTGAAAGCGATGATTTGGCTTAGGTAAGAATTGTAATCCATATTGATTAGAATTAAATGATAGGTTATTATTCGATTTCCAGGATATTATAACTTTTCCCAAACCTTCACCATGGCCCAAGTGCCATGCTCGCAATAGCGGAGCAGGGCTTCGCGGCTGGCTTTGCTTCATTTGATCTGTACACCTTCAGCCGAATAGTCTTAGAACATTGGTAGAAGACCGTGTAACAAGATTTGGAAATCCCTTTCATATCGTTTGTGGTTTTCAATGCAAAAATAGAAACTTTTTGTCGAAAATTCAGAATTATTTCTTCCTCGGTTCTCCGCCATTATCCTCAGTCAACTCCACAATGAGGCTGTGCAGCTCTTCGGGGAGGCGCTCCTTGTAGTAGTCTGCCTTCTTGGGAGGAACATAGATGGTTTTCAGGGCGGTGCATCCATCAAAGGCACTCTCTTCGATCTCCTTCACCGAATCGGGAATAGCGATGCTTGTCAGGCCTGTGCAACCATAAAAGGCTCCTGCTTCAATCTTTGTCACCGTGTCAGGAATTATTGTGTTTTTGCATCCTAGACACAATATGTAGCCTTTAGCATCTCGTTGAATGAGGGCATTGCAACCGTCGTCTGAAGGAAGATACAATACATTTCCCTCAGCAACAACAATACGGCTCAGTTCCGGACAGCCACCGAAAGCAAATTCTCTAATCTCCGATACTGATTTGGAGATAACGATGCTTGTCAAGCCTATACAGCTATAGAAGGCCTTTTCTCCAATCACCGACACCGGACTGGGGATGACAATGCTATTTAGCCCTATGCAGTCTTCAAAGGCGTTTTCCCAAATATCCGTCACGGAGTCGGGGATAATGATGCTTGTCAGACCCGTGCATCCTTTGAAAGCCCCTGTTCTAATCTGAGTTACCGAATCAGGAATGACGACACTTGTCAGACCCGTGCAACCAAAGAAGACATGTTCGTAAATCGTCGTCACTGAGTTGGGAATAACGATGTTTGTCAGACCTGTGCAACCTTCAAAGGCGCTTTCTCCAATCGTTCTCACAGAATTAGGGATGACGATGCTTGCCAGACTCGTGCAATCTTTGAAGACACGTTCTTCAATCATCGTCACCGAGTTGGGGATAATGACGCTTGTCAGGCCCGTGCAACCTTCAAAGGCGGATTCTCCAATCCTCATCACGGATTCGGGGATAATGACACTCGTCAAATCAGTGCGGCCTTCGAAAGCAGGGAATCCAACTGTCGTTTTTCCTTTCGGAATGATTCCAACACCGTTTTTCACTTTATAATTTGCCATAGGTTAGCTAGCGATTACCTTTTTACGTCGCGAGGTTTTTATGGATTATCACTATATTAAATTCTTATTCTGATTATTTCGCCACAACTTCCAATCTCTCCCAAACCTTCACCATAGCCCAAGTGTCAAGCTCGCAATAGCGGAGCAGGGCTTCGCGGGCGGTCTGTGCCTCATCGGGTTGCATGTGTTGGATTTTTGGGAAAATGGTCATCGCGTCGCCGCCGTTTTGGACACCGCCAGTAAGGTTGTGGTAATCGAGGCTTGGGTCATCGGGGAACAATGCCGGCAGTACGCTCTTGATGCTGAACGAGCCACCCATGGCGGGAACATAATAATCTCCTGCACGGAATGGATCGATGAGGTCAACGATGTGTTTTTCGATATTCAGCAGATGTTGGTTTAGGTCAGGATACAGCGCAGCCAGTTCCTTGATTCGACCGCACTCGAAGCCTTTGTTGTAGGCCAAGGTGCAGACGTTCATCGGAATGTCCTTGCAAAGCTGCTCGGCTACGACGCGACGCGGGTCAGTGCCGTCGCTGGGTGCCAGAAACTCCTTGTGTTGGTAGGGTGCTGTGGCACTCTCCTTGATGTGGAGCGAGTACTGGAAGGTAATCTGTTGGTATGGCTTCTGTCCGTCAAATTGGGGAATGGCTTGCTGTAGGGTCTCAAAGTCAAGGAAATAGAGCGGATAGTTTAGGTTGGATAGAAACTCGCGGATGCCAACAACATTGATGTGTTCCTTCTTATTCAGCGTATACTCCACTTGCATCTGCTGCTTGTCGCTCAGCTTCTCCTTGCGCAATGCATCAAAATCAATGCGTCCGGCATGATAGTGCTCCAGCTTTTTTGAGAAGTTCATACGATACAGGTCGAAGACGGTAGGCTCGTCCTGTGGCACACCATGCTGACGTTTGCAGTAGTCAAAGAAAGCGCATGTGTATGGTTTCATGCAGTGTTCGGAAAGGTCGTAGTCAGGCTCGTCCTTCATGCCCAAGATCTTCAAGGCTTGGCTGCTCTGTGCTGGCACTTTCAGGTATTCGTTCTCGACCAAGTCGTGCATGTCGATGATGACAAACAGGCTCTTGATATCCAACTCGCCATGCCTTACATAGCTGCTGTTGAGGCACACCAAATAAGTATTGACGACCTTGACACCACATTGGGTAAGCACCCACTTCTGATAGGCAATGTCGGGCGCATATTTCTCCAACTTCGTTTCTTCGCCGTCACACTCCGGGAAACTGCTGCTCTTCACCTCGTAAATGTCCCAACTATCGCCGTTGCGACGCAGGATGTCGACGGCGCAGTAGTGGCCTTCGAGGGCGAAAGACGCTTCGCAGATGTTGTCAACGCCTTGTTCCATGTACTGTTGCGTCAATTCGCACATCTTGTCCAAGTCGAGGCTGCCTTCGGCATTATGGGTGGTCACTTCTTGGTAGGGACCGAAGAGTTGCATGGCGAGGTCGCCCACCTCGTTGCCTTGCTCGAAGCGGGCTTGCAGTGCCGGGTCGTCTTTGGCTTCTTCGGGTTTATACACTTTCAGCCAGAGGTTCTTGGGACATTGGCAGAAAGCGGTGTAGCGGGATTTGGAGAGTCCTTTCATGTCATTTGTGGTTTTCAACTGCAAAGATAAAACTATTTTGAAGAAAATTCAAAAAAAGTGGTGCAAGCCATGAAAAACCCGCGCCACTCAATCCGTCATCGTCAGATTAATACATCCTCACCAATTCGTTGTCCTCTTCCGATTCCATGAGGCCACCGATGTTGGGTTCGGTTGGGAAAGCACTGTTGAGGGCAACAGCCCAAAGGTTGTCGGTGGGTCCAACACCTTCTAGCGTCCCGAGGATGTCGCGGAACGACCATGAGGAAAGTAAGCCCTCGCTATTGAGTCCCTTCATGACATGGAAATCGGTGCTGCCGAGGGCTTTTTCTAATTTTTGAAAACCTGTATCCATGTCTTGCACGATATCGATGACATCCACTTTGTTTATGGTCTCGAAGAGGGCAATCAAGTCTGTTTTGGCCTTTTCGATGCCATCGTAGTCAACATCATTACCGCTTTTGCCCAGTTCATGGCACCACCGATTCGCTTCTTCCCAGATATAGTGGCCGAGGCTGTAGAGCGAGCGCAACTTGAGGTAGTTCACCAAGGTGTTTATTGCCTTTTCCGATTGCCACTTTTCGGTGTCGGCAGGCAGGTGGTCATGAAAGATGGGCAGCGCCTTCCCCTTCATCTCTTGGATGGCGTCCGCACGGAGGACACTATCGTTGGCGGCTTTCCAGTAGTCTGGATAATCCAGTTCCACGATTTCCTTGTAGGTGTAGGGCTTTCTCTTGCCCAGGTCATTTATAGCCAGCATATTTGAGTTGTTTTAGGGGGTTGCTGACATAATATAGTAATTGGGGGCGGGAAATTCAAAACTTTGATTTGATTATTCCTAAAAAATCTTCTTCTCGGTATTTCATCGTTTTTCTATAACTAGCCCAATCACCATTTTCTTCAACGACTAAACCAACTTTATACAGATGGCAATCCTCTCTTCCTTCAATAGTATAATCGTTTTCAATAACTTGTTCGTTACCTTCAGCAACAATCTCGCCAGTTTCATCATCCTTTTTCTTTGCCACGGGATGAAAGAGAAATCCTTTTTTCGCATCAAACCGATACATATACATAATGGTCTTGTAATAAACCGGAGCGGCTTTTTCGGCGGAGAGCTCGTCCTTTATCAATGGGATGTACTTGGCATCGGCCACAATCTTATTATCTACATCGAGATAGTCTGGGATGATTTTTTGGATTCCACGCCCGTCTTTCTCCAAAAGATGATAAGGGCTGCTCTTGCGTGTATAGTGCTTCATGCCCGTTCTTTCAGAAAGCACTTGGGCAATGTATTCCTCCCACAGCCATGCTGCATCGATGAGGATGCCGTGAATCTTATCGCCGTTTTCGCCGTAACTCAGTTTCTCGTGGCGCAGGATACGCAAGCAGAGTTTTTGCAAAGCAGCATATTTCGTGTAATAAGGATGAGAAACTGGTCGCAGATTCTCGTTGATGACAGATTGCATCTGCTTCGGTTGAAATGAAGGTGTAGCTTGGATGATTTGCTGCACATAGCCCTCTGTGTCAGGGTCGTTATGTAGGACGGCTTTCCCGAAAGTCTTGCGACGGATGAACTCGATGGTATGCCTAATGAGTTGGGTGACAGGATTGTCGTAGCTGAATTCACGCGTACGGTAGGCGATCTTTCCGTTGGCGGGAATGTTGCGCCGAATGTGACGGTTAATGTCGATCACACCACGCACATTGGCATCGTTGTACTCGTGATAGACATATTTCTTGTACATGCCTTGCGACATGGCTTCTTTCAGCAGTTTTGGGAAAAAGAACAGCAGGAAGTCGAAGACCTGTGGTGCTTTTGAACCCGCCGACGACGTAAACGAGAACGTGTTGATGGCCAACACCTTTTCCAACATATAATAAAGGAAGAAGTCGTTACCCTTCCCATCTTTGTCGATTGAAGAGAATCGGGAATGAATGCGGATGTTTGTTTTTTTCTTCCCAATGAATCCTACCACATTGTTGGTAGTGACAGAGTCTATCTTATTGTCGTCTTTTTCGGTAATTCGGAAAATAAATAGTTCCTTCAATTCCTCATTGCCTTCATAAAACGAGTTGGGCCACACCATCACCGCATTCTCCTCCTCCTTCATCAGGTCGCCGATGGTATACGACGATAAAATCTTGAGAGAAGCATCATCACCAGATTTCTTTAAATCACGCGGTTTCCTTCCGAACGAATCTTTCATTTCATCATTCGGAGGTATAACATGCCAAGAATTGTCCCAAAGGTGAATTGTACTCATTTAACAATAGGTTATAAATCATTTCTTTTGGGGACTCATAATGCTCATTTATCGTATGCTTCTTTCAGGTCTTTCAAATATCCATCTATTTCCTTTTTTGGCAAGCCACGGAAATACTCATAAAGCAGTCCTTTCAAATGATTATTCCACAATGCTTCAAAGGCTTTCTCTTGAGCTTTTTCACTATAGTTTTCAAACTTTTTAAAATAAGCTCCTCCTATCTGATAAGCAGAAGACAATCCGTATTTTTCTTTTACAATCTCTTTATTGAGGCTTGCCATCTTTTCTTGAAGCTTTTTAATTGTCTGTATATCTATATCTTTTATGGTGTAGAGCATATCAATACTTGCCTCAACATCATAAAAAGCGAAACGTCTCCTAAATGCAAAGTCCATGCTTTCAACACTTCTGTCAATATCATTCATTGTTCCTATCACATATACATTTTCAGGAACATAAAAACCATTTTTAAATGGATCATTAGTATCAGTTATTAATTTTTGATATTGTGTATCCACTTTCCCTTTTTCGCCACGATAACCTGGATCTATTGAGAAGAATAGTTCACCAAAAATCTTTGAGATTTCACCTCGGTTGATTTCATCAATAATAAAAACAAATGGTTTCAGTTGACAATTATCTATTTGCGTTTCTGGTTCACTTTCTCTATGCTCTATCTCCGGTTTCTTTTCATTAATAGCATCCTTGCAAAAACTTTTGAAAATGCCATCCATTCTATCAAATACAATATAATTATTATCAGAACCCCTTTTGGATCCTACAGCACTTTGGTTTACTTGGCTTTCGGTAACTGAACCTGTCGAATGGCTGGAGTCTATATTGTTATGAGTAGATTGGTCTTGCGAAAGTCGCGGTCTCAATCCTTCTACAAAATCCGTATAATCATAAGATGGATGGAACTGCACAAATTTACACTGCTTGTCAAACATTGCTTTATCATCGGCACTTAAATTCTCAAAATCCGAATTGCCGGTGATCATAAATGCAGCTACTTTTTTTGCAAGATAAGTTTTTCCTGTTCCAGGAGCACCTGTCAATATAATGTTCTTATTGCATCTTAGATTTGATTCAATTTCAACAAAATCCTTTCCTCTGAAAAACTCCAGGATTTTCCATGGAAGGCTATAACAAGTCTGCGTCTTTTTTTCTTCATATTCATAATATTTATCTTTTATTGTTGAAAACAAGAAATGGCTCTTTTCAAATGGAGTGTTTTTTATTTGAGCACTATAATCTTGATTTAAAATAAGCTCATTATCTTTAAGAAATCTAAGAAGATCGTTTATATCAGACTCTGAAGCGATTGAACTTAAATAATCGGGAAGAATAGAAGCGGCTAATTTCAGTGTAGCGGCTTTGGGCGTGGTATCACCTCCCTTTTTAATTTGGCTTTCTATAAATCCACTTAACTCTTTGTATTGTTCAATTCGGGTGACTAGAGGATTCTCCTCGGATAGTACAGCTAGTTTTCCCTTTAAATCATTCCACTGATCTTTCAGCTTCTTACGCTCTTCCATCCGAAAAGGACGGTTCCGAATTGCTGCAATTGCATTGGCAGTACCTATAAAAGCATCTATCACACCATCATTCTCTGCCTGATCTTCATTTCCCAATACCAGTGCCTTGAATCGATTGTATTCTACTTCCATATCGCTCTCTTCATTTGAATTTACTGGTACATTGTCAAAGAGTTGTTTCCATTCCATAGTTTTTTATTTCTTTATTATTGATTATTACGTTTTTCAGCAAACCATTTTGCAACGAGTTTATTTCCTCCTCACTCCCCCACTATACTCCCGGATATAGATCCCATAGTCGGTGTAGACCTCGATGTCGCGGCCGTTGGGGGCCAGGAGGAGGTCGAGGATGTGGTGGCCGTTGAACTCGGTAACACGACTCCATGAGTTGCTGCCCATAGTGGCTCTTTGCAACTGCCGGTCATCGGCAGGATTAATGCGGTAGATGAAACCGCCTACTTTTACTGCTTGCGCCATGGTTCCATTTTATGGGACAAAAATAGAAACTTTTTCGGGGAAATTCAAAAAAAATCAGACGGCAATTCTATTTTCATTTTCCTATTGCTGTGCGATTTGGCCGCGGCAAGCAGGGCTTCCTGGGTGATGTATTGCTCGTAAAGCGTGCATTGCGTGACGATGCCTTGCGTCGAGCATCGCTCACCGTCAACCAACACCAATGCCCAGCCTTTGTTGTGGTCGGCGAACTCTTCTCCCACCAACGCGACACCTTCCACCGTCTCAACCAACTCGTTTTTCTTCACTTTTTTGACTTTGAAAAACACTCTCGGCACGCCATGCTCCACTCGTTGCTCTGCCGTGTAAAGCCGCAATTCCATACCTTGGCGGATGTCTTTTTTATCCAGGTTGGCAATGAGCGCCGCGACGCCGTCCACCTCGCCAAGATGCTGCCTTACCGTAAGCAGTTTGCCCTCGCTCACCGGAATATCGGGCATCAGAAACGAAGCATAACTATCCATAAAGCTTTTTTCGACAAAAACCGCTGGCAGCCTATTGGCAAGCGCCACAAAGCCATTGTAGGCCGACTGGTGTTCGGTGAACATCGTATCACAAAGCGACAATCCATGCCATAGTGCGATGGAATGCCTCATCCGCTGTCGTTGTACGAATTGTTTTAGGGTGCACCGACGCGGCCTTGAACTGTTGTGCGCAGTCCGTACTACTGTTTTCCCCTGTTTCTCATAAATGGTCACTCCCGATTGTGGCATTCTCCCAATCAGCGATAAACCTTTGACTTGTCTTTTTCCCATATCAGATTCGTTTTAATCAGGTGGCAGCCTCAGAATAGCCTCGTAGCTGCGCCCTCTTTTACTCTATTCTTTTAAGTCAGTTATTCGTCTGTTATTCGATTTAATATCGAAGAACAATCGAATAACAATACAATAACAATAGAGCGTTTAATATGTTTGATAAGGCGCGACTCCGAGGCAAATCCTTGACTGACTCTATGTTGTTGAATTGCAAATATAGAAACTTTTGACAGGAAATTCAAAAACAAGCGAAAAAAAAGTGGAGCGGCTAGCCACTCCACTTGCGTTTTTTATTGTTTAGTCACTTTCACCTCTACGCTTCCATTCAAGATTCCGTGGATAATGCGAGCCTGCAACTGTTCCTGCTCTTCGGTCATCAATTGGAAGGGGCAACCGTCTTCTTCGGCCCCGGGGAAGTACGTGCCTTCGGCATCGTTCTTCAGATAGACTTCGCAGCCTGGCTCCACGGCTTTGTAGTATATACGGAGCGAAGGATAGGTGGTTTTCAGCAAGTTTGTCACTTCGTAGCAGGGCGTCCAAGCTGTCTCGAAGGTCATGCGAAGGGTGTCATCCTTGCGTTCAAGTTCAGTCCATCCGCCGCGGCACATCACTTCATTGGGGTCTTTACCCAAGGCTTCGACCAGCAGACCTAATTCTGTTGCATACTCCACAGAGGCTTCGCTTTCCTGAAGCTTCTTCATGGTCTCATACAGTGCGTCGAGTTCTTTCTTCTCACCCTCGATGACATAGTTTGTTGAGCAGATGTTTGCCATAATCTAACTATTTTTAAATGATTGTTTATTGTAATATAGTAATGTTTTGTCAGAAATTCAAAGATTCTCTCGCTATGCGCTAGAATCTTCTTCATATTTAATGAGTACTATAATTCCATCAGACAGACGCGGCCCGTCTTGCGCAGCGATTCGTAATGGATCCTGAACGATGATTCGTTGTCGATGACCCATAGCAACTTGGCTTTCAAATGTGGCGGTACTTCGGGTGTCGGGGCATAGCCATCGGTGATGATGATGAGACCATCATAATCGGGATGTTCCTTGACATAGTCGACGGGAGCTTGGAAGTTGGTGCCGCCGCGCCCCTGCACCTTAAACTCCTGCAAGTTCTTTTTAGCTTCTTTCAAAGTGAAAGGCTTGCCTTGCACATCTGCATCGAACATCAGCACATCTATCTCTTGAATGCCATATTTGAAGAAGGTGGTGATGATGCGGAAGTAGCGGCCCAACTCATCGGAGCCTGTCGAGAAGCTAGTGTCGACGGCGACAAGCAAATGCGTGGTGAAGTCGTAGTGACTGCCCATCTGCTCGAAGCCGAAACGACGGCTGGGACGCATACGCGTCAGACGGCGTTTCCGTGAGAGGATGCTGGCGCGAAAGCCTCGCAAGGCACTGCGGAAGTCAATCTTTCCCTCTGCGGCTTTCTTGATGAGTTCGATCATGCCACCAGGAATGCTGCCCCACATCGTCGAACCCTGGATGATGTCGGTAATCAGCCGCGCTTGGAACGGGTCTTCCTCCCACAGGGCTGTGTAATCGGTTTCAACTTGCTGTTTTCCTGTTCCTTGTGCTTCTCCAGTTTCTTGGCTTTTCGAAGTACCTTCAGATGCAGAAGAGTCTTTCGTCCATTCTCCACTATCTCCTCCAGAATCACCCTCACTTTGGCGTGAGCCATCGAGATGAACGGCCATTCCATTCAGTCGTGCGGCATACCATTCGTAGTGCTGTCCCACAGGCAAGCCAAAATCCTCGGGCTTGGTCAGGTCAATCCATGCCAACTTGTAGGCTGGCGAGATAACCATGTCGCTAGCGGCATGTTGGACGATGGGCTTGCAACCCAAAGGTTGCCGAGCGTATGGATGTTGCAGCAGGATGCGGATCATCTCTACCTTCAGCAGCTCATTCAACTGGTTGTCCTGCAAGGCATCAATCACGGTCGGGTTGTACTCGATGCGTCCCTGCCCAGTGCGCAACGGGCACTGCATATTGGCATTCATCGCAAGGCGATGGCTGCAATACACGGCAAAGAACACCGGCTCGGTCAGGAACCATTGCTCCGCTACCTGTTGTATGCGTTCTCGGGCGTTGCCTTGAGCTTGTCGAAGGGAAGTCATAAGGTTTGGATGAATTCGACAATTTGCTTGTAGGTGTCGGGCATTTCCTTATTGATGAGAAGCAGCATCTTCTTATAGCCCGTGCCGTCGATGAGCGACACAAAATGGGCGTAGCCTTCGCGGTGGTTCTTGAGCAGGTAGTCGTGGTAAGCCTTTAGGTTTTTACGCACCATTTCGCGGTCGAGGGTGTCGGCCTTGTCGGTCTCGAAGAAACGCGCCAAGGCATCGTTGAGCAACGACAATTGATGCAACTCGTATTTGTCGAGCGATTTCTTGGCTTTCTTGAAGTCGGAGAGCAGGTCGATGGGCGAAAGGTCGTCCTTGCGGAACGAAAGGAACAACTGTGCTGCCGCCTGAACGCCGATGATGCCGGCCACCACCTTCTGATGCACGGGCAAGGGGTTGGGGATATTCTCCATCAGTCGGGCCACTTTCTCCCAGGCACGGCGGTCGGGATCTTTGTCAAGGCCTTGGTCTTCCTTGGTGTCGGCGCTGCGGTCGAGCAACTCGGGATTGGCGCCGATGAAATTGAGGATACGCTCGTCGAGACCCGTACGCGTTGCCCACAGCAGCCAGTCCTCCACCGTGGGACGGAAGGTGTAGATGTTGAAACGCGACACCAAGGCGGGGTCGAGGTCGGTGAGTTGGTACTCCTCACCGTCGTTGCCTGCGGCGATGATGCGGCTGCCTTCGGGCAATTCGCGACCGGCCAGCTTGCGGTTCAGCACGAGGTCCATCACCGTCTGCAAGATCTCGGGACGGGCGCGGTTGATCTCGTCCAAGAAAAGCACTATGGGTTGGCCGTCGACAGGAAACCAGTAAGGTGGCATGAAGACGGTCTTTCCCGTTTTCTCGTCCTTATTGGGCAGTCCCAGTAAGTCGCCAGGGTCGCTCATCTGTCCGAGGAACAAGGTCTTCACCGGTATGCCTTTTTCCTTAAAATACCTAGTCAGAATTTGCGACTTGCCGATGCCGTGACGGCCGGTCAGCATGATGTTTTGCCATGTGGGTGTGACCTCCAAAAGGGTCATCAGTTCGGTTTCGTTAATTGCTATGGCCATATTTTTTATAGTTTTTGTTCGATGAAATCAATTGCAAGGATGGGTTCGGGATCAGAATGACCATATTGTCTAATGAACTCTTGAACCGTCCAGGAAGGTAACTCTTCAACAGAAGTCGCAACAGGGTCACTGGCATATACAATATGGCAATCTGTATCGACCCATAGAACTACTTCTTCTTGAGTGATTTGGCTATTGAAATACTTTCTCTTTTCCGCCAAATAACTAAAGGAGTTGTCGCTGACGACCTTAATTGTTGGTATCAAGAGTTTCAAGTATCCACTATTAATTAATCGGCCGGCCTCCCAGCGGAGATACTTCATCATTTTTCCAACAGGCTTGCCCGCATACTCCTGGGCCAATGCTTCCAAATACGCAACGGCAGCATGATACTTTTCGTTCTGTTGCATCTGTTGGTCGTAGATGTGCAGGACTTTCAGAATCGTCTCATCCATCTTTTGGTTGACGGCGGACATCATCTTCAGATAATCAGCGAGGGCACTCAAGGGAGCGTTCTCCGTCAAAACCAAAAAGCATCCATCATAACAGGAGTTGGGATAAAAGAAGAATTTATTAAAATGAGCTGACAAACGGGAGTTAGCACCTTGGTACTTCAATAAGACATCGGTTTTTCCTAAAGCCACCAACTCCACTTCCTGTAATCCGACACTTTCCAGATAAGGGCGTAAGTTCTCTTCCACAAATCTATCAGAGCAGGAGTGCCTGACGCTAAACTTCTCCAATGTCTCAGTTTGATCCCTCAACGACCGTTCTAGTGCGGCATCGATATATTTCTTGATAGCCGACTTCCAAGGATGGCTCACCTGCTCGATGATTTTGTCAACGTTATAGTCCTTTGCGATGTATTCCGAGATTTTCTTCTCCAGTTTCTTCTCATCCCAAAGGTCAAACTCAATGCTGTCGAGAGTGGCGGCTTCCATGGTGCGGAGTTTCAGTTTCTTGGCGTAGTAGTTGAACTCTTCCTGCCGCAGTTCCCATTCGGCAGCTATTTCCATCAGCAAGGTTGCAATGTTCAGGGTGCTGAAACTTGTCTCCTCCAATCTCAAATCGGAAATGGACAGTTGCTTGCAAGGCACGAGCTCATACATGGCAAAAGGCTGCTGCAGATAAGTATAGCGGTAGATAATCATCGTTACCTCTCGGTAATTGATGGTACAGGTTTCTAGATCGGTGAACTTTTCATATAAATCACGACGATTGCCAGCAACGTCAAGCACGTCTCCGTATGTTATTTCATGTGGTTGCTGGCCTACAATATTCTTCCTGCTTATCGTCATCGTTAAAGAACTGACATCGGCACCCTCTGCTTGCATGGCCTCACTAAGTCCCTGTTCTGAAAAGGAGAAGTGCATATTAGAATCCCATCGTGCTATGGGATTCTGAACAATCCGATGCTCATCCAGAAGGCTGCGCACCTCATCTTTTCTTTTCATTTCATATACGCTCTCGTTTCGAATTTCTTCCAACTGCTTGTGCTTTTGGGCAAAGCGTTTGGCTTTAGCCGCCCACGACATTTTACGTTTGGTGGATTTTTCTTTCCAGTAGTCGTTGAAACTCATATTATCGTTAATGACTTGCAAAATTAAGCACTATTTTGGAGAAAACAAAAAACAGTTTCCTTCAAGATTTCAAAACCGATCCTCAAATTGTTTAAAAAGCCGATAGTAAGCCTTCATGTTTTCCAACTCATACCATGCCCTCTCCATAGAGGGGCGAGCATCGAGGTCGTAAATCCTTGCATTGGGTATGGCAAGCAGGAAAGGCGAATGGGTGGCAATGACAAATTGAGTATCCAATCGCGCCAGCAATTCGATATGCTGGGCCAGTTGTTGCTGAAATGCAGGAGCCATGGAGTTCTCAGGTTCATCAAGCAGATAGAACGACTCATCAAAAAGATGTTCCTTGAAATACTCCAAAGCCGTTTCCCCGTTGGAGGTTGCTTCGCTGTTGTCCAACTTCAATCGGGCTTTTTGAAAATCCCCCAATCGACTCAGGAGGGCGTAATCCGCTGCATTCACTGACTCGGGATCTGTCAGCGCTTTTTCATATAGGTTCTCGCTTATCCCATAATCACTCATTTTTTCTATTTCTTTGTCTGAAAAGACTTCATTTTTAATTTCAGCGTAAAGTTTCCGTTGCCTGGCAATTTTCACCATGATGTCCTCGCTCCGGATAAACGAACTTTCTTCAGGAAGCCCTTCATCATCAATACATGAAGAACACTTTTTCACGTATCCTTCGAAATACTCATTGTCGTTGCCTAATGTCATTTTCTTAAGGCCAAGATGCTGGGCCATGACATTCAGCAGTGTGGATTTCCCACTACCATTGTTGCCATAAAGGATGGTGATGGGTGCAAAATCGATATGCTCCAACATCATCGGATAGACAACACGATAGGGATAGACGTGTCTGTTTTCCAGGCATGGAAAGAATTGTTGCAAATAAGTTCTCATAGTCGCTTCGTATTTTATGGTTATGACATAATATAGAAACTTTTTGCGGAAAATTCAAAAAATTCAAGCAATAAAGTGGAGCGGCTTCATGTGCCGCTTCCCATTTAGTCTATTCATCCGATGATGCTTTTTGTCGAAAAGTTTTAGAGTTTAAGCAGCTTGCGATATACCGCCAGTTTTTCTTTATAAACCTCTCTATCCGTCTCTGCTTCAAGTAATATTTTATAGGCGGAGAGAATCAGGTTCTTTCTCCTGTCGAAGAACTCAAGCAATAGAGAGGTATCTTTGCACTTTTCAATCAAGTTACACTCCTCAAACAATTCTATTTTATTGATTTTAAGAATCCTGTCGTCAAGGATGTCTTTTCGGAAAAAGAAAGGAGTTTCGCCAACTTGTTTGTAGCTGCAACGACCATTGACATCTTGTATCAAACCTTCTATCTCATCCGGCAATCCGTTTTCGACAACAGGTTCGTCATGGTAAATCTGCACATTACAACGCATCAAAGCTTCATACGATTCATTGTCAATAGGTTTGACCATAAACTGCTCGCCAAGAATCGCGTTGATGTCTGGCAAACGGTCTGCTGACACGTCTTCTCTTATGAACACTCCGTCCATTTCTGTCTTCACGTTGCCTTTCTCTTTTTTTACCGAGACCAAAGGAGTTCCGCCTCCTTTATGAGAATATATGCCACTAAAAGCCTTGACAAGTTCTTCTTTGGTCTTATGGCCTTTTTCCTTGAAATCCTTAATTGCAGCAGACAGTGCTGAACCAACCGTACCATAAACCTTTCCTGAATACATATAAAGATTGTCGAAAGGCAGGTATCTACATAACCTTTTTTCCGAATCCTGCCATCCATTCGGGGAATAAACCAAATAGGGATTTGCACCATTTTGTGGACCAACTATGCCACAACTTGCTACTTTTTTCAGCAACGCCAGTGGTTTGATCCTATCGGCCAAGACCACAAGTGCCTGTTCCATCGCTTCAGTAGCATTGAACAAATGCCCCTTCGTTGCTACCGAATATAGAGGTTCGCCCAGTTTTGCCTCAATCGCTTTGTTTATGAGTCTACGGTTGATGGCATCTTCCATAAAAGAAGACACCAAGTCTTTTTCTTTGGTGCTTATTGCCATAATGGAAAGAGTGTTAGGCAATTTGGTATCGGCATCGGGCATGGCGGGAAGTTCAAGACAACTGACATATTCCTTCAACATAGCCTTTTTATCGGCGTCTAAGCTTTCGTCAGACATCAGTGGTTCTATGATATAGTCAAGGATATCTTGATAACAGATATGGATATAATGAGGACATTCGGGGCACATCTTCGAATCCAGTTCCAAATATCTATCCATGTCGCGAATGGGTTGCGGCGTCAGAAAAACAAACAGTTGGAAGGGACGTTTAAATCCACCATTACAACATGCTTTATAATAGCGAAGCGTCTGAGAATCAACCTCCAAACAATTTACCTTATTTTCAATGAACACCTCAAGAGAGTTTCTCCCTGCAACAGAATGGTTTAGTTTATACCTCAGATATATATCAATTCGGTCGTCTTTCTTCACAACGCCCTTATTACCTCCTCCGTATCTTTTTTGATAGTCCTTAACGGATAATTCACAAACTGATTTCTCACATTCAAACAAGACAGACCGAGTAAGTATCCCCTTTTTCAAATGCTCATTGACTTCAGCACCTTTTTCCTCTTTGGCAGACCTATAGAGAAGCAAATCCATGAAATGCATTAAAGACGACTCTCGTGAATCCCCCTTAAAGAAATCTCCGGAAAGAAGTTCTGAAACAAAACGGCTGTGCACTCCTTCATTTCTTGCTTTTCCAATTATGCCAAAAAAATTAGTTCTGCCAATGTATCCAAGTAGCTCAGCGTTATTCAAGATGTTCCTATTGAACATTGTCAACAACTCCTCTGCCGACAACACTCTTTCCTTGCCTTTTTGATTTGACAATACGTCATACAAAGAATTCATAACCATTAACATTTAATATTAGACCTTGCAAATATAGAAACTTTTGACGGGAATTTCAAAATCCAATCCTTTTTCTTGTGACAGTATTGCTCAACTGTTCGCTGCGGCAATAGTTCTCGAGCATGGACAGCACTTCGGTGCCTTCGCCATAGAGGATGCTGTTGATGGCGTGCTTGCGGGCGATGTTCTCGATTTGACCGCCGCTGAAGTCGAAGTGCTCGGCCAAAGTGGCGGCATCGCTTGCCTTCAACTCGGGAATCATCTGCTGCCAGATTTTGCCTCGCACCGTGGCATCAGGCTTGTCGAACCTAATCTTGTAGAGGAAACGTCGCTCGAAGGCACTGTCGAGGTTCTCGGTGAGGTTGGTGGTGGCAATCATGATGCCGTCCAAGGTCTCCATCTCCTGCAGGATGATGTTCTGGATGGTGTTCTCCATCTTGTCCACAGCGTTCTCAGCGCCGGCCTTGCGAATGCCAATGATGGCATCGGCCTCGTTGAAGAGCAGTATTGGGGCTTTATCGGCACGCTGCACGAGGCTGCGGTAACGGTCGAAAAGGGCCTTGATGTTCTTCTCCGAGTCGCCCACCCACTTGCTCTTGATGCTCGGCACATCTACGGTCATGATGGAACGCCCCGTAAGGCGGGCCAGCTGATAGACGGTCTCGGTCTTTCCCGTGCCCGGACCGCCATGGAACAAGCAGGTGAAGCCCTGTCGGAAACCGCGCTGCTGCATGCGCTCACGGATTTTGGCATATTGTTCCGGCTCAAAGAACCGATTAAGTTCCTCCACCTGTTGCTGAACGGTCTCGGTGTAGAACATGGTCTTGGGCGTGAGTTGGTCAGGCTTAATCACATCGGCGAGGTGTTCCTCCGTGGTGTTGATTTTCAGCTCGGCAAGCAAATCGCGCTTGGCATCCTCTGTCAGTTTGAATTGCGTATTGTTGACGATGCCATCCTCGCAGCGGAACTCGATAAGTTTGGCCGTTTGAAGCGTGTGACTGTCGCTGCGCAAAGCGGCCTTGGCGTTGTTGAAGTCGGCACCATTGTTGAAGACGTCCTCCATTTGTCCGAAACGGATGTCATCGTCGCACTTGCAGATCAGATAGTAGCAAAACAACACGAGGAGCAATTCTTCGGTCTCCTGAAGATGCAGCCGCTTCACCTTTTGGCCGAAGGCCACCTGCGGGTTGTCGTCAAACAATTTGTGGATCTCTTCGATTAGTTCTTTGGGACCGATGGCATCGTCGTTGAGGTCGTCGAACCATTGGTTCAGCACCTCAAACACACCCGCGCAGTCAAGGCCCTTGTGGATGGGCAACTGATACACTTCGTTGTGTTTCAGGCAACGGATGACGGCAGCAGGCACGTCAAAGTCGTCCTCATCCTTGACGTCACGGTAGCGCAGCAAGCGGCGGTGCACAAGCGCATCGATGTCTTTAGCAAAAGCCAGCACAGCGATGTTGCTGAGGTCAAGATGGCGGGCCAAGTCATGGTAATCCACACGATAAGGGCCTTCGTCCATGCAGACGGCAAAAATGACGGCTTGCCGCTCGCTGATGCCGTACTGTTCGGCGAGGAAATTGATTTCGGCCTCGGAGGCTTTCAAGAAGTCGGCACTCATCTTGGAGTCCCTGGAGCGTTCGGCGACGGCTTCAATGGCTTGCAAGAGGGTCAAGGCTGGTTGTTTTCGTGTCTTTTTTGGGGTGGTTTTCTTTTCCATACTGATTCCGAATTTTTAGTTTCGGATTGTATATAGACACAAATCGGAAAAATTTCAAAATACGGAGCACCTTTTTTTCAAGATTCATCTATGCATCCAAAATCCTAGGATCAAATAAGAATTCATAGATTCCAGTCATGACAATGCCGAAATCATCGCGACGCAACTTCATGCGTTCTCCAACAATCACCATCTTTTTGAAAGCATCGCCTATCTGCTTCAAAGAGCGCTTTTCCTGCTCCATTTTTTCCTCGTCGGGCATACGGAAGGCTGACTGGAGATAATAGCGACGAGAACCAAGGTTGCAAACGAAATCAACTTCCAGCGTCACGCGTTGCCACTTGCCATCCTCGGTTTTTAATCGGATATTTACATTGCCCACATCAACGAGGAAGCCTCGGTGACGCATTTCGTTATAAATGACATTTTCCATCAAGTGGTTCTCTTCGGTTTGGCGGAACGCAAGGATGACATTCCTAAGCCCCAAATCTTTGAAATAATACTTAGGTGTTGTGCCGATGTATTTCTTGCCTTTGATGTCGTAACGCTCAGCTTTTTCTATCATGAAAGCATCTGCCAGATAGCCGATGTAGGTCTCGATAGTCTTGTCAGTAATATGATTCAAACGTTTCACGCTTTTGAAGGTGTTGGCGAGATTTGTAGGATTGATGGGACTTCCCACGCTTGATGCAAGAATCCTCACCAACTCTTCAAATTCCGCCTTGTTCTCTATCTCATGACGCTCGTAGATGTCTTTCAGATAAACCGTCCTATAAAGGTTTCTTAGATAGGTGGTTTTTTTGTCATCACCTTTAATGGAAAGAATCTTCGGCAATCCCCCGTATGTGTAATATTCCTGCCAACCCTCAACGACATCACCTTCATAGGCAGTCATAAACTCCTTGAAAGAAAGCGGCCACACGTGGATTTCATCTCCGCGTCCTCGAAACTCAGTGGCAATGTCGCTCGAAAGGAAATGCGAGTTAGAGCCTGTGACATAAACGTCGGCATTATCCTTGACCGCCAATGAACCAAGCATATCCACGAACTCATCCACTCGTTGTACCTCGTCAATGATGATGTAATATTGCTCATCGTCAATCATCTGTTTTTCAATCCAATCCAAAAGATAATCTGGATTGCGGAAATCCTTGTATTTCCTGTCTTCCAAATCGATAATCAGAATATGGTCTTTATTGATTCCCTCGCTCAAAAGGTGTTTTTTGAACAGTGTTTTCAGCAGATATGATTTGCCTACACGACGCAATCCTGTGACAATCTTTATAAGCCCATTGTCCTTGGAGTCAATGAGTTGCTGTAAATAAACAGGTCGTTCTATCTGCATAAGAATCAATTATTTAATTATTATTTCAATCGTTTTCATTACGGATTTATGGCAATTTTTCCAAAAATCCGTTGCAAATATACCATTTTTTATGACAATTAGTGATTTTGCTGGAAAAAAACAGCTCTTTTTTAAAGCTATGAAAACTCGAGTTTCACGGATGCAAAATTGGAAAAACCATTAATATTTCACATACTGCTCCAACAAAGGGTTCACCTCCCCTTCTTCTTTGAGCAATTCCTCCAGCTGCGCCCAATTCTTGATCATGCCCCGCTTCTCGCGCTGGTTGACGATGCGTTTCACCTGCTCGTAGCTGAGGTAAGGATGATGCACTAAGGTCTTAAAGTCGGCGCGATTAACATCGACTTTCCGTATTTCGACCGCACCTAAATTAATATAAGGTTGTATGGCGGCAAAACGCGCATCGTCCATGCCTTTCACATCGCGGAGTTGCTCCTTGTCGACGAAACCGCCCAACTTCTCGCGGAACTCGATGATACGCACCGCCGTGTAAGGTCCAATCTGAGGCAACTCCACCAAGGTGGTCGAGTCCACGGTGTTCAAGTCAACGATGGGAATGGCTTTCTTTTCTGGTTTGGGTTTCTCTTCATAAGACGGTGTCTCCTGCTTTTTGGATGACGTTTTGCCACTAACACTACGTGCCACCTCCGGCAACACAATAAAAGGCTCCAGCTGGGCAAACTCTTCCTCGCTGATGGTGTAAAGCTTGCCCAAGTCGTTTTTCGAGTAGAACTTGCCACCTTTGGCCTTGTAGTTCATGATGTTGCGCACCTGACGGTCGGTGAGACCCATTTGCAGCCATTCCTCTTCCGTGAGGGTATTGGGGTTGAAGGGAAACGGATGCAGTTCCGCAACCTCTTGATGCTTCTCGGCTTGTTGCTGTTGTTGCTGTTCGATGGCGGCTTGACGCAATGCCAACAAAGAGTCCAGGTTGTGCAAGGAGGCATCACTCAGCGACTTGCGCGACGGACGAAACAGGCAGGCCAGAATCAATAGCAGTATCAATGCCAGTATCGTGATGATGGCAACGCGCTCGCCTTTGCTGAAGGAAAACCATTTGCGCAAGGAATCCATGTTATTTAATCAATCCACTGATGAACACAATCGTGATGGCTATGGGAGCCAGATAACGAATAATGAAGAAGATAATCTTTTTCAACGATGCCTTGATGGTACCCTCGTTGGTCACCTCCTCGAAGAATTTGGCCTTGCCCAATTTCCAACCCACGAAGATGACAATCAACACGCCACCGAGGGGCAAGAGTATGTTGGACGAGACGAAGTCCATGAGGTCGAAGACAGTCCTGCCACCTATGGCAAAAGGCGTGTTTTCCATCAGACTCAACGAGGCAAAGCTACCGATGAATAGCGTGGCCACACAAGCCCACACCGTCGACCATCTGCGGTTGATGTGTCGCTCCTCTGAGAGGTAGGCCACCACGACCTCAAGCAGCGAAATCGTAGAGGTCAATGCCGCGATAGCCAACAAAACGAAGAAGATGATGCAGAAGATATAGCCACCTGTCATCTGGTTGAAAATCATAGGTATCGTATTGAACACCAACCCCATGCCTGCCGTTGGACGGATGCCAAACGAGAACGCTGCCGGGAAGATGACGAGGCCAGCCAACAACGCAATCAAGGTGTCGGCAAGCACCACGGAAAAGGCAGTGGAAGTCAGGTTGTCTTTTTTCTTGATGTATGAGCCATAGGTAATGAGCGCTCCCATGCCGAGACTCAGCGAAAAGAAGCCCTGACCCAATGCACTAATCAAGACATTGCCATCGATTTTAGAGAAATCCGGAGTGAAAAGGAATGACAATCCTTCGTTGGCACCTGGCAAAGTCGCCGAGCGTATGCCTAAGACGATAAGGATGACCAAAAGCAGTGGCATCAGGATTTTTGCATATCTCTCAATGCCGTTTTGCACTCCTTTGAAGACCACAAAGCCGGTTAGGAAAATGAAGATGGCCTGCCACATCACATTGCGCCAACCCATATTATGGAAATCGGCAAAGTCTTGCTCCATGGCAGCCAGGTCTTTGCCTTGGAACGAGTTGGTCACTGCCTTGATGATATACTCCAACGTCCAGCCTGACACGGTGGAATAGAATGCGAAGATGATGAATCCACACAACACGCCCATATAGCCTACAACCGACCAAGCGGACTTAGGTGCGAGTTTCTTAAAGGCCCCGACGGCATTACTTTGTGAGCGGCGACCGATGACCAACTCCGACAACATAACAGGGATGCCGAGGAAGATGACCACGGCGAGATAAACCAACAGGAATGCAGCGCCACCATTCTCGCCAAGCTCACAAGGAAAGCGGTAGATATTACCTAGACCGATAGCCGAGCCCGCAGCAGCGGCAATAATGCCTATCTTCGAGCCAAAGCCATCACGTTTTTTCTTTTCTTCAGCCATGACTTATCGCTTTTCACCGTATGCAAGGTCACCCACATCGCCGATACCTGGAACGACGTAGGCACGAGCCGTCAACTCCTCATCAATGCTGCCCACCCAAATGGTGACAGGCAGGCGCGACATAGTACGCTCCACATAGTCAAGACCATCTTGCGAAGCCACAGCCACTGCAATAAAAATCTCCTTCGGCATCATATCCTCCATCAGGCCGTTTAAGGTCTTCACGATGGACTCACCTGTGGCCAATAGCGGGTCGCAAACGATAAGAACACGATCCTCGATGTCGGGCGAAGAGAAATACTCCACACGAATCTCAGAGTCTTCTTCGTTCTTGTCGTATTTGCGGTAGGCCGCGATAAAAGCGCTATCAGCTTGGTCGAACATGCTGAGCATGCCGTTGTGGAACGGGAGACCGGCACGCAAGATGGTGGCAATGACAGGTTGCTCATGCATCGTCCGAATCTGTTTGATGCCCAAAGGGGTGGTCACCTCTTCATCGTCATATTCGAAAGACTTACTGATTTCGTAGGCCATAATCTGACCAATGCGTTCGAGGTTACGGCGAAAGCGCATTCTGTCTTGTTGGATGACGGCGTCGCGGAGTTCAGCCATGTATTGGTTGAAGACACTGTCGGTTTTTTCAAGATTGTTGATTTTAATCATAGTGCTGGTATTTGCCACAAAAATAGGAGTAATTCTGATACAAGGCAAGAAAAATTTAAGAATGGGTATCGAAAATTAGATTTTTTGTCTTTCGCTTGGATGGTGTAGTTTTTATCCATACCTTTGCACCCCCAATTTTAATCATCCATGAAGTTGTTCAAATACTTGATAATCTTAGCATTACTTTCAGCAGTAAATATTTCAAACGCCTGTACCAACTTTCTCATCACGAAGGGTGCCTCTGTGGATGGCTCCAGTTTTATCAGCTATTGCGCAGACTCCCATATCCGTTACGGTGAGCTGTATTATACCCCCGCTGCAGATTGGCCAAAGGGTTGCATGAGGATGTGTTATGACCGCGGTACCAACCGTCCAAGAGGCATGGTGCCTCAGCCTGCTCACACCTATCAGGTGGTAGGCTATATCAACGAGAACCAAGTGGCCATGGGCGAAACCACCTTTGGTGGCCGCGAAGAGCTCCTCGACCCCACGGGCATCGTCGACTACGGCAGCCTGATGTTCATCGCCCTCGAACGCAGCCGGTCGGCACGCGAAGCCATCAAAATCATGGCTGACTTGGTGGAAGAATACGGCTACGGCAGCGACGGAGAATCGTTTTCCATCAGTGACCCCAACGAGGTTTGGTACATGGAGATCATGCCTAAAGGCTACACCGAAGTGATTACCAAGAAAGGCGACACCATCAATGCCGACCGAGGTGCGGTTTGGGTGGCCATCCGCATCCCTGACGGCTGTGTGAGCGGTCACGCTAACGCGGCCCGCATCACCACCTTCCCGCTCCGCAACGGCAGGACTTCCATCACCGACAAGGAATGGGGAAGACTTTATAACCCTGCTGTCGAGGTCATCTACAAGCACGACATAATCAAATTCGCCCGTAGGAAAGGTTATTTCACGGCCAAGAAAGACACCGATTTTGACTTCAGTGCGGCCTTTGCCCCCGTCGACTTCTCTGCAGCCCGCATCTGCGACTTCCGCGTTTGGACCATGTTCAACGAGGTGTGTGACGACATGGACCAATACTGGGATTACGTCACTGGCAAAGACCTAAGCAACCGCATTCCGCTTTATGTCAAACCCAACCGCAAAATCAGCCTCGACGACATGATGTCTTTCCAACGCAACCATTTCCAAGGCACTGAACTGGACAAGACACAAGACATCGGTGCAGGCAACTTCCAATCGCCTTTCCGTTGCAACCCGCTTTATTGGGAATATAACGGTCAACCTTATTTCAACGAACGCAGCATCGAGACCGTACAAACTGGTTTCTCCTTCATCGCCCAAAGTCGTTCGTGGCTGCCCAATCCCGTCGGTGGCATCATCTGGTTTGGCGTTGACGACACCAATTCTACAGTTTACACACCTTTCTATTGCTCCATCAGCGAGGTGCCCATCGAGTACCGCCACGGCAACGGCGACATGCTCACCTATAGCGAAAACGCTGCCTTCTGGGTCTTCAACCGATTGGCTCATTTCAAGTATCTCTTCTACAACCGCGTCATCGACGACATCAAAGCCGTACAACATGAATTGGAAACCAGCTATCAGGAGCAGGTCAAACACGTGGACGAGCAAGCCCACACCCTTTATCTGCAAGACCCCAAGAAAGCCATCGAATACCTGACCTATTTTTCAGGCAAGGCAGGCCACAACACCGTGGTACGTTGGAAAGAATTGGACAACTACCTGTTGGTGAAATACATGGACAGTAACATCAAGCAGGAAGAGAACGGCCAGTTCAAGCGCAACGGCTACGGCTACCCTGCCAAACCCATGCAGCCCGGCTATCCCGATTCATGGAAGAAAGCTGTGATTGAGCAAACGGGCGACAGGTTCAGGAGACCGGAATAAAAGAAACAAATTTTAGTATTAAAGACGCAGCTTGTTATTGCTGTATTTTATTCAAAATCAATATTTTGCTCGTCATAAAATTCACGAGGTGTCATAACGGCACTATCACCGAAATCAAAGTCCTCTTTGTTTCGGGTTAAGATATAGTCAGCATCGGCATCAACTGCTGAAAGATATTGCATTTCATCCTCAAAGTCATCACTGCGATGTTGTAAGCAACGGTCAATAACGGCTGCCCCCATCGAAGTGACTGTCAATAGTGGGCGGATCGTGTCAAGTGAATCATAAATCTCAGACAAACCATAGTGCATTCGCCTTAAAATATAAATGGTGTTGATAATGGTTAGGTCAGATACCATCAATTCAATTTCGTCATTGTCGGCTAACTGAAACAGGATCATGGCATCCTCGGCAAATGGCTGACGAGCGGCCAAAAAGTCGATCAGAATATTCGTATCTATGAAAACCTTCATCATTTGTCGTATTTTTCCTCCAACACATCAGTTTTCAAAGATTTGTAGTCAATGTCAGACGGAACAGAAAACCGCCCAGACATACTACGAATACGACTCGATATCTTCACTTTGCGAGGTTTGGCCGAGAGCAACTTCTTTCGATTTCGGGCACGAAGCGCTAATCGACGCACATACTTTGAAACATACTCAAGCGTTTCAATTCCTAATGTGTCCAGATCTTCATTGATAGAAGTCCTCAATTCAACGGCTGTCATATTATTGTTATTTATGATTCGACTGCAAAAATACAACTTTTTCAATAAATAGCAAGGCTTTGATGTAGTTTTACGATCTGCATCTAAATGACCATAAACGCCTGAATCTCCGCCTCATTCATATTACGAAAACCATATTCATGCACCACTTCCCCATCTTCCAAAAACACGATGACAGGGAAGTTTCCGTCGATGGCTTTCAACAGGCGCACCACATCGGGATAGAGCACATTGCGATACTGCGCCGATCCCGATTCCTCGTAAAACTTTGCAATGTCTTCCTCGTTGCCCATGAAAAGATAGGTGATGTTTTCTTTCGGGAACCCATAGAATTGCTGCATCAAAGAGAGTTTTTGTGCCGCCATCTGACAGTATTCACAACTTGTTGAGAGGAAGCATATTACTTGTTTACCCTTTCGTAGATTCAAAGTGTCCAATGGAGAAGCATTCAACATTTCGTTGAAAAGCTCTGTTTGAAGGTTTTGCTCAGGGTCGGAGTTTGAAGTGAGGTTGTCAGGAGGTGAGATGACGAAAACCGCAATTGTTGAAACCATCACCGTTAAGCACAATATCAACCAGCGGAAAGGCGTCTTCCAGCTTTCCATCCTGTAAATCGGCAGGAAAAGCAGCATCAAAACTCCATTTTTCACAAGGCTTTGCTTTGGGTCGAGCTGCAGGAAGTCTCCGAAACAATGGCAGCTGTCGGTGCGACCGAGATACATGGCATAAATTAATAATAAGGAGTAGCCCGTAAGCATGGCTATGCTCCCCCACCACATCAGTTTGTGCAGACAATGGGAAATCAAGCCGATGCCCAGCACCAACTCAAGAATGATGGCCAAACGCGCCACCATGAAAGAAACATTAAGGCTAAAAAAATGGTAACTGTAGATGTAAATCTCGAACTTGTCCATGTCGAATAGCTTCAACACTGCCGACACAACAAAGACAAGCCCGAGCAAGACTTTCAATGCCGATTTACCGAGCGGATTGGTCAAAACCCATTATTTCGGATTGTTGTTATTAAACAGATTCTCCCACCACTTGGGCTTCTCACCCGTCACTTCCTCCTCGGAGACCTCGTTGCAGATCACCTGACCCCAACCGACGATTTCCTTCGACTTGTCGGAACAAGATGAGCCATCCTCAATGGTATAATAATCTGCGCCCAAATCCACGACTTCCTCATTCTGTATGGTGGTGCACTTGCAATACCTCGTCTTCTTGCAGGCGGGCAAAACCAGCACTGCCATGGCGAGTATCAAAATCAGAATCCTTTTCATCTTCAACAATTTTTCACGGCAAAAGTACAAATTTTTGCCTTTTTGGTGCAATAACGGAAAAAAATAAGTAATATTGCAGTTCCATCAACAATTAAACAATCAACAATTAAACAATCAACAATTAAACAATCAACATTATGAAAAAGCCTCTATTATTCACCCTCATCCTGACCGTGATGGCTGCAGGTAGCCTCTTTGCCCAGCATCGCGCCGTAAGAACCACAACTGAGCCCAGCAAGGGCACGTTCCTTGAATACGGCATCAGTAACCCCATGGCCGACAGAGCCATAACCGAAGACCCAAACATCCTTTGGGAGAAATACGAGAGTGGCGCCGTGCCCGAAGATGTATTCTACATTGAAGCCACAGGCGACTACCTTGTGTATTACGGTCTCAACCAAAAACGCGTCACCCTCTTCGACGCCAACGGCAACGTGAAATGGGAAAAACCTATTGTGGAAGGTGGTCGGGCGGCCGTATCCCACTCAGGCAATGCCATTGCCTACTCCGACGCCTATGACCTTTACGTCGTCGACATTGAAGGCAACGAAGTCTTCCATGAGATCTTCAACTACCCTGTCTCCCACTTCAAGCTCTCCGCTGATGGCTTGAGGATCTATGTTTCCTACGGCCGTTACGAGGACAACTACTACGCCGTCGCATGCTATGACTACGGCACCTACAAAAGCGACCCGATGTGGATGATTGGCGACCTCACCGTCAACCCTGTCGGAATCAGCCTTTCAAAAGATGACACCCGGCTCGTCGTTGCCTTTGCGCAAGGTTACAAGCAGATTTGGGTCATCGACCCGATGACAGGCGACGTCCTGCAAAACGACCTCTATTACTACGACAACTCGCCCAGCCAAGACCCTGCCCTGAGCGCCAACGGCGACTACCTCGCCTACGCCGACTTCAGCGGCATGGCTTACCTCTACCACTGGAACGGCGAACGCTATGAGAGCGTGTGGACGGCCAACATCGCTGGTCCCGGTGCCTCCTCCACCTGGGGCTGCGCCAACGCCATCTCCGACGACGGTAGCATCATCGCCATCGGCACCCTCGACTTCGTCAGTTCTGGCTACGACGGCTGCTGCTACCTCTTCAACAACTACTCCAACGAGCCCATCTGGAGCTATACGGGCTGCGGCGACGAAGTGACCCAAGCCGCCGTAAGCGACGACGGTTGCATCATCGGCTTTGCCACTTGGGGCCCCATCAACCACTCCACGCCCGATTTCTTCCTCTTCCGCAAGCAGAGCAACGTGCCCATCGCCGAACTCAACACCCCTGGCTCGATGGAACACATCGACATCTCCAGTACCGGCGACCGCTTCATCGTAGCTGGCAAGGCCGTCCACTGCCGTGAGATGGGCAGCGGCAGCCGCACCTACGCCATCGAGACCTTTTCCGGCGAGATCGGCTCACTGGAGGGTAGCGTCAACTTGGGAGCCAGCGCCAACAACAGCGGTGTCAACATCAACATTAACGAGCTCGAAGACTACTTTGAGACCACCGACGAAAACGGTGACTTCACCTTCCGCTTCGTCCCAACAGGCGATTATACCGTCACCGCCAGCATCCCGGGCTACCTCCCCGAGACCAAAGAAGTCAGCATCAGCCAAGGCATGATTACGAATGTCGAATTCGATTTGCAGGCCGTAGGCACACCCATCAGCGACCTCTATGCCTCGCAAGGCGCCTACGACTATGTGGAACTCATCTGGACCAAAGATGATGCAGCCATAGGTTACAACATCTACCGCAAAAACGCACTCAATGCACCTTTTGGCGAGCCTATGACCACCGTCAGTGCCGATGAAGGCTATTTCGAGGACCACACCGCCATCCCCACACAGCATTACTACTATTGCGTCACCTCACAACTCGACGAAGAGTTGCAGACACCTTATTCAAATGTCTGCCTCGGTTATGCCACCACAGCCTACATCACCCATACCATCGACGTCTATGACGGTACTGCTCCCACCATCGACGGCATCATGAGTGAAGGCGAATGGGACGATGCCTTCCGAGTAGATGTGAGCAACTACCTCCTACCCGTTGATATGGGCAGCGTCACCCTGCACCTCAAAATGGATGACAACTACCTCTACGTCTGCTCCGAGAACCGCATGGACAACGAATGGACCAACAACGACGGCGTGGCTTTCTACATCGACGACAACAACGATGGCACCTACCCGCCTGCCGAAGACAACAGCGAAGGCAACTACTGGATGTACTACGGCGACCCCAACACCGTGCGCTACCGTCCCATCTACGAGACCGGCGGAGTGGGCACCGTCATGAACCTGCCGGAGGAAATCATCGGCTGCGACATGAGCCAAGGCTATGAGATCATCGAGTTTGCCCTGCCCTTAGGCAACGACGAAGACTGGAAAATCAACACCGACAACGGCAGCAGCGGTCTCTATCTCTTTGTGCGCGATGCTGCCACGGCCACCATGTTCGGCAAATGGCCTGCCGAGAACAACGAGACCTTCGCCCCGACCTACTACGGCGTGATGAACTACCATGCGGAGAACGCCGTGCCCGAGCCACCAACCAACCTCCGCATCGACGAGGAAGTGAACGCACAAGGTCTCTACACGCCCATCTTATGGGACATGCCCGTGATGAACGACTTCGACCACTTCAACCTCTATTTCGTGGACTATCCTGACCAGCACATGGAAGTCTTCGGTACCCAATGGATCTTCGAGGTGGATGACGAAGAGGAAGTGAGCATCTATGTCACCACTGTCGACCAAGCGAGTCAAGAGTCTGAGCCTTCCGAGACTTTGACTTTCCGTCCCGGTACCGAGAACGTGGTCGAGAACGGACAGGCCCTGCTCAGCCTCTACCCCAACCCGACGCAGAGCGTGCTTAACCTCAGTGCCGACCTGCAAGGCCGCACCGAAGTGAAGGTTCTCGACCTGCAAGGCCGCACCGTGAAGCATTATGTTGTGAATGGCTTGAGCGCCTTGCGTCTCAACGTCAGTGACTTGCAGAGTGGCGCGTATTTCCTCTCCGTGAGCAACGAGACGACTACTGTTGTAGGTAAGTTTGTCGTGGAATAAGAAGAAATTAACTAAAAGATAAAGGGAGGATAGCCTCCCTTTTTTTATTTGAACTCTGGATGCAACGCCAGGAACTTCCTGTCGTATTGCCTAATCCGGCTCAGTGAGCGTCGAGTCCAAACAAGGCGCAAGGCATTGCGCTCCTCTTCCGTGAGGTGCCAATTGATGTCGGAGGAGGCATGCAAGCGGTTGGTAAGGGTGTACATCAACAAAGCCGCTGACACACTGATGTTGTAACTCTCCGTGAAGCCGTACATCGGGATTCGGACGTGCATGTCGGCGTTTTCCACGGCATAATCCGAAAGGCCCAGCTTCTCCGTGCCGAAGACCAAGGCGATGGGTTGGTCGAGAGGTAAGGTATCAGGCGTGAAATCGTCGCGGTGCGGACAAGTGGCCACAATCTTGTAACCCTTCTCGTGCAGCTGCTGATAGGCCGCAGGCGTATTGAACTCGCCCTGCTCATAATAATACATATTGAGCCATTTCGTGCTGCCCAACACCACATCGGGATTCACATCGTAACGGTTGTTGTTCTCCACGATATGCACATCCTGGATGCCGCGCAACTCACAACTGCGCAAAACGGCACTCGCATTATGAGGCTGGAAGATATCCTCCAATACAACGGTAATATGCCGTGTGCGGAAGTCGAGCACCTCCTCGAAACGCTGCTTGCGCTCGTCGGTGATAAACTGGGTCAGGAACTCAAGCATGGCCGCGTCACGAGCTGCATTCAGTTGAGGTTCAGCGTACTGTAATTCTCTTCCGTCATACACAATGGGTTTCTTCATGTGCTTTTTATTATTAAAAAGGGGTGCAAAAATACGAAAAAAGAAAAAATTACAAAAAAATGAACGAGGGTATGACGAAAAAGCGTACTTTTGCACGCAAAATTTTGAATCGCTATGGCAAAACAAAACACAAAACAAGGAGACGAGAGACTTGAAAACGTCGAAGAAGCTTTAAGTAAGACCGAACTTTGGATTGAAAACAACCAGAAGACCCTGTGGATTATCCTCATTGCCTTGTTGGTAGCGGCCTTCGCCATCTATGGCATCACCAACTACAACAAGAAACGCAACGAGAAAGCCATGAACCTGAGCTATCCCCAGGAAATCAGCTTCGAGCAGAAAGCCACCCAAGCTGTTGACTTCGCCTCATACTACATGGAGAATGAAGATTATGCCACCGCTTTGAACGGCGACGGCGAGAAGATCGGTTTCATCGATATCGTCAAAGATTATGGTTCCACCAAGGCTGGCAAGCTCGCCGCCTACTACGCAGGTCTCTGCTACCTGAAGCAAGGCGACTACAACAACGCCATCGAATACCTCAAGAAATACACCAACGATGACAAGGTGTTGGCTCCTTTGGCCTTGGGTCTTATCGGCGACTGCTATCTCGAGCTCGGCAACCAACAGGAAGCTGTGAGTTACTACGAGAAGGCCGCCAAGAAGAACGCCAATGACTTCTCTTCGCCGATGCACCTCGTCAAACTGGGCATGACTTACGAGATTATGGGCAACTACGCCAAGGCTCTGGAAACCTACCAGACCTTGAAGAAGGATTATCCTATGAGCAACGAGGCTTTCGAAATCAGCAAGAACATTGCCTATCTTGAACAGAAGATGAAATAACTTTTTTTATAATGTTTTAGAGTTTTACATTTTTAAGACTGGCCTGTAACAGGGCCAGTTTTTTTGTCCTTACGAGTACATGGAAAAGATAAGAATTGCCTATTTCGGTACGCCAGAGTTCGCCGCTTCGCAATTGGAGGCCATCATCGGTGCCGGCTATGAAGTGGCCGTCGTCGTCACCATGCCCGACAAACCTGCCGGACGTGGACGCAAGATTCAGTATTCCGACGTGAAGATGACCGCCATGGAGCACAACCTGCCCCTGCTCCAGCCCGAGAAGCTGAAAGATCCCGACTTCTTGGAACAACTGGCTTCCTATCAGGCCAACCTCTTCATCGTGGTGGCCTTCAGGATGCTACCTGCCCTGGTGTGGCAGATGCCTGCGCTCGGCACCTTCAACCTCCATGCCTCACTCCTACCCCAATACCGAGGTGCAGCCCCTATCAACTTCGCTATCATCAACGGAGAGACGGAAACCGGCCTCACCACCTTCTTCCTTAACGAGGAAATCGACAAAGGTGCTGTCATCATGCGCGAGAAAGTCAGCATCCGCCCCGACGAGACCGCTGGCGAGCTCCACGACGAGCTGATGCTGTTGGGCAACAAAGTCGTTGTAGAGACTATCAAAAAGATTGAAAGCGGACAAGTCAGTGCCCTGGCCCAAGATGAGCTCACTGAGGGCCAAGCCTTGAAACCCGCGCCGAAAATCAGCAAGGAATTCTGCAACATCGACTGGAGCCAAGACTGCCAAACCGTCTACAACCATATCCGAGGCCTGTCGCCCTACCCCGCTGCCCACACCCAGCTCGTTTCCGAAAACGGAGAAGCTATCGATTTGAAGGTCTTCTCTTCCGAAATCGAACGCTGCAAGCACGGACTACCGATAGGCAGCGTTGTCACCGACAACAAGAAACACCTCAAAATCGCCCTTTCCGATGGTTACATCTGCCTGACCAACATCCAACAATCCGGCAAAAAATCCATGCCGATTGACGATTTTTTACGTGGCACACAGCTGAATGGCGTATGGAAAACAGCTTTTAAATGAGGAAAATAGTCACTTTTTGAAAAAATTTACCTTTTTTTTGACAAAAATTGTACATTTTTTATCAAAAACGCTTGCATATTAGAAAAATAAACTACTTTTGTCGGGTAAAAGTTTAACCACTAATTATATCTAACTATGAATAAAGTAGAATTAATCAATGCTGTAGCCGAAAAGGCCGACATGACTAAAGTCGATGCAAGAAAGGCTGTTGACGCTGTTGTTGACGCCATCAAAGAAGAACTTAAGAAAGATGGTAAAGTCGCCCTCGTTGGTTTTGGTACCATGCTTGTTACCAAACGCGACGCCAGACAAGGTCGCAACCCAAGAACGGGTAAGGACATCAAGATTCCGGCAAAGAAAGTCGTGAAGTTCAAGCCAGCCCTGAACATTCTGAAATAAGAGAATTCGAAAAAACTACGAAGGCCGTCTTAATGACGGCTTTTTTTATGCCCTCTCTGTCGCACGGAACCACCAGCCTCTAGCTGCAGCACACCATTGTCGGCAAGGAAACGAATGGCTTCCAGCACCTCACCCTCCTCATACTCATTACATTTGGAGAGCACCGACTTGATAGGCACCGCATCCTCACTCACCATGCTCTTCAGTTTCTCCTCAATTGAGTTATAGGCCACCACTGAGTGGCTATCGTTTTTCCTGCAAACATCGCAACGACCACAACGCTTCGAGGTTTTCTCATTGAAATAACGCAACAGTTGCACACTACGGCATTCCACGTCGTTGTTCACGAACTCGACTACCGCTTTCACACGTGCCTCAGCTTCCCTTTTACGGTCATGATAGTTCTCCTTGGAAAGATTAAAATGCTTGGTGTCAACAAATTCCGAAAGAAAAAACACTTGAGGCTTATCGTTGCACGGCGCATAGGAAAGGAAATGATATGCTTCCAATTTCTTCAATTGTTCCTGCACCTTTTCCGCAGTCAGACCCGTCTTTTTCGCCAAGACCTCTTCATTGATTTTCACAAAATCAGTGAGCACCCCTGGCAAACTTCGCAACATGCATTTAATCAATTCACCATATTGAGGATTATTGACTTGAAAACCATAGAGCTCGTCGCGCGCGGCCTTGATCATCACTTTGGAAGGCTCGTCAAAGCTGTCGGAGAGCATGAGGAAGCCTTCCTTTTCTAGGATTTTCAGCGTATGGAACACTTCCAAGACCGAGAAGCCGTAGCGATTGGCAAAATCAGTGATTATCAAGGGATACGAGACATTTTCTCCAGCCCCGACAGGAATATTGAAATAGTTGCCCAACGCATTATAAATCAACTTAATCCGTTCCAATTCTGGGAACGACTGTGCCAAATCATCCTGCAACTTCCTAATGTCGGCAGGCGAAACGAGCAGAAAAGCCTCGGCAGGTTTCAGGTCACGTCCGGCGCGACCAGCCTCTTGGAAATAAGCCTCGATGCTGTCAGGCAAATCCATGTGGATGACAAGACGAACATCGGGCTTGTCGATACCCATGCCGAAAGCATTGGTCGCCGCGATGACCTTGACTTTGCCTTTCATCCAGAGGTCCTGACGATCGTCACGCGTCTTGGCATCCAGTCCTGCATGATAAAAAGTCGCTGGGATACCTACCGAGTTGAGCCAGTCGGCGATGACTTGCGTGCGTTTGCGGTTGCGCACATACACGATGGCACTCCCTTCGGTCATGGCCTCCAACTTGCGCCGCAACACGCCGTATTTGTCGGCTTCGTGATAAACATTGTAGGTCAAGTTCTTACGTTCGAAGCTGCTTTGGAAGACGTTCTTCTCCTTAAATCCAAGACGGAATTGGATGTCATCCACCACCTTAGCCGTCGCCGTCGCGGTCAAGGCCAGAACAGGCGTCTTAGGCATATAAGGCCTGATCTCCGCTATCTTCAGGTAAGGCGGACGGAAATCGTAGCCCCATTGTGAGATGCAATGCGACTCGTCGACAGCCAACAGGCAGACTTTCATCAGCTTTACAGCTTCAATAAACACTTGGGTTTGGAGGCGTTCGGGCGAAACATAAAGAAACTTCAGTCGACCATAAGCCGCCTGATTATAAGCCAGTTCCTGCTCATCGGGGTGCATCCCCGAATAGATGGCTGCCGCTGCCATGCCTTTCTCCACAAGATGCGCCACTTGGTCTTTCATAAGCGCAATAAGGGGTGTGATGACGAGGCAAACGCCCTCCATCGCCATGGCTGGCACCTGGAAGCAGATGCTCTTTCCACCACCGGTAGGCAGCAAAGCCAAGGTGTCCCTTCCGGCCATCACCGAATCGACGATGTCCTCTTGTAAGGGGCGAAAGCTAGGATAGCCCCAATATTTTGTTAGAATGGCTCTTGTGGTCGTGCTCATAACACATCGTCACTCGTATCACATCATGCTGCCTTAATCTTCCCTCCTTGACGCATCATGGCATCCCACCAACGGGCAGGTAAAAGAGCATGCACAATTCTGCCGATAATCGAAAAACGTCCGCGGGAATAACGTGCTTTGGGGTGACGGCTGTTGACAGCGCGACTGATAGCCTTAGTAATAACGGATGGCTTCGTCAGGAGATTGGTCTTATAGAACCAATCCATGTTTTTGGCCCATTGTGTGCCAACTTCTTCGTAAGCCGTACCCGCCGACGATTCCTTCAGGTGTTTCGCAGCGATAAGTCCCCAGTCGGTTTTGATGGCACCTGGCTCAATCATCACCACATCGATGCCTAAGGGGGTCGTCTCCATACGCAAAGCATCGCTAAAAGCTTCCACGGAATACTTGGTTACATTGTACCAGCCGCCCATATAAAACGTCATCTTGCCAGCGATGGACGAGGTGTTGATGATGCGGCCGCTTTTCTGTTTGCGCATATAAGGCAGCACCAACTGGGTCAGACGCGCCAAGCCGAACACATTCACCTCCAACTGCCGACGCGCCTCGGCCAGAGGAACCGTCTCGATGGCACCGAAAAAACCATAGCCCGCGTTGTTGACCAAAACATCAATACGTCCTTCCGCTTGGACAACGGCCTCAACGCCTTGCCGCATCGAATCCTCATCGGTGACATCCATCCTAATAACCTGCACACCGTCAACCTTCAAAGGCTCCATCAACTCCATCCTGCGAGCGGCTGCATACACACGATGTCCTTGTCGAGCTAAGGTTTGTGCAGCGTCAAAACCAATACCACTGCTGGCACCAGTAATAAGAATTACCTTTTTAGTCCTCATAATGCTTGCAAAATTACAAATTCCAAAGGTAATCGCCAAAGGATTCATGTTTTTTCACTAATTTTGCAGCTTCTTTTTCTCAATGTTTTTTTAATGAACGTTTATAAACACGAAGTAAAATACTACGAATGCGACCGCATGGGTGTAACGCACCATTCCAACTACATCCGTTTCATGGAAGAGGCGCGCGTTGACTGGCTCGACCAATTAGGTTTCGGCTTCGAGAAGATTGAGGCGGATAATGTTTTCTCCCCAGTCATCTCGATTTCATGCGAATACAAACATCCGACCACCTTTAAGGATATTATCGATATTGAAGTGAATATCAGCAAGATGACCGAAATGAAATTTGACTTCACCTACACAATGCGGGTGGAAGGCAAGATTGTATGCCTTGGGCACAGTTCACATTGCTTCATCGAAAACGGCCGTCCCGTAGCCATCTCCAAACGTCTCCCCGAGTTTTACAATTCATTGAAAGAAAGACTTTCAGAATAATAATTTACCATGCACAAGATATTTGTTCCCATATACAACTTTTTCAAAGGCCACAAAATGCTGATGTACCTCATTATGGGTATCTCAACTGTGGTTTTTATCGTTTACGGACTGAAGCTCCACTTTGAGGAAGACATCACAAGACTCCTACCCTCTTCAAGTGTTGAGAGCCAATTGGCCTTCAGTTCCATCCAACTCAAGGACAAGATTTACATTCAGGTGACCTCTGCAGACGAGCGGCTATCCACCGACGTCCTTGCCGAGAGAGCCGATGAATTCATCGAGTTGCTCTATGAAAAAGACTCATCGAACCATTTCATCTCCAATGTGTTATACAAACTTGAGCCAGAGGTGGCCATCAACGCCTTGGATTTCGTGTTGGAGCATATTCCCTCGTTTATCGACACCTCGGCATATCACGACTTCGAGAAAGCACTTGAGCCAGAAGCCATAGAGAAACAGATGTGGGTCAACTACGAACAGATGATGGAAGATGAGACGGGCGACCTCACGCAAGCCATTATGTACGACCCGCTCAACTTGCGCAATGTGGTGCTCGGCGATGTACTGCAAAGTGCCGTCGGCAACTTCAACATCATCGATGGACAGCTCTTCTGCCCCGACAGTACTGCGGCTATGGCCTTCCTTGCTCCTGCCTTCCGTTCGTTGGACTCGAAAGCCTCCACCCAATTCTCCCGTATGCTTTCACACGCAAGAAAAGAGTTTGAGGCCACGCATCCCGACGTTAAGGTTTACACTCACGGCGACCCCATCGGTAGTGTGTCGAATGCTGGCCGTATTCGCACCGACCTTGTGATTACAGTAGGCATCTCATTGGTTTTGATACTACTGCTTATCGGCTTGTGTTTCAGAAGCTTTCCATTCATCTGGAAACTCCTGTTGCCCATCCTTTACGGAACCGCTTTCTCTTTAGCGTGCATCTATTGGATTAAAGGAGGCATGTCGCTCATGGCCTTGGGATTGGGCGCCATTGTGTTGGGTGTCGCCATCAGCTACACCCTTCATGTGCTCATCCACCATTTCTTTGTCGGCGACCCTGAAAAACTGCTGAGGGACGAGTCCACACCCGTGTTTTTGGGCTGCATCACCACAGTGGGTGCTTTCTGTAGCCTGCTCTTCACCGACAGCGACCTGCTCCGTGACTTCGGCTTGTTCGCTTCCTTCGCCCTGTTGGGCAGCACGCTGTTCGCCCTTATCTTCTTGCCGCATTTTCTGCCCTCCATCAAGGCCGACAGCCATGGCAAGACTTTCCGCCGCATTTCACGCATCAACAACTTGCCTTTCGACAAAAAGAAATGGTTTTTGGTGCTGATAACGGTCATCGTGGTGATAGGCATCCTTTTCTCGCCCAAGGTGAAATTCGACAGCGACCTTCGCAACCTCGACTACAACTCACCTGATGAAGTGGCAGCCGAAGGTCTCTACAACGAAAAGAACAACGACGGTTTCTTCCACTTGTATTTTGCCACCGTCTCCACCGACATTGACGAAGCTTTGGAAGCCGACAAGTCTTTGATGCGCAGTCTTGATACCCTTTCTCAGAAAGGCCTCGTTCACAGCTACACTGGCTTCATTCCCAAACTGTTTGTGACCCAATCCGACCAGGAACAACGCATTGCCGCATGGAACAACTTCTGGACTGAGGAAAGGAAGGCTTATGCCATTGCACAAGTCGACAAAGGGGCACATAACTTCGGCCTTGACCCGATGATGTTTTACGATTTCAAGGAGTTGCTGAATGCTGATTTCGAGGCGGCTTCGCTGTTGGAAAGCGGTGTGGTGCCTGCCAATTTACTCGGCAACTTCATCGAGTGCAATGCCGACAACCAATACATGGTCTTCACCGATGTTTCCATGCTCTTCGACGAAAAGGACATCGTTACTGATATCTTGGTTACCAACCCGAAGACCTTTGTGCTGGAGCCGTTCTACTACTGCAAGAGCATGGTGGAGGTCATCAACGACGACTTCAACATCGCAGTGTGGATTTCCTCATTGTTCGTGCTGTTGATTCTGTTGGTCTCGTTCCGAAACATCATCACCGCCCTGTTGTCATTCATTCCCATGGTACTCAGCTGGTTCATGGTTCAGGGCTACATGGCCATCATCGGCTTGGAGTTCAACCTCATCAACATCATCATTTCCACCTTCATCTTCGGTGTGGGCGTCGACTACAGTATCTTCATCACCGAAGGTCTGCTCAAACAAGCAAGGACGGGCGACAGCGATGTGCTCACCTGGCACAAGGTGGCTATCTTCTTCTCAGCAATCATTTTGGTCATTGTGGTGACCTCGCTGTTGTTTGCAGTGCATCCCGCCATCCGATCCATCGGTCTCAGCACCCTCATCGGGATGGCCTCAACGATAATGATTTCCTACGCCCTTCAGCCCTTTGCCTTCTGGCAGCTGATGAAGTGGCCTTGGTATAAGAAGAGCGTAATGAAGAAGGCTCTGAAGAAATGAGCTATTCTTCCTCCAATCCCGCTTTTTTGTCTTGGTAAAAAGCTTTTGTGCTGATTTTTTGGGTCGACTTTTTACGGTATAAAACGCCAAGAAGATGCTTTGGTTGCCATGCCAGAAATATCCAAAGCCTTCTTGAAATCTATCTTTTTTCGACATTTCGCTGTTTCTGACGTGTTTTTGGAATTGTTGAGACACATTAAAATACAACTTCACTCTTCGCCCATTCGCGCCTTCATTGCCGCATTGACCTCAGCTGAATAGTATTGGAAGAAGTTGAAACTCATGGCGATGGAGATTTTGAGAATCAAATCGGCATCGAGCGAAGGCCTATTGAAAATTTTGTAGACATGGTTGCGGGTGCAGCCAATCTCACGCGAAAGCCAGCCTACGCTGCGTTGGTCGGCTTTCAGTTGCTCTCGGATGAGGTGCCCGATGTGGATGTTGCTTTGAAGGTTTTCCATCTGCTCACGTAATCGAATAGCGCAAAAGTAGCCTTTAACAGGCTTTCATTTTTCATCCATTTCATCCATTTGCATTTTCTTTCGATTCCTAACATGAAAATGTTTAATTTTGCCCAAAATAAGCAAAACCATGTTATCCCTTCCCATCATAGCAATGATCAAGAAGAAATCCGGGCTCGACTTCAGTAATGCCAAAGACTTCGAGGTGCTGTCAGAATCTTTTTCTGCCAGCGACCGTTTGGGTGTCAACACCCTGAAACGGCTGATGGGCTATGCCAAATCTCCTATCGCGCCACGCAAAGCCACCCTTGACGCTTTGGCGCATTATCTCGGTTCGCCTTCATGGGAAGCGCTGACAGGTGTCCAACCCGTTGAAAGTGACTGGATGGAGAAGGCTTTTTTCGCCGATGAGATTCGCGAAGGCACGACGGTGGAGGCATCGTGGCTACCCAACCGTCATATCGCTTTGCTGTGTATCGGTGAAAACAAGTTTAGGGTGACCGAAAGTCTTAACGGCAAGTTGCAAGTCAACGATGAGGTGACCATCCTTAGTTTTCGTTTGGAGTATCCTTTGCAGGTGTACCAAGTCATCCGCAATGGCGAGATTGTGCGCGATGCCGCCGGTAACGAGTTGGGATATGTGGCTGGCCGACAGAATGGATTGACTGAACTATTCATCAAGGAGGCAGCCTAATGAGCGATTCCGATTTCATCAATCCTGTACAACACAACCAAGATGAAGTGTTGTTTGACAGTGGAGGCACCTGTGATTGCTATCGTCTCGTCAAAGACAATCGTGTGTATTGTGTCAAACGGCCTAAGAAGGACATGCGTTCGTCGGAGGCTTACATGAACCTGTTCCGCAAGGAGTTTGAACTCGGCATCGAGTTAGAGCATCCCAACATTGTGCGTTACTTCGCCTACGATGAGGACGAACAAGGCCCATTCATCCGCATGGACTACATCGACGGCGACAGCCTTGAGGCTTTTGTTGCTCAGCATCCTGACTATTTCAAAGATAAAGGACATAGGAAACAATTCTGCGACGAGTTGTTTTCAGCTTTGGACTATCTCCACGACAAGAAGATGCTGCACCTCGACCTTAAGCCCAGCAACATCCTCATCACCAACAAAGGACATCATGTGAAGCTTATTGATTTGGGGTTCGGTTGGAGCGAGAGTTACTTGCATGATTTAGGGTTTACCCGTGATTATTGTGCGCCAGAACAACAGACTGCCGAGACCGAGTTGTTCGGCCCAGCCACCGACATCTATGCCTTGGGCAAGATACTACAGCGTTTCGGTTTGGCCAAGGATGCCGTAATTCAAGGTTGCCTGAAAGAAAATTCGAAGGAACGTTACCAAAGCGTTGGAGCGCTTCAAAAGGCCTTCCGGCGAAATGAGACTAAAAGCAAAGCCACCAAAGTATTGTATGGCGTGTTGGGAGTCGTTGTGATAGGCGTTGCAATATTGCTGCTTGGACAACCCAAGGAACCTCCCATCCCCGTTCGTCCACCTGCGCCAGAGGGTGCAGAGGATGCCATCAACGGCTTGTTCACTATCAATGCCAAAGGCGATCAGGTGTATTTCTCAAAGGGTAACTTGCAATACAAACCCTACACCAACACTTGGCGTTTTGCAGAAAACCAATTTGACTACATTGGTGGCGACAATGCAAATGTTATTCAAGAGGCAAACCACAGGGGCTGGATTGACTTGTTTTGTTGGAGTTCCAACGGGCAAGAGCATGGTGCCATTAATTATCAACCTTGGAGTCACCAAACCGAGGACCAGGAATCAGGTACATGCCTTTACAATGCATACGGTTCTGACACATGTGACCTTTGCGACTTTAATGGACAAGCCGATTGGGGCTACAATGCCATTAGCAATGGCGGCAATGAAGAAGGACTTTGGCGCACCATGACCATGGACGAATGGCTCTACCTCCTTGATGAACGAAGCACCGCCACGGGCATACGCTTCGCAAAGGCCAATGTTGTGGGAGTGAATGGCTTGTTACTCTTGCCTGATGACTGGGACAATTCGTATCAACTACACGATGTTAACAACGATGATGTCGACTATATGAGCAACACTATTCCGCAGCCTTTCTGGACGGAAAAAGTGGAATCACAAGGAGCGGTTTTCCTCCCAGCGGCAGGTATTCGTGACGGAACCATCGTTGGATTGATAGGGAGATATGGTTTTTATTGGTCAGCTACTCATTTGGGAACCTTTGATGCTAAGGGTGTATATTTCTCAGGCTCCTTTTTCAACCATGAAAACAAACATGAAAAATGCTTCTCACACAGTGTGCGGCTGGTGAGAGATAGGTAAGAGCATCGACCAAATTCAGTTTTCTCCTACGCGCCCTTTCATCCCTTCAAGGAACTCCGCAGTATAGTATTGGAAAAAGTTGAATTTCATGGCCAAGGAGATGCAGAGCAGCAGTTCGCCATCCAGTGAGGGTTTGCGGAACACCTTGTAAAGATGGTTGCGGGTGCAGCCAATCTCGCGTGCCAGCCAACTGGCGCTGCGTTGGTCAGCCTTCAGTTGCGCCCGATTTTTAGCCAAAACTTGGGAAAAAGGTGAGTTTGGGGCAAAAATTATAGTAATCTATCGATGGCGAGAAGAAATTAGGTCTCAAACAAAAGGAATTCGCCATGTCGTCCCATTAACATCGTCTATTATTTAGAGTTTTTTTAAGGGCACACCGTCGCCGCCTTCAAAATACAGTTTTTCTTTCATCATGACAAAACTAAATTGACAAACACTATTTTTCCCTTGAAGATAAATGAAATCACCATCAACATCATACGATCCTTCATCAACGACTTTCCCATTGACTATATAGGTAAATCCCGTTGGGGTCATTTCTACTACTTCGTTGTCGTCACAGTCCCATTTTCCTATTACCCAATTGGGAACCTTAGAAACTATCGATTGATTCTTGGACTCATTATAAGATTGGTTACCAGATTCATGAATTGTACTAGGCCTCGGAAGTTTTTTACATTCATAAAAAACGTCATCAAAATCAAACTCAAGATTTGGATTTTGTATAGTTGCGGAGGTAAGCCCATAACACCCCCCAAAAGCATGGTATCCGATATTTGTTACGCCACTTGGAATGGTAATTATCTTAAGAGAGCCACAGTTCTCAAAAGCATGGGCCTCAATGTTGGTCACATTCTTTGGAATAGTTATTTCAGTAAGTGAACCACAATCGTAAAAAGTACCCTCTTCTATACGTGTCACACCAGTCGGGACATTGATTGACTTTAGTGCTTTACAACCTGTGAAAGCTTCAGCACCAATGCTGGTCACGCTATTAGGAATGTTTATTGAAGCTAAACTATTGCATCCCCTAAAAGCACATTGTCCAATGCTGGTTACGCTGTTTGGGAGGGTGACCGATACCAAATCATAGTGCCGTCCATCAAAAGCATAATTGCAGATGTGTGCCACACCATCAGGGATAATAACGGCTCCATCAGGTAAATTGCCCTTGAATGTATAGATGGCATCACCTATCCTTACCAATCCATCTGTCTGATTCTCAAACCATGTTGTGCCTTCAAAAGCATGGTATCCTATGTCATTTACGGAATTTGGGATTACTATAGAAGCAACACCTTTTTTATCGGCAAATGCCCGATCACTAATACTGGTTACAGTATTAGGAATGATGACGGAAGTCCCTTCATCTGGCTCGCCCTTGTATTCATAAGCCACTGGCCCTAACACTATTAAACCATCGGGGTGACTATTAAACCACGCTGTCCCACGAAATGCACCACCCCCGATAGATTTTACACTTTGAGGAATCGTAATTGAAGACAGGCTGCTGCAATTTGAAAACGCGCCCCATTCGATGGCTTCTACACTTTGTGGAATTGTGATAGAGGTAAGACCGGTGCAATCCTTGAATGCTTCTCTGTCTATTTTGGCCACACCTACGGGAATATGCACAGTGGTTAAGCTGGTACAACCCTCAAAAGCCCTTTCTCCTAAATTAGTCATACTTTGGGGAATGTTCACAACAGTTAAACCAATGCAATCCTCAAACATACGTAAACCAATAGATTTTACACCTTCCATAAAAGTGACCGAAGCCAACTGAGGGCAATTGGCAAAAGCCATTTTCCCCATAGTTTTGACACTGCCTGGAATGGTTATTGAGGTCAGTTTTTTGCAATGCTCAAATGCAGACCAACCAATTCGAGTCACCGAATTAGGGATGGACACGGATGTTATTTCCTCACCATCAAATGCTTCTGATGCAATGGAAGTGACGGGATAATCATTTCCATCGATACTAACTATACTCGGAATGGTCACTTCTCCTGAATAACTACCGTTACGAGGACTTAACACACTAAGTTTAGAACCTTCGAAAACCTTAAACCACATCTTGGTATTGTCATTAAAGGTAGCCATAATTACTTTGGGTGTATTATCATCATACCTTTCAACAATTTCTTGGGAAATAATTATTGGCTCTTCGCAGTTTGATTGATTCTGAACGGAGGCTATGGTTCCTGCAAGTGCGTAGTCGTTATAACTCGTGGAGTCGTGTTTTACTTGCTCATTGGAACTAGCCACATTTGAAGAAATGTTTTTATTCGCATGGTTATTATAGCATGACATATAGCCCATCATAATGGCTATTGCAATGACGGTTTTGTTAAATGTTTTCATAACACAATGATTTTAAAATTACATTTTTACGTTTTCAAGTGTAACATAAGTGCCTATTTCAAAATAGTTTAGTATACAAATCTTAATCATTCAACAGAAACATATGTAAAGCCCAAATCATTATCGTCTGACATTTGTACCGACCCAGCACTTTCTGTCTTTCCAGGCATCAGATTAAATTCGTGAAGCTCACGTTCCCTTTTTACATACGGGGGAATATCCCCATATATATGAACACCAATTGTCACTTTTTCTATCTTTATCTTTTGGGGGCAAACATTTTTAACCATGACAATTTTACCACCAAAACCAGATTCCGACCAATATTTTACACACGAACTGTTGTGTATATGACCGGAATTCGTGCTGTTTCTTCCTTTTTGAGTGGAGGTACTTGTTGTCCTTTGTTCTGATTGGGCGGTGCTATAAACACTTTGTCCGGGTCGGATGCCAAGAATCGGAATGAGAATAAGCAGGGCAAACACAGCAGCCTTTACCCAATTGTTTTGCCAGATCTTTCCTAGTTTCAATTTGTCACATATTCCCGCACAACCATCGTCAATCTTTTGTGCAATGGCTGGCGCAAATTTGGTCAAGGCCAAGAAGGCTGCCGACAATCCGATGATAATCCAACCAGGAATAATCCCCAAGGTCCTCAAAACTACAATGCCCACTAACAAAGCGATGAAACCATGTTTGAGCATGGGTTTTGAAGTTATCGGCTGTAATTTTTGCTTGATATTGTCCACCAATTGTTCTGCTTTTTCAGGATTCACCTTTTTTAAAATGAGATAGATAACCGCAGGTATCAAAAGGAGAAGTCCAATATAGATGTCGAAGAAAATAATCGAATAAATACCCAAAAGAGAGATAAGCCATGGCGTAAAAGACTTTTTCTCTGTGGTATCATATCCTTTTTCTTCCACCACCGTCTTGATCTTCTCGAAAGATTGCTCGCCTACAGTCTTGCCTTTCTCCATCAATTCTTTCGACTTGTCGATCAATTTGTCTTTGGATTCTTTTGCTATTTCAGACATCTCTTTTGCTTTTTCCTTGGCATTGTCTGTAACTTTCAAAGCCGAAGCCTTAATCTTAGGCATCAACTTCTTAATCCACCTGACCAACAGCAACAGCAGAACGATTCCAACAACGCCTATCGCAGCCCAAATCAGATACTTTATGATTTGGCTTTTCTTATAAGCAGTTTGCCTTTCAGCTTCTTCTTTTTTGGCGATGGCTAATTGCTCTTGTTCTGTGTATTCAGAGACCTTTGTGAAATCAATTCTTTGGTCGAAATCATAAAAACTGTACAAACCTTGCTGATCTTTGTCCACATACACAGTATTTGGTATCAATGCCAATCGGATTGTGTTTGATTCAATGACATTGTGCAATTCAAACGGAAATTGATTCGTTGCATCTATCTCTATATTCCCTTGCTCTTCAAATCCTTTTGCATAGCTGATGGAAGTTGAGTCGATATTGATGATGGCAATGTCGCCATATAGGTTTTGCTTCCATTGTCCATGAAGCCAACCATAACCGTTTGAAGCCAACTCTTGGGAAAGCTGTTGCTCTTTCTCTTCGAAATCCGCTAACAATTGATTTTCTGAAATCAAGTCGGAAGTTTTATCCAAAACGACTTTTGTCCCGTCTTCAAGGTAATAATATACTTGTTTATTGCTTGAATCCAGATACAAATGGGTTTTTATTTTGTCGAAAGGATAAACGTCCGTTTCATAGTCAAAAGCCAAAGAAAGCATTTCTTGTCCTTGAATGGAATCGAAGTGATAGCCATATTCAAAGGGCACCTTCCTTCGATTTACAAAAAAATCCTCAAGGTCGTTAATGCTTTCAGGTTTGGGGTAATCCCACGACCAATCCTCTTCTTCCTCTTTGCTAAACACCAATCCGTTTTTCAAGAAACGAAGGCTGTCTTGGGAAACATTCAATATGTCGCCGTATTTAGCGTTTTCCCATCTTCCAATAATCCATTTTTGGCTTTCAATCGTTGCGTCTTGACCTAAACAAATGTTTGTGATTATGACGGTGAGTCCCAATAGGATTGCAAATGAGTATTTGTTCATGGTGTGTTTTTGTTAATTATTTCTTGAATGTATATGGAATTCCGTTTCTACCATCAATAAACTCACCATATCTATGATAAAACTTCTTGTGCTTGAAATCGATAATAGTGCGCTCATTACCCAAATAATAGGTTTGAACATAACCCTTATCAAAATCCCATGTCCAAGAAATGGATTGTTTATCTGTAAACTGTGTTCTTCCTTGCGAGTCCCTATAACACAAATTGCTGCTATGGTCTTCTCCATATTTTCTCCATTCGTTGTCGCTATCGGGTTTGAGCGTAATACTAACGGTGTTTCCATGGGCATCTTCCCCTTCGTACGTTCCGTATAGCGAAGAGACGTCACTTCCACCACCACAAGAAGTCATCATGTTCAAACCAAGCAGGAGCATCGCTGCATACATAAATCTTTTCATTTTGTAATTCTTTTGATATGACATTTGTTTATATTTATTGCTTATTTGGTTTTCTCTAACTTAAACAATCCAGTTTTATGTCCGTCATTTCCCATGATAGACAAATTTCCTTTCTTGTCGATTAGGAACACTTCGCCTTTATGAGCACCGATAACAGCACAATCGCCCCCGTCTTCCCAAGAGGTTTCGTACTCATAATCTTCAGAGGATCTAACTGTAGCAGAGCCGTCTTTTCTAAGTACAAACTTCCATGGACTTTGTTCGTAGGTACCAACCCATTGTCTGGAAACACTTTGGCTCGAGGAACCGCTATTATCACCTGAAGAACCGCATCCGATGCAAGACCTAAACGACACAAAAAACCATGCGACAACAACCCCAACATAGATTAATATTTTAATGAAAGAAGGGCCACCTTTTTGTTCATTGTTTGTTTCGTTGTTCTCTGAATTTACCATATTACTTTGTATGTTATGTTTTCAATACCATTCTACTAGTTAACTCTTATTTGACGATGTTGCTCGTTTGGCCTATTAGTTTTTGGTTCTAATATGATTATTGGTTTTAACGCCTTTTGCAGGGAATGCCGTTTCTATATGCGTCAAAATCGTCATTAGAACTATAAACCATCTTATTCTTGACATCAATAAGGGCTATTCCTTTAATATATAATTGCGGCCTGTCAGAAACATACTTATAGTAGCTGTATGATTCATTTGTCTGTTCGCCATCCTCGCCACGCCAAATGCAAGGTCCCATCTCTTTGTTAGAATTGATGATTATTGTTTGAGTGTAACCGTTTTCGGCCACCCATGTGTAAGTCCCTTTGATGTTAGTACATGAGACAAAACAACAAAGGCTAATGAATAAAATCGTGATTTTTACCAATTTCTTCATAATTACTTATTTTAAAAGCGTACATATTGATTTGATTACATTCTTAATTACATATAGCATGGTTTTTTCTTTTGCCAGTGACAAATTTCATTCTGCAAAACTACAACAATTTTCCATACAATCAAATTAATTATTTGATAATCAATATTTTAATTATCCAAATTGGATACAAATATTATATCCAAAATGGATAATTCTTGTTAGAAATGGATGAAGTGGATAGATTTTAAGAAACAAACGCTTTGCATTGGCTCCGCCGAAATCCTCGATTCAGCGTAGCTAATCTTCGATTTCAACGTAGTTAAATCTTATAAAAATCCACCAAAATCCTTTTTCGGGTCATCCTTTTTATGGCTGGTATGAAGTGTCCATTGAAAATTGCGCTCAGGGAACATTTTGGTCATTTGAAAATTGCGCTCAGGGAACATTTTGGTCATTCAAAAATTGCGCTCAGGGAACATTTTTTTGATTTTTCTTGCATAATTCAAAGATTTACAGTTTTTTTGCAGAAATTTAAAAAATCAGAAATATGATTGAGCATATTTTCAAGCGCAAGGCATATCAAAAAATGTTGCAATGGAAACAAGAATCACATGGAGAAACGGCTCTCCTAATTGAGGGCGCGAGACGTGTAGGCAAGTCAACTCTTGTACGCCAATTTGCAAAAAATGAGTATGATTGATTTCCTGTTGTCAGACAAGACGAAAATATGTCCTATCGAAGTGAAGGCAGAAGGCTACAGCACACATCGCTCGCTTGACGAATTTTGCACGAAGTTCTCGTCACGAGTGGGCAACCGCTACCTTGTTAATACCAAAGACCTTCGCAAAGATGGCAACACTATATTAGTGCCGATATATATGGCGGGTGCGCTATGAGTCGAATGACACATTCATGTCTAAAATGACAAGAATGCCACTTAAAATCGTTTCAAAAAAAACCGTATTTTTGCAGACTTTTTGAAAAACATTTGCATGCAGAAAACCACTGAACTTGACAGCCTAACTTTCGCCGCAATGCTGCGCCAAGGTGCGGTGCAACTGGGCAGGGACAAAAAGGTCATCAACGACCTCAACGTCTTCCCTATCCCCGACGGCGACACGGGCGACAACATGCTGATGACCCTCAAGGCGGGGTGTACTGCCTTGAACGACCAACTCGGTACCCTTTCCGAAATAGCCTCAGCCGCTTCATCAGGGATGTTACTCGGCGCAAGAGGCAACTCCGGCGTCATCCTTTCGCGTATCTTTGCAGGCTTGGCCAAAGGTCTTCAAGGTGTGATAGAAGCAGACACGAAAGCCTTCGCCAAAGCCATGCAATCCGCTGTGGAAGAGGCTTATAAATCTGTTCCCGTTCCCGTTGAAGGTACTATCATCACCGTGCTGCGCGAAGGCGTGGCCAATGCTGATGCAAGTTCGGACTTGAACCATTATTTTGAGACTTTATTGGAGGCCATGCAAGTTTCCCTTGACCATACGCCCGAACTGCTTCAAGTGTTGAAAGATGCAGGTGTGGTCGATAGCGGCGGCGCTGGACTAGTGAGCATCTTCCGAGGCATGAACGATGCTTTAAACGGCATCATTTCGGATGAGGAAATCGCCCCCTCTCAAGCCTCGGCCCCCACAGTGGAGCTCGACAAATTCACCGAAGACAGCACCTTGGAGTTTGGCTACTGCACCGAGTTCCTGCTCCGACTGATGCGCTCCAAAGTCGACTTGGACACCTTTGATGAAAACGTAATCTTCGATTATCTAAATAAAGTGGGCGAGTCGGTGGTGGCTTTCCGCGAAGGCTCGATTGTTAAGGTGCATGTCCATACCTTCACGCCAGGAGTGATTCTCAACGAGATGCAGAAATACGGTGAGTTCCTGACCATCAAGATTGAGAACATGGCACTGCAACATCACCAATCGACCAACCAAAACAACGCCTCGTTCAAGCTGCCTCCCAAGCCTTACGGCATCGTGACGGTAGCCTCGGGCGAAGGTCTTATCAACGCCTTCCGCGAGTTTGGCACCGATGAGGTGATTGCGGGCGGTCAGACAATGAACCCCTCAACGCAAGATTTCCTCGATGCTTTTGCCCGCATCAACGCGCAACACATCCTCGTGTTCCCCAACAACAAGAACATCAAGATGGCCGCCGACCAGGCTGCCGAACTCTATAAAGACGCCGACATCCATGTGCTTCCGTCGACCACCATCGGTGAAGGCTACTATGGCATCGGCTCCATCGACCGCGACAATCCTAACGTTGAGGAGGTCATCGCGAGCGTCACGGAAACAATGCAATCTGTGGTGACAGGTATGGTCTCCACTGCCATCCGCGATGCCGAAGGCGAGCAAGTGAGCGTCCATACGGGTGATTATGTGGGCTACTGCGGCAAGCAAATCCTTTCCGACAGCCGCGACCGCGAAACGGCAGCCCAAGCCCTCATTGAACGTCTTGGTGCAGCTTCTCGCGACGTGATGCTAATCTTTTATGGCGAGGACGTCCCTACAGAAGAAGCGGAACGCCTCGTCGCCAACCTGCAAACCCAATACAAGAACCTTGAAATTATGTTGAACAACGGCGCACAGCCGGTTTACGATTATATAATTGTTTGTATATGAATGAATTTTCGACAATGACTTGTGACAATGACTATGACCGCTCCAACGTAAGTGAAAGCTGTCATAGTCATAGTCACTGGTCATAGTCCAATAAAAAAACACAAAATGCTGACTTTTTTTAGCGACACCGATTGCGACATCACTCCCAAGGAGTGCACCGCCTATGGCATCAAACTCATTAGCATGCCTTATACCGTGGGTGATCAAGTGATTTACCCCTACATCGACTTCGATGAGTTCGATTCCCACAAATTCTACGACATGCTTCGCGCCGGAATCATGCCGACCACCAGTGCCATGAGCGAAGAGGCTTACATCCAGTATTTTGAGCCTGAATTCGCAGCGGGAAACGACATCCTTTATGCGCATTTCTCTTCGGGCACCTCCAACACCTTTTCCATCATGAATCAAGCGGTGGAGAAACTGAAAGCGAAGTATCCCGAAAGAAAGTTCTATACCGTTGACACATTGGGCATCAGTGCCTTGTGTTACAATGTTGTCCTTGAAGTGGCCGATCTCCTGAAAGCTGGCAAGACTGCCGAGGAAATCGTGGAATGGGCTAAAATAGAGGTGCCGAAGTTCCCTATGTATTTCTTCGCTGATGACTTGAAGTTCTTCCGTCGCAGCGGTCGCGTGAGCGGATTGGCGGCTACCATGGGTGGCTTCATCGGCATCCGTCCCATCATCTACCTCAACGACGAGGGCAAGATGGTGAGCATTGGCAAGGAAACAGGACGCGCTAAGGCCATCGCGCGTTTGGTGAAATACGTTGAGGAACTCGGCGAGGACGTGAAAGCCCACCGCGTGGTCATCGGCCACAGCGACTGCCCCGACATCGCCGCTGAGGCAGAACGACAGCTTAAAGAGAAGTTCGGTCAAGACCTAAACGTCATCACCACCGTCGTCAACCCGACCATCGGAAGCCACTGCGGTCCCAACGGTTTGGGCATCTGCTTCCATGCTAAACACAGGTGATTTTTTGATTTAAAATTCAAAATTTAAAATTCAAAGATTCTTTTGGTGATAACAATAACTAAAGTAGCGACAAAAAAGCAACAGAAGGAATTCCTTGATTTTCCTTTGAAGCTCTACAAGGGCAACCCTTACTTCACGCCGCCTTTGTATATGGACGAGAAGAAGATATTCCGTAAGGACTTCGTCTACAACGACATGTGCGAAGCCGTCTATTTCAACGCCTATAAAGACGGAGTGATGGCGGGACGCATCTCGGGTATCATCCAACGTGCCGCCAACGAGAAAACAGGCAAGAAACAAGTGCGTTTCACCCGTTTCGATGTCGTTGAGGATGAAGAAGTGGCAAAAGAACTCTTCAAGACCTTGGAAGAATGGGCGCTTAAAAAAGGCATGAACGAGGTGGTAGGCCCTTTGAGTTTCTCCGACCTCGAACGCGAAGGCCTTTTAATCGATGGCTTCGACTATCCCGCCACTTTCGAGGAGACTTACAACTATCCTTATTATCAGACCTTTATCGAGAACTATGGTTATCAGAAAGATGTCGACTGGACGGGCAGCCGCATCCGCATTCCCAAGGACTATGATGGCGAGGTCGACAAACTGGCTGCTTTCGTGATGAAACGCTACAACCTGCATCTCGGCACAGCACGCAACACCAACGAATTCCTCAAGAAATACGCCGACGGCATCTTTGAGTTGCTCGATAAATCCTATGAACTGCTTTACGGCACCGTGCCTTTCACCGAGGGCATGAAAAAGATGATGATCGACAACTTCCGTCTGGTCATCGATGTGAAGAACGTGGCCGTCATCCTCGACGAGAACGAGAGGATGATTTGCTTCGGACTGGCTTTCCCAGCCATCGCCGATGCCGTGCGGCCTTCGGGCGGAAGACTGACACCCACTACCTTAATCAAGTTGCTCAAAGCCTTGAAAAAGCCCAATGTCATCGACCTCTGCCTCATCGGTGTCGACCCCGAGTGGCTCAACCGCGGCGTGAGCATCATCGTCTCTGCGGGTTTGATGAATATGCTGAAGAATGTGGAATACGCTGAGACCAACATGAACCTGGAAGACAATTACGCCATACAGAATCAATGGAAACGCTTTGACGAACAGAAGATCAAGCGTCACCGTTGCTATGTAAAAAAACTTCTTTGACTATGATAAAAATCCTGATAGACTGTTTCGGCGGCGACCATAGCCCCGAGGCCAATGTAGACGGTGCCTTGGCTGCTTTGGCCAAAATGCCCGACCTGTATCTCATCCTTACGGGCGACGAGGCTACGCTCCAGAACTGCCTGAAAGGCAAGACCTACGACAATTCGCGTCTCGAGATTGTCCACGCGTCCGAGGTTATCGGCTGCGAGGAACGCCCCATCGACGTCATCCGTTTGAAGAAGGAAAGCTCGATGATCAAGGCTGTCCGTATGTTACGCGACTGCGACGACATTAATGCCATGGTGAGCATCGGTTCCACGGGCGCGCTCGTTGCCGCTGCCTTGACCCGCATCGGCCGTGTGAAGGGGGTCATCCGTCCTGCCTTCTGCCCTATCCTGCCCACCATGAATGGAGGTATTGTCGGTATCTGCGACAGCGGAGCCAACGTAGAGGTCACACCTGAACATCTGAGGCAGTTCGCCATCATGTCGAGCCTGTACATGGAGAAGGTCTACAATATTGAAAAACCGCGCATTGCCTTGCTCAATGTGGGAAAAGAAGCGGAAAAAGGCGATGAAATCAGACAAAAGGCATACTTTTTGCTGAGTGAGACCCCCGAAATCCATTTTGTGGGCAACATGGAGAGCCGCGACTTGCTTTCGGGCAACTACGATGTGGTGGTTTGTGACGGTTTCTCAGGCAATGTTTTGGTGAAGACCACTGAAGGCACAGCCTTGGAACTGCTGAAGAAGTTGAAGAAAGACATCTATTCGAGACCCATATATAAATTAGGTGCGCTCTTGATGAAGCGGATGTTTATGGAGGAGAAGGAGTTCATGAACTATCAGAACTACGGCGGCAGCGTATTGTTGGGCACCTCGAAGACGGTGGTGAAAGGCCATGGATCAAGCAAGGCAACGGCAGTGGAGAAATGCATCGAGCAAGCCTACAAGATGGAAGTCAGTTCCTTGTCATCCAAGATGGAAGAGATTATTATGAGGTATGAACATTATGAATATTAAGCATTAAGCCATTAGCCGTTAGCTATTAGCTCAGTTGCTACCATGCTAATAGCTAACGGCTAAAAGCTAAAAGCCAAGCAAGCTAATCTTGAATTTTGAATTTTAAATCTTTGAATTTGAATAATATGTACGAAGTAGTAAAAGCCACCTTAGCGCGTCAATTGCGCATCGACCCGGAGCGGGTTACACTGGATGCCCAAATCAAGAGAGACCTCGGCGCCGATTCCGTCGACATCCTCCAGTTGCTCATGCGTCTTGAAGACGACTATGGCATTGTCATCCCCGACCAGGCTTTGGCCAAATTTGAAACCGTCAACGATGTAGTCACTTATTTAGATAATTTAAAATAATGAAACACATTACATTAATCATCGCAATGCTGTTCTCCTTAACGGCATTTGCGCAACAGACTTTCGACACCGAATTCACCCAAACCAAGGTAATGAAGGTATCGGGCAAGACCACCGAAAAAGCCGGTCACCTCACTTTCGACGGCGTCAACCAACTCAGCATGATTTACTCCATGCCAGAAGGTGATTACTTCAAGGTGGAAGGCAACATAGTGAAAATCAACATGGATGGCAAGAAGGTTGAGCTTGATTCCGAGAAAGTGAAGATGGTCGGGCTGCAACGTTCCACTTTGTTGAACTGCCTGTCAGGCAACTGGGAACAAGCCGCCACCGACAACAACGCCGAGTTGATTGTCACCGAGGAGAAAGGACTGAAAAACATCTCCATCGTCGCCAAAGGCAAGGTGCCGAAAGGTGGTTACAAATCTGTCGAATTGACCTATCGTGTGTCAGATAACACTTTGGTCAAGATGGTGCTTGAAGAAGCCATCGGCATCATCAACACTTACGAAATCCATTAAATGCTCTTCTTGTAGGCCCTGCGGCGCATGAAGGGTTCGGTCTTGTAGTCGCCAAACAGCGATTGCACCTTGTAGTTTTCCTCCAATTGGGGATTCATGATGATGGTGTCGATACAGCGCTTGATGCAGTTTTCATGCAGGTATTTAAACATCAGCACGGGTATTCCACACTGCTGATACTCAGGCATGACACCCATAATCAAAGCCTCAAGCGTGTCGTTTTTCTTCAAGGCTTTCAAAATGTTCAGGAAACCGAAGGGGAACAAACGCCCGTTGGATTTCTTCACAGCCTTTGAGAGCGAAGGCACACAGAAGAGGAAGCCTACTGGCTTGTCTTGGTCATTGACGGCAACTGCCACGAAATCCTTGTCCAAAATAGGAACGTAAGTCTTCAGATAAGCCTCTATCTGCTTGTCAGTCAAAGGTGAGAAGCCGTGCAAAGGAGCAAAAGCTTCATTGTACATGTGGAATATCTCCATTCCATAGCGGTTGGCCATGTCTTTCATGCTTCGAGGATTGACCACATGGACTTTAAACCTTTCCTCAATCAGGTTGGTGAACCGGAACATGGAGGGCAATTCCTTGCTCACCAAGAGGGTTCTTTGCGTCCAGTCCACATCTTTCTTGAAACCGAGTCGCTCCAACATCGTGCCATAATAGGGGAAATTGTAGAGACAGGTGAAGGGACTCAGATGCTCGAAACCGTCAACCAGCAGACCTTCCTTGTCCATGTCGGTGAAGCCCCACGGGCCTCTCATCTCGGTGCGACCACGTTGTTTACCCCATTCGGCAACAGTGTTGATGAGTGCGCGAAGCACTTCTTCGTCTTCGATGAAATCAAGCCAACCGAAACGGACGAGGTGCTGCTCGTCGTCAGCTTTATGGTTGATGATGGCCGCAACGCGACCCACTATCTCATCGCCACGATAAGCTAAGAAGCAATCGGCTTCGCAGAAGTCGTAGGCGCCGTTCTTCTCTGGGTTGAACGTGTCGTATTCATCGCCTTCCAAGGCCGGCACCCAGTTCTCACAGTCTTTGTATAGTTTGAGGGGGAAAGTCACAAACTTTTTCAGCTGCTTGTGACTTTCCACCTTTATAATTTGGATTGACATAGGCTAACGCGTTGTGTTTGAACTGATATAGTCGATCACCTCTCCTACCGTAGTAAACTTCGGGTTGCCATCAAACTTGAAACCGAACTTGTTCTCGATAGCCAGGCTCAGCAGCAAAATAGTCAGCGAGTCGAGCCCAACATCACGCACGAGTTGTGATTCCTCTGTGACCTTCGCCAAATCCATTGAAGGCTTGATGAGTATCAAGATTTCCTTCAGTTCGTTCAAAATGGTTTCTCTTTCCATGGCGTAAGTTAATTGCGTGAGACTTTCATGGCACCCGTACGCTTGAAGTCTTCCTTGCGCACAGTGATTTTGCCGACCTGGTGGGTTGTGGGCAACGTGGCATTGACTTTTCCGACAAGGTCCTTGAAATAGGCTTCCACCACTTCCCAAGGCTCATTGCCAAACTCTTCCATGCGCGGAAGAATCTCGATGGCAATCACCTGACGTCCATCCACTTCGTCTTCCTTGACGAGGCAGTCACGCAGTTTGCTATCCTTGTAGAACGGCTCTTCGATGCTTTCAGGGCTGACATTCTCGCCATTGGAAAGAATGATGAGGTTCTTGATACGGCCTACGATGTACATATAGCCTTCGTCGTCGAAACGAACGAGGTCACCCGTCTTCACCCAACCATCGGGAGTGAGGGTCTCAGCGGTCTTTTCGGGGTCACCATAGTAGCCGAGGAACACATTGTCGCCACGATACCACAACTCGCCGTCGACCACCTTGGCTTCTTGCTCGGGATACAGCTTACCGACTGAGGTGGGTTTGGCCACGACATCGATGTTACCCGTGGTAAGGTTGGCACCTTCTGTCATGCCATAACCTGCAAACAGGCTGATACCCAATTTATCGAACTCGCCGATGAGTTTCGGAGGCACATTGGCTGCACCAGAGATGATGAACTTCAGGTTCCCGCCGAGGAAAGGCGCGCCATACATCTTGACGAGACCCAGCAAGATTTCGCAAATGCCTGGAACGGCAACGAGGCAAGTCGGCTTGATCATCGGGAACTTGGTGATGGTCTCCTTGGTGTTGGCGGCTGCATACCATGCTCCACCTTCGAACAACACAGACAAAGTGCTTCTAACCAATCCAAACACATGGCTGAGCGGCAACACACATGCGTAACGATGGCAGCCCAACTGATGTCCAGGAGCGTAAACGCCGTTCAAAGCGCCACGCATCAAAGCCCTGTGAGGCAGAACGGCACCCTTGGGAGCGCCCGTCGTGCCACCCGTGAAGAAAATGGCGGCTGGATCGTTCTTGTCGACCGTAGCGACAGGAGCCGTATGGTCGGCACAATCCGTGATAGCAATCACTTTGCAAGGCGCATCTTTCACGGCATCCATAAAGTCTTTGCCAGCGGCAAGCACCTTCACACCAAACTTCATGCAGCATCCAACGATGGCCTGAGGGGGCAACTGCGAAGGCAGATTGATGGCCACGAAGCCCGCCGATGTGACGGCAAGAAACATTTCCACGGCTTCCACAGTGGTATTGTCGATGATGGCTACCTTGTCGCCTTTTTGCAAGCCCATGTCGCAGAGCAAGGCGCGTTTGCGTGCCACAATATCGCATACTTGACCGTAGTTCAATGTATTAACGGTATCGGATAAGCAAGGCAGGTCGGTCCATTTCTGCTCAATCCATGTTACAAATTCGGGAAGGGTTGGGATGTACTTCAACTGCGCAAGTTCTTCGGCAGGAAGCATACTGGGAAAATAAGTGTCATTCTTCATATTAAAAAATATTTGTCGTTTTCGAAATTAAGGCACAAAGGTAGTGAAAAAAACCATTACCTTAAAAAAAAGTCCTCAATTTCTCCCACGACATTCATTCTGACAAGGGATAAGCCTCATACAGAATATCATGCAAAGCTGTTCTGGTGCCCTGCCGCACCAATTTGTTAGGCTCTGCATCGGGATAGACGCGATTGGAAAGGAACACGATAACAGTCTTGTTTTCAGGGTCAGCCCACACGAAAGTACCCGTAAAGCCAGTATGTCCATAGCCTTTCATAGAGCCTAACTTAGATGCCGTACAAGTGCCTTTCTTGTTGATGGGAAGCTTGTCAAAACCAATGCCGCGACGGTTGTCGTTGCTTGCAGCAAAAGGAGCCTTGGTAAAATATCGCACTGTCTCAGGTTTCAAATACTGTACGCCTTGATAGGTGCCTTCATCGAGAAACATCTGCATGAGAACGGCCAAGTCACGAGCATTGGAGAACAACCCTGCATGACCCGAGACGCCACCAAACATGGCTGCAGCTTGGTCGTGAACATCACCCCAAATCAACTGACGGCGAAACACAGTGTCGTTTTCCGTCGGGGCAATCTGATCGCGAGTGAAGTGCTGCAACGGCTGGTAACAGATATGGGAAAGGTTCATTGGAAAGTAAAACTTCTCGTTCAAATAATCCTGGATGCTCTGGTTGGTGATCAGTTTCACTATCTTAGGCATATAATAAAAGCCCATATCGCTATACAAGTATTTCTTTTTCCCCAAAGGCGTCTTTGCCACAGAATCGAAAATCTGGTCCACATAGTCATTGACAAGGAAAAGGTTTTCCGCCACTCTGATAGTATGGCTTTCGTCCATCTCATCACTGTAAAACTCAGGCATCGGACCATTCTCGTCGACTGTCACTTTGTAGAATGGCACCCAAGCCTTCAACCCAGCCTGATGCGTCATAATGTCGATGAGTTTGAGTTTACCGTGCGCCTTGCCTTTTAGATAGGGGAAAAAATCGGCTAAAGTCTTGTTCAGGTCGATCAGCCCGTCATCGTACAACTTCATGACGGCCAGCGTGGAAGCGAAAATTTTGGTGCATGAGGCAATGTCGTAGAGGTCATCGGCCTGCACCTTATGGCCGCCTCCGTAGGTAAAATTTCCAAAACACTTGTCATAAACCACATTTCCATCTTTCATAACGACAATCTGGCAACCCGGATAAGCCCCATTCCTGATTCCTGACTTGGCGACAGAATCAAGACGATGTTCATATTTCGGATCCATTTCAGCCGTCGGCAACGGCATAGGCTGCACATTATGAATCTGTTGTCCTACCGAAGGCAAGGCCTTGCCAGGCATTTCTTTTGAGGGTAGTACATGCGCTTTCTTTACGGGTGCATTGACCACAATGCCATCACCACACTTGAATTTGTTGACCGAAACAGGCAGTGTTCCATGAGGCTCCAATTCGCCCACAAGCAGACGCACCACTGCATCTACTGCCGGCACCTCATCTTGATAGCCAACCACTACAGCCTTTACGCTGTTGTTGATACGGAACATATCCAAAGCGTAAGGACAAGCGAACAAATTGAGAATCACGTCGTTCTGGGCCACCAAACGGTTGAAGAACTTCACAGTTGCCTCATTGATGCCGTAGTTGCTGTTGGCAAACATCGATGTCTTCTCGATGCTGACCACCACCAAGTCATACTTTTCCAGTTTCTTCAGCCAGTCTGTCGACTTGTTCGCGATCTCATCTTTACTCGTGACAAAAGAGGTCGTGCTATAGCCGCGTTCCACAAGTCCGTTATTCACATCATTTTTGGCATTTCCTATCGTCACTACCGCGATTTTCTTGTTGTTGTCCAGCGGAATCACCTGATTGTCATTGCGCAACAAAGTGACGGCCTCATCATATAGTTGCTGACGCAGGTCGGTGTATGATTTCTTTTTCAAGTCCGTCATCAGGTTATCAGTCGACACGGCTTTATAATGATTGAGTCCGGCACGATACTTATAGCGCAGGATTTTCTTGCAGCTCTCTTCCACTCTTGCCGCCGCATTAGGGTCGCGTTCCGCAGCCGCTTTGATGGTCTTGATGGCGAAAGGCACGTTAGAAGGTAGAATCAAGACATCATTGCCTGCCATGAAGGCCACATACGGCACACTATCATTGCGCACCTTCTCCGACACACCCTTCATGTCGAGGCCATCGGTGAAAATCAGGCCTTCAAAACCCATATCCTGCTTAAGCAGCTCGGTGACCACGCCATACGACAACGAGGACGACGTGTTTTTCACCTTCTCAATGGCCGGAAAATAAAGATGGCCTACCATCGCGCCATTCGCACCTTGTTCAATCATATAACGGAAAGGCGCCAACTCGATGTCGTGCACCTCTTCCATCGTACGGGTTACAGTGGGCAAGGTCAGGTGCGAGTCAGTAGACGTGTTGCCGTGACCTGGGAAGTGTTTCATCGTGGTAATCAAGCCCTTGCTCTGCATGCCGAGAGCGTATGCAGAGGCTTTCTCGCCCACAGCCTGCGGATTCTCGCCAAAGCTACGCATTCCGATAATCGGATTAGCCGCATTGGAGTTAACATCGGCCACTGGAGCAAAGTTGACATGAATGCCCATGCGTTGGCATTGTTCAGCCACCTGTTGCCCCATCTCATAAATCAGTTCATCGTCGGCGATGGCGCCCAAGGTCATCTGATAGGGATAGGCCAAAGTCTTGTTCACGCGCATGGCCAAACCCCATTCCGCATCAATGGAAACCATCAGCGGGGTCTTTGCCATGGCCTGCCATTCGTTGGTCTTTCGCACCTGAGCATCCGCATCAGCACGGAAGAAACATACGCCTCCGATGTTGTACTTCTTGATGTATTTTGCTACATCCTCATAAAAAGGCTTGCTCGGCTGGTTGGCGCGCATACAAATCAGCTGCCCAACCCTTTGCTCTAAAGTCAAGCTGTTATACACCGAATCCACCCAACGGCTTTCGGCATCTTGGGCGAAAACAGAACCTAAGCCCAAAGCCATAAAAGCCATCAACAAACAAAATCTACATTTCATAACACTATAATTTTTAATTATTTATTCGATTTAATATAAAGTTTTAGTTCATCCCAGTCATAAGGCTTACAAACTATGTTTTTCTCGGCATCCAACAGGAAAACCGTAGGAGTAGAAGTGATGTGATAGTCCAAAAAAGCCTTGCTTTCCCATCGCAACGAATCATAGAAATGATGACCTGGCAAACGCATTTGCCTTACCGTTTCAGCCACCTCCTCCTGACTATCGGCCAACGCAAAGGTAACCAGCTCGTAATCAGACTTCAAATCAAGATGTCTTCGTATTTTTGTCAAGAAATCATGACAATACTCACAGTCCATCGACCAAAACACGACAAGAACACGCTTTGCCTCCGACCGATACAACTGATAGGTCTCGCCTTCGATGCCAACTCCCATAAAATCAGGAGCCTTGGCACCAACTTTCACCAACTGATACGGCGCAGTGATGGAATCCAATCTATAGCCTTCCTCAACTGAAACCTCTCCTTCAGTTAGCATTGGATAATTCAAAAGATAATCAACCACTTGCGTCCTTCCCATATTGGTATATCCATTCAACATGAAGTCCAAAACATACTCGTAAACCCGCATATTTACCTTGGCTCTTTCAAGGATATTGGAGATGCTGATCATGGAAAGGCTGTCAAAACGCTTCATGTCGCCATCGGTTGTCGTCCGAAACAAATAATCCACCATCTTTGCGCTAAAGGCTTGCGATGAAATCAACGCCGTATCCTTAAAATCGACCTCTCTCCATTCCTCGTCGGGCAGTGCGACTTGTGCCCTCAAACTGACCACAGGACAAAGAATAGCCAGAAGCAATAGAATAATATGTAAATACTTAATTTTCAAATTATTTTCTTTAATTCATTTCAAGTCCAACTTTAACTGAATGGCCATGTTGAAAGTCATGCGATGCAGGGGTGTGGTACCATAGTCAGCTATGGCTTGCTTGTGTTGTTGTGTGGGATAACCTTTGTTCTTTTTCCAATTGTAAACGGGATATTGCTCACCATATTGTTCCATCAACATGTCCCTCGTGGTCTTGGCCAAGATGGAAGCCGCTGCAATGGATTGGTATTTGGCGTCGCCACCCACGATGCAAACATGCTTCACCTTCTTATACGGATTAAAACGGTTGCCATCAATCAACAATAACTCTGGTTCAAGTGATAGTTCATCCAATGCCCTATGCATCGCTAAAAATGAAGCATTTAGAATATTGATTTCATCTATCTCTTGAGCAGAAACGATGCCTATCCCATAGGACAAAGCCTCCTGCATAATCAGTTCACGGAGCTGCATCCTTTTCTTTTCAGTCAGTTGTTTGGAATCATTCAGTTCGGGGTAATCCGCATCTTGTTTCAAGATTACTGCCGCTGCCACAACGGGACCCGCCAAACAACCACGGCCAGCCTCATCGCATCCCGCCTCAACCTTATCGGAATAATGTGTCATCAGTCCCATAACTTACAAAAATCTAAAGTAGTAGTGATTGGCAAAGACCATTAGGAGAAACAAGGTCAGGAACATATTGGCCCAACCCGTATTCCCCATGTAAGAGAAAGCATAGGAAATCAGAATAGATAAGACGATGAAAATCAGCCCATTCATCAACACATTGCCTGTCACAAAAAGGAGGAGCACGCCAAAGAAAACCATAATCGTGGTCATTGAAATCTTGATTCTCACTGCAATAGTCTTCTCGAAACCAGAATTATTGCCGCCAAAGAAAAGGAATACCGTAGCTATCAACAAAAGTGACAACAATATGATAGTCTTCAAGTTAAAGCCACCAACAGAGAAGTGCAGCACAGAGAGATACTCCTTATACCCTAACCACATGCTTGGGAAATCGCCAAACAAGAAGACACCGACGAAATAAAAGAAATAGACAAACAGAAATCCGACAATTGGAATCAGTTGCAAGCGAAGGGAACCTTTTTTAGCGATAGGCAGAACGATCATTACCCAAAACATCAAAACAATGGATGGGAAGTAACACATGGAGGCCAAAGCAAGATACGCCCCTGCCTTCAAAAGGTTCATTTCGGCGTTAGGCATCAAATAGGAGTCAAATAGATTGCTGATTACCAACAATATGAAAAACACAGACAAGGCAAAAGGATAGAAATTCGTTTGTGTTTCTGTCATACTCATCAGCAGGACAAACACAAAAGCGCCCATGGTGCTCACCTTGCCCACAATCTGGTTCTTCACCATTATCGCGTTGAAGAGCAGGGTCTCAAACACCAACAAGACAAAGGCAAAGATATGTTGGACAAAAGGAGAAAAGTCTAGAAGTCGGTCCACCAGGTTAAAAATCGGGGTCACAGGTTCGCCCAAACCCATGGTCAACTTCCCTGACACAAAAGCCGGTATCCATAGGGCAATGGCCATCAAGGCAATCACCACATACTGAATGGCATAGCTCTGTCTGAAAAACTTAATCATTGCATCCTCATCAAGTCAAGCCCAATGTCGTGGCGATAGTTAATACCTTCAAAATGAATCTTCTCTACTTCCCGATATGCGATGCTCCTCGCTTCTTCAATCGAAGCGCCGTGAGCCGTCACCGCGATGACACGGCCACCTGCCGTGACCACGTTCTTTTCGGCATCAAATGCTGTGCCGGCATGGAAGGCAACAACGTCCTTCAAATTGTCCAACCCACTCATTATCATGCCTTTCTTATAGGCTTCAGGATAGCCGCCAGAGACCATCATCACCGTGACTGCCGTCTTGTCGCTCTTGGCATAATGCACCTCGTCAAGACGACCGTCGGCACAAGCCATGAGCAGGTCGGCGAAGTCGCCCTCGATGCGGGTCATCACGGCCTCGGTCTCAGGGTCGCCCATGCGCACGTTGTACTCAATCACGTAAGGATTGCCACCATCGTTCATCAAACCCAAGAAAATGAAGCCTTTATAGTCGATGCCTTCGGCTTTCAAGCCCTTGAGGGTCGGCTTCACAATGCGATCCTCCACCTTGTTCAAGAACTCAGGTGTGCAGAACGGGACCGGCGAGACGGCACCCATGCCGCCCGTGTTCAGACCTTGGTCGCCGTCGCCGATGCGCTTGTAGTCCTTCGCTTCGGGCAGCAACACATAATGCTCGCCGTCGGTCAGCACAAAGACAGACACTTCGATGCCTTTCAGGAACTCCTCGATGACCACTGTGGCTGAAGCCGCACCAAACTTGCCGTCAAGCATCTTGCCGAGTTCGTCTTTGGATTCTTGCAAGTCGTTGAGAATCAACACGCCCTTGCCTGCCGCCAGACCGTCGGCTTTCAGCACGTAAGGTGCTTTCACACTCTCAAGGAACTTATAGCCTTCGTTGAGGTTGTCCTTGTTGACTTTGAAGCACTTCGCCGTCGGCACGCCATACTTCTCCATGAAGTCCTTGGCATACGCCTTGCTGCCTTCCAGTTGGGCGCCTTGCTTGTCGGGACCGATAATCTTCACTCCTTTCAGCTCGGCATCACCTTTGAAGAAGTCGACGATGCCATCCACCAAAGGCTGCTCTGGACCTACCACAACAAGATTAATCTCTTGCTTTAAGCAGAAGTCTTTTACAGCTTCAAAATCAGAAGGTTTTATATTCACATTCACGCCAACTTGAGCTGTTCCGGCATTGCCTGGAGCAATGAAGACATGGGCACCTTCGCTTTGGGCCAGCTTCCATGCCAAGGCATGTTCTCTTCCTCCTGAGCCTAGCACCAATATGTTGCGTTTTACTGCAGTTATATGTTGTCCTTGTATTGCTTTCCAGTCCACAGCTTCCTTTTCGTTGTCGGCCGGATACATGATGATGTTTTCCATATCTGTTATTTTTCTATAGCTTTCATTAATGAATTCCAAATAGCATTCGCTGCTTTATCCCACGAAAAATCCATGACACGTTCCCTGCCCTTCTCAATAAGCGACTCGCGTACGTTCTCGTCAAGCATTTCCGTCATGCCTTCGGCAATGGAGGCCTCGCTGAAGGGATCGACGAGCAAAGCTGCATCGTCCGCCACCTCGGGCATGGAAGTCACATTGGAGGTGATGACGGGCGTCTCACACTTGAACGCCTCCAGAATCGGGATGCCAAAGCCCTCGAAATACGACACATACACCGAAGCGAGAGCCGCTGCCGTCACCAGATGCAAGTCCTCGGCACTCAAACGACCGGCAAAGACCACCTCGTCCTTGAAACGCATCTGGCTGTAAGCCTGCTCGATAGGCTCCGACCACCAACGCTTCTCCCCTACAATCAACAACTTGACATTGGAAGGTGTCTGGCTCTTGAACAAGTCGAATGCCGTGAACAGTCGTGCCAGGTTCTTGCGCGGATGCAACGAACCAACGAACATGAAATAAGGATTCCCGTTGGTATAATGGGCTCTTATCCTTTCCTGCTCCTCTTCAGAAATCGGCGCAAACCTCTCATTCACACCGTTATAGGCCACATCAATCTTCTCGGGCTCAATGCCATAGCATTCCACGATGTCCTGTTTCGAGAACTCCGACACCGTCACGATACGTATAGCTTTACGGGCAAAACGAGGGAAGAAAGTCTTGTAGTGCCAAAGATGTATCTTCGGCATGTCCTTTGGAAAATGCTCAAAGTTAAGGTCATGGAACTGAGCCACTTGTGGCACATCGGAGCGAAGGCTAAGGTAGCCGTCGGGCGAGAAGAACAGGTCGGGCTGGATTTGCTTCAGGGCTTTCTTCACCGAGAACTCGAAGAACCAGATGAAGAGGAAGGGGTGCCGTGCCTGAGGGAACAGCACTATGGGTTTCACATTGTCGCCGAAGACAAACATCGGGTCGGGCTCGCGGTCGAAGAGGAAGTAGAACTCCACCTCAGGATGGTCCTTCACCATGCGGCGCAAGGTTTCGTATGCCACCCAACCGATACCTTCCAACTTGTTTTTCAGCAACAAGCGTGTATTGACTGCAATTTTCATTGTTCTGTTTTGACACTCGTTTTCTTGCAGTCATCACACTGCAATTTTGTTCGCAAAGATACAATTTTTACCCACATCAAAACCTTGCCAACAAGAATTGATTAGGATTTTTATTACTTTTGCTCCGAAATAATACCTAACGCCATGGGGAAAACTTTTTTCGTCTCCTTGATTACACTTTGGTGCGCCTTCGTTTACGCCCAACCGGCCATCACCAACCTTTCATTGCCAAGCTCCGTGGATGTCTTTAGTTTATTCGAGATGTCGTTCCAACTGGGGAAATACGACAATCCTTACGACCCCGAAGTCATCGATGTGTACGCAGAATTCATGGCGCCTGACGGCAAAACCTTCAAGGTCAATGGGTTCTATTACGAAGGGTATACCTTCCAACAGAAAGACGACTATGAAGTGGCATCAGCAAGTCGCGACAAGGGTTGGCGTGTGAGATTCACGCCCAACCAGGCAGGAAAATGGAGTTTCAGCCTCCATGCCATCGACCGCAAAGGCAAGACCACCCTTTCGGCAAGCGACAACTACCCTACCACTTTTGAATGCAGGTCGGTAGGTAGCGCACCAGGTTTCATCAGAAAGGCCAACACGAGATACCTGAAACGCGAGGTGATGCAGAACGGCAAGTCGGAGTATCAAGCATTCTACCCCATCGGACCCAATGTGGCATGGTACGAATACAAAGGTTCAAGTGCTTATCCCAAAGGCATTTACGACTATAATCATTATATCGACAAAATGGCTGGAAGTGCCAACTATATGCGCATTTGGCTCACCCGCTACCAATACCTTTCGCTTTATGGGCCGGAATTCACGCAGATGAACGGCAAAAAGCCTACTGTTTATTTTGACTCGTCACTCAACCAAAAAGACGCTGCCGAACTCGACCATATCATTGCCTACGCAGCAGAGAAAGGCATCAACGTCATGCCCTGCTTGTTCTCATTTGGTGACTTTGGCAACATGCACCAGAGTTCATGCCGATGGGACAATAACCCCTACAACACCGTGCTCGGATTGAAGTCGCCCACGATGTTCTTCACCGACAAAGAGGCCAAAAGGATTGCCAAAAACCTGGTCCGCTACATCGTTGCACGTTGGGGGTATGCCACCAATATCGTTTGTTGGGAGTTATGGAACGAGGTCAACAACATCCCATCCGACGGCCAACCAGAAGCGTCGTTCCACGCCAACATCGTCAAGTGGCACGAGGAGATGGCCGACTATGTACGCTCCATCGACCCCTTCAAACACCTTGTCAGCACCTCACTTGGCCCTTTTTCCGAAAAAGACTACATCGGGGGTGCGCTCTACAAAAACCTCGACATCGTGCAATTCCACAACTACGGCAACATCCAAAAGGCCAAGTCCTCGGAGCAACGCACCAAGCAATTATTCGACAAATTCGCAACTTATCATCCTCTTTACCCCGACAAACCCATCTTCTGCGGAGAGTTCGGTTTCGGGCAATCCGCTCCCCCGAAATACCAAGACAAAGATCCGTTTGGATTCGACACGCACAACTGCATTTGGGCTTCGCTCTTTTCGGGCACGATGGGCCCCGGCTCCATCTGGTTATGGAGCTACCTTCGCGACAGGGACTTGCTTCGCATCTATGCACCCGTGTTGGCCTACAGCAAAAACTTACCGCTCCTCCCCGACTCTTTCACCCCTCATACCACCGTCTCGACAAACAAGAGCTCTTTGGTATGCCCCAACGGCATTGAGACCTATTATCTTTCCAGTGCCGACGAAGACACGCTCTACGGCTGGTGCCAAGACACTGCCTTCAGCTACCAAGCCTTGCGCCGCCTCACCGACAAATCAATTTCAAAAGGACATTTCATCACCGATGCCAAAGTCGACACGAAAGGCTACGTCTACACTTTGGACGAAGAAAAGAAGCCTCGACCTTGCTCAAAAAGCAACACCATCATCTTGCCCATTAGCAAACAAGATGTTGGGACGCAATATGTTGTGAGGTGGTTCGATGGAGAAACCGGACTCGAAATCACCCAAGAGAAAACACAAGCCACAGTGACACACGACAGAAAGAACAACCAATTCATCGAGATACAGTTCCCATCGACGATTCGCGACTTGAAGAAACGCCAAATCTACAACACCTACGGCGACGCCGCCTTCATCATCATCGCTGAGAAAGATAAAACAAAAGGGAGCAACACCCAAGGCATCGCTCCCAATAAACGTTTGAAAGTCACAAAGACTTCAAAAGACAAATCACATTAATAACGGTAGATGTCCGACTTGTAAGGTCCCTCAACGGGCACACCGATGTAGTCGGCCTGCTTCTGCGTGAGCTTGGTCAGCTTCACGCCAATCTTCTCAAGGTGCAGGCGGGCGACTTCCTCGTCCAAATACTTCGGCAGGCAATACACACCTACTTTATATTGTCCTCGCTTCTCCCAGAGGTCCATCTGGGCCAAGGTCTGGTTGGTGAACGAGTTACTCATCACGAAACTGGCGTGACCCGTGGCGCAACCAAGGTTGACCAGTCGACCCGAGGCCAACAGGAAGATGCAATGACCGTCGTCGAAGACATACTTGTCGACTTGCGGCTTAATGTTGATTTTCTCCTTCAGATGCTCGGTCTTTTCGAGGCGATCCACCTGGATTTCGTTGTCGAAATGGCCGATATTGCACACGATGGCCTGGTCTTTCATCTGCAGGATGTGCTCCAGCGTGATGACGTCACAGTTACCTGTAGTGGTCACAAAGATGTTGCCTTCTTTGACGGCCTCCTCCATCGTCGTGACTTCGAAGCCTTCCATGGCAGCTTGCAAGGCGCAGATGGGGTCGATTTCGGTGACGAGTACGCGGGCACCGTAGCTCTTCATCGAGTGAGAGCAGCCCTTGCCCACCTCACCGTAACCACAAACCACGACTACCTTACCGGCAATCATCACGTCGGTGGCGCGCTTGATGCCATCAGCCAACGACTCGCGGCAGCCATAGAGGTTGTCGAACTTCGACTTGGTCACCGAGTCGTTCACGTTGATGGCGGGAACGAGCAACTCACCGCGCTCGTGCATTTGGTACAGACGGTGTACGCCTGTGGTGGTCTCTTCCGAAACACCCTTCCAGCCAGCCACAACCGTGTGCCAGAAGGTCGGATTCTCTTTATAGGTGGCCTTGATGACGCTCATCAATGCGGCTTCCTCGGCACTGCCCGTGGGTGCATCAAGGAGTTTGGGATCATTTTCGCAGGCATAGCCTTTGTGAATCAGCAAGGTGGCATCGCCGCCATCATCGACAATCAAGTCCGGACCCGTGCCATCGGGGAAAGTGATGGCGCGTTTGGTGCACCACCAATAGTCTTCGAGGGTCTCGCCTTTCCAAGCGAAGACGGAAGTGCCCGTTTCGGCGATGGCCGCCGCAGCGTGGTCTTGCGTGGAGTAAATGTTACACGAGCACCAGCGCACCGTAGCCCCCAACTTCACCAAAGTCTCAATTAGGCAGGCCGTTTGGATGGTCATGTGCAGCGAGCCCATAATCTTGGCGCCCTTCAGCGGTTTCGTGTCGCCATATTTCTTGCGCAGCGACATCAGGCCAGGCATTTCGTGTTCCGACACTTCAATTTCCTTACGTCCCCAAGCGGCCAGGTTCATGTCGGCCACCAAATAAGGGAGTTTGTTATCTAATAGTCTGTTATCCATTGTTTTAAGTATTTTGTATTCGTCTTAATATGAAGAGGCAAAGATACACAAATTCCCCTTACATCAACACAAAAAGCGGAGAAATTCTCCGCATGATTTATAACATGAATTGCCATGAATTGGACACGAATTTTCAAAAACAATAATTTATGAAGAAATTGACTTCGTCGAAATCTCCGATTCGGCTGAGCCAATCTTCGATTTCGTGATAAATTTCTGATAATTCGTGTTTTAAATTCAATCTGGCAAGCGATACAAAGTCAGTTTGTCGTCCAAGGTGCATTGAATCAGGCCATAATGCTTGGCGTAATAGATTTCTGTAGGGAAATTTTTGGTTTGCGGATAGGCAACATCTATGAGTTTGAGGTGCATCACACCTTGATAGGTCTTTTCGCTAACCGTGTAGGAATCAAGATATTCCGCAGTGTAATCCATAGCGTTATCGTAACCAGATTCATAACATTTGTATCTTTTATCGCTATCGGGATAGAACAAGTTCCCGTCAATGCCCATCACATAAACAGCTTCGTTAAAGTACAGCCTGAACTCATTAATATCCGAATACTCCACCCACTTGTAGGCGGAAATCGTGGGTGAAACCCTTAATGTGCCGTAAGAGTTCGCCCCGCTCTGTTCAATGTGCTCATATTCACCCTTTTCCGTAGGGATGAAAAGAATGGTGGTTCCCGTTTCGGTCGTATAGGAATTGGCAAGGGCAAATCTGAACGACTGATGGATGCCGTTGTCGTCCTGCATCGTGAAGTAGCAATTCGTGCTGTCGGCAAACCAATCACGGTTGGCATCGTTCACGCGATAGGTCTTGGTCTTTACACAAGAGGACATAACAAATGACAATACCATCAAAATCAACAATTTATTCTTCATAGAGCCAATATTTTTCACCGTTAGACATAACAACTCCGAGCAAGCCATTTTCATAATTATAATAATAGGTATCGGCGTGGATGGAGCCTTCTTCTTCGTAATAATCAACAAGTTCCGACTTCAGCTTGAAGACATCGTGGTAATAGCGTCCATTAACTTTCAGGGAGTCAAGCATTTCATAGTTGGATGTGTCTTCGCCGATGAGCGGTAACCGTGCGCTTCCTACAGCAAAAATTGTGGCGCGTTTCGCATAGTTTTGCCCACCTTCTTCCTCGAAAGCCATATACCGGTTGGAGAATTCGATTTCCACGTTGAAAATCGGGTAGTTAGGCGTGCATTTGGTGATGTCTGACTCATATTCATAGATGCAGTTGGGGGCGGGCTTGTACTTTTCATACATATAGTCGAAGCCCGTTTCCTTTTGGCGGTGGCGCGACACGGTGAAGTCGATGACGGTGCGGTCGCTCTCGTGCTGCATACGGAACACGTCGCCGTTTCGGTAAGGCACGGTGGCCAGATACTGCTCGGGGATGCGCCCCAAATCGACATAGGTGGTTTTGCTGCGTGGGCAGGCCGTGAACAGCATCAACATGACTCCAAAAAGCATCGGAGCCACCATTTTTCTGAGAATTTGCTTTTTCGTTTGCATAACCGATGTGGTTTTGAGATTTCGGCTGCAAAAATATGGCAAATTTTCACTCAAAATCATAGTCTTATGGGCATTACAAACTTTTGGAAAACCTGCACTTTGATTTCCAACGCGTTATGATTTCCGATTACAACATTTCTATTTCCGAAAAAGAGAACACATTTCCGAAAAATATGTATTTTTGCCAAAACTTAAAACAACAGCAAAATGAATCAACCGTACACTAACATTAACATCAACCCCAACAGTAAGAAAATCGGACGTTTCATCCTTTGGGGCGTTTTGGGACTATTAGCCATTTTGGTGTTCTTCTCCTCGTTCTACACCATCCGCTCGACGGAGCGCGGGGTGCTCGCCACCTTCGGCAAGATGAGTGACGAGGTCATTGGCGACGGCCTTCACATGAAGATCCCATTCATCCAAACCATCAAACGTGTGAACGTGCAACAGAAGAAACACGACGGCAAGGAGAACAGCTACACCAAGGACGTCCAGACCTCGGAGGTGGAATACACCATCAACTACGACCTGGTGCGCGAGAACGTCAGCAAGCTGATGAAAAACGTCGGCGACGACTACCACAACCGCATCGTGGTGCCCTTCATCCGCTCGTCCATGAAACAAAGCTTCGGCAACTTTGCGGCCACCGAAATCGTTGAGAACCGTGATGCTGTGCGCCGCGAGATTGAACAGACACTGCGCCAGACCTTGGACAGCAACTACTTCATGAACATCCAGTTTCAGATTACAAACATCGACTTCGACGACGACTTCGAGACCGCCATCAAAGAGAAACAGGTGGCCGAGCAGAACGCCCTGAAGGCCAAGAACGTCACCATACAAGTGGAGGAGCAGGCCAAGCAGACCAAAATCAAGGCCCAAGCCGAGGCCGAGGCCATGAGCATCAAGGCAGCTGCATTGGAAAGCAACCCCAAACTGGTGAACTATGAAGCCGTGCAGAAGTGGGACGGCAAGATGCCCCAATACATGCTCGGCAACTCGGTGCCGTTTATTGATTTGAAGTAAGACGTGACTCCAGCAGCCATGTCAAGCCGACGCTGGAATGCGCGATGGCGAGCATCTATGGCTGCGGCTTATCATTAATCCGTCTTATTATGAAAACCCGACATTGCATATCGGGGTGAGATAGGGTCCAGCAGCCATGTCATGCCGACGCTGGCTTGTACGGTGGCGGGCATCTATGGCTGCGGCTTATCATTAATCCGTCTTATAATAAAAACCCGACATTGCATATCGGGGTGAATTAGGGTCCAGCAGCCATGTCATGCCGACGCTGAAATGCGCGATGGCGGGCATCTATGGCTGCGGCTTATCATTATTCCGTCTTATAATAAAAACCCGACATTGCATATCGGGGTGAAGTAGGGTCGTCCTTTCAGGACTCGGTTCAATCCTAACTCCTGCATATACAAATCACTTATGTGCCGCCATTGAAACCTCGTTTTCATTGACAGGATACAATGGAATCACCACATTATGAATGTTTTCGATGTACCTTGCCAAGGGAATCATATAGGCACTGAAGACATCTAACCTCTCGTCAAAAGGCGGGTCGTTCACCACAATTTCCTTGGTAATGTCGCCGTTTTCACACACATAACTAATCACGGTCATCAAGAACTCTTCTTGCTCCGAATTGAGTTCAATGCCCGAGATGAAGCTACCGAAACGCTGCATGGCCACCTTTCTGTCAACACCAATCAACGAACGGATAAGTACGGCCACATTGTCGCCACACATCTTGCCTTGGGTGTAATGGTTGTAGTCGTCCCTGCTGCCCAATTCTTCCCAAAGGATGCGCTGCAACTCGCGGAAATCGCGGTCTTCCAGTTTCTCCATGTTGTAAATCTTGTCCAACACGGGCAAATGTCTGTTGTTGGCAAGGAAATCCATCACACGCTGCCTATAGCTGACCTTCGGCGTCACGCCCTCGACCTCTCCTTCCTCGCTGATGACATCGTCAATGTCGACCACAAACCATTTCTTCTTGTCGCCCAAAAGGAACTTCACCAGGTCGCGCAAGTCGGTCCTGACCTTTTCAAGCCATTGCAGCGAAACGTTTTGCCAAGCCACATCGGAAAGCACCTCCTTACATGGCCGTGCTTTCTGCCCATAGATCCCCGCCTCCACACCTGCCAGCGCGGGGATGACATGGGCAGAAAGAATACCAACGTTGGAATGACATGGCTGCTGAGCCTTGCCGAAGGATGACATGGCTACTTACAACTCATTGAATATTTGCGGACAACAATAATTGATTTATTTCGTACTTTTGCACCTACTTTTGAGGCACTTTTTAGCAAAATTTGGATAGAAATATTTTGATAATCAACTAAATACTAACAAATATATTTAGAAACAATAAAAAAAGATCTTTATTTCTTTTCTTGATGCTCGCCTTGCTCTCGGGCAGTGCTTGGGCGCAAGAAACCATTTACACGTCGTACACTTTCATAAATGGCACAGACACCGGTAATGATCATCCTAGTAACTTGGTGGATAATGACAAAAGCAGCAGATGGCTCGTGTCGCAACAGTCGACCTTCGCAAGCAGCCCTGCCTTTTGCCAGTTCCATAGCGCAGAGCCTATCACGCCCGTCGGCTATGTGATCACTTCTGGAACTGACTCTCAAGAATATAGTAGGCGTAACCCCAAGAGTTGGAAGATCGAGGCCAGCATCGACAACTACAATTGGGTTACTCTTGCAACCTTCACTGTTGACGATAACATACTGGCGCATAACACGGAAGACGTGGAATTCTTTTTCGAAGACCCCGGCACAACTGCCTATCAGTATTTTAAGTTCGTTGTAACAGACATTCAGGGAACGGAACCGGAAAATGATGGTTGGTGGGCAATGCAGCTCAACGAATTCCAATCCAAGGTTGTGCCGAATAGTGGCATTGCCTCGCTGACTGTGTGCGATGACACAGAAATAAATTCAAACATTCCCATGTGCGGTATAAATTTTGACGAATATACCAAAAGTGAATGCATCATTCCAGCCTCTGAACTCACTGATATGACACGAGGCATCATTACCGCCATTACCTTCTATCCATCCTCTGTAACTACCATCAATCCCACATGGGCAAATACACACCAAACAGTTTTCATAAAAGAAGTTTCGGGAACTACCCTTGACGAAAGCTATAGCGGTATGAGCGGTGCCACAACGGTTAAGCAAGGTTCGCCGCTGCCTATGCCAGTTGCAGGCGCAGCATACACCATCACCTTCGATACACCTTATATTTACCATGGAGGCAACCTGTTGATAGGCGTGTACAATGACGACAAGGGTTCACACAATAATGTGATTTGGCGTGGAACCAACTCTTCGTACGGCGTATCTGCCTACGGAACGAGTAGCAGCAGCCTTGAAGAAGTCGAATACAAGGCACAATCTTTCCTGCCCAAGACCACATTCACCTATATTCCTCCCAAACCGCTCCGTACCTCCGACAATGTTTTTTTGACTTGGGAAGAGTTTGCCGCCAGCGTGACCGATGGCAACACCTACGAAGGCAAAACGGTCTATCTTGAAACGGACATTACCACCCCCGTTACCGCTATGGTGGGCACTAACGACGCCCCTTTCAAAGGCACTTTCGATGGCACGGGTCATACGCTTACTGTCAATTACACCTCGACAGCCGGAAGATGTGCCGTGTTCAACACTGTCGACAATGCATCGTTTATGAATCTGAATCTCGCCGGCACCATGTCGGTAGGACATTTCCCGTCGGGCGGTCTCATCGGTTATGTCCTCAATGGTTGCCATATCACGAACTGCGTGAGTGCCGTGGAGATAACCGCTACCAATCCCGATGCTGGCGATTGGGGCATCGGTGGCTTCCTTGGAGAGGCAGACCGCAACTCCCATCCTGGTATTTTCTTTGAAGGCTGTGCCTTTACAGGGAAATTTATTGGCACCTGCAATGGCTGGGGCGGCTTTGTGGGAAGAAATAGAGGATTCGTAACTTGGACCACAGTCTGTTCTTCTGTCCACATTAACAATTGCGTGTTTGCCCCTGCTGCTATCCCTACGACAACTGAAGGTTGCGCCACTTTTGGACGAAGCGATAAATATACTAATCAAGGTTATAGTTATGTTTATACAACCAACAGCTACTTCACCCAAGCTCTTGGCGTAGTCCAAGGTAAGGAGCGGCACACCGTCACAGGCGACACTGGCGTTACCGTTACCCTCAACGGCACTGATATCAGCCACGACTTGAGCAACATCACGGGTTATGGTTCCTTGACAGGCGATGGCATCACTTACAACGGCACCATTTGGGCGGGCAACGAGGACATCGTGAGCCTCAACCTCAGCGGTGCATTCCAATATGGAGCCGACCACGGCACCCTTACACAAAGCGGCAACAATTGGACCCTCGCTATGGAAGACAACCACAACACTGTGATTTCGGCAATAAACAGCCCCGTCACCCTCACCAAAACCATTGAGCCTTACGTTAACAGCCAAGGCGGAAAAGGCGGTTACTACCTCATCGCCTCGCCTTTGGCCGCTGATGTCAATCCCACCACAGTGGGCGGCATGATTACCGCTGATGAAGGGGAAGGTGAAGACGTCGTCCTCACCTACGACTTCTATCGTTTCGACCAAAGCGAAGCGTCGGAATGGCGCAACTACAGAGCAAATGCCTTCAACCTGGTCAACGGACAAGGCTACCTCTATGCCAGCAAGAACGGTACCACCCTCACTTTCACTGGAATACCATACAGCGGCAATGGCCAAGTGGGACTGGTATACGACAACAATGCTCAAGGGTTCAAAGGCTGGAATCTCGTTGGCAACCCCTTCGCACAGGCCGCTTATGCCGACCGTGACTACTACGCTTTGCAAAACGGCAGCGGGCTCATTCCAACAAGTAGTGCCACTGCCATTGGCGCCATGGAAGGCATTTTCGTCACAGCCGCAGATGCTAACGACGCCAGCATGACCTTCAGCACCACGCAGCCTGGACAAAAGAGCGCCAACCTTGCACTGAACATCACGAGCAGCAACAAACTTGTTGACCGCGCCATCGTCCGCTTCGGCGAAGGCCGTCAGCTGCCTAAGTTCCAACTCAATCCTAACCACACCAAGGTCTGCTTCCCGCAGGAAGGCGAGGACTACGCCATCGTCAATGCTGAAGAGATGGGCGAGATGCCCGTCAGCTTCAAGGCTGAAAAGAACGGCAGCTACACCCTTAGCTTCAACACCGAGGATGTCAGCTTCGCCTACCTCCACCTCATTGACAACATGACCGGCAACGACGTCGACCTGCTCTCCCCCCAGAACGTCATTGCGGGCGAAGACCCGCAATCTCCTGCGCCCACGTACACCTTCTACGCCAAGACCACCGACTACGAGAGACGCTTCAAGTTGGTGTTTGCTACCATCTGCGAGGACGCAGATGGCGACAATGAGGTGTTTGCCTTCATCAGCGACGGCAACCTCATCGTCAACGGTGAAGGCACCCTGCAGGTCATCGACATGTTAGGGCGACAAGTGTTCAGCCGTGACATTCATTCATCATTTATCATTCAGCATTCCCCACTGGTGTGTACGTGCTCCGCCTCGTCAACGGCGAGAACGTGAAAGTCCAGAAGGTAGTGGTGAGATAACGATGGTCCCTATCCTATAGCTGATAACTACAAACTGAACAACTGCTTTTTGTTATCCCCTTGACGTTTCGGGAAAAATGTGTATTTTTGCAATCTGTAATTAAATGGAAAATGATAAGCAACGCAACCACACAAGGAATTTACATCAATGTGCCGATGGCTGATTGGGGTCTTTTGCAGGAGCTCATCAATAGGTTTGGATGGCAATTTGAAACCCGAGAGCAATTGCTTGAGCGTTTTGTGAAAAGCCGTCCTAAGTATCCCACACTCAGCGAAGAGGATATTTTGAACGAAGTCATGGCCGAAAGATACGGGAAATGAAAGCCATCCTCGATTGCAATATTTGGATTTCGTTTCTCATCGGCCATCAGGCCGAATGGATGGGCCGTTTTTTGACGGATACACGATTCGAGGTTTACGTATGTGATGAGTTGCTGAACGAAATTCATGATGTCTGTTCACGTCCAAAGATCCGTTCAAGGATTAATGATGAGGAATTGGAAGACTTTTTCCGTATCATTTATGCGTTCTGTCATGTCGCAAAAATCGAAAGTGAAGCTCAATCCGATATTCGAGACCCCAAGGATTTGTATCTACTTTCGTTGGCCGAAACAGTGGCAGCTGACTACATTGTTTCAGGCGATGCCGACCTGCTCGCTTTGCAGCAGCACAAAACTACCCGTATGATGACTTTGGCGAATTTCAAGGAGTTGGCCATGAACCATCAGTCTTAGTAACTGCAAACTGAACAACCGAACAACTGAACAACTCCCAACTCTAAACTCTAAACTCTATACTAAAACCTAAAGTTCACCATCACCTCAAAGCTCCTACCTGGCATGGCCCTCCATATCACATTCTGGTAGTCCTTGTCAGTGAGGTTGTTGCAGCGCAACTCGATGCGGAACTTCTTAATCTGCTTGCCAAGGGCGACATGGTGCAGCACATACGAAGGCAGGTCGTAGGCAAAAAAGTCTTGTTCATTATAGGAGGTGCTGCGGCGACCCGTCATCTCAACGGTGTAGCTCAGGTTCCAGGTCTTCCACTGGGTGTTGAGGAAGAAATTGGCGTGGTGACGCGGGATGTAGATGAGCTGTTTGCCGTTGGTGCCTTGGGCGTAGGCTTTCTCGCTCTCGTCGGTGGTGACGGTGAAGACGTAGTTGCCCGACAGCGTGACCTTCCAGTTTTCCTTAACAAAGGCCGCATCGATGTGGTTCTCGATGCCGCGTGCATAGACCTTGGCCACATTCTCCGGCACCCAGAAACGATACGAGGTCGGCATCCATTGGATCCAGTTTTTCACGTTGGAGAAGTAGCCACCTGTGCGCAGGTCAAGCTTGAAAGGTCCTTTTTGCAAGCCGTATTTCACAGCCAAGTCGACGGTGCGGCCATTCTCGGGCAGGAGGTCGGGGTTGCCGCCGGGATACCAATAGAGGTCGTTCAAGGTGGGGTTGCGGTAGTTGTGGCTGTAGCCCAAGGTGAAGCTCACGGCCTTGTAGAAAGGCAGTTGGTATGAGAAGGTAGCCGTCGGGAACAAGCCCATGGCCTTGCCATCGGTCCAGTCGAAGCGGGCAGTGAGGTTGAGGTTGGCACAATTGAACGGCTCACCGTTGACGGCAGCATAGGCCGACACCACGTTACGTCGTTTCTCGCCTTCGTAATTGTTGCTCCTCACCTGCTCGTTGTCCCACTGCAGTTTGGCTTTCAAGGTCCAGCTTTGGTAAAGCTGCTGCTCCAAATTGGCGATTTGGTGCAGAATCAGGGCGTGGTTCTCTGAATTAATAAAGGTGACGGTGTCGTCGGTGACAGGGTTGCGAGTCAAAAGGAAATAACGTTGGTTCTCCATGAATGCCGCCGATTTCAGTTGCAGGCTACCTGTTTCCCAATAGGTCTTGAACGAGACGAAGTTGCGCGAAAAGTTGTCGCGCGTCCACTCCTCCGAGTTGACGTTGAACACATTGGGCATGATGGGCGGCAGGTTGCGGTTGTTCCACTGGTTCCACGATGACACGGAAATCACATTGTTGCCCAACATCACGCTCATCTCGGGCATCACGCCATAGTCGACGAAGTCGGCGTTGCGTTGTTTCATCTTTTGGTGCGGTATCGTGGCCAGGTTCTCGTATTCAAATTCATTGTCCGACGAGTTGCGATAGGCCTTCACACGGAAGGAGAACTTCCTGCCATAGTTGCCCACCGTGACGAAACTCCCCAAAGTGTTGAAGCTGCCGTAGGTCTGCTTCAGGTCAAGCAGGAAACCGTCGCCAAAGTGGTGGGTGTTGTCGATGTTGACGGTACCGCCCAAGCCACCGCTGTTGTTGGAAGTGCCGCTGCCCCAGTTGAGGCTGACATCGTCGGCCAGAAACACGGGGATGGTGCTGAAATCCACTTGGCCGAGGCTGGGTGCATTGAGCTGAAAGCCGTTCCAAAGCACGAGGGTATGGCTGGCTGTCGTGCCACGAAACGAAGCCGTGGAGGTGCCGCCTGGGCCGTAGGTCTTGATGAAAACGGGGCTATGCTGGATGAGCAAGTCCGAGAGGCTGGAAGTGCTCTTTGACTGCAGCACAAGGGTATCGAGTTTCCTCGCCACCAAGGGCTTCAACGCCTCGATATTATACTTATCCGCCGTCACTTCAACGGATTGCAACACGATGGTATCCTGCGCGCAGAGCTCAGAAAGCACCATACTCAGCAGAAAAACGACTATATTTCTGACGACATGCTTCATTGCCTTAAAACCGCGGCAAAATTACGGAAAAAAGGCATAAAAAACATCCGAAAACCCAACAAGTCTTCGGATGTCCTGCCTTTATAGATTATGGCTGTGTTATATTAGGAATTATTTGGTTAGCCTTTTTTTTCCTTGGCCTTTCCCGCTGGCATTTCCATCGGCTTCCCTTTTACTGGGGTCTTTTCTTTCGGCATGTCCTTCTCTTTGACCTCCTGCATAGGTTTCTCTTTCTCGGCGTATGTCTTCTTCTTGCCTTGCAACTCACCATTCTTATAGACCGCCTCACTCTTCAAGGAGCCATCGGGATAGAAGCTCTCTTGGCGACCGTTGAACTGACCCTTTGTGTACTGGATGGTCATCTTCTTCTGACCGTCTTCATAGAACCAGGTGGTCAAGCCATCGCGGAGGCCATCCTTATACTCCGACACTTCCAAGTTGCCGCCCTTCTCGTAGCAGAGAATCTGGTTGCCATCGAGTTTGCCGTTCTTATAGGTGTTCAATTTGGAGAGACGTCCGCCACGATACCATTCGCTCACCTGTCCGTTCAGTTCTCCGTTCTTATACTCAGCCTTTTTCGTGAGCGAACCCGTCTTGTCGATTTCCACATACACGCCCTCCATCTTACCGTTCACGTAGTTCACGATTTTCTTGGGAAGGTAGGTGTTGCTGTTGAAATACTCTATCCATGTGCCAACCTTCTGGCCATTCAAGACTGTGCCCTCAATGGTGCATTCGTATGAGGAAGCCGTGAACTTGCCGTCCTTGGCTTTCGAAACGTCCACTGTTTCGATAGTTTGTGAGAACATAGGCATGGAAAACAATGCCATTGCAATGATAATTAAAGTCTTACGCATTTCTTTATTCTTTTATTGGTTGAGCAAAATTATAAAATTTGGGGCAAACGGCTACAATTTTCGTGCAAAATCTTTAAAATTCGGTTTTTTTTCGGAATTTCGCAGTCAGAAAAATGTCTGTCTAGTAGAGAAACTACAGATTATACGGATTAAACGGATCTGATTAAGAATTAAAAAGTCACAAGCTCCAATGAGTACAGATTTCCTCATACAAAAGCCCATCTGTAATAATCAGACGCTTGCATCAAAATTGCTATGAATCAAATCAGTACAATCTGTCAAATCCGTAGTTAAACAAATCAATAAGCTATAACCAATGAAAAAGATAGAAGTCAAAAACTTTAAGCTCTACACCACAGCGGTCATCAGCATCGAATGGAAGCAAGAGCTGCTCAACGTCAACCTCGACCTCGCCATGATGCTCAAGATGATGCGTATGGAAGGTCTCACCGAAGCCGACATCGAACGTTACAGCAAAAACGGCCAGCCCATACCCTTCAAGAAAGTGACGCTCATCCTCTTCCAAGACGACAACAAACCCGGACAATACTATACGGATGAGTCATTCTGCGAGGATGATGACCCGACGGTGTTTTATGTGGAAATTAAAGAGTAATGCTGAATGCAGAATGCAGAATGGCGCGAATTTGCACTTGGCTTCGCCCTCCATTCTGCATTCTTAATTCTTAATTCTTAATTCGCCTTAGTGTAACGACTTGATGTACTCATCAATCGCCTTGGCGGATTTCTTGCCAGCACCCATGGCGAGGATGACCGTGGCGGCACCACTCACCGCATCGCCACCAGCGAAGATGCCAGGACGTGAGGTCGTGCCTACCTCATCGGCCACGATGCAGCCCTTCTTGTTCAAGTCGAGGTTGCGGGTCGTGCTGCCAATCAGCGGGTTCGGTGAGGTACCGAGAGCCATGATGATCATGTCGACATCGAGGACAAACTCCGAGTCCTTGATCGGGACGGGGCTACGACGACCCGATGCATCAGGCTCGCCCAGTTCGCACTTCACGCACTTGAAGCCTTTCACCCAGCCGTTTTCGTCGCCCAACACCTCGACGGGAGCCGTCAGCAGGTCGAAGATGACGCCCTCTTCCTTGGCATGGTGCACCTCCTCCACTCTGGCAGGCAGCTCGGCCTCGGAACGACGGTAGACGATATGCACCTCTGAGCCGAGACGTAAGGCAGTACGTGCAGCGTCCATAGCCACATTTCCACCACCCACCACGGCGACTTTCTTACCGACGAAGTTCGGGGTCTCGAAGCCTTCCTTATAGGCAAAGAGCAGGTTGTTACGGGTCAGGAACTCGTTGGCCGAGACGACACCGCAGAGGTTTTCGCCCGGCACGTTCAGCATCATCGGGAAACCGGCACCCGAGCCGACGAACACAGCCTCAAAGCCTTCGCGTTTCATCAATTCATCGATGGTGATGGTACGGCCAACGACCACGTCTTTCTCGAACTTGGCGCCCAACTTGCGCACGCTCTCCACCTCTTTCTTCACAACGCTGTCCTTAGGCAGACGGAACGACGGAATGCCATACATCAACACGCCGCCCAGCTCGTGCAAGGCCTCGAAGATGGTGACGTCGTAGCCCATCGAGAGCAGGTCTTTGGCGCAGGTCAAGCCGGAAGGACCGCTACCGATGATGGCCACCTTGTGACCATTCGGGATGCATTGACTGCTGAAGTGCAGGTCGTGCTCGATGGCATAGTCGCCAACGAAACGCTCCAGCTTGCCGATGGCGATAGGCTCAAACTTCTTGCCCATCACGCAAGCGCCTTCGCATTGGGTTTCTTGCGGGCACACACGGCCACAAACGGCAGGCAGTGCCGAGTCGCAGCTGATGACGCCGGCAGCACCTTCGAAGTCGCCTTTGGCCACACGGGCAATAAAGCCTGGGATGTCAACATTGACAGGGCAATGCGCCACGCACTGCGGGCTCTTGCAGTGCAGGCAACGCTGGGCTTCCATGATAGCCATGTCAGCCGAATAGCCCAAGCACACCTCGTCGAAGTTGTGGGCACGGATTTCAGGCTTCTGTTCCGGAACAGGCACACGCTTTTTCTTGTCGAAGCTCTCTTCCGAGATGCCTCCGATATGGCACTTGTGGCCTTCGGCCTTCTCCTCTTCTTGGAGTTGCTTGCGCGTCACCACATTATTATACATGGCCTGACGTTTCATGGCCTCGTCGAAGTCGACATCCTTACCCAAGAACTCGGGACCATCGATGCAGGTGAACTTGGTCTTGCCACCGATGCTCACACGGCAGGCACCGCACATGCCCGTGCCGTCGACCATAATTGAGTTGAGCGACACTGTGCAGCGGATGCCCAACTCCTCGCAGGTCTTGGTAGCGAACTTCATCATGATCATGGGACCGATGGCCACGGCTTCGTCATACTGCTTGCCGCTGGCCACGAGCTGGCGCAACACATCAGTCACCAAGCCCTTGCGGCCCGTGGAGCCGTCGTCGGATGTGACATAGAGGTTACTGACCTCGGCCAGCTCCTTTTCGAAGATGAGCAAGTCCTTGGTACGGGCACCGATGATACAGTCGGCAGTGGCACCATGGTCGTTCAACCATTTCACCTGAGGATAGATAGGGGCGATACCCACGCCGCCGCCGATGAAGACGAACGAACGCTTGCGGAGTTCCTCAGCGGTCATCGTGGCAAACTCAGAGGGCTTGCCCAAGGGGCCTACGATGTCGGCAAAGCGGTCGCCTTCTTTGTACTCGGCCATCTTCTTGGTGGATTCGCCGATGGCCTTGAAGACGATGGTCACCGTTCCACGGACGCGATGGTAATCGCTGATGGTCAACGGGATACGTTCGGAGTTCTCCTCCATCTTGACGATGAGGAACTGACCTGGCAGGGCCGAATGGGCGATACGCGGCGCGTAGACATCCATGAGGTAGGTCTCAGCCGCGAAGGTTTCTTTGTGTAGAATTTCGAACATAATATGATGATTTAAAATTTAAGATTTAAAATTTAAAGATTTAAGATTCTATGATTCTATGCAAGGCGTTATTTTTTGGGGCAGGTCAATGAACTTGCCGAAATAATTCTCCGCAAAGATAGTGTTTTTCATAAAGGCAAGCAAAAATGCCTGTTTTTTTTCATAAAAAAGCGTCGCAGCCATAGATCCCCGCCAGCGCACAGGCCCGCGTTGGGATGACATGGCTGCTGCGGATATGGTTGCATGAAAGCCGCCAGGCGGGGCATCCGTGCGCGCCCCGCCCAACGGCTTTCACGATCCTTGCCCGTCTTGCCTGTAACGGAACAAAGGTTAGTTCTGCCCTGAAGAACGCACTGGGCGGACAGAAAAGCCACATTGACGGTATGTACTGCTCGTGCCACCTATATAACTAATTATGTAGAAACGCCACGCAGTACTCGGGAGAAAATCATCGACCGTACTCGACCAGTATTCACCTATTTCGTCTACATCATAGAACTCATCGTCCAAACGGTAGCCAGCGATAGGAAAAAAGATGCTGTTGCCGTTCGTGGCGGTGAAACGTCTGCCAGCCAGACCATTCTGTAATTCCCAAGTTACAGTCGTGTTGTAGACCAATTCCATCCATTCCTCTTCGGTCGGCATGCGCCAGTTTCCGCCCCAGTTGGCCGTGGCCGCGTCGTCCTCGGGCAACAGGGTGGTCAAACCATCGTCGCTTCCAGTGTATTTGGTTATCGTACTTTCGCTGCCGTTACAGTACTTATAGGTGCTCCAGTTGTAGACATCCTTCGGCGTGGTCTCGCCCCAGGCGAAGTAGTCTCCGTATTCTCCAGGGCTGTTGGCACCCACGTTGCAAGTGGCCCACAGCAAACCGCTCGGCAGGCCGAGATCGACGTAGTCGTGCTCGCCGCGGATGCAGACCGTGGTCGTCTCCGTCACATGCACGAAGAAGCCTTGCATCGGAGCCACGGGGCCTCCGTAGATTGTCTGCGAGTCGCCGTTCTCATCATACATCATGATGGACATCGGCTCCAATTCGCCATCGCTGGTCTGGCGGTAGACGTAGGCATTGTAGGTGAAGGGGTTGCCCAAGAGCTCCCAACCGTTGTAGGGATTAGTTGAGCCTTCGGTGTACTCCACGGTAATATCCATAGTTGTTTCATAATTGGTAGAAAGCGTGGCGCCCGGCACCGAAATCTCAATGGACTCGGGATTGGCATAAAGGTATCCCGAACCATAACCGACATAACTGATGGAGTACTGCTTGTGGTTGCGCCATTCGGCATTCGGCTCGTTCGGGTCAAAACGGTAGAGGTCGTTGCCCTCGTTGGCAGTCATGGCTGTAGGCACTTGGGAATTTAGGAACGGAAAAGCCAGCAGGTAATAGTTGTCCTGATTGTTCGCATCGCCATAGCCTACGATATTCTTCTTCATCGTCACCACAAGGCCTGGGGTATTGTGCTTCAGCTGTCCGCCGTCGGCCACGGTGATGCTGCCGCCTTGTTTGCTCACCGTGTTGGCCACGGCTATATAGCCTGCAGGAACGATGACGTCAGCTTGGATGATGACGTCGCTGCCCGCGGGAGGCACCGTGCCTGTGTTCCAATGGCTGCCTTCGTTCCAGTTGCCGTTGCTAATGAAGATGGGGGGCGTGTCGGTGGTGAAGTAGTGCATGGCACTCCAATCCGTATAGGTGCCACTGCCGTCGCAGTCCATGCCTCTCACCTGCCATTCGTATTCGGTGGCAGGCATAAGACCAGTGATGTCGAAGCTTGAGCCGGTGACAAGAACTGTCGTCCAGTCGGTCAGGGCATTGGAATAACAAACACTGAAGTCGTCCACGTCGAGGTAACACTTATCTGTGCAGTCAAAGTGACGGATGGCCACATAGCCTTGCAGTCCGGCATAGGCACCCAGGTCAACGGTAAACTCGTACCATGTTCCTTGGGCACGACTGTCGCCGCGGGTAGCGATGGCGCGACCGCCACTTCCCTTGGCTGCCATCGTCCATTCTTGCACCATAGTGAAAGCTGATGGACTGGTGTTGTTCGTTGTAGAGACGGCCACACCGAAATGTTCGGCTGCATAGAGGTTATCCTGAGCGCAAGCATAGAACCTGACAACGCCTCCTAAAGGTATCCTTGGCGTGACGAGATAGTTGTCGGGGGTCAGGGGACCTACTCCAGACACCCAACTTGCGGAAAGCACCATGGATTGGCTCTCATGGCCTCCCCAAGTCGTGTTAACTTGCCAGCTATAGCCATCGCCGTCGGCGTCAATGGTCGTCCATTGGTCAAGGCCATCCTCGAAGTCATCATAGAAGACGGAGGCCTGCCTATACCTCAGCGTGTAGGCGTCTTGCAATCCGTTCCAACTCAGCGTAGCCGAGTTCAGTGCGACATCGGAAGCCGCCAATGCACCAGGCCGCATGCAAGGCTCGGGTGCCGTGAAGCTGAAGTCGTCAAGGTATAAGTAGAACTGGTCATACGAATTACACCTGACGGCCACAAACTTGGTACCAGCAGGAAGCAATGTGTGGTAGCGTTTCCAACGTGTATTGGAAACAGTGGTCTCTTCCTCCCAGGTGAAGCTGTCCACATCGGCGTCGGTGGTTGACCAGCCCACTTGGAACCTTTCGCAATATGCAAGGGAATTGTTCTTGTATTGGAACTCGACAGCCAAGCCCTCATCGGTGCCGACCAGCTCGGGGGAAATCAGATATTGGGGCGGAGCATAGTTATACTTGAACCCGAAACCGTTAGAGCCAGTGTACGCGCCATTTACGTTGATACCCGATAATCCGTCGCAGTCAACCATCGACCAGCAGTTGAACTCGTCGCTGTCCTCGAAGCCATAGGCATAAGGAATGGTTCTTGCGCATGTGCCGCTCCCGTTGAGGATGAGCTGGTTCTTGAAGGGGATGGTGAATAATGTGCCAACATAGCCCGAGGGACTGCTGGGGTTGAAGTTGGTGTTGTCGTTGTAGATATAAATGGACTGTTGCTCATCGGGTATGTAGCCTCGACACTCCATGTGCGGTTCATTCGACCAGCTTCCCGTGTTGTCATCCATGACCAAGAGAAGGTTGGACGTGCCGTTGTAGGCGAAGGGCGTGTCAAGCTCAATGGTGGTCCAGTAGCCCTTGGTCATGGTCACCGTGCCGCTGAAGACGCGGTTGGCCGACGACACGGACACCCAGTCGGTGCCGCTGCTGAAGCTGTTCTTGGTGGTATGCAACATATAGATGTCATAGCTTCGGGTTTTCGTGTTGCCGGCATTGTAGAAGGATATGCTATTGATCGTGGTGCTTCCGCCAAGCTCATTGGGGGTGTAGATTTGTTCCGACAGGCCGTATCTGAAATAGGAATAGCTAGGCAGGTAGGTAGAGTTTGCTGTCCAATTGTTGCTCACATAAACGCCACTGATAGGCATGAAGACGGCCTCAAGCTGCGCATTCTCTGTCACGACGAAGCTGTATGTGGTTTCGCAGCTGGCCACTGTCCCGTTCAGGCTCCAATGCAGGAAGAGGTTCCCCTCGTCGGGAGTAGCCCTCAGTGTGCAGGTCATGCCAGCGCCATAGTGCCCTGCCCCGCTCACCGTGCCTGTGCCGTTGCCAGCCACGGTGGCCGTGACGTCATACGAATGGCTGTTCAAGAGGATTTGGTTCTTCACCCCTAAAGTTGAGCCCGAGTAAGAGGAAGCATTGCTGGGGTTATAGTTGGTGCCATCGCTATAAACACGGAGCGATTGGACGCCACTACCATACGTCCGGCAAGCCATCTGGGGGGCCATCGTCCAGTCTCCCGTGTTATCGTCCACGACCAAGAGAAGGTTGGAGGTACCGTTGTAGGCGAAGGGCGTGTCAAGCTCGATGGTGGTCCAGTAGCCTCGGGTCATGGTCACCGTGCCGCTGAAGACACGGTTGGCTGTTGTAACGTTGACCCAATCTGTGCCGCTGCTGAAGGCATTCTTTGTGGTATGCGACATATAAATATCGTAGCTACGCGTTTTTGTCGGGCCTTCGTTGAAGAACGACAGCGAACTTATGGTGGTGCTTCCGCCAATCTCCGACGGGTTGTAGATTTGCTCAGAAAGCGAGTAGTTAAAATACGAATAGCTTGGAAGGGTCTCGTTGGTTGACTGGTCTTCGCCGACGAGTGTCCCTGTTACGAGCATGAAGACCGCATTGATTTGTACCGTCTCACCTTGCATCGTCCAGCTGTAGGTCGGGTCGCAGCTGACCACTTCACCGTCGATGCTCCAATGGAGGAACATGTATCCGGCATTCGGCGTGGCCGTCACCGTGCATGTCTGACCGTAATTGTAGTAGCCGTTGCCCGTCACTGTGCCGCCTGCAGATGGAACGGCATGGGGCACGACGACTCCGCCGCACAACACACCCGTCATGTTGGTGAACGCGCTCCAGCCCTGTGCAGCCTGATACTGTGAAAGCGTATGGCATGGCACTTGGACCAAGATGCTTTTCGGCACATTGGCAAACGCTGTTGCGCTCGTGGTAGGTGGAAATTCGGGCAAGGCTTGGATGGACGTCAAGTGATTGCAATTATTAAAGGCATAAGCACCTATCGAGTTCACGGAAAGGCCGATGGTCAGCGTGCCGTTGAATCCAGTGCACCCAGCGAAAGCAGTCTCGCCAATCGTGGTCACGGAATTCGGGATGGTAAGGCTTCCAGTGAAGCCGTCACAAAGGTAGAAAGCACGGTTGCCTATCGAGGCCACAGAATTACCGAGAGCCAGGGTGCCGACAAAGCCATCGCATCCAGCGAAAGCTTCCTCTCCTATCGAAATCACGGAATTGCCAATGGTCAAGTTGCCATTGAAACCGTTGCATTGGTAGAAGGCATTTTCTCCTATCGTGGTCACGGAATTCGGGATGGTCAAGTTACCCGTGAAACCATGGTTGCCATAAAAAGCCGCATAACCAATCGAGGTCACCGAATTGCCAATGGTTAGCGTACCATCGAAACCACTGTAATTAAAGAAAGCATAATCACCTATCGAGGTCACGGAATTGCCTATGATGAGCGAACCACTGAAATTGGCAGCAAATCTACCTCTAAAGCTTTCAGGGATGTTAGGCATGTTAACATTCAAGCCGTTGAAAGTGCAATCCTTGAAAGCATTCATGCCAATCGAAGTCACGGAATTGCCGATGAACAACGGGCCGCTATACGTTCCGCCAACAGTGCTTATGAAATTGTTTGGGATGTTAGGCATGTTGATGCTCAAGCCGTTGAAAGTGCAATGCCAGAAAGCATTCTCGCCAATCGTGGTCACGGAATTGCCGATGGTTAGCGTGCCCGTGAAGCCTGAGCAATTATGAAAAGCCATTTTGCCAATCTCGGTCACGGAATTGGGGATGGTGAGCGAGCCTGTGAAGCCAGTGCAATTCTGGAAAGCATAATTGCCTATCGAGGTCACAGATTCAGGGATAGTCAGCGAGCCCGTGAAGCCAATGCAATATTGGAAAGCATTATCGCCAATCGAGGTCACGGAATTGGGGATGGTCAGGCTTCCGGTAAATCCAATGCATTCAGCGAAAGCACCAGCGCCTAACGAAGTCACGGAATTTGGAATGGTCAGCGAGCCAGTGAAGCCAGGGCAATAATTGAAAGCAGAAATGCCTATCGAAGTCACAGAATTGGGGATTGTCAGGCTTCCGGTAAATCCGCTGCAACCAGCGAAAGCCCAATTGCCAATCGAGGTCACGGAATTGGGGATGGTCAGCGAGCCTGTTAAATAAACGCAGTCTACGAACATAAAAGCAGGAATTCTTGTCACATTGCTACCTATGCTTAAAGTGCCACTACATTCAGTAAATGGTGCTTCACTGGATAAATCAATGACCATGTTGGAGCAATTGGTGGCATTGAAGTTCACATGTGTGAGGTTGTGGCAATACCGAAATGCGCGACGGCCTATCGAGGTGATAGCATTAGGGATGGTCAGGGTGCCCGTGAAACCAGTGCAATCCTCGAAAGCAGACTCGCCTATTTGGGTCACGGAATTCGGGAAGGTCAATGAGCCTGTAAGACCAGAGCACTCATAGAAAGCATAATCGCCAATCTTTTTCACCGTGTAAGTTACGCCATTACTGGTAACAGAGGATGGCAAGGTGATGTTTCCCGTGGGTTTGGTGTATCCATTCCATGGGTTTGAAGTGCTTGTTCCTGGATAGGTTATCTCCACATAATGGTTGGTGGCATTGGTGATGTTGTAGTACAGCGTCTGCCCCGTGGAGCAAACTGCCGAGAAATCGTACGACGCATACGCCGTTCCCATGCCCAAGCTGAGGGCAAGGAGGAGGGCGAAGACTCCTTTTAGGTTGGGTAAAATTCTTTTCATAATGTGATATTTTGTTGGTTAGTAATTCTTTGTTGAGAGCCTTTAGGATTTTCGCCTCAAAAATATAGGAAATTTTTGAAACAGCTGTAAGTAAAATTACTTATTGCAACAAAAAAAAAGCAACTTTAGGTGTCGTATGCGCGGTAAAACTTGAAAGAATGACGCAGCCATAGATCCCCGCCAGCGCACAGGCCCGCGTTGGGATGACATGGCTGCTGCGGAACCCGACAGGCTGCAGGGCTGTCACACCGGGGCAGCCGAAACATGCAATGACGCAGCCATAGATCCCCGCTAGCGCACAGGCCCGCGTTGGGATGACATGGCTGCTGCGGACACGGATGCTGAAAGCCGCCAGGCGGGGCCTCCGTGCGCACTCCCGTGCGCGCCCCGCCCAGCGGCTTTCACGCCCCTCGCCCGTCTTGCCCGTGACGGAACAAAGGTTAGTTCTCTAGAACAGGGCGAACAATGAACCCCAAGTAGCGGTTGCTGCCGTTGTCCGGCCAGACGCTGTTCGTAAAGAAGAAGGGACACCATGCTTTGTTCGGTTCGCTGGTGCGGAGCGAACCCGTCCAGTAGCCGCCGCCGTTGCCTGCATTTTTGAGGCTGCTTTCGCTGCGGTAGCCAGCTGCGGGCAGGAAGAGACTGTTGCCGTTGCTTGCAATGAAGAGCATACCGTACACGCCGTTCTGAGTCGTCATTATATTGCCCGTGTTCCAGTAAAGTTCCTGCCATTCCTCATAGGTGGGCATGCGCCAGCCGCTGCCCCAATTGGCCGTGGCCGCATCGTCCTCGGGCAACAAAGTGGTCAAGCCATCGCTTCCAGTGTATTTAGTGAAAGTGTCGCCGTCACCATATTGGTAGGTACTCCAGTTGTAGACATCCTTCGGCGTGGTCTCGCCCCAGGCGAAGTAGTCGCCATAGTCCTCGGGGCTGTCGGCACCCACGTTGCAGGTGGCCCACTTGGTGCCGCTCGGCAGGCCCAGGTCGACGTAGGCATGCTCGGTCTGCGGGGAACGCACGGGACGGACAGAGTGGCCGAAGTGGCGGAAGTAATGCTGGTTGACGATGTTGTTCGGATCGAATTCGAGTACCGATGCGTGGCCCGGGTTATCTGTATAGAGCGAACTCGACCAGTATGCGCCGTTGTAGCCATCAAGGATGAGGTCGCTAGCATCGCGGTAGCCCGCAGCGGGCAGGAAGACACTGTTGCCGTTGGCAGCGGTGAACAGCCATCCGTTCACGCCATTCTGGGTCGTCCAAGTGTTGGTCGTGTTGTTGAGGAGTTCCTCCCACTCTTCTTCAGTGGGCATGCGCCAGCCATCGCCCCAGTTGGTTGTGGCCGCATCGTCCTCGGGCAACAAGGTGGTCAGGTTGTCGGTGAAACCGTTGTAGCCGTAGCTGGCATTGTTGCAGTATTTGGTTAACGTTGTATTGTTAATGTAGGAATACTGGTAGTTGCTCCAGTAGTAGGTGTCCTTCGGCGTGGTCTCGCCCCAGGCGAAGTAGTCGCCGTAGTCCTCGGGGCTGTCGGCACCCACGTTGCAGGTGGCCCACAGCAGGCCGCTCGGCAGGCCGAGGTCGACGTAGTCGTCCTCATGAATGGCCGTGCCGCGGAAGCAGACCGTGGTCGTCTCCGTCACGTGCACGAAGAAGCCTTGCATCGGGGCCACGGGACCGCCGTAAACCGTCTGCAAGTCGCCGTTCGCGTCATACATCATGATGGGCATAGGCACCAGCTCGCCGTCGCTGGTCTGGCGGTAGATGTAGACATTATAGGTGAGGGGGTTGCCCAGCAGCTCCCAACCGTTGTAGGGGTTGGCCGAGCCCTCGGTGTACTCGACGACATGGTCCCACATCGTTTCAGTAGTGGTAGGATACGTGTGGCCTGTCAACGAAAGCACGTTGGACTCGGGGCTGGCAAAGAGGTATCCGTGTACTATTTGGATGTTGAACGACTCACTTTTTAGGTTGCGCCATTCGGCATTCGG
>ONFO01000007.1 GCA_900317155.1 uncultured Bacteroidales bacterium
GTACATCAAGGAGAACATCGGCCGCAAGATTGTCATCGTCGGCGCCTCGACGGGTACTGACGCCCACACCGTGGGTATCGACGCCATCATGAACATGAAAGGATATGCCGGCCACTACGGATTGGAGCGTTACGAGATGATTGACGCTTACAACCTCGGCTCGCAGGTGCCCAACGAGGAGCTTATCGCCAAGGGCATTGAACTCCATGCTGACGCGCTGCTCGTCTCGCAGACCGTGACGCAAAAGGATGTCCACATCCACAACATGACCAACTTCATCGAGCTGATGGAGGCCGAAGGCCTGCGCGACAAGATGATCTGCTGCTGTGGCGGCGCCCGTATCACCCACGAACTGGCCAAGGAACTCGGCTTCGACGCCGGCTTCGGCATGAACACCTATGCCGACGATGTGGCTTCGTTTGTGGTTCAAGAAATGGTGAAACGTGGAATGAAATAATGGACTATGGCCAATGACTATGGCCCATGGCCGCTCCACGATTTGTAAAAGCGGCCATGGTCATAGGCCATAAGCCATAGTAAAGAAAAAAGAAACAACTTAACAACAAATAGTTAAATCTTTAAATAACAACACACTATGGACAAAAATGAAATGAGAGAAGTGATCGCCAAGCGTGCTGCAAAAGAACTGCACGACGGCGATGTTGTCAATCTGGGTATTGGCATCCCGACTTTGATTCCTAACTACCTGCCCGAAGGCGTCACCGTGACCCTTCAGACCGAGAATGGTGCTATGGGCATGGGCCCGACCCCCGAGGAAGGCAAGGAAGACAAGAACCTCATCAACGCCGGTGGTGGCGCCATCACGCTGCTGCCTGGTGCCTGCACCTTCGACTCGGCTACTTCGTTCGCCATCATCCGTGGCGGCCATGTGAATGTGTCGTTCCTCGGCGCCCTGCAAGTGGATGAGAAGGGCAACCTCGCCAACTGGATTATCCCGGGCAAGATGGCTCCCGGTATGGGCGGCGCCATGGACCTCGTCGTGGGTGCCAAGCGCGTCATCTTGACCATGGAACACACCCAAAAGGGTGCTCCCAAGATCCTGAAGGAGTGCACGCTGCCCCTGACCGCTGCCGGACAGGTGAACATGATCATCACCGAGATGGGTGTCATGGACATCACCCCCGAAGGCATCGTGGTGCGCGAAATCCACCCCGAGTTCACCTTCGAGCAGATGCAAGCTGCCACCGAGGCCAAGCTCATTCTTGACCCCAACTGGAAACCCATGGACATCTAATCCCTGCGGACATGGACTACAGTTTCTTGAAGATTGAGCAGCACGACCAGATCGCCGTCATGAAAGTGTCGGCACCCAAGTCGTTGAACGCGCTCAACTCGACAGTCCTGAAGGAAATCGACCACTTCGTGAGCAACCTCGACACGAAGCAGACGCGCGTCCTCATCATCACGGGCGACGGCGAAAAGGCCTTTGTGGCTGGCGCCGACATCTCGGAGATGGTGCATCTCTATGAGAAGGAAGGCTACGAGTTCAGCAAACTCGGTGCCATCGCGTTCCGCAAGATCGAGACGCTGCCGATACCCGTCATCGCTGCCGTCAACGGCTTCTGCCTCGGCGGTGGCTGCGAGTTGGCCATGGCTTGCGACTTCCGTTACGCCTCGTCGAAGGCCAAGTTCGGTCAGCCCGAAGTGGGACTGGGCATCACGCCTGGTTTCAGCGGCACCTACCGTTTGGCCAAGCTCGTCGGTCAAGGCTACGCCAAGGAGATGATCTACACGGGCAAGGCCATCCGTGCCGACGAAGCCCTGCGCATCGGCTTGGTAAACGCCGTCTATGAGCCGGAGGAACTGATGGACAAGGTGATGGAGACCGCCCAGAAGATGGTCGCCAACGCGCCATTGGCCATCGCTTACGCCAAGCAGTGCATCAACGAGAGTTACGACTTGATTGCCGCCGACGCCATCGAGTTGGAGAACACCGCCTTCGGCAAGTGCTTCGCCACCGAGGACCAGAAGGAAGGCATGACGGCGTTTCTAGAGAAGAGGCCTGCGGTGTTTAGAGGGAAGTAAATGCCTCTGGCTGTTGGCTACTGGCCTCTGGCAATGGGCAGTTAGCTATTAGCAATTAGCTGTTAGCATAAAGATACCAAAGCTAATGGCTAACTGCTAAAAGCTAACGGCCAAACAAGCCAAAAGCCAAAGGCCAGAAGCCAAAAGCAATAAATCTTGAATATTAAATCTTAAATCTTTAAATCATACAAATATGAAAATCTGTGTTATCGGAACCGGCACCATGGCTAAAGGTATCGTGAAGGCATTTGCCGCCAAGATGCCCGTCGTCATGAAGAGCCGCACGCAAGCCAGCCTTGATAAGGCCATGGCTTCCATTGAAAAAGGTTACGGTAAGCTGGTGGAAAAAGGCAAGATGACCCAAGAGGCCGTCGATGCCCTGCTGAAGAACATCTCCACCACGACCGACTATGCCACCTTCGCCGATGCCGACCTCGTGATTGAGGCCGCCGTCGAGGAGATGCAACTGAAGAAAGATGTCTTCATGGAGCTTGACAAGATCTGCAAGCCCGAAACCATCTTTGCCACCAACTCGTCCTCGCTGTCGATCACCGAGATCGCTGCCTGCACGAACCGTCCCACCCAATTCATCGGTATGCACTTCTTCAACCCCGCCGACCGTATGGAATTAGTTGAGGTCATCAAAGGCCAACTGACCAGCGACGAAGTGACCAAGTGCATCGTTGACCTCGCCACCTCCATCGGCAAGCAGCCCGTCGAGGTGAAGGAAGCCCCCGGCTTCGTCGTCAACCGCATCCTCATCCCGATGATCAACGAAGCTGTCGGCATCCTTGCCGACGGCATCGCCAGCGCTGAGGACATCGACAAGTGCATGATGCTGGGCGCCAACCACCCGATGGGCCCTCTGGCTTTGGCCGACCTCATTGGTAACGATGTCAACCTTGCCATCATGGAAGTGTTGTACAAAGAGTTCGGCGACCCGAAGTACCGTCCTCATCCCTTGCTCCGCAAGATGGTGAGAGCCGGCTTGCTCGGTCGTAAAACTGGAGAAGGATTCTATAAGTATTAATTTGCCTCTGGCTACTGGCCTCTGGCTACTGGCTGCTTGACAAAAAGAGTGAGGTTCTACCTTATCATAAAGCTGCCAGAAGCCAGGAGCCAAGAGCCAGAAGCCCAAAAAAAGAAAAATGGATTTTAGTTATTCAAAGACAGAACAACTCTTCCTGCAGATGATCCGTTCGTTTGCGGAGAATGAAGTAAAGCCTTTGGCTGCCGAAGTCGATGAGCAGGAGCGCTTCCCGATGGAGACCGTCGAAAAGATGGGCAAACTCGGACTGATGGGCATCCCGATTCCGAAGCAATACGGTGGCGCAGGCGGCACGGTCCAGATGTACATTATGGCCGTCGAAGAACTGTCGAGAGTGTGCGCCACCACGGGCGTCGTCCTCTCGGCCCACACCTCTTTGTGCATGGCTCCCATCCTGGAGAACGGCACCGAGGAACAGAAGATGAAGTACCTGCCCAAACTCGCCTCGGGTGAATGGATTGGCGCTTTCGGCTTGACCGAGCCTAACGCCGGCACCGACGCCGCCATGCAGCAGACGACCGCCGTCGACGCTGGCGACAAGTGGATCCTGAACGGCACGAAGATCTTCATCACCAACGCATCCTACGCCAATGTGTTCATCGTCATGGCCATGACGGACAAGTCGAAGGGCACGAAGGGCATCTCGGCCTTCATCGTCGAGAAGGGCATGCCTGGCTTCAGCATCGGCAAGAAAGAGTTGAAGATGGGTATCCGCGGCAGCGCGACCTGCGAGTTGATTTTCGAAAACTGCGAAGTGCCGAAGGAGAACCTCCTTGGCCAACTTGGCAAGGGCTTCAGCATCGCCATGAAGACCTTGGACGGTGGCCGTATCGGTATCGCTTCGCAGGCTTTGGGTATCGCTCAAGGTGCTATGGATGAGACCGTTAAGTACACGAAGGAACGTAAGCAGTTTGGCAAAGCCATCGCCCAGTTCCAGAACACCCAATTCCAGATGGCCGACCTTAAGACGAAGGTCGAGGCTGCCCGTTTCCTCGTGCGCAGCGCCGCTTGGAAGAAAGACAATGGCATCCCGTATTCGGCCGATGCAGCCATGGCAAAGCTCTTTGCCGCTGAAACGGCTATGGAAGTCACGACCAAGGCCGTGCAGTTCCACGGCGGTTATGGCTACACCCGCGAGTATCCCGTCGAGCGTATGATGCGCGACGCCAAGATTACGGAGATTTACGAAGGTACATCGGAAGTCCAGCGCATGGTCATTGCCGGTCATTTGTTCAAATAATAGGAGGGAAGCAGTATGAATATTATCGTATGTATCAAGCAAGTTCCGGATACCACCGAAATCAAGATTGATCCGGTAAAGGGTACGCTGATTCGTGAAGGCGTTCCGAGCATCATGAACCCCGACGACAAGGGCGGCCTCGAACTCGCTCTGCGTCTGAAAGACCAGTTCGGCGCCAAGGTCACCGTCATCTCGATGGGACCTCCGCAAGCCGATGTCATCATGCGCGAAGCCTTCGCCATGGGTGCCGACCGCGCCATCCTTCTCTCTGACCGTAAGTTCGCAGGCTCCGACACCCTGGCAACCTCGTATGCCATCGCCGGACTCTGCCGCTCGTTGGACTATGATTTGATCATCGCCGGCCGTCAGGCCATCGATGGCGACACTGCACAAGTGGGTCCTGAAATGGCCGAGCACCTCGGTCTGCCCCAGGTCACTTACGTCTGCGACGCAAAGTTGTTGCCCAACGGCAACCTGCAAGTCCACAAGGAGAATGAGGACAGTGTCCAGGTTCTCGAAGTGGAAGGCAAGTGCCTGCTGACCGTCCTCGCTTCCGCCTTTGAACCTCGTTACATGACCGTGAGCGGCATCGTCGAGGCCTACAACAGAGAGGTTGAGGTTTGGGGTGCCGATAAGATCGACTACGACGAAACGAAGCTGGGTCTCTCTGGCTCACCCACCAAGGTGTTCCAGTCGTTCCCGAAGGCCATGAAGGCCCCGGGCGAGGTCCACGAAGTGAGCGAAGAAGAAGCCGTCGAGCTGATTGTCAATAAACTGAAAGAAAAACACATCATCTAAAAGTTACAGCTATGGAATTGAAAGATTATAAGAACGTATTCGTTTTCGCTGAACAGCGTGAAGGTAACATCCAATCCGTTGCTTTCGAACTTTTAGGAAAAGCCCGCGACCTCGCCGATGCCCTTGGTGAGAAAGTCGTTGCCATGCTGCTGGGTTACAATGTGAAAGACCAAGCCCAGAAACTGATTGAATTCGGTGCTGACGAGGTCATCGTCGCCGACTGCCCCGAACTGAAAGACTACTTGAGTGAGCAATATTCGCAGGTCGTCGACCAGATCGTCAAGGAGCGTTGCCCCAACATCGTGCTCTATGGTGCCACCACCATTGGCCGTGACATGGCTCCGCGTATCGCTTCGCGTCTGAAGACCGGTCTGACCGCAGACTGCACCAAGCTCGAAGTCGTCAGCGACGAGAAGAGCAACGGCGAGCCGCAGTTCCGCATGACCCGTCCCGCTTTCGGCGGCAACCTGATGGCCACTATCATTTGCCCGAACACCCGTCCGCAGATGTCGACCGTGCGTCCTGGCGTGATGCAGAAGCGTCAGCGCCAAGAAGGCCGCCAAGGTGTGGTCACTGCTTTCGCCCCGAAGTTCGACACCAGCAAGTTCAAGGTGAAACTCGTCCAGACCATCAAGGAAGACAAGGCCATGGTCGACATCGCCGATGCCAAGATCTTGGTCTCTGGCGGTCGTGGCGTCCACAACAAGGAAGGCTTCGACAAGTTGCAGGCTTTGGCCGATGTGCTTGACGGACAGGTTTCGTCGAGCCGTGCCATGGTCGACAACGGCGTGATGCCTCACGAGCGTCAGGTCGGTCAGACGGGTAAGACCGTCCGCCCGAACCTCTACATGGCTTGTGGTATCAGCGGTGCCATCCAGCACTTGGCCGGTATGGAAGAGTCCGACTTCATCATCGCCATCAACAAGGACAAGTTTGCACCTATCTTCAGCGTCGCCGACCTCGGCATCGTTGGAGACCTGCACAAGATTGTCCCCATGCTGACGGAGAGACTGAAGAAGGAAATGGAGAAGTAATTCTCTTTGAATGCTATCGCCCTGAATAGAGATGCCTTTTTGGTGTCTCTATCGGGGCGATTGGTATACAATTTAAGTCTGTCTGAACCAAACACATTATTGTACTATGAGTAGATACAATTACACAGAAGAAGAACTCGAACTGCTTAAAGTTCTTGAGATGCAGAAACAAATGCTTAAAGATTTAGATAGCGATGAGCTTGACACAAGGAAAAGAATAGAGGAGGCAGAAGAAACTATAAAAAAAATACTCACAGAAAGAGGCATTGATATTCCAGCTCTTTCATCAGAGTCATCTGGACAAGAAAGCGAAAAGCTTTCTTTTGAACATGTCCCCACTTGGGAATCTTTGGTGTCAAAAGCAAATGAACAAATTGATTATCAACCTTTTATTGAAGATTTCTTGACACAAGAAGAAATTAACTATTCACTTGAAGAAATAAAACAAATAAAAAAGGAATTCAAAAAGAGAACAAAACTTAATAAGGTTGATGCTTGTTTTATTATTGTTGCAACTGCACTTCAGACATTACGATGGGTCATCATAAATAGAATATTGGGCGACGTAGGTGAAAAGATTGATGCGGATTCCCGGCTACAACATGATGATAAGTCTATAGAAGATACGAGTACAGGAAGAAAGAAAAGTTTCCGAGATAAGCATTATAATAAACCTGGAGATAATAATCCTAGTCAAAAGGGTTACAAGGATTGGATGCATATCATTTTTGATACGGTTCCATATGATGCCATTAAAGGTAGTCCTGGTATTGGCGAAAATATGGAAGGACGATACCATCGTTACCGTACTCTTGGGCATGATCCAATTCTTGGATGGATTTTTGGAACTGCCAACATCATCACTGACACCATAACTCTATCAAATTGGAGATCATTTAGGATTGCTCGGATTACACCTACAGGAAGTAAGTATTTGCATTTCTCTGAACCAACAACTTTGCCTACCATTTTTTACGAGACATACGACAGTATTAAAGAAGATTATCTTAGACTACCTGCTGCTGTTTTTACTCAATTTGTCCATTTAGAGTCGGATGCATTTACCAAACAAGGTTTGCCAGTACCAATACTTGAAGCCTTCAGTGAAAAACTTGCAGGCAAGTTATATCGCAGCCAATACGATTCCTTATGTCTATTGCGTGATATTAAAATTGTTGGAACACAAGCTGTTGTCTCTGTAATTATCAACATGTTGGTAACGCTGATACATGGTCTTTTCTACGATGAAAAAACAGATGATAGTCGTGAAATGTATGAGGTTCGAACTCGAAAAGTCTTGTTATATTCTAACACATTAGCTTCTGCAGGGAATATAGCCTACTCTGCTGCTATGCAGGATTGGGGGAAATTGGACATTGGAGGTATAATTGTGACAATAACGAGGTTGTTTTCAGATGTGCGTTTCATTACAAGAATGAAACATGAGTTTATCCAAAAAGAAATGGATAAAGCTTTATATGAAAGACTGGAACAGATAGATGATAATTATTTTAATTGATAGATTATGAATACTGATAAACAATTACTAAAACGATACGAGAATACCCGTCTCCTTGTTGATGCTGTACAAAAGACTATAGATAATCCTGATAAGAGTGTTGCAGACAATTTGTCAGAAGGGGATGAGCAAAGTCGAAAAATGTCGGCTCTTCTTGTTTCAAACGGTGCTGCGATTAGTGCGACTGCATTGTCCACAATTGCTGTAGAGACTGCTATATTGGGAAGTGGAGCCACTTTGGGAGCAGGTCTTGCTGCTGGAGCTGTCACAGGAATTTTAGGGGGTCCAATTGTATGGAGTGGAGGTCTATTTGCTCTAATACTTGTTTGGATTCGTAAGATGATTAAGAGATGGAAAGATAAAAAACCACAAAGACCTCAAAAGGAGAAGAAAAGAAAAGGTAAAAAAGCTGATGAAGAGAAGATGGCGCTTCTGAAGGCAATTATTGAAAAGCAACAGGCTATTATTGATAAACTATCAAAAGAGAATTCGGAAAATAAAGATAGAGTTCGAAATCTTGAAGAAGCATTGCGAATAATTCAAGAATCAAAGGAGAGCGTTGAAGACGATTATGCTGTAGCATAGTTGTTTGTTGATGAAAACATGAATTTCCTCTAACCTCTAACGATAAGGATTTCTTATATGTTCAACGAGAATTGTAGTTGTTCGAAGTTCCGAACGACTACTCAAATCCAAATAATTGACCATCTTTGCATTATAATAAACACATAAAACAACTACCAAAGCAATGAACGGCCCCATAAACCCCTTAGACTTAGCCTACGAAGCCGGTTCCATCCTCTTGGAGAATGGCGCTGAGATTTCGCGCGTGGAGGAGACTATGCGGCGCATCGCCAGCCATTATGGCGTAGAGGACGAAGAGCTTTTCGTCCTCAGTAACGGCATCATCGTCACAAATGAAGGCTATGCCCGCTCGAAGTTCATCCCCATCAAAGGGGCGAGCCTGGATAGGGTTGTGGCTGTCAACCAGCTTTCGCGTGAGGTTGCGGCTGGGCAATGCACCCTGGAGCAAATTGAGGAAAGACTGAAACAAATCCGCGCCATGAAACCCAAACGCGCCTGGGAGCAGATTTTAGCCTCGGGCGTGGGCAGTGCCGCTTTCTGCATCCTCTTTGGCGGAGGCTTCGCCGACTGTCTAGCCTCATTTATCGCCGGCCTCTTGCTTTGGGTCTTTGTACTATTCATCGGTTCCAAACACCTCTCACGTATCGTAAACACCGTCACCGGTGGGTTGTTGTCGTCCATAATTTGCTTTAGTTTGTATCGTATGGGGCTGGGCTCACATTTGAGCAATATGATTATCGGTGCCATCATACCGCTGATTCCAGGTGTCGCCTTCACCAACGGCATTCGTGACATGGCCAACGAGGACTACCTTGCTGGTACCACAAGGCTCTTGGATGCCATGCTGACCTTCTTCTGCATCTCGTTGGGCGTAGCTTTGGCTTTTATGCTCGACGAAAACCTCTTCGGCTCATTTTTGAAACTCGATCCACTCATCGCCGACCCACAGACATCCAGCTTCCTTGTTCAACTCATTGCAGCATTCTTGGGCACAATGGCATTTGCCGTGTTGTTTGGCGTGCCTCGCAATTTCTATTTCGATGCGGGTTTCTGTGGCATGATGGGCTGGCTGCTTTATCTCATCCTGACGCGTTATAGTGCTTTTTCCGCTGTCGAGGTGATGTTTTGTGCCACGGCCTTGGTCACTTTGATTGCCCTACTACAGTCGACAGGACGGAAGTGTCCAATTACCGTATTCCTCATCAGTGGTATCTTTCCTTTGGTGCCTGGCGCAGGCATATTCTGGACGAGCTACAACATTGTCTCCAACCAACTTCCCGATGCCCTCAATACGGGTTTTACGGCACTTAAAGCTACTGTTGCCATTGCTTTCGGCATCCTCGCTGTAATGGAAATCAACGGCAGGGGTGGTTGGTTAAGAAAGTGTATATGGAAAAAGAAATAATTATTATTTTTGCAGCAACAAAACAACAATAAAATGAGAAAACTAATAAAAAGTATCGTTGTCCTTGGCATTCTTGCCGGTATTATGCTGTTTACCTGTCCTGAAGAGGAAAAGCATGTGGACAAACTTACACAAGAGATTGTGGCCTCTGCCAATGATCAGAAAGATGAAGCGGAATCCAACATCATTGAAGATATTGGCAATGCCATTGCAGGAACACTTAGCGAGAAAGTCGTGCATCTGTATGTGAAAAGCCAACTCAAGGTGGAGGACTACACCTTGTTGAATGTCGGTAAAATGAACTATGACGGTGAAAAACGTGTAGTTACCATTGGCGCTTTCAATCATGTGTTTTGTTTGGTGAAAGCATACGATTTGTTGGATGAAATTAAGGCACAATGAAAGCCAATGTCACAAATATTGATTTTATATCTTAATTTTTGAAATTTAAACATAAAACACTACTATGAAAAAATTAATCGCTATCATTAGTTTTATCGCTTTGGCCACCGCTGCTATGGCACAAACTGCCGAAGAAATCGTCTCTCGCATGGATGCTGAGATGAGCAAACACAATGAAAGTGAAGGCTTTGCCATGACTATGGACATCAAGATGATCTTCATTGGCACAATAAGTTCCCGTAGTTATGTCTTAGGCGACAAGATGCGTATTGAGGCAAATAGGGATGGTAAGGATTTTGTCACTTGGAGCGACGGGAAAACAGATTGGAGTTACGATCCCGAAAAGAATGAAATCGAAATCACGAACGCTAAACCCAAGGAAAAATCCGAAACGGACGGCGACACTAAGTTGTTCAAAGACATCACAGACGGTTATGACATCAAAATCGACAAAGAGACTGCCACAGAATGGCATATCCGCTGCAAAAGATCGAGGTCGAATCCCGACAAAGATGCTCCCAAAAGGATGGACTTGGTTGTTGCTAAAGAAACGTATTGGCCTGTCAGCCTGAGCACAAGCGTCACTGCTGCAACGGTGACAATGCGCGACATTTCCTTCGGCGTCACCGAAGAGCAAGTCACTTTCAACCCCAAGGAATTTCCCCAGGCCACCATCGTTGACAAGCGATAAACCCAATAGCAATGGTCAACGTCTATGAACAATACTTCTCTGCCAAAGCCGAATACAACAGTGTTCCTCGCCACGGGGCTTTGGTAATGCTCATTGCCGACTCCGAGGCTGGCAACATCAGATATGAAGCTGCAGTGTCTTTCTTTCCGCATAACAACGAAGAAGACTTTGCCGTTTCATGCGATGCCTATTTCAGCAAAGTGCTATATGAGGCAAAAGGTCGACGCTCAAAGAAAAGAGAAGAGACATTGTTGGAGACGTTTCCAGTGGAAATCGACCAACTCGCCGATACAATAGGAGGGAAGGTGCTATGGGAACAACCACTACGTGAAGCAAGGAGAGGATGACTTCTATAGACACTAAAAAAGGCTGAATTCCAAGAGAGGAGTTCAGCCTTTTCCGTTACGTTTCCAAATTTGATCATGTACTTACATTAAAATAGTCGAAACCAATGATGGTATCCACGAAACGGTGTACGTAGTCGGCGGCGGTGGGTGGCCACTGGAATCCACAGCGGTAGAGCACCTGAGTGGTATAGTCGTTGGTTGACTCAATACTGCGAACCTTACGGTTGCCTCCAAGATTGTAGGCCATCAGCGGGCGCAACAGCGTGATCAGGTCGGGATTGTCCATCATGCGGTCGAGGGCTTGCTGGAACTCTTCGGACTCCACGCGCTTCAACACGATACCCGCCTTGGCGAAACCAATCAGCACATCGCTAAGGAACTGGCGATGGGTGTTGTTAGGATGGAACACTGTGCAGTCCTTCGGTGTCTGTGACAAGAGCATGATGGCGTGGGCCACCTCGTCGATGGGCGAGAACTCAAAGCGTTGGTTGAGGGCTTCATATGGCACCATTCCGATGACCACGTATGCACGCAACATCGCTAAGAAGTTGTTGGTGTTGAAGTTAATCTGGAACTCACCATCCTTCTGGCGCGCCGACAGGTTGCCCACACGCATAATCTTGGCATTCAATCCGTGGTGAGCGATGGCGTCGAGCACCAATTCTTCTGCCTTGAATTTTGAGTAGGTGTACTTTCTGTCGTTGACATACTGGCCGATGTAGAAGTCTTGCTCAGTCAGTTTGACCTCTGGTCCAGGAACATCGTTGATGCTCATGCCTGCCACGCTGATTGTCGAGATGTGGATGAGACGAGAATGGGTGCGCAGACAGAAACCAATGAGGTTGCGCACGGACTCGATGTTCACCATCTCGATGTCGTTACCTGCCGAGAAGTGTTTCACATTGGCTACGCAGTTGATAACCGTCAGGCCTTGTCTGTCGATGGCATCAAGCGCATCGGGCTGCGTGACCTCGGCGGAAATCGTTTCCACGCGCTCCTCGATATGCGCAAAGGCTTCCGTTCGTCCGAAATAGTAGAAATAGAGCGTTTTCAGTCGCTGCATCGGACTTTGGTCTGCCTTGCTGCGCAACGGACAAATGATGTGGCCGCCGTAATTCGTTAGCAACTCATTGAGGACATGGATGCCCAAATAGCCTGTGGCACCCGTCAGAAGCACATCGCCAATGGGCTGATGCTCGCCATTACGGAAAGCGTTGAGGGTGTTTTTGTCCAAAACGGGAATGAAAGCTGCGTATTCGGAATTATCCATTGGACTTGGCTGATTCGTCGGGACAGACGGAGACGGAGTGGTCGTGTTGGGAGTTCCAGTATTGCCGCTCACATATTCAGCTAATGCCCTCGGTGTCTTCAAATTAAAGATGTCGTTGAAGACAATCTGCACACCGCGTTTGCTGGCCTCAACAATGACCTTGATGGCATTAATACTGGTGCCGCCAATCTCGAAGAAGTTGTCGGTAGCACCCACCTCCTTGATTTTCAGAATGTCGGAGAAGATGTTGCAGAACAACTCTTCCTTTTCACCCTTTGGCGCCTCATACTCGGTGACACGTTTCATTTCAGGAATGGGCAACACCTTACGGTTGATCTTGCCGTTGGGGGTCATGGGCATGGTGTCCATCTGCATATAGGCATCGGGCACCATGTATTCTGCCAACGACGAGGCGGCAAGGGTCTTGCGGATGTCCTCATCGGTGAGGGTGGAGTTGCTTTCCAGCGTGTAATAAAGCACCAGATGCTCATTGCCCATCACCTTGCGCACCTCGGCAGCAGCCTGACGGACACCCTCGATGTTTAGGGCTTTGCTTTCGATTTCACCCAGTTCGATACGGAAGCCACGCAGTTTCACCTGAGTGTCGATACGACTGATGTACTCTAACTGACCCTCCTCGTTCCAACGGCAAAGGTCGCCGGTGTGGTACATGCGGACAGGACGACCCCAGCGGTCTTGCTTGACAAACGGACAATCGACGAACGACTTGGCCGTGCGTTCGGGCAGCTGCCAGTAGCCGCGCCCCACCTGAATACCAGCAAAACACAACTCACCAGCCACACCCTGCGGCACAAGGTTACCTGCGGTATCAACGATGAAGTTCCAGTTATTGGCCACACTTTCGCCAATCGGAATGTTCTCCACGCGACGGCCAGGAGCGATGCTATAATAAGAGGTGTCGTCAGTACACTCGGTCGGACCATAGACATTGATAATCTCAATATGGTCGCTATAGACACCATCCATCTTCTCGCCACCACCCGTGGTGAAGCGGATGGGCAGGTCGTCGAAGGTGTTGAGCAGCAGACTGGTCATTGCCGTCGAGTAGCCGCCACCCGTGATTTGATGGTCGATCAGGAACTGACGAATGGCACCAAGGTCCTTTCGGATCTCTGTAGGCATGATGTGGAACGAGCCGCCCAACGTCAATACTGGGTACATATCCTCGATATGTGCGTCGAATGAGAACGAACGGTGTCCACTGACGCGGTCAGCGGCAGTGAGTTGTTCCATGTCGATGACCACGGCAATAAAGTTGCGCAGTCCAGCTTGGTGGAGCATGGCACCCTTAGGCTTGCCTGTAGATCCAGAAGTATAAATCATGTAAGCCAAACCATCGGGATTCGACAAGTCGATGGGCTCAGCATTGGGCACATTTTCCATGAAGTCGTCGATGAAGAAGGTCTTTGCTGCGGCGGTGTTGAAGTCGCCTTCGGCTTGTTTGGCCTCCAAAACGTCGTGCGAGGTAATCAGCACCTTCGACTCGGAGTTTTCAAGCATGTAACTCAGACGCTCGTTGGGGTATTCGAAGTCGAGTGGGGTATAGGCGGCACCAGCCTTATGGATGGAGAGCACCGACAGCGGGAATTCTTTCTTGCGGTCAAGCATGACGCAGACGAAGTCGTTGGGTTGCACGCCAAAGTCGATCAACTGGTGCGCCAAGGCATTCGAGTAGCGGTCCATCTCGCCATAGGTCAGCTGGCTGTCCCTATCAACCACTGCGGGCGCGTCGGGTGTGCGTTTGGCTTGTTCGGTGAAAAGGTTGGCGAAGGTCTTGGTGATATCTACGTCAATCTCCTTGCCTGTACCTAACTTGATGATACGTTCAGCCTCCTCGTCGCTCACGATGCAGATGCTGTTCAAGGCGGCATCGGGCTTTGCAATCATTCGCTCTACCGTTACCTTGACAGCATCGGCCAAACTCTGCATCAGACGGGCGGAATACTTGCCGTTGTCGTAGGCCACACAGACGCTGGGCTGACCATCGACTGGAGCGATGAAGAAAGTAATGGGGAACTTCGGTGTCTGGATGCCCAATGTCTCCATCTTCAGCGGAGTGCCAGCAACGGTATACTCGGTAGCTATGCCGAGCTGATAGACGAATTGTATCTCGGGTGTCAGGCCATAATCGGCTGCGATTTGTGCAAATGGATAGTTCTCGTGGTTTAGTGTTTCATCAAAATTCTTGCTTACCTCTTGCAGGAAATCCATGACGCTTTGCTTGCCGATGGTGGCACTTATGGCCAAGGTGTTGACAAACATACCAACGGTATTGCGGATGCGCAGGTCGGAACGACCGTTGGAAACGGTGGTGATACACACTTGTTCACTATTGGCAAAGCGTGAAAGGGCGTAATAGACCGCTGACAAAGTTAAATGAGCAGGGGTAATCTGATGCGCACGGCAGAAGGTATCGATAGTCTTTATATCAAGATTAGACACGGCTTGACTGACTGTCCCCGTCATTGGATTCGGCAGGTCGGGACGCACCTCGGTGGCACTCTCTACCACAGACAAACGTTCTTTGAAGAAGTCCTTGGCGACTCGATAGTCCTCGCTATCTTCAGCGGCCTTCTCTGCCACGACGTATGCCGGATAAGAGATGGCTTCTTCCTCGATGGGAGTGCCGTTAAGCAATGCGCAAAGCTGACGGAAGAAGATATCGGTAGAGCCGCCGTCGAAAACAAGGTGGTGTACATCAAACAACAGATAGGCGCCTTGTTCGGTGGTCACAATCTCGAAGCGGCAGAGCGGTCCGGTGGCAAGGTCGAAAGGACGTACAAAGTCGTTCTTGTACTGCTCCAACTCCTTCTCGCTCATCGTCTTCACAGGAATAGCTATCGTTAACTCAGGATTGAGGGTCTGAACGATGCCTTCCTCTGACTGGCCGAAGTGAGCAGTCAACTGTGGATGCTTACCGACCAGCGTTCGAATGGCCTCCGACAGCGCCTCGATGTCAATTTCCTTGGGGAAGGTCACCAAATGGGGTATGTTGTATTGTATTGCCATCGGGTTTTTCAGGCAGTCAAAATATACACCTGTTTGAGCGTAGCTTAACGGGCAAGTGAGAATTGAGGACTGGGAATCGGCATCATCTTTTTTCTTTTGTTCAACCGATTGTCCATTGAGAATAGAACTCAGAATCTCATCCTCAATGCTCATCAGAGAACTGTTCTTCACCATCTGCTTGGCTTGGAGAGCCACACCATAGCGTTGCTGTATAAGGATAGCCAGACGAATGGCTGACAGAGAGGTGAGACCCACCATGCCCAACGAACATTCAACGTCAACATCTTCAATACCCAAAATCTCCTTTACCATGTCTTGCAGTTCTTTCTCGATGCGGGTAAGTTTACGCGACGCCGCAGTCCCAGAACCACTTGGCGTTGTTTGCACAGTTGGGTCAGGTAGTGCTTTGATGTCAGTCTTGCCATTGGGTGTCATCGGCAGGTTTTCTAACTGCATGTAGGCAGTAGGCACCATGTATTCGGTCAGATGGCTGCTGATAGCTGTACGCATGGCAGCAATGTCAATCTCGTGGTCGGCGGTGAAATAGGCGCAAAGGTGCTCCATACCACCTATTTGTCGAATAATCACCACTACCTGTTTCACCCCATCCACTTGAAGGATGGCGTTCTCCACTTCACCTAATTCGATGCGCAATCCGCGCAACTTGATTTGGTGGTCAGTACGGCCAAGAATGACCACGTTGCCATCAGGGAGCCACTTGGCATAGTCCCCAGATTTATAGATGCGCTCGCCGTGATATTCCACAAAACGCTCGCGGGTCATCTCGTCAAGGTTGTTGTAGCCTCGGGCTACACCCTTGCCACCGATATATAATTCGCCCACCACACCTACAGGCAATTCGTTGCCATCGGCATCAACGATAAACTCCTTGACGTTCAATTGCGGCTTGCCCACGGTAATATGGGCCGCATCGGTGAGTTCGGCATTGTTTGAAGCCACTGTAATTTCCGTGGGACCATAGCAGTTGAAGAGGCGTGCCTTAGTGACACTGCGCAATTGGTCAAGCAGTTGCTGTGGATATTTTTCTCCACCGGCACGGCAGATTTTTACGTTGCTGATGACATGGCAGAAGTCGTCGCTCGTCAACCAGGTCTGCCAGCGCGACGGTGTGCCACTGACCATGTCGATATGCTGCTCTTCGATGAGTTGCGCCAGTTCGAGCGGGTTATTGGCTTGTTCCTCTGTGGCAAGGATGAGTGTCTTGCCGTTATAGTAGGCCATGCCAATATCCTGCAAGGCCGCATCGAAAGAGATGGTGGTCACGCTGAGAATGCGTGTGGCATCGGTCAGCACGGCATTGGCGAAGACATTACCCTGATGACCGTACAGATAGTTGCAGATACTTTCGTGACGTAGCATCACGCCCTTCGGGCGACCTGTGGAACCGCTAGTATAAATAAGGTAGGCGAGGTCGTCGGGAGTAATTGACAATTGATAATTGATAATTGATAATTGACAATTGATGAGTTCATCCACATCAATGGCTTTGTCGGAAGGAACAGCATTGAGGCGGTCTTTAGTCGTGATGATAAAGCGGGCCCCGCTGTCTTCGAGGATGAGCTTTACGCGGTCGGCGGGATAGTCGGGGTCGCAGGGGATGTAGGCGGCACCGGCCTTCATCACACCAAACATCGAGAGGATGAGCCTGCTAGTACGCGGCAGCAACAAGGCCACACGGTCGCCCATCTCTACGCCTCGCTGACGTAGACCATTGGCGATGCGGTTGGTCTGTTCGTCCATCTCCTTGTAGGTATAGGTGGCATCGCAGGCTACCAAAGCCTCTTGCTCAGGTGATTTTTCGGCATAATGCGAGATGCACTCGTGGAAGAACTTAAACGGAGCATCGCCTGTTGCCACCTGGCGCAAGTGCGATAATTCTTCCTCTTGATTCTTGCTGACGATAGACAGTTGACGCACTTTTGCCTGTGGCTCTTCCATCATTCGCTCAGCAACAGCCGCAATGCTCTCGGCCAAAGCCTTGCCCAATTGGGCGGAATAGAGCGAGTCGTCATACTGAACGACGACCCCTTGTGGCTCTATCTTGATATTGATTTTGAACTTCGGCACATTCAGCTCAAGCGTCTCCTGCCCAACGGGCTGTCCGTCAACTTTATAGTCAGACAGCACGCCAACCTGGTAAGCATAGAAGATGGCGGGGTGGAAGCCGAAATCGCTGGCAATACGCGCAAAGGGATAGTTTTCGTGATGTAGCGTTTCATCGAAGGTTTCGCCAACCTGCTTCAGGTATTCGCCGACGGTCACATCATCAATACTCAGCCCGAGAGCCAGCGTGTTGACAAACATTCCCACCGTATCCGCGATCTTCAGATTCGAACGACCGCTACTGATGGTGTTCAGATACACCTCGCGATTGTTAGTGTAGCGCGAGACCACATAACTGGTAGCGGCAAGGAACAAGTGCGCTGGTGTAATCTCCAGCTGACGACAGAAAGCAGCCGCTTTTTCGTGATTTGTCGGGCAAACAGCCTCACCGATGAAGCCTTGCTGGTCGGTCTTTGGCATATCGGCAGGAATCTCGCTGGCACCCTCACAATTCTGCAGTTTTTCAGCAAAGAACTGCTGAGCGGCCTTGAAGTCATCACTATTGGCATCTTTCTGCTGGTCGGATACGAAGTCAAAGTAGGTGTAGGCTTCTTTCTCAACGGCAGAATTTTCGAGCATGCTGATGATTTGATGGATAAACAAATCGGCTGAGCCACCGTCGAACACTAGGTGGTGGACATCCATCAAGAGTTTGATGCCGCTTTCGGTCTTCACCACTTCGAAACGATAGAGGGGGGGCTTCTGAAGATCGAACGGACGGACGAACTCGCGTTTGTATGTGGCCAATTGCTGGTCGGACATTTCATTTACGGGCACTTCCACGGGAAAGCTATCCGCAAGGGTTTGCATCACGGTGTCGCCTTCTGTAGTGAAATGGACATGCAATTCCGGATGGGCCTCAATGACCCGTTTGACGGCATCCGCTAACTTCGCATCTTCGATACCGGCAGGGAAACTCAGCAAGAAAGGAATGTTGTAAAGCGTTGAGGTCGGGTTGCTTACACAATCGATATAGACACCTGTCTGGGCGTAGGAGAGCGGAACGCTTTTTAGTTGAGAGTTAAGAGTTGAGGGTTGAGAGTTGGCCTCTTGAGTCGAGGATTTCAAATCTCCTCCAGCTATGACACCGCCAGCCATCACGTTTTTCCATATCTCGTTCTCAATGCTCTGCAAGGTACCATTCTTGACAAGGGCCTTCGAATCCAGTGTCACGCCGTAACGCTTATTCACCTGTACCGCCAGCTTGATAGCAGAGATAGAGGTCAGTCCAACATAGCTAAGTTTAGTGGTAACACCGAAAGCAGAGGTATTCACAATGCCAGCAATCAACTCATGAAGTTCCTGCTCCAAATCATTCATCGGCACGTCACTCTCCATTACAGCCTCTTCCGCTTTCTTTTCGGGTTTCGGTAATGCCTTCTTGTTCACCTTCTGGTTTTGGTTGAGTGGAATGCGGTCAATCTGCATCGTCACGGCGGGCACCATGTAAGGCGGCTTTTGGTCGAGGATGAAGTTGTTGAGTGCCTCGATGTCTATCTGTTCATCTGCAACGATATAGGCAGCGATGAACTTGCCACCGCCCTCATCGTCGAAAGCTTGCACTGTGGCATCCTTGATGCCGGGGAACTCGCGAATGACGGCTTCCACCTCTTTCAACTCGATGCGGAAACCGCGAATCTTCACTTGACCGTCCTTGCGGCCCACAAACTGGATGTTGCCATCAGGCAGGTAGCGCACAATGTCGCCTGTACGATAGGCGCGGATGTATTTCTTTTCGGTGGTAAAGGGATTTTGGATAAACACTTCTGCGTTTTTATCCGGTCGGTTCAGGTAGCCGAGCGCCACTTGCGGTCCTGCTGCCCACAGTTCGCCCATAGCTCCCACGGGCAGACGATGTCCTTGCTGGTCGACCACATAGAGCCTCACATTGTCCAAAGGCTTGCCGATGGGAACATCGGTGTCTTTCTTCGTGACGGGATAGATGGTGATGAGGATGGTGGCCTCTGTTGGGCCGTAGCCGTTGTGCAGCTGATAGCCTTGAGGCGGAGCGATACTGGCCAACTTCTCGCCAGCCACCGACATGTGAATCAAGGAATGGTTCTCGATGTTCGTCGCAAACTGATAGCCCACCTGGGTAGTCATGAAGGTGTGGGTAATGTGTTCGCGCTCCAAATATTCGTTGAGTGACACGAGGTCCAAACGGAGCTCCTCCGGAATGATGTGTACGGTGGCACCGCCCGTCAGTGGGGGATAGATACCCTCTTGATGTACATCGAAACCATAGCTGGCGTATTCCGCCACGTTGTGCTCTGGCTTCAGGTCGTAATACTTCCAGTACCAGTTGCAATAGTTCACCAGATTGCCGTGCGTCAGCTGACAACCTTTTGGAACGCCTGTCGAACCAGAAGTGTAGAGCAGGATAAATCGGTCTGATGGGGAAAGTTGAGAGTTGAGAGTTGAGAGTTTAGAGTTGGCTTCCGCTGTGAGGGGAGGGAGTTGTAAAAACTCTTTCGTCAGCAACACTTCGCCCTGATATTCATCCACCAGGTCACGCAGCGACTCGTCGGCAATGAGTAACTTGGCATCAGCATCCATCACCATGAAGTTCAGGCGCTCCTTTGGGTAGCTGGGGTCAAGTGGCTGATAGGCACAGCCCGCCTTGAGAATACCGAGCGAGGCAATCGCCATCCACTCGCAGCGAGGGATGATGATTGAAACAGCATCGCCCACGCCCAATCCTTTGGACATGATATAACCTGCTATGCGGTCGCTCAATTCGTCAACCTGTGCGTAGGTGTAACGATGGTCTTTGAAAACGACGGCTTCGGCATCCGGCGTGGCCTTGGCCTGACGACGGAACAGCGACACCACTGTCTGCGTGTCATCGTAAGGTCTGTCAGTGTCGTTGAACGAATCGAGCAATTCGACCTGTTTCTTCGTGGCAATGTTGATATTGCGCAGATATTCCTCTGTGAGGAAGCCTTCAACAACTGCTTCAAAACTTTCCAAAAACTGGCTGATTAACTGCTCCGAATACATGTTGGCTTTGTATTCTGCCTCCACACAGTAATGACCATCCATAACCAAAGCCTTTACATAGAACGGAACCTCCAAGGTCGTGTTGCACATTTGGATAGCCTTCGTGGGTTTGCCGTTTATCTCCATGTTGTCCAATACATTACCGTGCCATGCAAAGAAAGAAGCCATCTGCAGGTTCAAATCGTTCATCATGTCGCTGAAGGCATAGGTGTCATGTTGTCGGCAGCCCGTCATTTGCTCCTGACCTGCCTTTAGGAAATCGATCACCGTAGTGTCGTCGGTAAATGTTGCATATACGGGCAGCGTTTTGACTAACATAGCGACAGAGTGAGCCAATCTTTCGTCTGAACGACCACTATAAATGGTATTGAATAGTGCCTCCTGCTCGTTGTTGAATTTTGCTAACAGATAGCTATAGACCGCAGTAAAGAAGGTGCTCTTGAAGATGCTGTGTTCCTTGCAGAATGCATCCAATCGCGCATTGTCTACATTCATGATTCGTGTCATACGACCTTGTTGCGATTCCGAGTCCTCTTTGTCTGGCAACAACGGCGAATAGCAGTCTCCGCAGTCGAAATGTTGAGCATACCATTGCTTATCTTCTTCAAAAACAGGTGTATTGCGCTTTTCAGCTTCGGCTATGGCTACATCGGCAAGTGTCATGGCTTCAGGCTTCAACGTTTTGCCGTTGTAGGCAGCGTCCACATCGTTGAGTATCACCTTCAGTGCCGAGCCGTCGCAAATGATATGGAGAATGTCGATGAAAAAGTAGAAATGCTCGGCATCTTTGAGCAGCCGGATGCGGAAAAGCCTGTCGTTATAAATATTGAACGGCTTAACCATCCCTTGTTTTTCCGCTTCGATATCGGTGATATGCTCTACTTCCAAACTGAAAGTCTCGCTGTCATCGATGGTCTGCACGGGGTCGCCCTGCTCGTTCAATTCGATGCGTGTGAATAATGTGGGATGGGCGGCAACGGCAGTTTCTATGGCAGCCTTTAACCTTTCCTCGTCCAGACTGCCATCAAGTTCGTAGATGTATGAGATATTGTAACAAATCTCCCCTTGGTGAGCGACACACTCAACATAGAGGCCATATTGTGATTTTGATAATGGAGCAGTTTGTTTCATAATATGTTTTCTTTATTCATTTTTTTCAATGCTTTCAAGTGAAGGACGATGCCTACCAGCATAAAGACGGTAGAGGTGGCGGCCAGCGTCTGGAAAATGTTGACAGAACTGAATTTCGCCAAATAGAGCCCCTGTATCGTCAGCACACCGGCTAAGGCTGCGATGCTGTAGATGCTGTTGAACAGACTGGTATAGACACTTTTCTTCTCAGGTTCTATCACCATGCTGTTGCGCAGGCAGTAGATATACATGCCACTGAAGCCGAAGCCAAACACAGCCATAACAACGGTAATCTCAATGATGTCGTGATGACCCACTATCATACGATAGCCAAGCGCGCCAAGTGTCGCCAGCAATACGACCGCCTGATGGTAGAGGAAGGTGACACGTGGTCCGTAATGCTTCTGGATATACATGATGGGGAATCGACCCGCGAAGGCACCGAGCACATAGACCATGATGATGCCGCCCAGCTGAGCCGCGTTCAATCCTAACTCATCGACAAACAGGAAGGAGGTGATGGCCATGTATCCACCTTCGAACCATGCCATCCATCCTAAAGAAAAGTTCAATGCCAGCAGAGGTGAATGTGAAATTACCTGGCGGTATTCCCGTAGTGTTTCCTTTGGAGAAAACTTTGGGCGGTTGTTGGGCGACTCTTGTTGTTCCGTTTTCTCCTGGATGCGGAAAATACTGATTCCTGCCAACATGGCTACACTCAGCACACCCAAGACGATGAAGCAGTATTGCCAGGATGCCTTCTCGGCAATCACTCCGCCAACAGAAGGGGCAATGATGGGTGAGATGGTAATCAAGATGGTGTACCAGCTTAGGCGGGTTGCCAAGTTGTCCTTATTCGAGATGCCCGCTATCCAAAGCTGCATGGTGAGCATTACTGTGGCGCGCGAAATGGCCTCGATAATTTGGGCTATGTCGAACATGTAGATGCTCTTCGATAGCACACTCAGTGCACAGCTTATCGTGCAGGTGAGGAGTCCCATCTGCATCAGCCGGCGCGAAGTGAAAAGATCGGCAAAGGCTGCAAAGCAGAACATGCAGATAATCATGCTGATACGGCTGAATACCATGTTTGACGACATGGCGGCCTCCTCAACACCTAGGTCCTTCGCTATATAGGATGTCGCTGGAACGAAGATGGTGTTGGCGGAAATAACGATGATGGCGGACAGTACCATCACCACCCAACTGAGATAAAAACGCTTTTTTGTTGTCATAGGTTAGTACTGTTTTAACAAGCTTGTGATAAATAATCAGCCTTATTTTATTTCATCGAAATACCCAAATCCGGCAATTGCCTTCAGCATCTGGTCCACATAATCCCACGAAGTGCTCGACCAGCGGAATCCGAGACGATACAGCACCTGTGTCGTGTATTGGTTGTCAGTAGGAATCATCACGGCCTTTTGTCCGTGGGCCATGTCTTGGTAGGCAATCAAGCTGGAGAGACGTTTGGCTTTTTCTGGGTCTTGCTTGGCTTCTTCCATGGCTTCGTTGAAGGTCTCTGTTTCCACTTGACGCGGTGCTTGCCCCACCTGTGACAACTCAGCCAACACATCACCGAAATGTACATAGTGGTTGTTGAAAGGATGGAACAGACAGCACGATTGTGGAGTTTCCGACAGCAACACAATGGCTTTGGCAACTTCGTTGATGGGGGAGAACTCCATGGGTGAGTCAGTCATTTCGTAAGGATAGCAACCCATCATCTGATACACCCTGATGCGTCCCATGGCGCTGTTGGTCTGGAAATTAATCTGGAATTCACCATCGGTGGAACGAGGAGCCAGGTTGCCAACGCGCATCACCTTGGCGTTCAACTTGTGCAAGGCAACGGCATCGAGTACGACGCGCTCGGAGATGAACTTCGAGTGCGAATATTGGTTGCCAAGGTTCTGGCCGAAATAGAGTTTCTGCTCTGTGTAAACCGTATCCTCAGGCGGCATCCCATTGATGGACATGCCAGCAGTGCTGTAGGTGGAAATATGTATCAACCTTGCATTGTTGAGCAGGCAGAAACGCACACAATGTGCCGCACCACCCACGTTGACGTCCTCAATCTCAGTGCCCTTGGAGAAGTGCTTCACCACGGCGGCGCAATTGAAGACTGTGTCCACCTTGCCATCCACCTTGATGTCTTGGGTCACATCGCCGTTGATGATACGCAAACGACTGCCAAACAACTCATTATAGTTGTTGCTGAAGTAGTAATACAGCATTCCTTTCAGTCGGCGTTCAGCCTTTTCTTCGTTTTCAGCCCTCACCATGCACCAAATGGTCGGCACATCTTCGCGGTCGATGAGTTCCTTGAGAACATGGATACCTAAGAAGCCCGTGGCACCCGTAAGCAACACGTTACCAATTGGCTGTCTTTCACCGCTACGGAAAGCGTCGAGTGTGTTGGCCTCAAGCACCTTTTGGATGGGGCCGTAGTTGTACTTGCGTGCCTCTTCGTCCTCGTCGACGGTGTCGCCCGTGAGGAAGTTGGCCAACATTCGCGGTGTCGGGTTGGCGAACACATCACCATAAGCGATATGATGACCAGCCTTGTCGGCCTCGATGATGACGCGGGTCACCATGAGCGAGGTGCCACCCAATTCAAAGAAGTTGTCGGTCGCGCCAATCTTGACCATGGACAGGATGTCGCTGTAAATCTTGCAGAACAGCTTCTCGACATCGTTGACAGGCTCCACATATTCGTGGTCTGCCGCCTGAATGACAGGTGCAGGCAAGGCCTTTCGGTTCACCTTCTGGTTCTGGTTCAGCGGGATGCTGTCGATTTGCATGGTGGCCGCAGGAATCATGTAAGGCGGTTTCTGCTGCCCGATGAATGCATTCAGTTCCTTGATGTCCACCTTCTGGTCACTGACGATGTAGGCGGCGATGAACTTTCCACCGTTCTCATAATCAAAGGCTTGCACGGTAGCATCCTTGATGCCTGGGAATTGGCGTATCACGGCCTCCACTTCCTTCAACTCGATGCGGAAACCACGAATCTTCACCTGACCGTCTTTACGTCCCACAAACTGGATGTTGCCATCGGGGAGGTAACGCACGATGTCGCCCGTGCGATACACACGACTGTGCTTCGGGTCGTCGCTAAAAGGATTCTTTATATAGGTCTCGGCAGTCTTTTCGGGACGGTTCAGGTAGCCACGGCTCACTTGCGGTCCCGTAACCCACAACTCGCCCATAGCTCCGATGGGCAATCTATTGAATTGCTTGTCAACGATATAGAGTCTCAGATTGTCTAACGGCTTGCCGATGGGGATGTCCAATTCGTAATCCTTCACCCAGTAATTTGTGGTGAAAATGGTACATTCCGTCGGGCCATAGCCGTTGTACATCTTATAGTTGGTCGGCGGGTTGAGTGCAGAGAGTTTCTCACCACCCACAGCGAAGCAACGCAATGAATGGTTCTCGACATTGGTCGCAAACTGATAACCGACCTGTGTCGTTATAAATGAATGTGTTATGCCATTTGAATTGAAGTAATCATTCAAATCAGGCAAGTTCAAGCGGATGTCCTCGCCGATGATATAGACACAGGCACCGCATGTCAGCGCTGGATACATATCCATCATGCAGGCATCGAAGCCATAACTGGCGTAGGCGGCCACCTTGTCGTTGGCAGTCAAGCCATAATGACTCTGATACCAATGGCAGAAAGCCACAAGGTTGCCATGTTCGAGTTGGCATCCCTTGGGCGTGCCCGTCGAACCCGAAGTGTAAAGCATGATGAACAAGCTCGAAGGAGTGATGTCGGCCTTTATGGGCTCAGCCGCAGGCAGCGTGTAGATGTCTTTCGTCAACAGCACTTCACCTTGGTATTCATCGACGATGGGACGCAATTCCTCATCGGCGATGAGCAACTTGGCGTTGGCATCCTTCATCATGAAGTTCAGGCGCTCGGCGGGATAACTCGGGTCAAGAGGCTGATAAGCGCAACCGGCCTTCAACACGCCCAACGAGGCAATGGCCATCCACTCGCTGCGCGGAATGAGCACCGAAACCACATCCTCGTTGCCAAGGCCTTGTTTCACAAGGTAACTGGCGATACGCTCCGATATGGCATCCACTTCTTTATAAGTATAATGCTTGTCGTGATACACCACCGCCATGTTGTCGGGCGTTTGCTCCACCTGACGGCGGAACAGCGAGATGATGGTCTGGGTGTCGTCGTAAGGCACATCGGTTTGGTTGAAGCTGTCGAGGATGGTGGCTTGTTCGGCATCCAACAGCGACACTTGCTGCAACTTCATCTCCGGCTGACGGACGAATGCCTTCGCAGCGTTGCAGATCGACTGGGCCAAACTTTGCATCAGGTCGTGACTGTAACGGCCATTGTCGTATTCGACACACACACTCGGCTTACCCGCCTTGTCGTTCATGATATAGAAAGCGATGCGGAACTTCGGCGTGTCTGACTCTAAATTGTCAATAGCAAGCGTTTGGCCTTTGAACTTATGCTCGTCGATAACGCCCATCTGGTAGGCAAACATGATTTCGGCGGAAAGGTCGTAGTCGGCAGCGATTTGTGCGAAAGGATAATTTTCATGGCGCAATGTTTCATCGAACTGCTTGCTGGTCTCGTTAAGGAACTCAAGCACAGTTTGTTCGCCGATAGTAGAGCTCAATGCCAGCGTGTTGACGAACATACCGGTAGTGTTGCTGATGCGCAGGTCGGAACGTCCGTTGCTGATGGTGGTGATACACAGTTGCTCGTTGTTGGTGAAACGCGAAAGTGCGTAGAAGGTGGCAGCGAGGGTGAGATGCGCCGGAGTGATGTTATGCTGACGGCAGAAGCTCTCTATGGCTTCGAAGTCCAACTGGCTCGACAAGGTCTCTATGACACCTTGCTCTTTGGGGTTGGTCAGGTCTGACGGTACCTCAGTCACGCCCTCCACCTTGCCCAAACGCTCTTGGAAGAAGTCTCGGGCAGCCGCGTATTCTTCGCTGCTTTCAGCGGCTTTCTCAGCTGCCACGAAATCGGCGTAGGTGAATGACTCAGGTTCAATCTCATGACCGTTGAGCAATTCAAAGAGTTGGGTCAAAAACAGGTCAATAGATCCGCCGTCAATGACGAGGTGATGGAAATCGAGCATAAGATAGACCCATTGCTCAGTTGTGACAATCTCCATGCGATAGAGCGGACCTTGCCTCAAATTGAACGGCTTGACAAAATCCCGCTTATATTGGTTCAACTCTGCCTCGCTATGCCGGCTCTGCAGAATCTCGATAGGTTGCTCGAAATCAATGATTTGAATGATATCCGAACCTAAACTTCCAAAATGCGCCCGCAGCTGAGGATGCGTTTTGACAAGGGTTTCCAATGCCTTGGAAAGCAAGGTGGTATCTACATCTTTTGGGAAACGAACCGCCATCGGGATATTATATACGGTTGCCTCGGGCTGCTTTATGCAATCAACATAGACGCCCATCTGCGCGTATGACAACGGAATATTGTTCGTGTCGGCATGGGTCTCTGCTTTCACCGTCTCTTCCCCAGTACCTTCGCTCATCATCTTGGCCAAAATCTCGTTCTCGATGGTTTGTAAAGTGCCCGTCTTGGCTAATGATTTCGAGTCGAGGGTGACGCCGAAGCGCTTGTTGATTTGAATGGCTAACTTGATGGCCATGATGGAGGTCAGGCCGACATAGCCCAACACCGTCGTTACGCCGAAGTCTTCGGTGTTGATGATCTTTGCGATGATACCATGGATTTCCTGTTCCAACAGGTTCATCGGGACGTTGCTCTCCACCACTGCCTCAGCTGCTTTCTTTTCGGGTTTGGGTAATGCTTTCTTGTTCACCTTCTGGTTCTGGTTGAGCGGGATGCGGTCGATTTGCATCGTCACGGCAGGCACCATGTAAGGCGGTTTTTGGTCGAGGATGAAGTCGTTTAATGCCTTGATGTCAATGGTCTCATCGGAAACGATGTAGGCTGCGATGAACTTGCCGCCACCCTCTTCGTCGAAGGCCTGAACGGTGGCGTCTTTGATGCCTGGGAACTGAAGGATGACACCTTCAACTTCTTTAAGCTCGATGCGGAAGCCACGAATCTTGACCTGTCCATCCTTACGTCCCACAAACTGGATATTGCCATCGGGGAGATAGCGGACGATGTCGCCGGTGCGGTAGATGTGGGCGTATTTTTCGCTAGTATCGAAGGGGTTGGAGATATAGACCTCAGCGGTTTTCTCAGGACGGTTGAGGTAGCCACGGCTCACTTGCGGTCCGGCAACCCAAAGCTCACCAGCAGCACCCACAGGCAAACGGTGACCTGCCTTGTCGACAATATAAAGTTTAGTGTTGTCCAATGCTGCGCCAATCGGGATGTCCTTCATGGGCTTCGTCACGTCGAAGGAGGTGATGCAGACGGTGCTTTCGGTGGGGCCGTAGAGGTTGGCCAAGGTGTAATTCGTGGGCGGAGTCAGCGGCGCCAACTTCTCGCCGCCTGTCAACAGGTAGCGCAGACAGTGGTTCTCAACGGAAGTGGCAAACTGATAGGCCACCTGCGTGGTCATGAATCCGTGGGTAATCTGCTCTTGTTCAAAATACTCGTTCAATGCCAACAAATCCAAGCGCAGTTCTTCAGGGATGATGTAAAGTGTGGCGCCACTGGTGAGACATGGATAGGTTTCCATCATATTGGCATCGAAACCATAACTTGCGTAGGCCGTCACTTTGCAGCCGGGGGCGAGGCTGAATCTGCGGTGATACCACTCACAGAATGCGACAAGGTTACGATGCACCAACTGACAGCCCTTGGGCGTGCCCGTAGTACCGGAAGTGTAAAGCATGATGAACAGCGACTCGGGGTTGGGCGCACAGGCGGACAGGTCTGTGTTGGGGGCAGGCAGTTGTGGGATGTCGTTGATGGACAGCACATCGCCAGTGTATTGATCGACGATGCCACGCAATTCCGGGTCGGCAATGAGCAACTTGACGGAAGCATCTTGCATCATGAAGTTGAGGCGCTCCGAAGGATAGGTCGGGTCGAGGGGCTGATAGGCGCAGCCAGCCTTCAACACGCCCAGAGAGACGATAGGCATCCACTCGCATCGGGGAATCAACACGGAGACCACATCCTCTTCGTGAAGGCCTTTACCATGGATATAAGCAGCGATGCGGTCTGAAATCTCATCCAATTCTCTGTAGGTGAAACGCTTGTCCTTATAAACCACAGCGATGTTGTCGGGCGTTTTCGCCACCTGCTCACGGAACATGGAAACGATGGTTGCACTCTTGTCCAGGTCAGTGTCGGTCTGGTTGAAACTGTCAAGCAAAGCGCATTGGCTCTTTGTGGTGATGTCAATGTCGCGCAGATAGGTTTGGCTCAGGAAGCCTTCCAAGGTAGCCTCATAGCTCTCCATGAACTGGGCAATCAGCGTCTCGGAGTATTCGTTGGCATTGTATTCCGCCCTGATATGTATTTCTTTGCCGACATAGAAGGACATCAGATAAAACGGCACTTCCTCGTTGTGCTTGCGGAGTTGTATGGCCTCCATGGGTTTACCCATCAGCTCGGTGTAATCAAACAAGAGCCCGTGCCACACAAAGATGGAGTTGCTTTGCAGGTTGAGGTCAGCCATCAGGTCGGTATAGGAATAAATGTCGTGCTTGCGGCAGCCGTCCATCTGTTCTTGATTGGCTTTCATGAAGTCAAGCACGGTGGTGTCATCGGTGAACTTGGAGTAAACGGGCAGCGTCTTCACCGTCATGCCAACGGAATGTTGGAACTTCGGTTCGGTGCGGCCGTTATAAACCGTGTTGAACAGCGATTCCTGCTCGTTGTTGTATTTGGCCAACAGGTAGGCATACGCCGCAGTGAAAAAGGCGCTCTTTTTGATGTTGTTGTCCTTGCAGAAGGCATCCACCCGATCCATGTCGATGTTGAGGATGCGGACCAAATGGGCGTCGGATTGTCCAGGAATCTCGCGGTCGGGGAGGAGTTGGGTGAACGTGTCGCCGCAGTCGAAATTCTGGGCGTACCATTGTTTGCCTTCTTCGAAGGCGGGCGTTTTGCGCAACTCGGCTTCGGCAAGGGCCAGTTCCTGCATCGACATCTCCTCGGGAGCGAGCGTGCCGCCGTTGTAGGCAGTCTCCACATCGCGAATGATAATATTATAAGAGGTGCCGTCGCTGATGATATGGTGCATGTCGAAGAGCCAATAGATATGTTCCGCATCGCGCATCACTTTGGTATGAAACAGCCTGCCGCCATAGAGCTTGTACGGCTCGATGAATTTCTTCTTCTCAGCCTCAAGGTCTGTGACTTGTTCAACAGAAAGACTGAACTCTTCGTTTTCCAAGTCAATTGCCTGGAAGGGTTCGCCGTCGTCGGTCACCCCAATCCGCGTGAAGAAAGTGGGGTGCGCCTTTATTGTCGTCTCGATGGCGCGACACAAGCGTTCGGCATCGAGGCTGCCGTCAAAGACAAAGAGGAACGGCAGGTTATAAAAAATCTCGTTTTCGTGGCTTACACATTCGGCATAGATGCCATATTGTGATTTAGATAAAGGAGCTGTTTGTTTCATAATTATTATTATTTCTTATCTTTCCAAATGGTATTAAACAATGTGGGTTTGACTGATAGCATGAGCCAGCCCCAATGCAAATTCCGCTGTTCGGTAACTTCTTGGATTTGCTGGAGTATGACCATGGTCTCTGTGCCATGCATGTAAGTATAGCCAGCCGACACCGAAACGGCCTTGCTAAAGGCGTATGAAGCCGAAAAATCAACTTCATGACCTAAAGTCTTGCTGTCCAAATAGTCGAGGTCGGTCGCGATGGCATAGTAATGGTATGCCAAATTAAGACTCAGGTCATCAACAGGACTTACATTGCCACCGATATAGAGGTTTTGGAGACCAGGGGTGAAGCCATGGTAATAGTTTTTCATATAGAAGAAGTCCATTGCACCGTAAAACTCGTGGTGCGAGCCGAAAATGGCATTGAAACCTCTGATTTTGTCGTGTTGAACCATACCTAAATGTCCTTCAGCCGGCACGGAAAAAAACTTGTCGCCGCTCAAATAGTCGTATCCAGTAAAAACACTGAATTTCTCGTTTGGTTTCACGGTGGCTTTCACACTACCCATGAAAGCATCGATGGGCAAACCATGTTCTTGTTTACCCATCTGGTAGTAGAACTCGCCTTCCAACGACCAATATTTGGGACGGAGAGCCATATAAGTGCCCACCAACTGTTGGAAGTAGGTGACATCGGTTTCCTCTTGCTTGGCGCTTTGCATCCCAATGTTCATGCCCACCAACGAAACACCAAAGACTTTCTTGGGTGTATCATAGTGATACCAAAGGGTTTGCATAGACTTATAAGGTTGCAAGCCACCCGAATAATACTGGTTTCCGCTTTCCATGTTATCTGCGTCTTGGTTGTAGGCCGCCATCAGATGTACCTTGTGGCTTTCGCCATCATAACCCAATTTCAACACATCGTGGGTGGGTGCAGTCATCGTCCAGTCGTCGTTGCCGATGATACGCTCGTTGTCATAGTCCAATTCCTGACGGCCAATCTTCATGAACAAGCCGTTTTTCGACTGTAGGTTGGCCCAGCCTTCGTAAAGGTTGATGTTGGCGCCACCCTGTCCCCAAATGCCTGCGAACTGGGGCGACATCTTCACCTCCAACCACGAGCGTTTGTAGTCTGCCGTGATGCGATATTTGCCCAAAACGAATTGTGTCCTGCGATATTTGTCGAGGCTGTCGGCCTTGAAGCCGCCTGCACGCAACTCGCCACGGGTCACCAATTGGGCATCCAAACTGAATTGATTGTCGGCTTCCTGTGCTTTCAATCCAAAAGAAAACAGCAAAGCCATAACCATGCAAAACCACTTTGCAGGTTGGTTGAAATAGTATCTCATAAGATGTTGATTTTATTTATTCTATGTCGAATAGGTCGATAAAGCCCGTCATTTTGAAAACTTCCTTGATTTCGTCGTTCAGGTTCTTCAAAACCACCTTGTTGCCTTTGGCTTTGGCGCTTTTCAGCAAGGCCAAGAGGATGCGCAAGCCGCTGGATGCAATGTAATCCAAATGAGTGCAGTCAATAGTGATGTCTTTGCCATTCAATTCATGGAGGGGCTGCATGGCTTGTTCGACTTCAAGAGCATGGGCGGTATCAAGTTCGCCTTCGAGAGAAACGATGTATTTCCCGTCTTTTTCTGTGATGTTGGTGTTCATTTGTAATGATTTTTAATATAATGCTGCAAAAGTATAAAAAATCTTTTGTTCGATACCTAAAACAGAAAAATCCGCCAAATTTTGACGGATTTTTGAGTTGTTGTAAGGTGGAATTCAAACAGCCTATTCAATCACCATCTTCTGCGTCCTCACGTCATCTGGCCCTGAGCCCTCGGTCTCTAAGCCAGTCGAAGTGTCGCCAGTGTCGTTGGTGCTGAACACCAACTTGAAGCGGCTCTCGTAGTCCGTCGTCTTGGCGGTGAAGGTGTAGGAGGTCGTTGAGCCTGTGGTTCCTGAGGCCACTCGAAGGGTCGAAACGCCGTCATTTACAGTCGGCCCTTCGACAAGCTCAGGGACCTTAACGGCCAGCTCCAAGACCTGCCCGTCAGCGTAGCTCAACTCACCAGGCTGGTGGAACTGAATGTGGCGAAAAACAGCGGTACCCTCGTCATCCCTGACATGAGCGAATGCAGCAGGTTGGAAAGGATTTACGTTGACGAATTCACCATGATGGATTCATCCTACAATCCATGTGGCAACCGAGTGGAGATTATCGTGGTGAGATAATCAAAGGACATCCTCTCTTATCTCATTGATAAAAAACCGCTGCAAGGTTTGAAACCTTGCAGCAGTTTTAATATATTGGCGCGTGCTGATTATGGAATCACCCTCTTTTTTCATTATCCCCCATGACTGCGTCACGGGGTGAATTCGGGTCGCTTGGGTTTATTCCGCGTGTGATCCTTTTACTGGGCATCCTGCACAGGGCGGACCGAGTACCCCATGCTCCGATTGCTGTAGGCCTGGGTGTCGAGCTCGCTAATGAAGTCACTATGGAACCACACGTCGTAAGCGGCGGTGTTATTCCTGTGCGTGGACGACCAGTAGCGGCCCAAGTTGCCCACATTGTTGACAAACGTGCCGAAGCTGCGTTGGCCCGCTGCGGGCAGGAACACTGCACCGGCGGCCTCCATCGCGGCCCACTCGGTGGTGGTGTAACTGTTGGTCCAATCGCTGTTACCAGGGGTAAACGAGCACCCGTCGGGCAACGTCCAGTTGTCGGGCAGGATGATCATACCGTTGACCCCGTTGACACTGCCATGCCCATACTTGGAGGTAGCGCCATCGCGCCCGCTGAAGAGGTATGCCCACTCGTCATGGGTCAGTGTGCGCCACTGGTTGGCGGCGTTGCCGCCGTTGCTGATGGGATTGTACCATGCCCAGTCGGCATTGGCGCAGGTACCAGTCAGGTCGTTGTTGCCGTCGCCACCCGGATAGAAATCGTCGGCCATGTAGCTGGTGCTGTAGGGCATGTAAGCGTTGGCACCGCTGTTCCACCCGCTGGTGCCCCAGCCGAAGAAGTCTATCCAATCCGTGTAGTTTTCCGTATATAGGGAGGTAACATCTGCATAATTACCCACCGCTGAATGATAAAGGTTCAAGTCTTCGGGAGTGACGAGCAAGTCATACTGGTTGGGGGCGAAACGCCAAGTGGCAGTGCTGGGCTGGTACTGCAGGTTGCCTTGCGAGAAGTAGACCTGCTTGTCAGCACTCACCGAGAACAGGCCGTCGATGGCGCCGATGGGGGCGCTTGATGCCGGAGCACTCACCTTGCTGAAAACCACCCTGTCATCGCCACTCTCGCCTTTCACAAACACGGCCGTGCAGGCCGGGATGGTGCCGCCCACAATAGCTTCGGGGTTGATGGTCGCGCCGTCGGCATTCAGCATATAGTATGGCTTGTTGATAGTGGCCTCGCAGGGGAACGGGTTGCCCACCAAGTTCCAGCACTTGTGGTCGTCGGCGGCGTCATACTCCAAATCCACTGCTACTGAATCGGTGTCGGTGATGAACGGGCCCGTGAAGACCAAGGTCTTCGTGTTTTTGCGGGCGTAGAGGTAGCCGTGGCCGTTGACGAGGTTGAAGCTGTCGGTCTTGTAGTTCACCCACTCGCTGCCTTCGTTTGAGGGGTCGAAGCGGTAGAGGTCGTAGTCGGCGGCATCGTCGCCGGTGAGAATCATGCCGTTGATGGTGGCGGGGTCGGTATTGTCGACATTAGGCGAGGCGATGAGGCAGTAGCCGCCGTCGCTGTCGCCATAACCAGCGACAGACTTATAAACGAAGTCTGCGCTGTAAGGATACAGCGTCTTCCCGTCGATGGCGTAGGCTCCGTCCACTTGGGTGATGGTGCCGCTTGTTCGCATGGATGAAGTCGGTGGGGTTGGTCCAGCCGAGGGTGATGGTGCCGCCGTATGCATAGATGCCGTAGTTGCCTCCGTTGGCCGTCACTTGGCCACCACTGATGTAGAGACTGCCAGCACTGGCATAGAGGCCGTAGTCGCCTCCGTTGGCCGTCACTTGGCCACCACTGATGTAGAGACTGCCAGCACTGGCATAGAGGCCGTAGTCGCCTCCGTTGGCCGTCACTTGGCCGCTGATGATGCGGAGGTCGCCGCCACCGGCAAAGATACTATTGTGCGAAGTGGCCGTGGCCGTCACTTGGCCACCGCTGATGTAGATAGTGCCGCCATTGGAATATCTGCTTGAAAAAATAACATAGTCATTACCTGTGGCCGACACCGTGCTGCCAATGATGTTGATGTTGCCGCCATAGGCATAGATGCAATAGTTCGAAGTGGCTGTGGCCGTCACATCGCTGTTGTAGATGGTGATGTAGCCGCCTGTGGAATACCTATCTGCGTAAATCACATTGGCATTTCCAGTGGCCGATACCGTGCTGCCATTGATGTAGATGTCGCCGTTACCGGTAAAGATGCAATAGTCTGAAGTGGCCGTGGCCGTCACATCGCTGTTGTTGATGGTGATGCTGCCGCCACTGGCAAAGATGCAATAGTCCGAAGTGGCCGTGGCCGTCACATCGCTGTTGTTGATGGTGATGCTGCCGCCATTATATTGCATGTATGCGTAAATAACATGGTCGTTTCCCGTGGCCGACACTTGGCCGCCATCGATGTTGATGTTGCCGCCCTGTGCATAGATGGCATTACTGCCAGGGACGTTGACCGTGACCGTGGCATCCTTGAGGTTGATGCTGCCTTTTGAGGAATTATAAGCCAATGCCCAGATGCCATAACTGGATGCGGTAACCGAAACCCTTGCGTTGCTGCAGTTGAAGTCGCCGTTGTAAGCCCAAATGCCATATTGCGAGGCATATACATTGAGTTGGCCGTTGTTTTCTCCCGTACTCTGGCCATAGATATCGATGGAGAAATTGTTTGGGCCAGCATCACCGAAGCCATTGCCGCTGACGGGGGTTTCCGCCGTACCAATGTTCATTACGGCGTTGTCCTTCAGGATGAGATGCACATCGCCGCTGGGGATGAGGGTCTGATTGTAGTTGAGCGTGCCGTCGGCCACATACCAGCCTACCGCGAGTGTGGTTTCCGTGCCGTCAAGCACAGTGTATTCGGTACACAACTGCCGTTGGCCGTTCTCGTCGAGGTAGGGAACGCTGCCCTCGATGTAAGGAAGGAGCTTCTTCCCGTCGACGGGGTATGTATAGGTTGTTCCGTCTCGCTCGATGATGCCGCTGTAGGTGTTGCCTTCCTCGTCGATGAAGGCCTGGCCGTCGGCAACCTGTACGACTGCATTGCTATTGCTCAATGAGTAGCCGCTGGCGTCGATATAGTCGTCGGCGTTCTTCCAGCCGAGGATGATGCTGCCGTCAGAATTGGCGTTGATGCCAGTTAAGCGTTGTTTGCTCTTGGCTGTGCACTTACCGCCGAGGATGTTGACGTTGCCTCCGCCACTGATGCCGTAGTAGGAGTCGCCGATGGTGCTGAGCGTGCCGTCGCGGAGAGTGACATCACCTCCAGTGAAGATGCCGTGGATGCCAGCGCTGATGGTGACATTGCCGCCGTTCTGCTCGTAGTCGTCATCGACGGAGATGCCATACTCCTCGCAATAAATATAAAGGTGTCCGCTGCCGGCACTCTGGCCATAGATGTGGAGTGAGCCATTTTCGCCGATGCCATATTCGCCGCTAATGGGCTGCTGCTCTGTGCCAACATTCATCACGGCACCGTCCTTCAGGATGAGATGCACGTCGCCGTAGAGGGTGATGGTCTGGCTGTAGTTGCGCGTGCCGTCGGCCACATACCATGTTTCTTGGCCTGCTGTGCCGAGCGAGGTTTCCGTACCTTCAAGCAGGGTGTAGTTGCCCTGTAAGCACAACTGCCGCTCGCCGTTCTCGTCGATGTAGGGCACGCTGCCCTCAATGTAGGGATACAGTGTCTTCCCGTTGATGGCGTAGGTTCCGTTCACTCTGGCGACGGTGCCGCTGTAGAGGTTGCCGTCCTCGTCAATGAAGGCCTGGCTGAGGGTGATGTTGGAGTTGGAGTAGTCAATGTAATAACTGTCCGCATGGATGAAGTCGGTGGGATTGGTCCAGCCGAGGGCGAGGTTGCTACCGTATGAATAGATGCCGTAGTTGCCTCCGTTGGCCGTTACTTGGCCGCCGCTGATGTTGAGGCCGCCACTTGAGGCAAGGATGCCGTAGGTGCTTCCGCTGGCCGTCACTTGGCCACCGCTGATGTTGAGGCTGCCACCACTGGCAAAGATGCCGTAGTTGCCTCCGTTAGCCGTCACTTGGCTGCCGCTGATGGTGAGGTTGCCGCCATCATAGTATTGCTTGTATGCGTAAATAACATAGTTTTTTCCCGTGGCCGACACCTTGCCGCCATCGATGTTGATGTTGCCGCCCTGTGCATAGATAGCATGGTCATTAGTGGAGTTGACTGTGACCGTGGCATCCTTGAGTTTGATGTTGCCTTTTGAGGAATAATTATAAGCCAATGCCCAGATGCCATAACTGGATGCGGTAACCGAAACCCTTGCGCTGCTGCAGTTGAAGTCGCCGTCGTAAGCCCAGATGCCATTTTGCGAGGCATATACATTGAGTTGGCCGTTGTTTTCTCCCGTGCTTTGGCCATAGATATTGATGGAGAAACCGTATTGGCCAGCCTCACCGAAGCCATTGCCGCTGACGGGTGTTTCCGCCGTGCCAATGTTCATCACGGCGTTGTCCTTCAGGATGAGATGCACGTCGCCGCTGACGGTGAGGGTCTGATTGTAGTTGAGCGTACCATCGACCACATACCAGCCTGCCGCGAGAGGGAAGGTTTCCGAGCCGTCAAGCACGGTGAAATCAATGCATCGCTGTGTGTCGCCATTCATGTCAAGGTAACTGACGGGGTCGTGGAGCGGCATGGTGAAACTCACTTCGTTGCTCCAGTAACTCACGCCGTCGCCGCCGCAGTTGGCGCGCACCTTCACAGTATGGGTGCTCAGGATTTCGAGATTGTCGAGGATGAACGGATTGCTGTCGACAGCGATGAGGTTGCTTTCGTCGCCGTCGAGGCAGATTTGCCAGTCGGTCTGGTCTTCGTCGCCGTTGGTCCAACCGAGTTGAACGCGCTGCGTCCCGAGAATGGTGGCCATGAGGCGGGTGGGCTTGGCGCAAGGAAGAACATCTTCCACATTGACCTCGTCCAAGTAGATGTAGGCATCGCCATTAAAGTTACGGTTGGAGGTTCCCTTGAAGACGATGACCACTTCTTGCCCGGCGTATGCGCCGAGGCTGATGGTGTATGGGGTCCATTCCTGCTGGTTGGTGAGTCCGGTGGCCAAGGCCGTCGTGTGGGTGTCGCCGCCGTCGGTGGAGAGGTAAACGGAGAAGTCGCCGCCTGCGGGGTTCTTGTACCAGAAGGACAACTGCATCTCGGGTGAAGCAGGCAGGCTGAGGGGCACGGTTTTCAAATAGTTGGTTGTGCCGTTGAAGTTGTTGTAAGAATTATACCGCACGCAATTCGTGCCGTCGTAACTGGTGCCGTTGGTGGCGCCGTAGCCGTTGATGGCGGTAGTGAAATAGCCCCACCGATCGAAGAATGTTCCCTCTATCTCCATGTAATTCCAGCAGCCGGGGATGCGGCCATCATCGGTAAGGTCGTTGAAGTTTTCTGTCCAGGGAAAGTCGCTGACGATGGCAGACGATGACCATGCGGCGTTGATGGTCACGTTGGAACTGGGCATGGTGAAGAAGTGGTAGGCGCCGTTGCTGCTGAGTGTCAGTGGGATTCCGGCAGGTTCGGTGATGAAGTCGGCGCAGGAAATTGGGGTACTTATGCTGATGTGCACTTCGTCGCCTGCGGCTGCATATTGTTTATAAGTAGAGAGGCCTTGATTGTGGCAAAAGCCGGTATTGTAGAAATAAAGCCTGCTGGTGTTGTAAGTGTAGGTATAACCACTAGTATTGTACACCCCTATGACATTCTCGCCACTGTTGATGCTGTAGGCTTGTGTGCCTTGGGGCGTGCCGAGGGCGTCGGTATAGTAGCAGTTTGCGTTGTCGGGCATTGTCCAGTTGCGGACGAAGGTGGCGCAGGGCGTGTTGCCATCAACGGTGTTGATAGTGACCTGGACGGGTACGAAGAGGCTGTTGGTGATGTTGACGGTTTGGCTGCGCCAGCCGACGAAGCCGCCGCAGGAGTGGGTCGAGGCGCCGAGCAACTGGCCGTTGAAGACGCAGCCCTCGATGGTGAGGGTTTTGCCGTCGTAGTTGCCCTGCACGGCTACGAGTCCGCCGTGGGTGCCGTCGCCCTCGGTGCTACTGTCGATGGTGACGCTGCTGAGGCAGTCGGTGATGGTAGCCGAGCCTTGCGCGATGCCGATGATTCCGCCGGCGTACTTGCCGTCGGTGCTGATGGTGCCGTCGACGGTACAGCCGCTCACTGCGATTTGGGCGTCTTTGACCACTTGGCTGGCGATGCCTGCGGGATAGAGGTCGGTGTTGGTGGAGCCCTTGGTGGCAGTGATGTCGACCGTGACGTTGCAGTTGGTGACATCGACGTAGCCCCATACCAAGGCGATGAGTCCGGCCATGTGGCGTTGGTCGTGGGCGGTGATGTTGGTCACCACGTTCAGGTCGTGGATGACGGCGTGGTCGGTGTCGCTGTTGCCCAACACGTTGCGGAAAGGCGCCAAGTAACTGGCGGTTGCGGTGGCGGTAAAGGTCAGCGTTTTGTGGTTACCGTCGAAGGTGCCGAGGAAGTCGTGGTTGTCGTAGCCAGCCATGCGTGTGACGCTGATGTCCGCTCCCAATTTCACGGTTTGGCCGCTGAAGCGGTTCCACGTGCCGTTGTTGTAGAGCGCGTCGCAGAAGTAGTCCCAGTCGTTCTCGTTATTGATGAGGTAGGCGCCGTTGTTGTCGGTGCTGAGCGTCGGCGCGACGTAATAGAGGCCGTTGTAATAGAGGCCGTTCTCATAGACGGTCATATCCATGAAACTGTAGGTCGCCCCCTGAGTGCCAAGGCCGGCAGGGGCGGTGGCGCGGCCGGTGGTCTTGGTGCCGTCGGCGGCAATGAAGTTGGCATTGGTCGCGGTGGGTGCCACGGCTGCGAAGACGTTGGTAGCCGTCAGGTTGGTGGCACTGCTGGTGTTGTGCAGGGCTATGGGGTGGAATGCGGCGGTGCCTGTCGCGGTGCCTTGGTAGTTGCCGGCGAAGAGGCAGTTCTCAAGGGTGAGCGTGTTGCCGTCGCTCCAGCCTTGCAAGCCGCCGATGTAGTTCTTGTCGCAGGTGATGGTGCCAGCATAGACGCAGTTGCGCAGGGTGAGGTCGACGGGGTTGTTGCCTCCGAAGCCGTGACCCACGATGCCGCCGCAGTGCCTGTTGTTGCCTACGGTGGAGTTGACGTTGGCCTCCACGAGGCAGTTCTCGATAAGGATGGTGCCGGCGCTGGCCTTGCCTACCAATCCGGCGGCGTGGGTGGTGCCGGTGACGGTGCCGGTGACGTGCAGGTTGCGGATGGTGGCGTTGCTGATGAAGCGGAAGGGCGCGGTGCCTTGTTCCCCTGTGTCGGTGATGTTCACGTCGAGCGTGTGTTCCTGACCGTCGAAGGTGCCCATGAACCTATGATCATCGCTGCCCGCCGATTGCGTGATGCTGATGTTGGCGCCGAGTTTCACGGTCTTGCCGGTGAAGTAGCCACTGGGCTTTAGGGTCAGTGTGTCGCAGAACATGCCCCAGCCCTCAGCGCTGTTGATGGTATAGGTGTTGCCGTCGTCGCTGATGGTGAAGGGAAGGGGAGCAAATTCGTAGTAGCGATTTTCACCAGGCCAAACTTCATACTCGGTCTCTACACCTTCCGTGAGATGTGTAGCCTCATGCGTTGAAGGGTCGACAGTCCAGATGTCGCTGCCCGACTGGCTGAGGCCAATCTGGAAAAAATAAGGGTCAGATGAGGACGCACCGTAAACTATAACAACTTTGGAGGTGGATTCATGGAGCTGCACCTGCCATTTGATAGTGGCAGGATCTATATTTGAACCATTCCCAAAAAGATAGAACTCGCAGACTAAGACGCGGTTAGGTGATGTGCCAGTCAACTCATATTTGACATAGCCGTCGGTGCCGGTACTCATGTCTCTGGATATTCCGCAAATCTTGGGCTGGTTCTTAGTGCAGTTACTCGGATTAAACTGATTGCTGTAATTGGTTGTAGGAGTACTGTTGAAACTGAAGATGCCATTGGAGTTAGCCCAAAACTGGGTGTAAGTCCCGTCGCCAAACGTGAACGAGAAGCCGATGTCGGTAAGGGAAGAACAAGCGTCATCTTGGCCTGACGCAACAATCTGAGTGGCACTGTTACTCAGCGTAATCCATTGGTTTTGATTCACGCCGGTCGTGAAGGCGTACTCGGCCAAGTTCTGCGCGAAAGCGGTGGAAGGCGTCGCGCAGGCGAAGACGAGGGCGAGCAGGGTTAGGGCTGCCCTTTTCAGATGTTTTGTTGGTGTAAATTTGTGTTGCATGATATTTAAGATTTAAAATTTAAAGATTCAAGATTTAAAGATTGGCCTGTCGGGGGCTGTTGAATTTCCATAATTAAGTAACTGTTCAAAATTAAACTACATGATTTTTGACACGGGACTTTTTACTATGACCATTGACTATGACCATGACCGCTTTCACAGGAATGCTGAAATTTCAGCTCTTGGTTGAGGTGGTCATTGTCATAGTCACAAGTCATAGTCCCGAATCTCGCGTCCAACATATAAACTAAATTTGCTCATCTACTCATTAAAAAACAGGCTCAAAAGTAACAAAAACCCCAAAAAGAGATGTTTCATTACTTGAAAAAGATGTATCAAATTTTTAAAAAACGAAATATCAGACGGTTACAGAGGTCTGTTTTGCAGCGTTGCGGTATTCGGTGGGGGTCATGGAATAATGCTCGCGAAAGAGACGGTTGAAGGTGGGACGGCTGGCGATGCCGCACTCATCGGCGATGAGGCCCACCGGCTGGTCGGTAGTGGTGAGGAGCGCGGCGGCATAACGGATGCGGTAATGGTTGATGAAGTCGGAGGGTGTCGTGTCGGCACACTCGTGCAGGGCGTCGTACACATATTTATAGTTGGTGCCGACGAGGCGGGCCAGCGTCTCGTGGTTGGCGTTGGGGTCGGTGAAAACGGCAGGGTCTTCCATCAGCGTGCAAAGACGCTCGTACAGTTGCACGTTGAAAGACGGGTGTTGCGCATCGGCTTCCACACCCACAGTGTCCTCCACACCCTGCTCTTTATGCTCCTCGTGCTCATTGTACAGTTGGTAGAGCCTACGGTTCTTCTCGGTGAGAAGGCGGTTGTCGCGGTGCACGCGCCAAAGGATGAAGGCCGTCAGCAGGAGCAGCAGCATGGTACCAACGGCGACGATGCGGTAGGTGCGTGCCTCCGACTCTTTCTGCTGACGGGCCAAACGCTCTTCCTGCAGGTGATAGACGGTGGCAAGCTCGTTGAGCTGTTCACGTTGGTTGTAGTATTCAAGGCTGTCTTGGATGACGGAGGCCCGATGGGTGTAGTGGAGGGCATCGGCGTAGCGGCCACGCATCTCGGCGGCGGCGCTGCGCAGCTGTAGGCCTGTGTAGTAGTTGGCATTGAGGGTGTCGCCCCGCGCTATCATCTCGGCATCGATGCGGTCCATGGCCTGGTCGAAGCGGTCGAACTGCCCCAAGCGGTGATAGGCGCTAACCAACATCAGGTCGCAGTCGGGCGACTGGCTCCACCGCGTGCGAAACACAGCCTCCTCGGCCTCAAGACCTTTGGCGATGTTGCCCTGCTCGGCGTAGGCGATGGTGAGGAAGGCCAATGTCTGGCCTCGGGCGAAGTCGACAAACTCGGCGGGGTCGAAGCCCTCCTTGTCGATGCTGAAACGCTCGGGATACTGCTCCAACTCGTCGTAACAACTGAGCATGGCCTCGCAAACAGTCACCATCTCATCGAAACGGCCGTTATCGTTCAGTATGTGGAGCAGGTTCTTTGATGCGCTGTGATAGGACGTTACGCCGTCGAAGTTGTTCATCTGGCGCAGTTCTTCGATGACGCCTTGCAAGCGGTCGATGCCTTCGTTGGTGTGGCCGGTCAAGGCCTGGGCATGAGCGATGTAGCCCTCCATCTTGCCCACGACGTGGTAGCGGCCGGAGGCGTGGGCAAGGCGTGAAGCCTCGGTGGCGTAACGGATGACGGCGGCGTAGTTGCACGACGACTTTTCGATACTTGCAAGCAGGATATAGGTCTGTTCGAGGGTGAGGGTGTCGGTGAGTGCCTCCTTGTGTTCCAGCAAGTCGAGGCAGGTCTGGCGGGCTAAGGGCATGTTGTCCAAGCCGCCGTACTGTGTCACAGCCTTGAGATACTCGGCACGTGGCCATGAGAGGTTACCGACGATGACGGCGGAGTCGATGATGGTCAGTGCCCGCTCCGGCTCGGCGAGGTGGACGCTCATGGCTGTTGCCTCGGTGTATTCGGAATCTGAAAGGGCGGCATCGTCTGCACCCCGTCTGCACCCTCTGAAGCACATCCCGCAAGTGCCATCGTGATTGCTAACAAAATGATATATAGCAAGTTTCTCATATCCACACTTTTGTTCTTTCTGGGCGCAAAAGTACAAAAAAGAGGCTTTTCGGGAAGAAAAAACGTATTTTCCGGCAAAATACATGCGGAAAGGGAAAAAGGTTGTATTTTGACGTAATGGGATGAAATCCACTCAAGCATACCGTTTCTCCATCCGAAGCACATTCTTCCCGTCAACGCGCTCATAGTTGATGCTGTCCATCAGGTTGCGGACGAGGAAAACGCCCAAACCACCAATGGGACGCTCTTCCACGGTGAGGGTAGTGTCGGCCTTGCTCACGCCGGTGGGATCAAACTCGGCGCCCGAATCTGTAAGGATGAATCGTATTCGGCTTTCGTCGGCCTCAATGATTACGCTTATATTGCCCTCAGTACCATTTTGATAGGCATAATCGATAATATTGGTGACAGCTTCCTCGACGGCCAATTTGATTTTGTTGGCAAGCCCGATTTCCATGTTCAGTGTCGCTGTTGCCGACTTCACAAACGCATTGAGTTTCGTGATTTCGCTCACCTTATTATTTAAATTAAGCGTTTCGCAAAAGACGATTGGCTTCTCTTGTGGCGTGTAATGGATGGCCAGCATGGTGAGGTCGTCGCTTTGCTCAGCGCCATCGACAAACCCATTCACCCGATTTATCATTGTTCGGATGAGATTTTCCGATGCGAGGGATTCTTTGTTGATACAATCCTTCAATCCCTTTTCCACGCGTTTCAACCCGAACTGTTCGTGGCCTTCGTTCATCGCTTCAGTCAGGCCATCGGTGTAAAGGAATAGGGTCTCGCCCGACAGCAACACGGTTTCCTGAGTGGTGTAAATCATATTGTCCATCACGCCCAAAGGCAAATGTGGCTTGGCTGGTAATTGCTTGGTTTCCTCACCGATAACGAAAGGTTTGTCATGGCCGGCATTGCAATAGCGCAAACGTCCAGTCGGCAAATCGAGCACGCCGATGAACATGGTGACGAACATGTTCTGCTCATTGCGCTGACAAGAGGTCTCGTTTAATGCCTGCATGATGCGGGCTGGATTGCTCTCATGTGCTGATATCGAACGGAATAGCGTGTGCGCAACGGCCATCACCAAGGCGGCGGGAACACCTTTCCCACTCACATCTCCAATGCAAAAATACAGTTTCTCGTCACGGATGAAATGGTCGTAGAGGTCGCCGCCCACCATCCTGGCGGGATCTAGCAATCCGACCACATCGCAGTCGTCGCGTAAAGCGTTTTCTTCACCTTTGGGCAACATGTCCATTTGGATTTTCCGTGCGATATTCAACTCACTGTCAATGTGTTCCCGCTCTAAAGTGGCCTGTTGCAGCTTAGAGATGTTCTTGGCGGAACGCTGGACGATGAAGGCAAGAACCAGCAGACCAGCCATAGTCAACAACAGGTCTCTCCATCGAATTTTTATCAAAGGCTCAAACACTTCATCGTCATAATTGACTACAGCAATCCTCCATGGTTTTATGCTTTTGGGCGAACTATAAAACACATAACCTTTTGAGCCGTCTTCGTTGTCGATAAAGGACAAGAGTGTGGAATGTCCCGTAGAACTGGCATGGCGCTCAAAGGTGCTGTCGTTAATCATGTCAAGGGTTTCCTCAGCAAGTTGATGTGTATTTCCTACCTCTTCCGGACCGCATATCAGTTTACCCTGGCCTGAAATCAGAATGTGGTAGGAAGAAGGGAACATATGTCTGGCATTCAACATTTTGCCGAGCTCTTCGGCATTATAGTCAACACCGACAACAGCTGCAATATCCCCAAACTCGTCATGTATGGGGAAAGTATAGGTGATGAGCGTCACTTTCGGGTCGCTTTCGTCAGGATAGGGTTCGCCCCAAAAAGAGCTGTCGTTCTTAGCCGCTAAAATGAAATCCTTGTTTTTGCTATAGTCATGTTCCTCTGAAGCAAGTTGAACGGTTTCAATAGAATCACCGCGCCTTACAGTATAAGGCTCAAACAAACGGCCTTTTTCTGGGTAGTAGTTGGGAACCACGGCGATGCAACAACCGTCGAAGTCGGGGTTCTGTTCCACTATGCGGCGCGTGATGGCAAACAAAGAATCAGGATAGGGGAGAAACTGCTCGAATTCCCAATTGCGGTTTCTCAGCGCAAGTTCCACATCTTCAAGTGAATGCTTGACAGCAATAGACTTGATGACCAACTCCATTTCGGCGTTACGCTCCAAATCATTGCGGATTTGCTTGCGTGCAGAATACTGCTGGATAGCCGAAATCAATAACATAAGTGCTGCCGCTGTGATGAGGATGGCTATGCTGGACCTGTTGTGAGCACTTTTAAGAGTGTTTTTTACGTTATTCATAATCAGTTATTTACCGATGCAAAAACGAGAAAAGATGGAACCTAATACCTCGTCGGTGCTAATTTCGCCTGTGATACTCCCAAGGTGATAAAGCGCCTGTCGTAAGTCTTGAGAAACCAAGTCAGTAGGGATGTTCATTTCAAGTCCTTGTTGAACTTGATTCAGGCTATCAGAGGCGTGCAATAATGCCTCATAATGACGGACGTTGGTTACCAAGGTGGCATCAGGTGAGGCGAGGGGTTGGCTGTATTTCAAGGCGTTATAAAGGTCATTAAGGCCAAATCCATGCTTGGCGGAGAGGCAAATGACCATGATGTCGTCATTGTCAAGGTCAAGGCGAAGTTCACCCAACAATGCTTCACCTTGATCTGCCAAAGTATCCACCTTATTAATGCATATTATCAGTTGTTGATTTGACAAATCCACCTTCAATCGGATGTCATTTGCAGCTGAAAGCATTGATTCATAACTCGTTGTGGCATCCAGCATACCGATAACGACATTGGCTTCAGCAATTTTCTTGTAAGACCGTTCAATGCCAATCTTCTCAATGGTTTCATCCGTGTTGCGCAATCCAGCTGTATCGATGAACCTATATAGTATACCGTTGATATTCAATGTTTCCTCGATGGTGTCGCGCGTGGTGCCTGCAATGTCGCTCACGATGGCGCGGTCTTCGCCCAAAAGGGCATTGAGCAAGGTACTTTTGCCCGTGTTGGTTTGTCCTACGATAGCCACGGGAATACCATTTTTGATGGCGTTACCGAGGCGGAACGAGTCTTTCAGCTTATTGACATGGGTCAAGGTCTCTTTCAACAATGACTTCAATTGGCTGCGGTCAGCAAATTCAACATCTTCTTCTGCGAAGTCCAATTCAAGTTCCATCAATGATGTCATTTCCAATAATTTGGAACGCATCATTTGAAGTTCTTTGGAAAAACCACCTTTCAATTGGTTGATAGCGACATGGTGGGCAGCTTCGCTCTCCGAACTGATTAAATCCGCTATGGCTTCGGCCTGTGCCAGGTCAAACTTACGATTGATGAAAGCGCGACGGGTAAACTCACCGGCTTCGGCCATGCGGCAGCCATGCGAAATCAATACTTGCAAGAGTTTTTGCTGGATAAACACCGAACCATGCACACTGATCTCCGCCGAATCCTCACCAGTGAAAGAGTGGGGGGCTTTAAAGAAAGTCACCAACACCTCATCGAGCCAATCGCCGTTGTCGACAATATGGCCGTAATAAGCCTTATGTGAAACCACATTTTCCTGGATAAAAGGCTTGTCATTCTGCCTAAACAGCTGACTGACAATGGATATAGCTTCTGGGCCAGAGACACGTACAACAGCGATAGCGCCCATGCCATGCGGTGTAGCGATGGCGCAGATTGTGTCGTTATTTAGGATGTTGGTTTGCATGGTTTTAGCAACACGCCGCAGTCTGCATAAAACAGACCACGGCGTTCAATTTAACATAATGTCAGAAGGGAAGATCATCCACGCTGTCTTCGCCCGCCGGAGGATAGTAATCCTGTACGGGAGCGGCTACAGGCGGCGTTTGATGCATCATGGGTTGCTGCACAGGTTGTGCAGGAGCTGAGACTGGAGCAACCGCAGCGCCAACGGGGTCGAAACGCCAAACGCGTACATCCGTGTACCATTTCCCATTGAATTCGCGCGATGAAATCTCAATCTGTGCCTTGATGGTCTGTCCAGGTGCAAATTTCTGTATTTCGTCGATTTGGTTCGTCCAGCAGGTTAAACAAACTGTACGAGGATATTGCTCCTCGGTTTCAATGATTAGATCTTGTTTGCGCCATGGACCGCGGGCGCTTGTACCTTCGGTCAGATTACCGAGTCTGACCACTTTTCCTATAATTTCCATTGAGTTATTATTTAATGATTTAAAATTCAAATATTTAAAATTCAAAATTCCAAGAAATCAACCTGGAATTTTAAACTGCAAAGGTAATCATCATTTTGGTTTCGACAAGCGAAAAACTGATGGAAATGGCAAATTTTTGCATTCTTTTCCGTTTTGTTCTTTTTGAAAATAATCAACATTATGTTAAATAGTAGATAAAACACTACTCCTACAACGGACTCTAAACTCTAAACACTCAACTCTAAACTAAAAAATATTCATCGCAATCACCGCACAAGCCTCAGCATCAGCGACGGCATTATGATGGTTCTTCGCCAAGTCATAACCGAAATGCTTTGCCACTGTCTGCAACTTATGGTTCTCCAACTCCGGAACAAGTTTTTGGGAACCCAAATGCGTACAGTAAAACTTGTAATTTGGGTAAGGAATGTGATACAACTCGTGTAACGCTTTCAAGACGCGTTCGTCAAACGAAATGCCATGCGCCACCATCGGCAAGCCCTTCACCTTGTCCTTGACATTGTCCCAAACCTCAGGAAACAAATCCGCATGGTTCGTGTCTTTATAGGTAATGCCATGAACCTTAGTCGTATAAAAATCATATTTGTTAGGCACTGGCTTGATCAGGCTGTAAAAGCGGTCCACAATCTCGTCCTCTCTAACAATTACGACCCCAATGCTGCAAGCACTGGTAACCTCACCGTTGGCAGCTTCAAAGTCGATGGCCGCGAAGTCATGCAAATGGTACTTCGGAATATAGGAAGGCCATTCGGTATCAGGCCAGTCAGCGCCCTTAATCTTTTGTTTATCGCGATTCCAAAACATAATGGCCGCAAAATTACGGAATTTGTAACGCAATTCAGAAAAATAATGCTACCTTTGCCCCGAAAAGTAGGTTTTCCCCTACTCTATCGGATTATTATTGTTTTGCTAACTAACTTATAATCAACACATAAACTAATCTATCATGGAATTGAAAGGTTCAAAAACCGAAGCCAACCTGATGGCTGCATTTGCAGGCGAATCACAGGCCCGCAACAAGTACACTTATTATGCCTCAAAAGCACGCAAAGAAGGCTACAACCAAATTGCCGACCTCTTTGAAGAGACCGCACGTAACGAGCAGGAGCACGCCAAGATTTGGTTCAAACTCTTGCACGAAGGCGAGGTGCCCGACACCAAAACCAACCTGAAAGATGCCGCTGACGGAGAGAATTACGAATGGACCGACATGTATGCTGGCATGGCCAAGACTGCCCGCGAAGAAGGTTTCACCAAGATTGCCGTGCTATTCGAACTGGTGGCCAAAATCGAGAAAGAGCACGAAGAACGTTATCGCAAGCTCCTGAAAAACATCGAAGATGGGCTTGTTTTCTCTCGCGAAGGCGACATGGTATGGCAATGCTCCAACTGCGGCCATATCGTCATTGGAAAGAAGGCTCCGCAAATCTGCCCCGTATGCAACCACCCGCAATCCTATTTCCAAATCAAAGCTGAAAACTATTAATCCACTATTAATCAAATAATTTGTTCAATATGAAAAAGTACGTTTGCGACGTCTGCGGTTACATCTACGACCCAGAAAAAGGCGATCCCGATAGCGGCATCGCTCCCGGCACTCCGTTTGAAGCCATTCCCGACAGCTGGAAATGCCCGCTTTGCGGCATCGGCAAGGACAGCTTCTCTGTCATGGAATAATTCATTATGTTTGTAGAGACGCGATTAATCGCGTCTCTACATAATTAATAACATTATGGATACCAAAGCATTATTCAAAATTGGTTACGGCCTCTATGTCCTGACCACCAATTACGACAACATCGACAATGGATGCATCGTCAATACGGTGATTCAAGTCACAAGCAACCCTTTGCAGATTTCAGTGACGGTCAACAAGGGAAACTATACGCATGACCTCATCAAGGATTCTTGTGTGTTCAATGTCAGCATGTTGACTACCGAAACACCCATGTTTGTATTCGAACACTTCGGTTTCCAGTCGGGGCGCAAGGTGAACAAATTCGCCAACTGCGAGGCCGAGCACCGTGCTGTCAACCATGTGCTTTACATCCCGAAGTACACCAACGCCTATCTGGCCTGCCGCGTCACCAAGAGCATCGACTTTGGTACACATACGATGTTCATCGCTGACGTCCTTGATGCCCAAGTGTTGTCTGACAAGCCTTCCCTGACATACGACTATTACCAGAACAACATAAAGCCCAAACCACAACCTCAAGAGAAGCCTAAAGATGGCAAACGTCGCTGGGTTTGCAAGGTCTGTGGCTTTGTTTACGAAGGTGATTCCCTCCCACCCGATTTCGAATGCCCGTTGTGCAAACACGGCGTAGAGGATTTTGAGGAGGTTTTTTAGCTGTAGAGGCGCAAAATTTTGCGTCTCCACAAAACAAAACAAATTCAATTATGCAACAAATACAATTAACCGAAAATATCTTTTATGTCGGCGTCAACGACCGCCACACCGACTTGTTTGAGAACCATATCGAACTGCCCAACGGCGTTTCCTATAACTCCTATCTCATTGTCGACGATAAAGTTGCCTTGATTGACCCTGTGGAAGCCAATTTCCTTGAAGAATACCTTTTCAAGGTGAAATCGGTGCTGCAAGGCCGCAAGGTGGACTACCTTATTATTAATCATGACGAGCCCGACCATAGCAGCACGGTGGCCGCTGTGTTACGTGAGTTTCCCGACGTGCAAGTCGTTGGCAACGCCAAGACTTTTGCCCCCTTGGAGGCTTTCTACGGCCCGATTGAAAACAAGAAGGTAGTAGCTGAAGGTGAAACCCTTTGCCTCGGCAACCATACCTTACAGTTCTTCATGGTGCCTATGGTGCACTGGCCCGAGTCGATGGTGACCTACGAGCAAAACAGCAAGATTGTCTTCAGCAACGATGCCTTTGGTGGCTTCGGTGCCCTGAATGGTGGCATCTTTGATGACCAAGTGAACCTCGCTTTTTATGAGGATGACATGCGCCGCTATTACGCCAACATCGTTGGCAAAGTGGCTATGCAAGCCTTAAAAGCCATCGAGAAACTTGGTGCCCTGGAAATCAAGATGATTGCCCCGTCGCATGGCTTGGTCTGGCGTTGCAACCTCGCTTGGGTCATTGGCAAGTACACGCAATGGAGCAAACAAGAGTCGGAAGAAGGCGTGGTCATCGTCTATGGCTCGATGCACGGCAACACGGCACGTATGGCCGAGATTGTGGCTCGCGGTGCCGCTGAGGCGGGCATCAAGGAGGTAAAGGTTTACGATGTGGCCAAGACGGAGGTCTCGTTCATTATGAGCGACATCTGGAAGTACAAAGGTGTCATCATCGGGGCCTGTGCCCATTATGCCAACATGTTCCCGAACATGACCCTGTTGGTGCACGAAATCAACGAGTTCAAGCCGAAGGACAAATGCTACGGGATTTTCGGCGGCATGAGCTGGAGCGGTGGCGGCGTGAAGACGCTCGCCAAATATGCCGAGGAAGGCAAATGGAACCTAGTGACAGATAACGTCGAAGTGAAAGGCGCGCCTATCCGTGAAGAAGATTGGAACAAGCTCTACAACCTTGGAAAATCTATCGCCGAAGCTGTAAAGGGTTAACCCCTACCCTTTTCATACTACAAAAAAATCTCCACCCATTGGATGGAGATTTTTTCATGTCCTATTAATATAAATAGGTATTGTAGAGACGGTGCATGCGCCGTCTCTACAATTAACACCAAATTATTTATACTCAGCGAGCACGTCCTTCACACGGTCGGGGGTCATACGGCCGTAGACCTTGTCACCGACTTCGATGACGGGAGCCAAACCGCAAGCACCGACGCAGCGGAGGCAGGTCAGTGAGAACTTGCCGTCGGGAGTGACCTCACCAACGTTGATGCCCAGTTGACGCTTCAGCTCGTCCAGCACCTTCTCCGCACCACGCACGTAGCAAGCGGTACCCAAGCAAACGCTGATCGGATACTCGCCCTTAGGCGTCATGGTGAAGAAGGAATAGAACGAAACGATGCCGTAGACTCTCGAAACCGGGATGCCCAATTCCTTAGCCACCAGCTCCTGGATCTCAGCAGGCAGATAGCCATACTCGCCCTGAACCTTGTGCAGCACATTGATGACCTCACCCGGCTTGTTGCCATACGACTTGCAGACGTCCTTGATGAAGTTAACCTTAGCTTCTGATAATTTAATAACTGCCATATTTATTTCCTTTCTATTATTTACTGGTTATTGAATTACTCGCTGATCTCGACGTGTTCTGACTTGTCGAAATAGTGGGTGTGCAGCAGTTCGTGTGACTTGTGGCCACAAGGCTCACCAAAGTACTCTTCATAGATCTTCTTGATCGACGGATTCTCGTGCGACTTACGGATTGGTTTGCCGAGGTCTTCACGATAGATAGCCTCCGTACGTTTCTTGATGATCTCGCTGTTGCCGTGGTGGTAGGGCTGACCAGCACCGCCGACGCAACCGCCGGGGCAGGCCATGACCTCGATGGCGTGGAACTGTTCCTTGCCTTCGCGCACTCTTTGGAGCAGGGTGCGGGCGTTCGACAGACCGTGAGCGATACCGATATGGATGGGCGTACCATCAAAGTCGACCCAAGCGTCACGGATGCCTTCCATACCACGGAGTTCGGTGAAGTCAATCTTAGGCAGCGGTTTGCCGGTGAACACTTCGTAGGCGGTACGGGTGGCAGCTTCGATCACACCACCAGTGGCGCCGAAGATGACGGCAGCACCCGTGGATTCGCCCAGCGGGTCGTCGTAGTCTTCGCACGGCATGTCCTTCAGGTCGAGGTTGAACTGCTTGATCAAGCGGGCCAACTCACGGGTCGTCAGAACGTAGTCGATATCCGGGTTACCATCCTTGTAGAATTCCTTACGCTTGCTTTCGTACTTCTTGGCCAAGCAAGGCATGATGGAGACGACGACAAGGTCTTCTCTCTTGATGCCCATCTTGTCGGCCCAGTAGTTCTTGGCGACAGCGCCAAACATCTGCATAGGCGACTTGGCGGTTGAAGGCACATCCAGCATGTCAGGGAAGTTGTGCTCGAAGAAGTTGACCCAACCCGGGCAGCAGGAAGTCAGGATAGGCAGACGGACACTCTTGTCTCCAGCCATGAACTTCTTGATACGACCGAGGAGCTCAGTGCCTTCCTCCATGATGGTAAGGTCGGCGGTGAAGTCGGTGTCGAACACATAGTCAAAGCCGAGGCGACGCAAGGCAGCGGCCATTTGACCGGTGACGATGGTGCCGGCGGGCATGCCGAACTCTTCACCGAGGGCCACACGCGTAGCGGGAGCTGTGTTGACGATGACGGTCTTCTTAGGATTGTTGATGGCAGCCATGACATTGCGGGTGTCGTCCACCTCAGTCAAAGCACCAACGGGGCAAACCTGGACGCACTGACCGCACATGACGCAAGGCGAGTCGACGAGGTCTTGCTCGAAGGCAGGAGCCACAACGGCGCTGAAGCCACGGTTGATGGCGCTCAAGGCACCAACGGTCTGTACGTTGTTACACATGTTCTCGCAACGGCGGCACATGATGCACTTGTCCATGTCGCGCACGATGCTGGGCGACATGTCTTGACGATAGTGGCTCTGCTCACCTTTGAACGGGATGTCGCGGATGCCGAGGTACTGGGCTAAGCTCTGGAGCTCGCAGTTGCCGCTCTTGGCGCAGGTCAAGCAGTCGGTCGGGTGGTCGGAAAGGATGAGTTCGACCACGGTACGACGGGCGTTGATGACGCGGGCGCTGTGGGTCAGCACTTCCATGCCTTCCACGCAGTCGGTGGCGCAAGCCGGGGCCAGGTTACGACGCGGACGGCCGTTGAAGTCCTTAGTCACTTCGACGACGCAAACGCGGCAGCCACCGGGTTTGTTTTCAAATTTCATTCCTGCCAGTTCAAAATAGCAAAGGGTAGGAATATGGATACCAGCCATACGGGCGGCTTTCAGGATAGTAGTGCCTTCCGGGACCTGGATCTGTTTGTTATCAATAGTTACGTTAATCATATTTGTTTCCTCCTCTTTTATTATTTGACAGAAATGGCACTGAACTTACAGGTTGAGATACAGGCACCGCACTTGATACACTTGGAAGGATCGATTGTCATCGAAGGCAGCTTGTGGCCGGGAGCGATGTAGTCGGTCTTCGAGATGGCCTCGGCGGGGCAGTTCTTCTTACAAGCACCGCAGCCAATGCACTTCTCTTTGTCGATTTCATAACGCATGAGCTTCTTGCAGACGCCAGCGCGGCATTTCTTGTCAACAACGTGCTCAACATACTCGTCCCAGAAGTTGTCGAGGGTCGAAAGCACCGGGTTCGGTGAGGTCTGACCCAGACCGCAGAGGGCGGTATCCTTAATCACAGCGGCGAGGTTGCGGAGTTCCTGGAGGTCGTCCATGGTGCCTCTGCCTTCCGTGATCTTGGTGAGGATTTCGAGCATACGCTTGTTACCGATACGGCAGGGCGAGCACTTACCGCAGCTCTCTTCGCAGGTGAACTCCAAGTAGAACTTGGCGATGGCCACCATGCAGGAGGTGTCGTCCATGACCACCATACCGCCAGAGCCCATCATGGAGCCGGCAGCGGCGAGGCTTTCATAGTCGATCGGGGTGTCGAGGTGTTTCTCCGTCAAGCAGCCGCCTGAAGGACCACCAGTCTGGACTGCCTTGAACTTACGGCCACCCTTGATACCACCACCGATTTCGTAGATGATGTCGCGCAGGGTCGTGCCCATCGGGACCTCAATCAGACCGACGTTGTTGATCTGACCAGCCAGAGCGAACACCTTCGTGCCCTTCGACTTCTCGGAACCGATGCTGGCAAACCAGTCGGCACCCTTGGTGATGATAATCGGAACGTTGGCGAAGGTCTCCACGTTGTTCACATTGGAGGGCTTGGCCATATAACCGCTGACAGCCGGGAACGGAGGCTTCAGGGTAGGTTCACCACGCTTGCCTTCCATCGAGTGGATCAGAGCGGTCTCTTCACCGCAGACGAAAGCGCCGGCACCGTAGCGGAGCTCGATATCGAAATCGAAGCCCGAGCCGAGGATGTCTTTACCGAGCAGGCCATATTCACGAGCCTGGGCGATGGCGACTTGCAGACGGTGGATAGCTAACGGGTATTCAGCACGGATGTAAACCAAACCGTGGGTAGCACCGATGGCATAGCCGCAGATGGCCATAGCCTCGACGATGCTGTGCGGGTCACCTTCCATGATGGAACGGTCCATGAACGCACCCGGGTCACCCTCGTCGGCGTTGCAGATGACGTACATCTCATCGCACTTGTTCTTTGCGCAGAGGCCCCATTTCACGCCGGTGGGGAAACCAGCGCCGCCACGGCCACGGAGGCCTGATTTGGTGACTTCATCGACCACCTGTTGGGGAGTCATCTCGGACAAGACCTTACCCAGAGCTTCATAACCGCCGCGCGAGATGCACTCGTCGATGTTTTCGGGGTTGATGAAACCGCAGTTACGCAAGGCGATACGGAGTTGCTTACGATAGAAGCCCATGTGCTTCGAGTCGGCAACGTGTTCCTTGTTCTCGGGATCCATGTAGAGCAAGTCGGTGACCTTACGGCCCTTGATGATGTGCTCGTTCACGATCTTCTCGACGTCTTCAGGCTTGACCTGAGTGTAGAAAGTGTTGTCAGGCATGATCTTGACGATGGGACCCTTCTCGCAGAAGCCGAAGCAACCCGTTCTGACCACCTGAACTTCATCCTGCAAGCCCTTCGCGGCGAGAATGTCCTCGAAGTTCTTGATGATTTGAGCACTTGCCGAAGCCTGGCAGCCTGTACCGCCGCAGACCAGCACGTGCATCTTGATTTTTGCCATATAAATTCCTCCGAATTAAATTATTAGATAGTTTCGTAGTTCACGGGGATGACGCCGTCCACCATTTCGTTGTTCATCACATACTTGGTGAGGATTTCGTCAGCGCGGTTGTTGTCGACATGACCGAAGACGATCGGGTCCTTGCCAGGGCACTTCACCTCGATGGTCGGCTCAGCGTGGCAGTAGCCCATGCAGCCGGTCTGGGTGAAGACGATGCCGAGCTTCAGCTCGTCGGCCTTCTCCATCATGTGTTCCATAACTTGTTTTGCACCGGCGGCGATACCGCAAGTGGCCATTGCGACCTTAATTTGCACCAAAGAGTCGGGGTCGTTGCTCTTTTCGCGAAGGTCAAGGTTGGACTGAAGCTTTTCTCTCATAGCTTTCAGTTCTGCTAAAGACTTAACTTTTGCCATAGAATGATTTTTTTATGGTTATTTATTGAGTTGATTTCTCATTTTTGTCTTTCAAAAGGAATGACCTCTCGAAAAACGCTGCAAATTTAGGGAAAATAATGGCTCATTCCAAATAATCAAGAAAGATTTTTTGAGAGTTGGTGTTTTTGTATCCACCTGTTTTTCATCCAGATAAAAATATCAAAATTGCAAAAATCTTAAATTAGAATCGTTCTAATTTAGAAAGAGGCATCATTTATAAAAAATAAAAGCTTTCCGATGGGCAATAGTCACATCGGAAAGCCGAAATGTTACATGTGTCTAGCTATTATAGTTCGTCGTTCATCAGCATTTCGAGAACTTTCATGAAATTCTTCTCCTTGAGGTTGACCTCGCCTTCCTCAGCCGAAACAATGTCATTGATATTGGCCATGAAAGCAGCCTTGTCTTCCTCGGTCTTAAGGAACTCGTCCTTGTGTTCTTTGAAGAAACTCAGCCAAGCCGGGCTGGTCATCGACTTCCATGACTCAAAGACTTCATAATAGCTCTTTTCGTCGAACTGCATGCAAATACGTTCCAATTCTTTCATGGAGATTGTGCCATCAATGCCCGACGCACATAGCATCATGAAGATTTCGAATTTTTCTTTGGTAAGGTTTTTATCCATAGGCATACAATTTTATTATTATTTGGTGACAAAATTAGGAAATAAAACCATACCTTTGCAGCAAATTTTAAAATTTATGAGAAAAACTATTTTAATCGCCATTTTCACCATGTTAAGCGGCATGATTATGGCACAAAGCAAGTGTTTCTGGGTTTTCTTCACCGACAAAAATGAAACCCAATTCGATCCTTATTCCTATTTTGATGCCAAGGCCATCGCGCGTTATCAACAATGTGGCGCCGACCTGTACGACATCAGCAACTATCCTTTGAATGACAGCTATGTCAACGCGGTTGGCTCCTACTCCAACGAGGTTTTTGGCGAGTCTCGTTGGCTCAATGCCGTGGGCGTTGAGACCACTGATGATAATGCCGCCTTGATTGCACAATTGCCTTTCGTGGCTCGCGTTCAGGAAATCGTCTCCAATGGCGCCATGGCATCTTTCAATGGAACGGAGCAATCCGAATTTAGCAATGTGCTCAATGACGACGAACCAGTAGACATCCTTACTGACCAAGTGAAGCGTTTTGGCGGACAGCATTTCGTTGATAAGGGCATCGATGGCAAGGGCTTGCGCATTTGCGTCATGGATGGTGGCTTCCCCAAGGTGAACACCCACCCCGCTTTCCAACATCTGCGCGACAACAACCAGATTATCAAGACCTACAACTTTCCCAACAAGAAAGAGGACGTCTACGGCTGGAGCACCCACGGCACCATGGTGTTAAGCTGCATCGCTGGCATAAATGAAGAAGGTCAGAAACTCGGTCTTGCAACTGGTGCTGAGTTCCTTCTGGCCCGCACTGAAATCGACCCGGAACCCTTTAAAGAAGAGGTTTGGTGGGCACAAGGAGCCGAATGGGCCGACAAGAACGGCGCCGACATCATCAATAGCTCGTTGGGCTACGGCAAGGACCGCCACTGGACCAAGGACATGGACGGCACTTCCTACGTGGCCAAAGCCGCTAACAAAGCCGTTGAAAAGGGCATCCTGATCTGCAACTCTGCCGGCAACGAAGGTGATGACAGCCGCTGGATGACCATCATCACCCCTGCCGATGCCGAAAATGTCATTTGCGTGGGTGGAATCGATGCCAATTTGGAACAATATCGTCATATCTCGTTCAGTTCTTTTGGCCCCACTGCCGACAAACGCCGTAAACCCGATGTGGTGGCCTTCGGCGAAGCCCAAGTGGCCAACCCCAGCGGTGGATTCACCTCAGCCTTCGGCACTTCGTTTGCCAGCCCGTTGACAGCTGGTTTCTGTGCCTGTGCATGGCAGACCAAGCGTGATTTGACCGCCTTGCAGATGAAGGCCGAAATCCAGAAATCGTGCGACCTTTATCCTTATTATGATTATGCCTACGGCTACGGCGTTCCACAAGCCGCCTACTTCACCAACGAGCTGAAGCCTGCCGAACGTTCCTTCAACCTCGTCCAAGAAAAGGACGGTGTGAAAATTGTCGTACCGAAGGTCTTTGAAAACCAGGACGTGTTCATCAACGTGGAAGGTGCCGACGGTGTGCTGCTCGGTTATTATAAGGTGTATCCCGATTCCACGGGCATCAAACTGAACAACAAAGACTTCGGCCAGGGCAAGAAGCTCAACGTCAGCTACAACGGATTCTATGACTCCTGCCCCATCAGCGGCATGGGCGGCGACATCAAACTTGCAGCCAATAATATTCGTATCCATGGTCAAGACGGTACATTTAAAAAGGTGGATGCTGAAGGCTGGCAGAAAACCACCTATTTCCAATACGACTATAACTTGCCCAATACCACTTGGAACGGCTTCAACCGCCATTTCGCTTTCGGTCGCCGCTGGATGTACGGTAAGTCATATAAAATAGGTATGGGTCTTGGTTTGGATTGGAACCGTTTTGTAGCCAAAGGACAGATTCCAGACGCCATGGAAGTAGCAGATCGCGAAACCATCATGCGTCAGATGCAACTGCGTGGTGAATTGCTGCAACGCGTCGTCATCCGTCTGTGGGGCATCAATTGGGACTTAGGCGTTTATGGCGGCATCAATGCTCTGCGCCGCGTCAAGATTGTGGACAATCTGAAATGGCAAGATGCTGAAGGCAACCCGACCAAACCTTACAACAGCAAAGTCGCAAGCTATTATAACTACTGTAGAGCCATGAACCTCTTCGAATACGGTGCCACCACGCGTATCAGCTACAGCATCGCAAACATGCTCAATATTGGCGTTTATGGTAGCTACCGCCTTTCACCAGTCATTACTAAAGAAGATTTCTTGATAGGCAGCCCCCACAACCAGCCTTCACCTTGGAGTGTTGGCATTGAGTTTGAACTTATGCCTTGATTTTTTATCAAGTTAACACACAATAATTTACAATATTTTTGAGAATTAGTGCATTTTTTTGATACAGTGTATCGGAAAATGCACTAATTTTGCACCATCAAAAAAATAGATAAATTTATATCGAATGGCAACGCAACACAACACCTCCCTCGTAGTACAGAAATCGACTTTGAGTCGGTTGCCGCTCTACTACAGCCACATCCGCAAGATGCAGCAGCAAGGCGAGAAATATGTGTCGGCAGCCGCCGTTGCCCAAAGCCTCAACCTCAACCCCGTATTGGTACGCAAAGACCTTTCAGGAGTGAGTAGCGTGGAAGGAAAGCCTCGCGCTGGTTTTGAAATCGATACATTACTAAATGATTTAAGTGAGTTTTTGGGATATAATAACGTGGATGAAGCCATCTTGGTCGGCGTGGGCAGCCTTGGACGGCTCATACTGACCAACAAGGAGTTTTCGAGCATGGGGCTGAATATCACGGTTGGGTTTGACAAAGACCCCGACTTGCACGGCCTTCAGGTTGGCGACAAATTCATCCTTCCCATGGAAAAGATGGAGAGTTACATTAAGCGTACTGGCGTCAAAATCGGCATCATCACTGTGCCCGCAGACCAAGCTCAGGCCGTCTGTGACCAAATGGTGGAGTGCGGCATCCTTGCCATCTGGAACTTCGCTTTCACCTTACTCAATGTGCCCCAAGGCATCCTCGTGAAAAACGAGAACCTGCCCTCCTCTCTCGCTGTACTTTCGCAACAACTTGCCAAAAAATTGAACAGCAATAAGTAAAACATTTGACATGCATTAAAAAAGAAAACGATAAAGTAGATTTCTAAATAGATAAATAATTATCGGATAGAATTAATAAAGCAAACAACAAACACAAACCGACAAAATAAACTTAAAATATTAACCAATTAAAAAACCCACAAAAATGAATAGATTCACATTACCGAGAGACCTTTATCATGGTGAGAACGCTTTAGAAGCATTGAAGACTTTTACAGGCAAACGCGCTGTCATCTGCGTTGGCGGAGGAAGCATGAAACGTTTCGGATTTTTAGATAGAGCCATCGCCTACCTTCAAGAAGCTGGCATGGAAGTGAAAGTGATTGACGGCATCGAGCCAGACCCATCGGTGGAGACTGTGATGAAAGGTGCCGCCGTTATGCAAGAGTTCCAACCCGACTGGATTGTCGCCATCGGTGGTGGTTCGCCCATCGACGCAGCCAAAGCCATGTGGATAAAATACGAATACCCTGAGACAAGTTTCGAAGACATGTGCAAGGTGTTCGGTCTGCCTAAGCTGAGAACCAAGGCCCACTTCTGCGCTGTTTCTTCCACTTCTGGCACAGCCACCGAAGTCACTGCCTTCTCCATCATCACCGACTATGCCAAGGGCATCAAATACCCCATCGCTGACTTTGAAATCACGCCCGACGTGGCCATCGTTGATCCGGCCTTGGCACAGACCATGCCCAAGAAATTGGTCGCCCACACGGGTATGGATGCCATGACGCATGCCATTGAAGCCTACGTTTCGACCGCCCACTGCGACTACACCGACCCGCTGGCCATGCACGCCATCAAGATGATTCAAAGAGACTTGGTGAATTCATACAACGGCGACGTGACCGCCCGCAACGAGATGCACAACGCCCAATGCCTCGCTGGCATGGCCTTCTCCAATGCCCTGTTAGGCATCGTCCACTCGATGGCCCACAAGACAGGTGCCGCGTTCGCCGACTTTGGTGCACACATCATTCACGGTGCCGCCAACGCCATGTATCTGCCCAAGGTGATCGCCTTCAACGCCAAGAATCCTGAGGCCAAGCAACGCTACGGTGTCATCGCTGACAATATGAACCTTGGCGGCAGCAATGATGACGAAAAAGTTGCCCTGCTCATCTCCGCTCTGCGTAAGATGAACGACGAACTCAACATCCCACACTGCATCAAGCATTACGGTGCCGACTCCTACCCTTGCGAACAAGGCTTTGTGCCAGAGAACGTGTTCCTTGAAAGACTTCCCGAAATCGCCAAGAACGCTATCGGTGACGCCTGCACAGGCTCCAACCCGCGCATCCCGACGCAAAAGGAGATGGAAGAACTGCTGAAGTGCTGCTATTACGATACCGAAGTGAATTTTTGAGTTAATATAACCTATTGACAGGCGGGTGACCACAAAAAAAGTGGCCACCCGACCTTAATTTTTACACGACGCTACAACAAAAGCAAGAAAATAACGTTCGCAAAAAAACAACCCTTTAAAACTAACCCAAATGAATATTAAAGTATGTGTTGGCAGTTCATGCCACCTGAAAGGTTCCTACGAAGTGATCCAAGCCTTGAAAGACATCCTCAAGAAATATGACGTTGAAGACCTCGTCGAATTGCAGGCCAGTTTCTGCCTCGGCCACTGCGCCAAAGGCGTGAACGTGAAGACCGACGATATTTCGGAAAACATGATGAAGAAAGCCAGCATCAGCGCCGAAGACGGCTTCTTGCTTTTGCACAACGTCACCAAAGACAACGCAGAAGAACTTTTTGCCAAAGAAATATATCCCCTAATTGAATTTTAAAACACAGCCATCATGTCGAAATATCTTGAGTTTCGCAATGCGAGATGTAAGGATTGCTACAAATGCCTTCGCGAATGTCCGGTGAAAGCCATCGACTTCAAGGGCCATCAGGCCGAAATCATTGAAGACCGCTGCATCTTGTGCGGCCACTGCACGCTGGCTTGTCCGCAAAACGCGAAGATCGTTCACAGCGAATTGGAAGAAGTGAAACAAATGCTGGCCGGCACCGACAAGGTGATTGCCAGCGTTGCCCCATCGTTCATATCAAGCTTCGGCCTCACCGACTTTGGTGTGATGAAATTGGCCTTGGCCAAGTTAGGCTTTGCCGATGCAGAAGAAACTGCCGTCGGTGCACAAGCTGTCACCAAGGAATATGCACGTCTGCTTAAGACGGGCGAGTTCACCAACTTCATCACCTCGGCCTGCCCTGCCGCTTGCCGCATGATTCAGGAATACTATCCGAAAGCCCTCAAATACCTCGCCCCCGTTGATTCGCCAATGGTGGCCCATGCCAAAATCATCAAGAAGCAACACCCCGATGCCCGAATCGTCTTCATCGGCCCCTGCATCGCCAAGAAGCGTGAAGCCGACGAATGTCATTTGATTGACCATGTGCTGACCTTTGAGGATGTGGTGAAGTTTTTCGATGAGAAAAACATCAAACTCGACGAAATCTCCAACCTCAGCCTCAACAAGAAAAACGGCACGCCCAACCTCGCTAAAGAATACCCGATACCGCAAGGCATCATCAACTCCTTCCCCGTGCTGCCCGAGGGCTACGAATATATCGCTGTCGACGGCCCGAAGAAGTGCGTCGAGGCTTTGGAAAATATTGAGCATCTCGACCATGTGGTGATGGAAATCAACCTTTGCGTGGATGCCTGCGTCAATGGTCCTTGCTCGTTGGTCAAAGAGGGCGGTTCCATCAAGGCCACTGCCGATGTGCGTAAATACGTCAGCCGCGAGAAGCAAGCCCTGACCGGACCACAAGACGACAGCCCGCTTGACTTAAGCCTGGCGGCCGCTCATCCGCGCCTCCGTAGCCACAGCATGGCTGCCCCTGAACGCGACATTGAAGCCATCCTACACCAGACCGGTAAGATGACACCAGAAGATGAACTGAATTGTGGTTCATGCGGCTATGCCACCTGCCGCGAGAAGGCTTGGGCAGTTTACAACGGCTATGCTGATATCGAAATCTGCCTGCCTTATATGCGCCAACGCGCTGAGTCGCTCTCATTCGAGATTATCCAAAACAGCCCTGAAGGCATCATCGTCCTCGATTCGGAGCTCAACATTCAGGAAATCAACAATAAAGGCAGAGAACTCCTCGGCATCGATGACCCCAACGCCAAGGGAAGACCTGCTGCCGACTTCTTCAGCCCCATCGACTTCTACAACGCCTATACGCAAAAGAAGCACGTCAGCTGCAAACAGACGCACATCCCCGCCACTGGAAAATACGTTGATATATCCATCAACTACCTGGCTGGACAAAACGTCATCTTCGGCATCTTGAAAGACGTCACCGATTCAGTCGATTACGAAAACCGCATCATGAAGGTGAAGATGGAAACCTTGACCACCACCGATGAGGTCATCAAGAAACAAATGCGTGTGGCTCAAGAGATTGCGTCGCTATTGGGCGAAACCACAGCCGAAACAAAGGTGGCCTTGCTGAAACTCAAGAAAACCCTAACCGAAGAAAACAAGAAGAACTGATGGAACTCTGCTTAGAAACGGGATGCACCTCGCTGAACCATGTCGGCGAGGAATTATGCGGCGACAATGTGGCCTGCACCGTTAAGGACGGCTTCACCACCCTCGTCTTGGCTGACGGTTTGGGCAGCGGCGTGAAGGCCAACATCCTTTCCACGCTTACCTCCAAGATCCTCTGCACGATGGCCGCCAACGACATCGACATCTACGAATGCGTTGAGACCATCATCCAAACCCTTCCGGTGTGCTCGGAGCGTGGTGTGGCCTACTCCACCTTTTCCATCATCCATGTGAACACCGAGGGCAAAGGCATCATGTTCGAGTTCGACAACCCCGAGGCCATCTACTACCATCGTGGCCAATGCCAGAACTTCGAGCGTATTGAACTGGATGTGTGTGGCAAGAAGGTTTATCGCACTGAACTAAACCTTGAGGAAGACGATATCATCATCGTCATGTCCGACGGCACCATTCATGCTGGCATCGGACAAATCCTCAACTTCGGCTGGGAACGCGACCAAATCATGGAGCACCTCAATGCCAACATTACGCGCTCCATGTCGGCCCGTGCTGTGGCCTGCCTCTTGGCATCGGCCTGCAACGACCTCTACGCCGACAAGCCTGGCGACGATACCACCGTAGCCGCTGTCAAGATTCGCAAGCGCTTGGATGTCAACATCATGGTCGGCCCGCCCGTCGACAAGGAAAAGGATGACTTCTACATCGAGCAATTCTTGGCAGGTCCTTCAAAGAAAATCGTTTGCGGCGGAACCAGCTCCACCATTGTGGCGCGCCACCTGAAAACCGAGTTGAAGACCAGCTTCGATTTCCCTGACAAGGAAGTGCCCCCCATCGGCTACATCAAAGGCATCGACCTGACCACCGAAGGCGTGCTCACCTTGCGTCGACTGATGCAAATGTTGGAGAAATACATCTCCATCTCTGACCTGACCCCCAAGACCTTCACCAAGAAAGACGGTGCCTCGCTCCTCGCGGATTACCTCTTTGAACGCGCCACCCACATCACCTTCTTCGTCGGCCAAAGCGTCAATGTGGCCCACCAAGGGCTGCCCATCGACACGACTATGAAGATGAAAATCGTGGAGAAAATTGCCAACGACCTACGCAAGATAGGCAAAATCGTCGAACTGAATTATTATTGATCATCCCACAATACCCCAAACAAGATGAACTCACAAAGAATTTTTGACACCGACGTACAACTCGTCAAATACAACGTGCTGAAAGAAATCATCCGACGCGCCTACGAGGGCGGATTGGAGGAAGCCTACATGGAAGTGCCCAAGTTGCTCAGTCCCGGTCCGAAAGCCGAAACGCGCTGCTGCATCTACAAGGAACGCGCCATCTTGCAAGACCGCATCCAGATGGCCATGGGCGGCGACAAGAGCAACCCCAACGTCATCGAGGTCATCGACAGCGCCTGCGACGAATGTCCTATTGACGGCATCTATGTCACACCCGCTTGTCGTGGCTGCATGGTGCATAGTTGCAAGGAAGTGTGCCCCAAGGACGCCATCACCATCGTAAACCATCGTGCCACCGTCGATAAGGACAAGTGCATCGAGTGTGGCAAATGCACCCAAGCCTGCCCCTACTCCGCCATCATTCTGCAACACCGTCCCTGCATGGTGAGCTGCAAGGTGAAGGCCATCTCCATCGACGAGAACAAGAAAGCTAAAATCGATAACGAAAAGTGCATCTCTTGCGGCGCCTGCGTCTATAAATGCCCCTTCGGTGCCATCTCCGACAAGTCGCTCATCCTCGACATCATCGATATCCTGAAGAAATCGGAGAACAACACCAAATATAAGGTGTATGCCGTCATTGCGCCGGCCATCGTCAGCCAATGCCGTTTCGGGCGCGTCACGCAAGTCGTTACGGCCATCAAGAAGTTGGGCTTCCATCATGTTGTGGAAGCCGCCCTTGGTGCTGACATCACCCTCTATCGTGAAGCCCAGGAATGGAACGAGAAGAAACTGATGACCACCTCGTGCTGTCCTTCGTTTGTAAGTTTCGTGGAGAAAAACTTCCCCGAACTGAAGCAATACATCTCCTCTTCGGTGTCGCCAATGGTGGAGACAGCCCGCCTCATCAAGAAATCAGACCCGACGGCCAAGGTCGTCTTCATCGGCCCCTGCACCTCGAAGAAGTTGGAATACAGACTTGAAAAGACTGGTGGTGCCATCGACAGCGTCATGTCGTTTGAAGAGCTGCAAGCCTTCGTTGACGCTCGTGGTATCGACACCACGCAGATGGAAGACTCCGAGCTGAACAACGCATCCTACTACGGCCGTATCTTTGCCAAGTCAGGTGGCATCGCCAAAGGGATCGCTGACGTAGCCAAGGAAATGGGCGTGGAAGGCGTGAAGCCTATCGCTATGAACGGCATCGCCGAGTGTAAGGCCGCTTTGACCAAGTTGAAATTCAACAAGGCCACCGAAAACTTCTTCGAAGGCATGGCCTGCGACGGCGGTTGCTTGAACGGTCCTGTGTGCATCACCCACAGCCCGCGCAACGTCGTCGATGTCGATAAATACGGCAACGAGGCGCAGGAAAAGACCATCTTCAACTCCGTCAAGTTGATGGAAGCTCTATAATTGAAATTGTTTTAAAGACGTTGTTAGAGGGCATATCCATTGGGTGTGCCCTCTTTGTTTTTTTTGGATGAATGCAATACATGACGAGAATCGCGCTATGCGCTATTCTCTTATTTTCTGTCTCGCCCAAACAGAGCTCCAATCCACTGTCTGTTAAGCCTCGAAATGTTCTGCCGCTTGATGAGTTTCGGGCATTCGGCCTCGCAGGCGTAGGTGTTGGTGCAACTGCCAAAGCCCAATTCATCCATCTTGCAGACCATTTTGTGTACGCGGTCGGCAGCCTCGATTTGCCCTTGCGGCAACAAAGCCAAATGGCTGACCTTGGCACCTACAAACAGCATTGCACTTGCATTCTTACAAGCAGCCACACAGGCACCACAACCGATGCAGGATGCGGCATCCATGGCCATGTCGGCTTTATGTTTTGGAATCGGAATCGTGTTGGCATCAGGTACGCCGCCCGTGGTAGTGCTGATGTAGCCTCCAGCTTGGATAATCTTGTCGAATGCGGAACGGTCCACCACAAGGTCGCGGATGACAGGGAAAGGCTTGGCACGCCAGGGCTCAATCCAAATGTCATCGCCATCATGGAACTTGCGCATGTGCAGCTGACAGGTGGTGATGCCGTCATCGTTGCCATGCGGACGGCCGTTGATATAGAGTCCGCACATGCCGCAGATGCCCTCGCGACAGTCGTTGTCGAAGCACACGGGATGTGCAATGTGGTCGTTGACGAGTTGCTCGTTCAGGATGTCAAGCATCTCAAGGAAAGAACAATCGGGCGAGATGCCTTCCAAAGGATAGGTCTCGAAATGGCCCTTGGCTCGGGCGTTCTCCTGACGCCAAATATGTAATGTGAACTTCATGGCTTACTTGGATGTGTTCATAGACCAGCGGCTCTTTCTCCATGGTCTCGGGTTGACCGTGACCTTGGTATTCCCAAGCGGCGACATACATAAAGTGCTCATCATCGCGGAGGGTCTCGCCGTCTTCGGTCTGGTGCTCGGTACGGAAGTGTCCACCGCACGATTCCTCGCGGTGCATAGCGTCATCGATGACGAGTTGTGCCAACTCGAAATAATCTTCAAGTCGGTAGGCTTTTTCCAACTCGGGGTTCATCTCATTGGCGTTGCCAGGGATGAAGACAGATTTCCAGAACTCATCTTCCAATTGCGAGACCAGCTTCTTTGCTTTGTTGAGGCTCTCGGTGTTACGGGCCATGCCGCAATATTCCCACATAATCTTGCCTAAAGCCTTGTGGAAATGATCCACGGTCTTGTCGCCTCCAATGGTTGTCAATTTGTTGAGACGTTCGCGTACAGCCACTTCTGCTTTGTCAAATTCTGGCGTTGTGGACGAAATCTTTCCCACATAGATTTGGTCGGCGAGATAGTTCTGCATGGTGTACGGCAGTACGAAATAACCATCGGCCAAACCTTGCATCAGCGCGGAGGCACCAAGGCGGTTGGCACCGTGGTCGCTGAAGTTGGCCTCGCCAGCAGCGAAAAGTCCAGGAATGGTGGTCTGCAGTTCGTAATCGACCCAAAGACCACCCATAGTATAGTGGATGGCGGGATAGATCATCATCGGAGTCTCATAAGGATTCTCATCCGTGATCTTTTGGTACATCTGGAAAAGGTTGCCGTATTTCTGTTCCACGACATCCTTGCCCAGACGTTGGATGGCATCAGCAAAGTCGAGGTAGACGGCATAGCCTGTGCCTACGCCATAGCCCGCATCGCAGCGCTCCTTGGCGGCACGGCTGGCCACGTCACGGGGAACGAGGTTGCCGAAAGCAGGATAGCGGCGTTCAAGATAGTAGTCGCGGTTTTCTTCAGGTATCTCTGTAGGTTTCAACTTCCCAGCACGTATGGCTTCGGCATCTTCCTTTTTCTTGGGTACCCAGATGCGGCCGTCGTTGCGGAGGCTCTCGCTCATCAAGGTGAGTTTTGATTGATAGTCACCATGCACAGGGATACAGGTTGGGTGAATCTGCACATAGCAGGGATTGGCAAATGCGGCACCCTTGCGATGGCACACCCATGCCGCGCTACCGTTGCTGTTCATGGCATTGGTGGAGAGGTAATAGAGGTTGCCGTAGCCACCAGTGGCGAGTACCACAGCATGGGCGGCATAGCGCTCCAAGTCGCCGGTGACGAGGTTGCGTACGATGATGCCTCGGGCGCGGCCTTCCACCACGACGAGGTCCATCATCTCGCAGCGCGTGTGCAGTTTCACCGTGCCTCGGGCAATCTCACGACTCAAGACACCGTAGGCACCGAGCAGCAGTTGTTGTCCCGTCTGGCCTTTGGCGTAGAAGGTACGGCTCACTTGTGCGCCACCAAAGGAACGGTTGTCAAGCAGGCCACCGTAGTCACGGGCGAAAGGCACGCCTTGGGCCACACATTGGTCGATGATGGCCCCGCTGACTTCTGCCAGACGGTACACATTGGCCTCACGGGCACGATAGTCGCCTCCCTTGATGGTATCGCGGAAGAGACGTTCCACGCTGTCGCCGTCGTTTTGGTAATTCTTTGCCGCATTGATGCCACCTTGGGCGGCGATGCTGTGGGCGCGGCGTGGTGAGTCTTGGATGCAGAAGATGTCGACATTGAAGCCCATGGCACCGAGTGAGGCAGCTGCCGAGGCACCAGCCAGTCCTGTGCCGACCACGATGATGTCGAGTTTGCGCTTGTTGGCCGGGTTGACCAGCTTCTGCGAAGCCTTATAATTCGTCCACTTTTCAGCCAGCGGACCAGCAGGTATTTTAGAGTCAAGTTTCATAGTCAGTCATTTAAAGTCCGAAATACACCCCGATGACCACGACAGTGAACATCAGGCACACTACCCAGGTATAGATTTGGCCAAGCACCTCAATGGCTTTGCCGTATTTGTAGTTATACAACCCAAAGGTCTGGAACACGGCAGCAAAACCATGCCGCAGGTGGAACCAAACAACGGCAAAAAACACCAAATAGGAAATGGCGATGTGCAAGATCTTGAATTTCTCGCGAGCTTGGTGATAGAAGTCAGGCTCGACTTCAAGTCCGGCGGCCTCAAGAACAGCCTTGTCTTCTTTGTCGAAGTTGGTGAGCCAATTCTCCTTGGCGGAATATTCACCGTGTTGTTCGGCGTAGTTGAAGGCATTGGGCTGCGTGGTTTTCAAGGCAACGACGTCTTCCGTTTTGGCCAAATATTTTCCTTTCACCAAGCCAATCTTCACGAAATAAAAGTCGGTGAAGTGCATGATGAGGCAGGCGAAGATGAGTATGCCCGTCCACACTTGCAGTTTGGAACCAGTGTGCGTTTTGGAGCGTTGCAGTTTATGGTAGCCCTTGGGTCGGGCCATTTTGTTGGTAACGGCCAACCAAATGGCCAAAACCACATGCAGCAGCAGCGCAGCAAGCAGGCCTATCTCCATCACTTTAACGATGACATAGGTGCCCATGAAATGGCAGAAAGCATTGTACCATTCGCCACCGTCATGTCTCAAAATGAGCAGATTGGCGCTGGCGTGAAACAGCAGGAAGAAACTCAGGAATGCGCCCAAGGCACCGACGAGGATCTTCTTGGAAATGGAATGTATCTTTGGTAAATTCATGATGATAAGTATTTTCAGTTGATTATTTCTTAGGTGCTCCTCCACCGAAGTCATCATACAAGATGTTCTCGGGGGCGACACCGAGATTATCAAGCATGTTGACCACGGCAGCACTCATCGGGCCGGGACCACACATGTAGTATTCGATGTCCTCGGGGGCTTTGTGGTCTTTCAGGTAGGTGTCGTACATCACATTATGCACAAAACCGGCAGTATATTTCACACCCTGTGCATCGGCAGCGGGGTCAGGACGGTCCAAAGCCAAGTGGAAATGGAAGTTGTGGAAGTCTTTCTCAAGCTGCAGGAAGTCTTGCAGATAGAATACCTCGTTCAAGGCGCGAGCACCATAAAAATAATGCATCTCGCGGTCTCTTACGTTCAAGGTACGAGTCAAGTGCATGATTTGTGCACGGAGCGGAGCCATACCAGCGCCACCGCCTACCCAAATCATTTCAGTTTTCAGCTGGCAGTTATTCAGTTGTTCAGTTGCTCCTCGCACATCGACACCCTCTTTCGTCCCCTGTCCTTCGTCCTGCAGTCCTTTCACATGGAATTCCCCATAGGGTCCTGACATGATCACCTTATCGCCAGGTTTCAACGAGAAGATATACGATGAAGCAATGCCAGGATTGACATTCATGAATCCCGAACGGTCAGGTTTGAAAGGAGGCGTTGCGATGCGCACCGTCAGCATGAAGACATCGCCCTCGGCGGGATAGTTGGCCATCGAATAGGCACGGATGGTGGGTTCAGTGTTGACGCATCGCAGGTCAAACATCTTAAATTTCTCCCACGAAGGCAAGTATTCCTCCCCTATCAGTTCCTTGTCGAAGTCGGCATATTTGATGTCGAACTTCGGTATCTTGATTTGTGCGTATGAGCCAGGTACGAAGTCCATGTGCTCGCCAGCGGGCAGCTGCACCTTGAACTCCTTGATAAAAGTGGCCACGTTGCGGTTGCTGACCACCGTGCATTCGTATTCCTTCACGTTCAGAATCGACTGCGGCACCACGATTTTCAGGTTTTCCTTCACCTTCACTTGGCACCCCAAGCGCCAGTGGTCCTGAATCTGCTTGCGGGTGAAGAATCCTACTTCGGTGGGCAGAATCGTTCCGCCGCCTTCCACCACGCGGCATTTGCACTGGCCACACGAACCTTTGCCTCCACATGCAGAAGGCAGATACACTTTCTGTTCAGCCAGCGTGGCAATCAACGTGTTGCCCGTCGGGACGGTCAGCACTTTGTCGTCGTTGATGGTAATTTTCACCTCACCTTTGGGCATGAGTTTGTTGCGCACCCATAACAACAGGGCAACAAGCAGCAAGACGATGCCTAAAAAAACAATAATGCTAAGTAAAATATTGGTTGTAAAATCCATAATATCAAATTTTTATGCCCATAAAGGCCATGAAAGCGATACCCATCAAACCAGTGATGATAAATGAGATGCCTACACCCTGCAGACCTTTGGGAACTTTGGAATAGCGCAGTTTCTCGCGGATGGCGGCGATGGCCACAATGGCCAGTAGCCAGCCAATGCCTGAGCCGAGACCGAACACGGCTGCCTCACCCACATTGCTGAAGTTGCGCTCCTGCATGAAGAGCGAGCAACCCAAGATGGCACAATTCACCGCAATCAGCGGAAGGAAAATGCCCAAGGCGGAATAGAGCGACGGCGTGAAGGTCTCAATCACCATCTCCAGAATCTGCACGATAGCTGCAATGATGGCGATGAAGAGGATATAGGTCAGGAAGCTCAAATCGACAGAAGCCAATTTGGGGCTGATCCATGACAAAGCACCAGGCAAAAGTAGATATTTGTTGATCAGATAGTTGACTGGAACGGTAACGACCAACACAAAAGTCACGGCCAAACCCAAACCGGCACTGGTCTTGACGGTCTTCGACACGGCAAGATAAGAGCACATGCCCAAGAAATAGGCAAAGATCATGTTGTCGATAAAGACGGATTTAATAAATAGTCTGAAAAATTCCATGGCCTTTTAGTTTTGGTTGTTCTCTTGCATTTCGGGGTTACGGGTACGCTGAATCCAGATGATGACACCTACAACAATGAGTGCCATCGGTGGCAAAATCATGAGTCCGTTGTTTTGATAACCAGCCTCGTAGAACGACTGCGGGATAACCTGGTAACCAAGCAAGGTTCCTGAGCCAAAGAGTTCACGGAAGAAGGCTACGATGACAAGTATCAAGCTGTAACCCAGTCCGTTGCCTAAGCCATCCAAGAACGACTCACCGGGCCCATGCGACAAGGCAAAAGCCTCCAAACGTCCCATGATAATACAGTTGGTAATGATAAGTCCCACATAAACAGACAGTTGCTTGCTTACATCGTAGGCAAAGGCCTTCAGGAATTGGTCGATCAAGATGACCAAAGTGGCCACAACAACAAGTTGCACGATGATACGGATACGGTTGGGGATACCCTTTCGCAGCAACGAGATGATGAAATTCGACAACGCCGTCACGACCGTCACTGAGAGGCCCATCACCAAGGCAGGCTTGAGTTGGGCGGTCACGGCAAGGCAAGAGCAGATACCCAGCACCAACACGGTGACGGGATTGGTCTTGCGCAGAGGTTCTATAATGAGTTTCTTCAGGTTAGCCATAGTTTGACTACATTTTTGAGTATTCTTGAATAATCCATCGCTTCAGAATCGGGTCTTGGATTTGGATTTCTTTTCCTGTCACATCGATAAGGTCACGTTTTTTAAGGGCATCTTTCAAAATACGGATGTTTCCGCTGGTGCCCAGATTATAACGTTGGAGCGTATCTGAGGCGGAGAAGTTTTTCACCCCATCGCTGACTGCACATAGGAAGCTTCTTTGCTTTTCGGTAAGCATGTCCATTAAATTGACAAACTGCAAGTTGAGCGAATTTAGCATGGCTTGTAAAGCTTCGTCAACGATATTTTCCGAACAAGTGTCAGATGTGCGAAGCCATGTGTATTGGGCAAGCTGTTGCACATAATAAGGATGGTTTTCCACCTGTTCTGCAAGGTGTCCGGCGAGGTCAGGTGTGATAGATTTCCCCGTGTCTCTGAATCTTCCGACGATGAACTTTTTCCATTCCTCGTTGGTGATTTTTGGTAGGAACATCATGTCGCCGAAACGATAGAACGGGCTGTTGTATTCTCCAAAAATGTGCAACATCATGTGTTTTTTGCTGCCATAGAGTATGTACGCCACATCGGAATGTGTTTGCCAATGGCTGCGGAGCGTTTTTTGGAATTTCAAAGTGTTGGCATATTCTCCAATTTGTTGGAATTCATCGATGCAAACGACCACCTTTTTCTTCTTCTTTGTCGCTATTTGTTGAGGCAAATCCAAAATGTCTTCTTCAATTGGGGTGCTCTTTACATCCACTCCCAATGCGATTTCATATTGACTTGACGGGTCAGAAATGGTAAGTTTTGGTAACAATTTGGAAATGAATTCTTTGGCGTTCGAAAGCAGCGATTCTGTCGAAGTGGAGATTTCCTCCATGGTTTTCTTTGCGAACAGGCTATAAAACTCTTGTGGCGTTTCGCATTTGAAAATGTTCATTCTCACGAACAGGATGTCTTTTTGTTCCGCTTTGACCGCCTTGATAGCTTTCGCGACCAAAGAGGATTTTCCCCAACGGCGGGGCGAGATGATGGCGGTATTGGTAAGCGACAAGAAGTTGCTCATCAAATGGGCAGTTTCGTCCGTCCTGTCGGTGAAATCAATGTCTTCAACAATCTTTCCGTAGGCAAAGGGTATGTTCATCTTTTGAAATTTTCTGCAAATGTAATAAAATGATATGATATAAAACTATATGATATAAATTTATTTTATTTCATCGTTGCTATTTATCTTCTCCAGAAAGGGCGCATACTTTTCCAAAGTATTGTCAATCATTTCTTTAACCCCATTCGAGGTCTTGGTTGCTCCTGTAATGGCATCAAATTGAATAGGGACGAGGTTTCCATTTTCAAGTATCTGTTTTCCAGAGAATTGACCTTTGAATTTCTCGGTTGTGATTTCACCACCCAAACCAGGAGTTTCCGACTTGTGGTCGAAGTTGGCACCCAAAATGGTCTTGCCATCGGCAGCAATGGCGAGATAGCCCCAAATGGGACCCCAAAGTCCGTTGCCCTGCATGGGAATGACACTGATTTGGCGATCGATGACAAATAAAGGAAGGGTGCCGTCCTCAGAGATATTGCCGCTCTCATCCAACAGAAACGAACCCGTGCAATGCTTCTCGAAAAGCAAGGGGGCATTTTTGGCATCCACATTGGGAATGCCCGCTGCTGTAAGGATGCTGATGCGTTTCTCGTTCTTCTTGTTGCGGTCTTGGAAAGGCTGTAGCCAGAAGGCAGTCACTGTGAGCAGTACTGCCACAATGACGATTAAAATAGTGGCGTACAAGAAGATATATCGATTGCTATTGACATCTTTCTTCATGACTTAACGGTTTTTGAGAGTTTTAAGGCACGATGTTGGCGCATTTTGATGTTCCTGGCCACCACGCAGTGGTCGATGAGCGGGGCAAAGCAGTTCATGAGCAGGATGCTGAGCATCATACCCTCGGGATAGGCCGGGTTGATGACACGGAGCATCACGGCGAAAATGCCGATGAGCAGGCCATAGATCCACTTGCCTGTGTTGGTTTGGGCTGCAGTGACAGGGTCGGTGGCCATAAAGACCGCACCGAACATGAAACCGCCCATCAGGTAATGATAGTAGAACGGCACTTGCATGTATTCGTTGGCGCCAATGGTATTGAATAACAAGCCCATGAGACCACCACCAAGGACGACAGAGAGCATGACACGCCAACTGGCGATACCCGTGAACAACAACAGAATGGCACCTAACAAAATGGCTATCACAGATGTCTCACAGGTAGACCCTGGAATTGTTCCGATGAACATATCCAAAGCGGAAGCCGAAGGATGCATGCCAGCGGCCAGTTCAGCCAAAGGCGTGGCACTCGTGATGGCGTCGGTGCCCCAGAGGTCGGCGGCAATCCATACGTTGTCGCCCGACATCCGAGTGGGATAGGCGAAAAAGAGGAAGGCGCGCGCCACCAGGGCAGGATTGAGGAAATTCATGCCCGTGCCGCCGAAGACCTCCTTGCCGATGATGACAGCAAAGGCCACTGCCAGAGCGAGTTGCCACAATGGCGTGGTGACCGGCACAATCATAGGGATGATGAAACCTGTGACCAAAAAGCCTTCGTTCACCTCATGGTGACGTATCTGCGCGAAGGTGAATTCGATGCCTAAACCGACGATATACGACACTGCCAACATGGGCAGCATTCTCAAGAAGCCGAACCAAAGGCAGTACCACCAACTGGCCACTGTGCCCAACTCGTAAGGCCAATCCGTGGCGTGGAGCGAAGTCTGGTAGCCGATGTTCCACATGCCGAAGAGCATGGCGGGAACGAGGGCGATGACGACCATGATCATGGCACGTTTCAAATCGATGGCGTCGCGAACGTGGCTGCCGCGCTTGGTGACCCGATTGGGCGTGAAGGCAAAGGTTTCGAAGGCCTCAAAAGTGCTCTGAAGCCATGCGAATTTACCGCCCTCCACAAAGTTCGGCTTGATTTTGTCAACAAAACGACGTAGGTTATTGAACATTATAATCCCTCCTTTCTCAGTTTTTCCAACGCCTCACGGATGATTTGTTGGATGTCGGTTTTCGATGTGTCGATGAACTCGCAAAGGGCGAAGTCTTCGGGCTCGACCTCGTAAATGCCCAAGTTCTCCATCAGCTCGATGTCGCCGATGATGCAGGCCTTGATGAGTTGTGTGGGATAAATGTCGAAGGGGAAGACCCGTTCGAAATTGCCCGTGAAGACCAAAGGACGCTCGTCGCCGTGGGTGTTGGTGTCGAATTTCCAAAGATTTTCGAAACGCGGTAGCTCAATGCCCATGGGCTTGAAGGTGCTTTTCGGCATGAAGCCACTGAGGAAGGTGCGCGAGAAGCTGAACTTCCTGAAGCCAGGCATCAGCCAACCCATGAAGTCGTAATAGTCGCCTTCGGGCAGGATGCTCACCAAGTCATCGTAGGCACTCAGAAAACCATCTGCGGCGATTTGCGTGCCGCTCAGGATGTCGCCCGAAATGACGCGGTTTTCCATCGTGGCATCGTTGGCATCCATCTTAGGATATTCATTGTTAAGCAGTTGTGCTTTGGTAATCTCATCCAGACAAGCCCCAAACCTTACTCGGTAATAATGTGGGTTCTTGATATTGGGTCCAGCCACAGCGACAACGCGCTCAGGCTTGTAAATGCCCGTGGCAACCAATTCACCCAACACGGCAACATCCTGCAAGTTCATCGTCCAGACGATTTCTCCTTTATTAATAGGATCAATGTGGGCGATTTGTGTACCGATGTTTCCAGCAGGGTGAGGACCTTTTATAAAGTGGATGTTGAACTGTTGATTGTTTAATTGTTTAATTGTTGAAGCAAGATGCTGATTGGGACGGAAACAAATATGGACTTTTCCGTTCGTCAATTTTGCCAGTGCCTCAAAGCCTTTTTTGAGCGCCTCTTCCCTCCCCCGCATGACATAATCGTAATCGGGTGCAAGAGGAGCGCTGCTAAAAGCGCTGACGAAGATGGCCTTGGGCTTGTCATCGGGATTGGCGACAGTGCCGAAAGGCCGTTGGCGCAACATGATCCAAAGACCACATTGCAGCATGGCTGCTTTGATTGCATCTGCCGTGGCCAGAGCCGCTGTCGCGGATTTGTAATCCGCAACGGTCGAGCCTGCGGATTTGCAATCCGCTTCCACAACCACCTCCAAAAGCTTGCGTTTCTCGCCTCTCACGATGGCCTTCACCTGCCCGCTGACGGGTGAAGTGAAGCGGATGCGTTCGTCGCTCTTGTCGCAAAACAAGGCGTCGCCGACAGCCACCCTATCGCCTTCCTCGACCAGCAATCGCGGCGTGAGGCCCACAAAGTCAGTGGGCTTCATGGCATAGGTCGTGATGCTGCGCGCATCGGTGAGGCGTTTCTCAGCCACTCCACTGATGGGCAGGTCAAGACCTTTCCGTATCGTTATGGTCTCAGGCATTTTATTTGAGGTTAAGCAAGGGATAGATCTGCTTCACAAAAAGATCCTCGGCATTCTCCTTGGTGACATGATGCAGGAGAAAACCGTCATCACAAAGCGTCATATTCGGCATTTCCTGGTTCATCATGGATCCAGTCTCGCACTTTACATTCACGCCGTTGATGCACTCGTTGAAGCAAAAACTAGCCTTTAGTTCAATCAAGTCTTCGACATCGTATTTCTTCAGCAAACTCTTGAATTCCTGAATCACATCGTAAGAACCATTGAGGTGACACGAACTCCCAGTACAAATCTTTATTATCATCGTTACCTTATTTATTTATTATACTTTGTCATTATTGGCATTTCCATACCTTATTTATACAATCAAGCTACTCGCCCGCTAATTCGATATGTTTTTATCGTATCTGTATCTCGCTGCAAAATTACGACATTTATTTTGATTTCCGCGAAAAAAAAGTAAAAAATTTCAAAAATGAGGTTTTAGGCATGTTTTAAGTTTTTGTATTATTTATAACAATTTATATTCCAATATATTAAGCTTAATTTCGAAGAATAGTTTGGAATTATTTCATTTTTTTGTTTCAGGTATTTGATTTCTTTGTACTTTTGCAAACGATAAAAATGTATCGATTATTAAAAAGTAATTATTATAATTAATTGAAAATCAAAACACTTGAAGCAATGACAGCCAAGACAACAAGTAAATTCCGCACCGAGAGCGACCTTCTCGGAAGCAAAGAAGTTCCAGAAGAGGCCCTCTACGGCGTACAGACAACACGCGCCATTGAAAACTTCCACATCAGTGGCAATTTGATGGTCAGTTACCCCAATTTCATCAAAGGTATGGCCATCACGAAGAAAGCCGCAGCACTTGCCAACTATGAAGTGGGCATGATCACGGTCCAACAAGCCAATGCCATCTGCCAGGCTTGCGATGAACTGATTGCCGGACAGCACCACGACCAATTCCCGATCGACATGATTCAAGGTGGTGCCGGTACCTCAACCAATATGTGCGCCAATGAGGTGATTGCCAATCGCGCCCTTGAAATCATGGGTTACCAACGCGGACAATACGAGTTCTGCTCGCCCAACGACGTAGTGAACGCCTCGCAATCCACCAACGACGCTTATCCTTGCGCCATCCACATGGCCATGTTCCTTGAGCACGAGGAGTTCCTCCCCCATCTGACCCAAATGATCGATGCCTTGGAAAAGAAAGCCAAAGAGTTTGCAGAAGTCATCAAGATGGGTCGCACCCAATTGCAGGATGCTGTCCCCATGACTTTGGGACAGACGTTCAGCGGCTTTGCCGCTTCACTTCGTGGTGAACTGCGCACTTTGAACAGCGCCGCCCGCGAGTTCCTCACCGTCAACATGGGTGCCACAGCCATTGGTACGGGCATCTGCTCCAAGCCAGGCTATAGCATGGCTTGCATCAAGGCCTTGCGCGAAATTACGGGATGGAGCATCCATTTGGCCGACAACCTCATCGAAGCCACCAGTGCAACGAGCTGCATGATCCAATACAGCGCGGCCATGAAGCGCCTCTGCATCAAGATCAATAAGATGTGCAACGACCTCCGTCTGATGAGTTCCGGCCCTCGCTGCGGCTTCAACGAGATCCACCTGCCCGAACGCCAGCCCGGCTCTTCCATCATGCCTGGTAAGGTCAACCCAGTCATCCCCGAAGTGATGAACCAAGTGTGCTATAAGGTGATCGGCAACGACATGACCATCACCTTCGCCTCTGACAACGGTCAGCTCGAACTGAACGTGATGGAACCCGTCATCGCCTACAGCCTCTTCGAGTCCATCCACCTGCTCACCAACGGCCTTGACACCCTGCGCAAGTACTGCATCGAAGGCATCGTTGCCAACGAAGAGCGTTGCCGCAAACTGGTCGAAGGCAGCATCGGCATCGTCACCATGCTCAACCCCATCATTGGCTATAAGCAATCCACCAAGATTGCCAAGGAAGCCAGCGAAACCGGTCGCGGAGTCTACGAGCTGGTCCTTGAGCACAACCTGCTCACCAAGGAACAACTCGACAAGATTCTCCGTCCCGAGAACATGCTCAAGCCCATCGACATTAAATTGTAGGAAGAATAAAAGAATTGCTTTGAATAACGGTGTCGCATCAAGCGGCGCCGTTATTTTTTTGAGTTTTTCGTTATTTAGAAAATAATTCATAAATTTGCAGTCCAATAGTAACGAAACACAAGATTTAAAACGATAAGCAATGAAAGTAAAAGAATTAGTCGAAAAACTCAACCTGAAGGTCCTCTCGGGCGAGAAAGGCCTTGACAGAGAGATAGATGGCTGCTACATCAGTGACCTTTTGAGCGACGTGATGGGCAATGCCATGGAAGGCAACATCTGGATTACCCTCCAAACCCACAAAAACGTGATGGCCGTGGCCTCGCTGAAGGAAATGTCGTGCATCATCCTGGTGAAGAACCTCATGCCTAACGATGAGACCATCGAGCAGAGCAACGACGAGGATTTGCCTATCTTGCAGACCAACCTTCCCACATACGAGATTGCTGGATTGGTTTATAACTTGTTGCATGAATAAAACGGCCCTTCGACAGGCTCAGGGACCTGCAAAAGCTAAGGTCGTTGAGCCCGTCGAAACGCCGACCATGATTTATGGAACTACAATCATATAGAGCCGACCTCCACATGCACACGGTGCTTTCGCCGTGCGGTGACCTCTATATGAGTCCCTCCGCCATCGTCGAGCAGGCCAAGAAACTCCATTTGGATGTCATCGCCATCTGCGACCACAACACCACACGGCAGGTGAAGGTGACGCAAAAAATCGGGCGCGAAAACGGCATCTTTGTCATCGGTGGCGTCGAAATCACTACCCAGGAAGAAGCCCATGCCCTCGCCTACTTCGAGAACGACGAGCAGTTAGACAAATTCCAGGAATTTCTCGATGCCCACCTCCCCCACATCCCATTGGATGAGGAAAAGTTTGGCTATCAACTCATCGTTGATGAGAACGAGGAAGTGGTGGGCGAAGAGGAATGGCTACTATGGAGCGCATTGGATGCCGATTTGGACCAACTCTATGATGTGGTGCATGAAATCGGAGGGCTGTTCGTCCCAGCACATGTCAACAAGCCGGCGAGCAGCTTGGTGAGCCAGTTGGGCTTCGTGCCTCCCGACATCAAGGCCGACGCCTTGGAAATCTCGAAGCACGTCACTAAGCCCGACTTCCTGAAAAAATACGCCTATTTGAAGAAGTTCAACTTCACCAAGAGCAGCGACGCCCACTTCCTGCATATCATTGGCGAGGTGCATTGTGTGCTGCACATGTACGACAAGACCTTCGACGAGTTCCGCAAGACCCTGCACGGCGAGGACGGACGCTATATCGACACTGAACCCAAGGAAAAACTACAACTCTTATTCGGATGAAAGAACTATCAATGCATGTTTACGACCTGATGGAAAACTCGACGGCGGCCAACTCCACCCTCGTCGAGCTGACCATCCGTGACAGTTTAAAAGACAACATATATGCCTTCACCATCAAGGACAACGGCAAGGGCATGACCCCCGAGTTTTTGGCCAAGGTGACCGACCCCTGGACCACTTCGCGCACCACGCGAAAAGTCGGTCTTGGTTTGCCTTTAATCAAGATGAACACCGAGAATGCCGGCGGCGGCATGAAGATTGAAAGCGAGGTCGGCAAAGGCACGGTGCTCAATTTCTGGTTCCAGCACGACCACATCGACCGTCCGCCCATGGGCGACTTGGCCGGCTCGTTGGTGATGCTGTTTGCTGCTCACGAGGATATCCATTTCATCTACAAGCACATCACCGACGACGGCGAGTTTGTCTTCGACACCGACGAGATTAAGGAAGCCCTTGACGGCATGCCGATGAACGACGTCAACATCATGAAGTATTTGAAGGAGATGATCGAGGAGAATTTGAAGGAAATACATTATAATGATTGATAAATTTCGGGGGTAACTCGAATTTTACAAGAAAAAATTTCGGGGTCAGCATAATTTTTGTATTTTTTTTCGCTAAAAATCAATCTTTTACACGAAAAACCTGCAAGACGATGGAAACACCTTGTTGCTGCCGGTTTATATGACGATGATGGTGTGAGGATGTGTTTAGGAAATAAGTGAAAGAAAGGCGCGACAAGCTTGCCGCGCCTTCTAATAATCATCCTATTGCTTTACGACTTTCTTTTCCAAAACTCCTTTTTCCGTATGCAATTTGATTAGATAAATGCCTGACGGTAAGTTGGAGACATTGAGTTCTGCACAAGTGTTGTCGACGACAAGTTTTCCGACCAACTTCCCAGACAAGTCGTAAATACAAACCTCGTCAATGTTGACATCGCCGTCGATTTGGACATAATCGGATGTGGGATTTGGGCATAATGTGATTGTTTGGGTAAACTCCGAACCAACACCATTAGGACCGTTCGGCCCATAAACAGTATAAAAACCCCACATCACACACATCGGGTTGTTGACCTCTTCGACTAATACGGAATAGGTGCCGATGGGCAGGTTGTTTATAGTAGCTGTCGTTTCGCCATTATTCCATGTGTAATTGTATGGCGGGTTGCCGTCCGTAACATGTACGGTGGCCGATCCTGTTCCGGAATAGATGGAATTGGTAGTCGAATTGGTTCCTGTAACATAAATGGAAAGGCGACAGCCTTCGGGCACGATGTTGCATGTGCCAACCCTTTGGCAGTCATTCGCATCGGTGACCAAAACGCTATAGCGTCCTGGAATCAGGTTTTCGATGGTCGGCGTGGTTTCAAGCGTGTTCCATAAATATTGGTATGGTGGTGTGCCGCCCATAGCAGTGACGGAAGCAGTGCCTTCCTCGGAGTTGGCCGTAACCGTAATGTTGAAATCGGCACACGAAGGCATGTTGAACACTATGGCATCAACATAAAACTCGCTGCCAGTCACAGGAACCGGTAGACCCAATGAGCCAGGACTCGGCATCCATGGGAAAATGGCTGAATAGTCGGGTACAGAGCCGATGCTTGAGGTGATGAAGATGTTCATCTTTTCGGGTTGCAATTCGGAAGCATACACAAATGGGATATTGATGTTTGTCCATTCATCAACCGTTGCACTCGTTTCGAAGTAACATTCACCAACGATTTCATCTTCTTCCGTTTGGGAGTTGTAGCGGGTGAGTTCGACATAAAAGCCGCAAGCGTCATTGGGCATGGGGTTCGATTTATACATAAAATCGACCGAAATGGGACGTTTAGTGTAAGGAATGCCCTCGTCGCCGATTTCGCCCAATTCAACGAAACCGCCAATCGGGTCAGGGAACGGCAAAGTCATAAAGCCTAAGCCGAAATTGGGACATTCCGGGCAACTGCCTGTTACGAGCTTGAGCGAGGAATTTTCCTGTCCGGGATTGGATGTCTCCCTGAAAACGGTTTGGATGCCTCCGCCATCCATCGACAGTTCGTTGGATGTCGTCCAGCTTACAGGGTCTGACCCATTCCAGTTTTCGAATCCAAGGTTTGATTGTGCAGCCATTTGTAGGGAAAAAGCCATGCATGCTGCAAGTAAAGTACATTTTTTCATGTTTCTGACCCTAATTTGTGACGGGCGCAACTTTTAAGGATTGGTTTGAATGAAAGTGAATTAGATTCTTCAAAAAAGACAAATATTGTACCAATTATGTCCTTTCGTGCCACTATGGACGGGTTTCACAAAAAGAAGCGTGGCACTGATATACCACTTCTTAGAATGGAGGTCGTGAGAATTACCCTGATAAGCAGAAATCGCAATCAGTCCACGCTTATCTATGCGCGAACTATTACGCTTCTCTTGCTTATCATAGAAGTTTCTCACGTTTCCATTCGCAAGACGAGCATAACGCTTCGTGTTCCTTTATGTTGGCGGCACAGATTCCGCCTTAGAACCGCCGCAAAGATACAAAGAAATCGGAAAAGCAAGCGGATTTGGAGATTTTTTCTGACAAAAGCCGGGATTTTTTTCCTTACTATCAAAAAAAGACCTATTTTTGTGCAATTAAACTGATTGTCTGGACTGCTTTGCCGCGCATTGCTCGCGACTCCTCGCGGTGATAGAAAGCGGCCCTTCGACTGGCTCAGGGACTTTAGTCCCGAGTCACGAGTAACGAAGTCACGAATCAACAATTCAACGATTAAGCAATACAACAATACAACAATACAATGAAACTCAGAGAAATATCTGAACTTTTGAACGCCACGGTGCGTTGCGGCGAAGACCGTTTGGACGAAGAACACGAAACCGCCTTCGCCTCCGACTTGATGAGCGATGTGCTCACCCTCGGCGACTACAACCCGGTCATTTTGACCGGACTCTGCAACATGCAGACCATCCGCACCTGCGAGATGGGCAACCTCGACATCATCGTCTTGGTTAGGCGCAAGAAAGCTACCGAGGAGATGATTGAGGAGGCCGAGGATGAAGGCATGGTGGTCATGGAAAGCGACTTCTCCATGTTCAAAGCCTGCGGACTGCTCTTCAAGGCAGGTATGCTACCCATTTTCTGATGTCTAACCAAAATCGAACGCCATGCACTTAGAATATCAAGTATATGAAGCGGACTTCGTGAATGCGGGAGCCGCATCGAGCGCCATCAAGAAGACCTTGAAACAGCTCAACGTCAGCCCTCAAATCGTGAAACGAGTGGTCGTTGCCCTGTATGAGGCTGAAGTGAATGCCATCGCACATGCCTACGGCGGCATGATTTACGCCGACATCGAGCCCGACAAGATTATCTTGAAGGTGGAAGACAAAGGTCCCGGCATCCCCGACATCGACTGGGCCATGCAGGAAGGCAACTCCACCGCCTCGCCCGAGGTGCGCAACATGGGCTTCGGCGCTGGCATGGGTCTGCCGAACATCCAAAAGAATGTCGACAAACTGAATGTGACCTCTACCGTTGGTGTTGGCACCACCGTCGAGATGGAGGTAAACTTTACATAGGGATTTGCTTCGCAAAGAAATCCGACAAAATCAATAATAAAATCAATAATAAAATCAATAATCAATTGAAGAAGAAAAATGATTTTGTAAGATTTTGAAAAAGAGATTTTTGAATGATTTCTACACGAAGTGTATCGCACAAACAATTCAACGATTAAACAATCAACAATTCAACGATATGGAAAAGACCCCGTTCTTCCACGCCCTTAAGATAGATGAAGACACCTGCATCGGCTGCTCGCGCTGCATGAAGATTTGCCCCACAGAGGCATTGCGTGTGCGCGACGGCAAGGCCGTCTTGATGCCCGACCGCTGTGTCGACTGCGGCAACTGTTTCAAGGTGTGCCCCACCCGCTCCATCTACATCGAGCAAGACGACTTTGAGGACATCTTCAACTTCCCCATCCGAGTCGCCTTGGTGCCTGCCGTATTTATGGGCCAGTTCCCGAACGACATCACTGTGTCGCGCATCTACGGCATCCTCAAGGACATAGGATTCACCCACATCATCGAGGCGGAGTCGTCCATACCAGTCTATACTGCAGCCAAGAAGAAATATGCCGCTGAAAACCCCGACATCAAACCGCTGATATCGACCTTCTGTCCGGCCATCGTGCGCCTGATTCAGGTAAAATTCCCTGGGCTCACGGAAAACCTCATCCCATTGCGGGCTCCCATCGACATCACGGCCATGTATATCCGCCGCAAAATCAAGGAGGAAATGGAATTGAAGGACGACCAAATCGGCATATTCTACATCACCCCTTGTGCGGCCAAGATTGCGGCTGTGAAAAATCCTGTAGGTGAAGAAAAGTCGTTGGTTGATGGGGTCATCAACATGGACTCACTCTACAACCGCGTCTATCACGAAATCAAGAAACAAGGCCATGGCTACAAGGAACAGAAACTGCCCGTGTCGCAACTCTCCGCCGATGGCGTGCTGACCTCCTTGACCAATGGCGAGCGTCGTCTCTCAGACGCCCGCCACTCCTATTCCATTGACGAGATCCATAATGTCATCGAGTTTTTGGAAAAGGTGGAAAATGAAGAGATTGAGGATGTCGACTTCCTCGAATTGCGTGCCTGCGACCAAAGTTGCCCAGGTGGCATCCTGACCTGCGACAACCGTTTCCTCATCTGTGAGCGTGTGTTCGGTCGCGCCCGCAAGATCGCCGACCGCGAGCGCAAAGGCGAACAGACCAAAGACCACGAGCTGGAAGAAGAGCGCAACTACCTGATGCGCCACATGAAGGTCGGTGAAATCAATCCGCGTTCGATGCTCGTATTAGACGACAATATCGCTGTGGCTTTAGAGAAGATGAAGAAAATCGACGAATACCGTGCCCGTCTGCCTCAGACCGACTGTGGTATTTGTGGTGCGCCCACCTGCGATGCCCTCGCCCACGACATCGTGTGCGACAATGCCGAGCTCACCGACTGTGTCTTCATCCAGCGCAACCTCGAAGCCCGTGGCAACATGGACGTCCATGAGTCCCTCAAAATCATGGAAGTGATTTGGGGCAAGGCAAAGATGAATGACTATGTGAAGAAGAAGTAATAATGCAAAAGCGAAGCATAAAAAAACGACCGCCCTCATCCGAGAGCGGTCGTTTGCGTATGAGTAGAAACGCAATTGCGTCTTTTTACGGTGTCACTTTAGTGAAAACTACCGTTTCGCCGTCGGCAACGGCCTTCACAAACACAGCTGTGCATGCAGGAATGGGCGTGTTGGCAGGCACCGGTTCAGGGTTGATACCCGTGCCTTCTTCATCCAGCACATAGTATTCCTTGTTGAGGTATGCCTCGCATTTGAACGGGTTGCCCACCAGGTTCCAGCACTTACGGCTGTCGTTGATGTCGTAATCAAGCGGCACCTCCACGGGTGCAGTGGGCGTGGAGGTACCGTTGAAGGTGAGCGTAATATCCGTGCCGTGTGAATAGAGGTAGCCTTGTCCTAATTGTAGGCTGAAAGGCGTGCTCTTATAGTTCCGCCATTCCTCGTCGGTGGCGAAAGACTCAAAGCGGTAGAGGTCGTAGTCTCCCATAGTCATATAGGGGACATGAGCAGGGTTGATGTTAGCGATAGGCGAAGCGATGAGGTACCACTCGCCGCCGGTGAGGGAGATGGATGCTACGACCGAAACCTCCACTTCGTCAACATACCAGCCGTTGCCGTTGTTGCCTGCATACTTGAAGGCGAGCGTGATGGTCTGGCCCATATAGGCGCTGAGGTCGATGGCGGTCTCCGTCCAATCTCGGCTTGCTGTTTCAGCTGACCAAAGCACGGTCTCCGTATCGCCATCGAGCAGCACGACATTGTTGTTGCCCGGTGCAAAGTCATCAGGATAAGAATCATACGACCAGAAGGAAAGACGCGCCGCCGAAGCATTGGCCGAAAGCTCGATGTCGGGCATCACCAAATAGACGTCGCCATAAAAGTTGCTATAGGCACTTGCCGAACCGGAATGGGCCTCGATTGTGTTTCTTGTCCATTGACGCGAGTTCGTTGAGTAGGTTTCCCAGCAGTTGGGCACAAAGGCCTCGCCTTCAAAGTCCTCAAAGAACGGGTTATCTGCATCGACAATGATAGCATCGCATTCGGTGGTGAAGGTGGCCTTTTTGCTCCACCGAGTGGTACCGTCATCGTTACAGCTGGTGTTGTTGCCCTGCACTTGCCATACGTAATTGGTTGAGGGATCGAGGTTGGTGATTTCAGTCGTGGTGCCGGCAATGTTGCCCAAATTGACCCAATTGCCCATCGGAATATCATTGCCACCGATGGTGATGTCGTCCAAATAGACATAGTAAACAAAGTTGCCATAGTAATGGAAGGCGATGTATTTCACGTTGGAGGGAAGTTGTAGCGTATATTCCTGCCATGATGTGCTGGGAACAAGGTCTTCGGTCCAAGTGAAGTTTTCCAAATCATTGCCTGTGGTGGAATAACCCACATACAAGCTTTCTGTAGTGTTATTAGATTTCATAAAATAGAATTTCAGGTCACCTGTTATTGTCAACTGGGGAGAAACCAGGTATTGGTCGTAATTTTCACCATTTGCGGCACTGTGGTAAGATGAGAATCTGAAGCCATACAAGCCACTGTGTTTAGCAGCGGTATGAAGTCCGGCGGAATTGACATTCACTCCAATATCATTTGCGTTATTCATGCTTATGAAGGTCCAGTCGGTTGCAAACGATTCCTCATCTTCGAAATCTTCATAGAAAGGTGGAGCAACTCTGTAGCGCACGTTGTAGCTGTCCTGATAGCCCTCCCATTCGAGAGTGGCCGAATTAGAGGTAATGTCGGTGGCAGTCAAATTCGCAGGAGGCCAGCAGTCGATATTTGTAAAGCCAAAGTAGATCTGGTTCTTCAAATCTATGACGTCTCCACTGTAGCTCGTGGGAAATGGGTCGTAGTTAGTGTAGTCGCCGTAAACGTATAGGGCTTGGTCGAGACTGGTTCCATAAACCCGACAAGCCATGTGGGGAGCATTCGTATAATAACCAGAGTTGTCATCCATGACAAGGACAAGATTGGAAGTGCCGTCGTAAACAAACGGTTTGTCAAAGGTGATGAAGGTCCATTCGTTGGAAGTCATGGTGACGCTGCCGCTAAACACCTTGTCGTCTGCCGATACATTAATCCAATCGGTATTGCTGAAAAACCCAAATTTATTGGTCGGCTTCAGATAGATGTCGTATGTACGGCTCTTCGTGTTGTCCTCTCCTTGGTTATAGAAGGCGATGCTGGTGATGTTGCCTGCCGAGCCAATCTCATCAGCGGTGTAGATTTGTTGCGACAACCCATAATTATAATACGAATAGCTAGGCAGATGACAATCAGACCAATTGTCTCCATCGCCAAGATAAGCCCAGTTGGCAAGCATTTCATCGCAATCCAAGTCGAACTCGTAGGAAGATTCACCGATAATGGCATCACTTGTGCATGCCATATTGCCATTGGCATAGCGCACCTCAAAATGGTATTGGTCAGAGAATGTTCCAATCTGCATGTTCAATTCGACATGACTCCCGTTGACAAATGGAAGCGTGTAGGAGGCAGGCTCGCCATTCAATACACCAAACAGGTGGCTCATTCCGTTCCCAAAATGCACTTCCAGATAATTGCCGCCCCAATAGTAGTCATAGCTTCCAATGTTAAGCGTGAGGTTGCAGACATCGGTACCTTCAAAGAAATTCGCTCTCAGTGTCCTGTATCCTGTCACAATGAACTCGTATTCCGCTTCATCCGTGACTGCCACACCATCGTTTCTCATCCAATCCAAGAAAGTATGACCCGAATTGGCCGTGGCCTTCAGTCGGCACAAGTCGCCGTAACCATATTGTCCAGCTCCAGTCACTGTTCCCATCGACGCATTATTCGGGGTTGCGGTGATGGTGTACACGGGCCTATTGAACATGATCTGGTTCTTCACCGACAGGCGCGTACCAGTGTATGACGAGGGATTGTTGGCAGCGTAGTTGGTGTTGTCGCTGTAAACACGGAGTGCTTGGTTGCTATTGGCAGTATACACACGGCAGGCCATATCGGGCGGACTTGTCCAATTGCCAGTATTATCATCCATGATGAGGGCCAGGTTGGAAGTGCCATTATAGTTGAAAGGCGTGTCCAAAACGATAGTGGTCCACATGCCTTTCCTCATGGTTACGAGGCCTGAATACACACAGTCGGCCTGATAGACAGGAATCCAATCAGTGCCGCTGCTGAAAGACAACTTGCTGGTGTGGACAAGATACACATCGTAGCGTCGGGTCTCTTCATTTCCAGCATTGAAAAAGGAAATGCTGTTGATGGTGAAGCTCCCACCCAATTCGCTGGCAGTATAAATCTGTTGCGACAAGCCGTATTTGTAGTATGAATAGCTGGGAAGAGTAAGTTCGGTAATCTCGCCACTGCCGATGATGGTACCAGCATTGTCCAAAGGCATAAAGACGGCTTCAAGCTCGGTATCTCCATTTACGTAAAAGCTATAACTGGCGTTGCTGCTAACCACTTCTCCGTTGCTTCTCCAATGCATGAAGAGGTAGTTGTCGTTCGGGGTGGCTGTAACGGTGCATGAGGCTCCATCTGCATAGGTACCTTCGCCGCTCACAGTGCCTCCATCCCACGGATTGGCCGAAAGGGTCACCGTCCATGGCGAGCATTGCATATTGGTGAACGCATTCCAGCCTGAAGCAGATTGATAGGCGCTAAGGGAACCGCAAGGCACGTACACGGGGATGCCTGTCGGCACATGCTGGAACGCGTTTGCGCCCAAAGTGGGTGGCGTTTCAGGAAGGGCTGTGATTGCCGTCAATTGGTTGCAATAATTGAAAGCCAATTCACCAATCTCTGTCACCGTATTCGGGAGGGTCAGCGTGCCTGTTAAATTCCAGCAATAATTGAAAGTATGATGTTCTATTGAAGTCAGGGGACCATATATGTTCAAATTGCCCGTGAAACCCATACAACTCTGAAAAGCAGCTGCACCTATCTCTGTCACAGATTCAGGAATGGTAAGGGAGCCAGTGAATCCGGTGCAATAATCAAAAGCATAAGCTCCAATCGAGGACACGGAATTGCCGATGTGCAAATAACCCGTAAAGCCTTCACAACCCAGAAAAGCATTTTCTCCTATAGAAGTCACCCTATCTGGGATGGTCAGCGAACCAGTGAAGCCACTACAATTACGGAAAGCAGAATTCTCTATCGTGGTCAAAAAGATCGGGAGGGTCAAAGTGCCATCAAATCCAGTACAACTATAGAAAGCGTTTCCACCTATCGAGGTCACTGAATTCGGAATATTCAATGATCCTGTGAAACCAGAACATTCATAAAAAGCACCGTATTCGATCGTGGTTACAGATGTCGGAATGGTCAGTGTACCTGTGAGACCAGTGCATCTACTAAACATCAACTGCGGGATGGTCTGCACGGTATTGCCAATAGTGAGGGTGGCATTCATGCCTTGAAAAGGTTGAACACCTTCATACTGGTTGTAACCAGCGCAATTGACGGCTTTGTAATTGATATGCGTAAAGCCACATTCCTTGAAAGCACTTTGTCCCATCGAGGCCACGGAAGTACCGATGGTCAGCGTGCCATTGAAGCCGTGGCAATAGCCAAAAGCAAAATTCCCGATAGTGGTTACAGAATTAGGGATGGTTATCGAGCCCGTGAATCCATAGCAATTAAAAAATGCATGCTCACCTATTGTTTCCAAAGTGTTTGATAGGGTCAGCGTACCCGTATTATACCAATCTTGGAATGCATATTGGCCAATTGATGTCACGGAATTCGGAATGATTAGCGAACCTGTGAAGTTATTACAGCTACAGAAAGCATATTCTCCTATTGATGTCACGGAACTCGGGATGCTCAACTCTCCTGATAAACCAGAGCAATTATAGAAAGCATATCTAGCAATCTCTGTCAGGGAATTCGAGAGGGTCAGAGAACCCGTAAAGCCACTGCAATAAGCAAAAGCCCAACTATCCATCTCAGTCACGGAATTCGGAATGGTCAGTGAACCCGTCAAGCCGCTACAACCAGAAAAAGCAGAATCACCTATCGTAGTCACGGTGTTTGGTATGTTCAGTGGACCTGTAAGACCGCTACATTCATAAAAAGCAGATTCTCCAATCGCGGTCACAGTGTATGCGACGCCGTCAATAACCTTGGTCTCGGGAATGAAAAGCTCACCTGTAGCATTAGTGCCATCCACATGGCCAGTCACGGTAACGGAAACGCCATCGGGGTTGATGGAGTAGGTCAATGGGTCGCAAAACTCCTGAATATTGGTGAACTCATTCCAGCCCGAGGCACTCTGATAGGCACTCACTTTGCCACAAGGAACTTTCATTGGAATGGTCTTTGGTACATTTTGGAATGCGTTTGTGCCCAAGGTAGGCGGTATCTCCGGGTATACCATCATTGATGAGAGATTGGAACAACCAGAGAAAGCGTAATCGCCCATAGAAGTCACTCCATACCCGATGGTCAGCATACCAGTGAAACCAGTACAATTATGGAAAACAGAATTGCCTATCAAGGTCACGGAATTAGGGATGGTTAACGAACCAGTGAAACCTGAGCAGTCATAAAAAGCAGAATTATTTATCTGGACTACGGAACCAGGAATAATCAACTGACCAGTGAGTCCAGTGCAACCATAGAAAGCTGCTTGACCTATCACAGTCACGGAATTCGGGATGGTCAATGTACCTGTAAAGTGACAATAAGCAAAAGCCATATCACCGATATAATTCAAGGATGAGCCGAGTTTCAGACCACCCGTAAGGCCATCACAATGAGTGAATGCATAATCATCTATCGTGGTTACTGAATTCGGAATAACCAAGCTTCCCGTAAAACCGCTACAATAATAAAATGCAGACCATTCAATTGAAGTCAAGGAACTACCTAGGGTCAGCGTGCCCGTGAAACCTTCACATGTATCGAAAGCGCAAACGCCAATCGAAATGACGGAATTAGGAATGGTCAGCGAGCCCGTGAAAAGTGAGCATTGGTAGAACATATAAGAAGGGATTCTTAGTACTTGATTGCCAATGATGAGCGTGCCTCCGCAATTTTCAAAAGGCTTGTACGTTTCGGTGACATCAGCGCAGTTGATGGCATTGTAGTTTACTTGCGTAATACCAATGCAACTTTGGAAAGCCCCCATGCCTATTGAAGCCACGGATGTACCGATAGTCAGCGAACCCGTGAAACCGAAACAGTTTTTGAATGCAGTGCTTCCGATGGAGGTCACGGAATTTGGAATGGTTATGGAGCCTGTAAAGCCTTCATCTGCATAGAAAGCTTGATCACCAATAGTGGTCAAGGAAGAGCCTAAGGTCAACGTGCCCGTAAAGTTAGGACACCAGCCGAAACCTCCAAATTCAATCGTAGTCACGGAGTTGCCGATGGTCAAAGAGCCAGTAAAGCCTTCACAACCAGCAAAAGCGCATTTGCCAACATAGGTTACGGAATTGGGAATCGTCAGCGAGCCTGTGAGGCCATCGCATTCATAGAAAGCATAGTTTCCAATTGCTGTCACCGAGTAATTTGTTCCATCATGGGAGATAGTGGAAGGCAGGGTGAGGCTTCCTATAGGCTTTGTGTGTCCACCCCAAGGATCAATATATGATATCCCTGGAAAGGTTATCTCCACATAATGGTTGGTGGCATCAGTGATGTTGTAATACAGCGTCTGCCCTGAGGGACAAGCCGCAGAGAAATCGTACGCATACGCCGTTCCCATGCCGAGAAAGAGGGCAAGGAGGAGGGCGAAGACTCCTTTTTGATGTAGTAGAGTTCTTTTTTTCATAGTATATTGATTTTAGTTGGTTTGTAATTATCGCAAAAGACGCTTCAAAATTAAAGACGAAAAACAAAAAATCAAAAGATTTTCTGTTTTTTTGTTGAAGAGGGTACTTTACGATGACGCAAAATGGCAACAAAAAACGACCGCCTTCTGCGAGACGGCCGTTTTGAGTAATAAAGCAACAGTTTACTTTCCAGGGTCAACAGCAAACACGACTTTGAACCGTTCATCATTGTCGCTTGTCGAAGCTTCGAAACTATAAAACGATGTAGATAAAAGGTCTATCTCACTATTAGTGAAAGTGTCTATGAGGTGAAGATAATCTAAGTTAACTCCTTGGATGTGAGCACTAATAGTGTATATACCATTCGATTCAGCCTTGAAACTTACTGGGATCTCACCCACATCGCCTGCATTGACCACAGCATATTCCTTACCGTCTTGACGAATGAAAAGCTTGCTACTGTTTTCCTTGATTTGGAGCTTAGGTAGCATACTACCATCAGTAAAGCTGACAATAGCGCAGTCGATGACAGTGGTTGCTGAACTTATCGAAGTGCCTTTGCTAAGGTCGAGAACAAGTCTCTGGCCCTTGGTCGATGGAGTGGTGCTGAATGTCAAAATCTCGCCATTACTTTCAGCGAAGACGAAGACACCTTCCAAAGGCTCGACGTAATCGCGTTCGGCGGCTATAATCTCGCTACCGTCAACGTTCATCACGTAGAAGTCGCGGTCAAGGTAAGCAGTCACAGCAAAGGGGTTGCCCACAAGGTTCCAGCCAGCATTCGCGGCTTCGACAGTCTTAAATAATGTGACCTCACCACTTCCGTTGTAAAGTGTGCTGTTAAGGGAAAGAGTGACATCTTGGCTATTGGCATAAAGGTATCCCTTGCCTGGTTCAAGACTAAAGTTTTCAGCTTTATAGTTTATCCATTCCTGAGGTTGGCTCTCGTCAAATGCATAAAGGTCATAAATGTTGTCAAACATGTGCTCAACCTCTTCAGGAGAGACTTCCGAGGTGGGGAAAGAAAGGAGATAGTATCCTCCATCGTTGGTGTAGGCATTGATTTCTTTTGTGAAGGTTAGCGATGGATTAATGACGAGGACAATGTGATTCTTCACATTATGCGTTGTACCGTAATAGGAAGTAGGATTGAAAGGATCATAATTGGTATCGTCACTATAGATTCGGATAGCCTGTTGGGGAGCATCATACACACGACAACTCATATGTGGCGAATTGGTCCACTCGCCTGAATTGTCATCGGTTACAAGAATCAAGTTGGATATACCGTCATATTCAAACGGAGTATCAAAATCGATTATGGTCCATTCATTGGCTACCATGTTCACTTCGCCACTAAACACCTTATCGGCTGCGGTGGTGGCAATCCAGTCGGTGTTACTCACAAATGAAGTCTTGTCGGTAGTCATCAGATAGAAATCAAAGGTGCGGGTCTTAGTTTCTCCTCCGTTATAGAAGGCTAAACTATGGATGGTTCCTGCAGTGCCTATTTCATTGGCCGTATAGATTTGTTCGGAGAGAGAATAGTTCCAATACGAAAAACTTGGAAGGTAATTGTTGGTGGTTGTTCCTCCATCACCTATGACAAACAATTCTCCTGCGTCTTCAATATGCATTAGTATTTGATTTTTCACGCCCAGCCTTGTTCCTGAGTAATCCCCAGGTGCCAACGGGTCATAGTTTGTATAGTCATTATAGATGCGGATGGCCTGGTTCGAGGCATTGAATACGCGGCAACTCATGTGGGGCGAACCGCTCCATTCGCCCGAATTGTCATCACTAACGAGAATCAGGTTGGAAGTGCCGTCATACATAAACGGCTTGTCAAATTCAATCATAGTCCATGCATCAGCCTTCATGGTCACTGAGCCATTGAACACCTTATCCGTTGCGCTGACCGCCACCCAGTCGGTGTTGTTTGTAAACGAAGCCTTGTCAGTAGCGACTAAATAGAAGTCATAGGTACGGGTCTTTTCAGCTCCGCCGTTATAGAAGGCAATGCTTTTGATGATTCCAGAAGTGCCTATTTCATCAGCAGTATAAATCTGTTGGGTGAGCGAGTAGCTGAAATACGAATAACTCGGAAGGTAATTGTTGGTGTTTGTATCTCCATCACCTATGACGAACAATTCACCAGCATCTCTAACGTGCATCTTGATTTGGTTCTTTAGGTTCAAAACGCTTCCTGAATAGTCTTGAGGCGTAGCTGGGTCGTAGTTCGTGTTGTCGCTGTAGATGCGGATAGCCTGGCTCTGCGCATCAAACACGCGACAACTCATGTGTGGCGAAATGGTATACTTTCCCGAATTGTCATCGGTTACGAGAATCAAGTTGGAAGTACCGTCGTACACAAAGGGTTTGTCGAAGGCAATCGTGGTCCAATTGTTGGCTGTCATGGCCACTATGCCACTGAACACCTTATCTGATTCTGTGACGGCAATCCAGTCGTCACCACCCGAAAATGAAGTTTTGTCTGAGGCAACTAAATAGAAGTCGTAGATACGAGTCTTCGTGGCTCCAGCATTATAAAAGCCGATGCCATCGATGATTCCGGTGCTACCAATTTCATCGGCAGTATAGATTTGTTGGGTGAGTGAATAGTTGTAATACGAAAAACTCGGAAGGTAATTGTTGGTGTTTGTTCCTCCTTCACCAATCACAACAGTTTCACCGGCGGGAATGATGATTTGCATTTTCAATTGGTTCTTCAAACCCAGCACTGTTCCTGAGTAATCTTGAGGTGCAAACGGGTCATAGTTCGTACCGTCACTATAGATGCGCAAGGCTTGGCTCGGACCATCGAACACGCGGCAACTCATGTGAGGCGAATCGGTATAACTTCCCGTATTGTCGTCGGTGACAAGGATGAGATTGGATATGCCGTCGTATGCAAAAGGCCGGTCAAAAGCAATCGTGGTCCACCCTCCTGCCGTCATGGTCACTTCGCCGCTGAACACCTTGTTGGCATCGGTTACTGCGACCCAGTCGGTGTTGTTAGCAAACGAGGTCTTGTCGGTAGCCACCAAATAGAAGTCGTAGGTGCGGGTCTTGGTGGCTCCTCCGTTAAAGAAGGCTATGCTGGTGATGGTTCCGGCAGTGCCAATTTCCTCGGCAGTATAGATTTGTTGGGTGAGCGAATAGTTGAAATACGAAAAACTCGGAAGGTAATCATTGGTATTCGTTCCTTCATCGCCGATATAAATCTCTTCGCCAGATCCGCCATTAGTGCCACCGTATGTAAAGGAAATGGTGTTTCCTGCACTCGTGATATCGTATATCATGAAACTGGGGTCGAGCGTACCATCGGTGAAAAACGGATAAGGATTGGTTGAGGAGCTGAACTCAGGCCTTCCCACATCCGAACTGAAATAAGCCTGCGAATAGTTGCCATTCTGAGTAGCAGTACCGCCCGGGCGGAAAATGTAGACTTCATCATAAATGCCTTCATCAGGATTGTAGTCGACACCTCCCGTAAAATTGGTATTGATGCGGTAAACCAGCAACCCTTTTCCGGGCAGACCCGTTTCGAACAATGAGGTGTTGTCCCTATATTCCACCACATAGAACTGGTTGGGGTCGGAAGTCGCTATTTTATAGGCCACATTCGTCGGAGTTGCCGAACTGATGGGATTCAAGGTATAAGTGCCTGGTTGGGTGATTTCGGGAATATCGTCAATCCAATGGCCGTACTTCATTTTCATATAGGCTCCACAATGCTGGGGCGGCGTGGTGTTGTACTCCATCAAATCCCAAATGCCTACCGGTGAAAGGTTCTCACCATGGTAATAGTGGTACAAATCAGGTGCACCCAACGAGTGGTTCATCTCGTGGCACATCGTCGACGTATTGAAATAGGAAGTTGCATCGGCCAACTGGAAATTGAACGTCCAAACCTGTTTCCCGTTGATATTGACCACTCTGTCATAGAGTGACCATTTATGTGGCCAAAGCAATGAGCCCCATGCTCCCACACCGCCTTTCACGATGAAGCACACATTGTCGACATAGCCATCCTCATCATAGTCAATGTTGAGAGAAGTGGGCACCGGATAGTTGGCATTGACATAGTTCACGGCCCTTTCCAGCAACGAAAACTCGCGTTCTGCCCTTTGGCTTTCTTGATACCCGTTAGGATTGGTCGTTGAATTGTATGGCTCGAAATAGCTGCGCGGATAGGTGTCTTGATAGGAAATGATGGTGTTGCCATTGTGTCCGGGATAGAAGGTTGTGGGAATCTCAATGGCGCCGTACGAAGCTGCCCTGAAATAAGACCTCAAGGAAACAGCATCTTCCGACACATCGTTGAACATGTTGTCGATGTCATAATAAGAGTTGGTGAACTGTTCGTCGTCGGAGAAACGGATGAATATCGAGATGTTGTTGAGTGTACCGTGGTTGGCGTCTCTGTTGTCTCGGTTTTGCGATTCTTTTTCAGGTTCTTTCCATGCCAGTCTCTTTGTCCTCCATGCTTCAGGCGAGATAAGGGCAAATGGCTTGAGACCTTTGCTCGCGGGATCTTGAATGCCGGCGACATACTCAGTCGCGACCAAATTGCCGTCTCGGTTTTCGGCATACACATAGTAACCCGTTTGAGGATGTTGGATGATGGTAAAACCGTCTTTGTCGTGCAAGTAATTGAAGAATTCATCGCCAGAAGCAAAGCATTGCAAAACAGTGCCATCGGGTTGGTTGAGCGTCATAGGGATGTTCCTTAGATAGGCGGCATGGACATTGAAGAAGCAGAAACATGCCATAAATAGGATAAATACTCTTTTCATAGATTTATTTATATTAAAACAATGGTGCAAAAGTAAAAAGTTTCTTGTAATAACATAAAATCATCCAAAAAAAGTAATGAATATTAAAAAAACGACCGCCCTCAAACGAGAGCGGTCGTTTTTGCTTTTAGCAAGTGAAGCGATTATTCGCCTTTTTGGGCTTTCTCTTGCTTCTCAAGGTTTTCCTTCAAGCCAGCGAGGACTTCGAGGTCGCCGAGGGTGCTGTGCTCAATGTTGTCATTGATTTCTTTCACAGTGCGCTTGGCTTGCTTGGCGGCCTTTTCGGCTGCCTTTTCCTCTGTGGTCTTGGCAGGAGCTTCCTTCTCTTCCTCTACCTTAGGCAGGGCGAGGATGATCTTCTTGCTTTCCTTGTTGAACTCAAGGACCTTGAACTCGAGGCTGTCGTCAACCTTAGCGGGAGTGCCGTCTTCCTTCTTCATGTAACGGCTGGGGCAGAAGCCTTCCACGCCGTAAGGCAGTGAAACGACGGCGCCCTTGTCGTTAGCGCTGATGACGGTGCCTTGGTGCATGGAACCGACGGTGAACACGGTTTCAAACACATCCCAAGGATTCTCTTCGAGTTGCTTGTGGCCGAGGCTGAGGCGGCGGTTCTCCTGGTCGACGTCGAGAACGACGACATCGATGGTCTCGCCTACCTTGGTGAATTCGGCCGGGTGCTTGATCTTCTTCGACCAGCTGAGGTCGCTGATGTGGATCAGGCCATCGACGCCTTCTTCGAGTTCGACGAAGATACCGAAGTTGGTAAAGTTACGCACGGTGGCGGTGTGCTTCGAGCCAATCGGATAACGGTCGGTGATGTTGGCCCACGGGTCGGGCATCAACTGCTTCATGCCGAGGCTCATCTTGCGCTCCTCACGGTCGAGGGTCAAGACTTTGGCTTCCACCTCGTCGCCCACCTTCAGGAAGTCCTGAGCGCTGCGGAGGTGTTGGCTCCATGACATCTCGGACACGTGGATGAGGCCTTCAACGCCAGGAGCGATCTCGACGAACGCACCGTAGTCGGCGATGACGACGACCTTACCCTTGACAGTGTCGCCCACCTTGAGGTTCTCGTCAAGAGCATCCCACGGATGAGGAGTGAGCTGCTTGAGACCCAAGGCAATACGTTTCTTGTTGTCGTCGAAGTCGAGGATGACGACCTTGATCTTCTCGTCCAACTTGACCACCTCTTCGGGGTGCGTGATACGGCCCCAGCTGAGGTCGGTGATGTGGATGAGACCGTCGACGCCACCGAGGTCGATAAACACACCGTAGCTGGTGATGTTCTTGACCACGCCTTCGAGGATCTGACCCTTCTCGAGCTTGCTGATGATCTCGGCCTTCTGGGCTTCGAGTTCGTCCTCGATGAGGGCTTTGTGAGACACAACCACGTTCTTGAACTCTTGATTGATCTTCACGACTTTGAATTCCATCACGCTGTCAACAAACACGTCGTAGTCGCGAATGGGCTTGACGTCGATTTGCGAACCTGGCAGGAAGGCTTCGAGGCCGAACACTTCGACGATGAGGCCACCCTTGGTGCGGCTCTTGACATAACCGTTGACGATTTCGCCCTTTTCGTAGGCTTCGTTGACGCGATCCCACGACTTGAGCAACTGGGCTTTCTTGTGAGAAAGGATGAGTTGACCGTTGGGGCCTTCTTGGTTCTCAACGTAGACTTCCACCTTGTCGCCCACCTTCAGGTTGGGGTTGGTGCGGAATTCAGCAATTGGAATAACACCATCCGACTTAAAGCCGATGTTAACCACGACTTCACGTTCGGTGATAGCAACAACTGTGCCTTCAATAACCTCGTGGTCAGCCACTTGGCTCATAGTGCCTGCATAACGCTCTTCGAGCTTGGCGCGTTCGTCAGCTGAATAGTTGTCGAACTTTTTGTGTGATGAAGTCCAATCGAAATCTGCGGCGGGAACCGGTTTCGGTCTTGGAGTTCTGACTTTCTTTTCAACTGGCTTTTCTTCTGCTGGCATAGCCTCGTTGATGATGTTTTCGTTTTCTGCCATTATAATAATTGTTTTAATGTTGTACCCGCAAGCGTTCCAGAACTCCGCCGCGAGGAGGTTAAACTTTTGATTTACAACTCAAACCGCTGATAATATTATCAATCTGGAGTGCGGTTGGTTTTGGGCTGCAAAAATAGGAATTATTTTCTTAAATTCAGCAAATTCAATGATTTATTTTTTATTGTTATCGTTTTCTTCTTGTTTTTGGCTAGAGGCGTCGTGCTAAAAGTCAAAACCTCGCCGTCTTCATTGGCAACAACAAAAATGCCCTCCATAGGCAAGACGTAATCACGTTGGGCTAATTCTATCCTGCTACCATCTTCGCTCATCACATAGAACTCTCGGTCGATATAGGCGATCTCATTGAAGGGATTGCCCACAAGGTTCCAACCTGCCATTTCGCCTTCGCCGGTTCTGTGCAAGATGACGCTTCCATCACCATTGTACGGTGTACCAGTGAAGTTGAGCATAAGTGTGTCGCTGTTGGCATAGAGATAGCCCTTCCCCGCTTCGAGGTTAAAGGCTTCTACATTATAGTTGAGCCATTCCTTCTCAGCCTCACCGTATTGATAAAGGTCGTAAACATTGGCCAACATATCCTCCACCTCTTCGGGATCAATCTCCTCAAAAGGCACGGCAATGAGATAATAACCTCCATTGGCGGTATAGGCATTGATTGTCTTGGTGACAGCTTGCTGCGTCGATATGCCAAGAAGAATGTGGTTCTTCACCGACAAAACAGCATTGGCATTCGGATTCCAGCTGGTGGCACCTGAAGTGGTCGGAGGTGACATCGGGTTATAGTTGGTGATGGAGCTGTACGAATAAATGGCTTGACTTGTATTTGTGTTGTAAACCGAGCAAGCCATGTAGGGTGTACCATCATATCGGCCCGAATTGTCATCGATTACAACGACGAGGTTGGAGGTGCCATCATATTCGAACGGAGTGTCAAATACAAGGAATGTCCATGCATTGGCGGTCATGGTGACGCTGCCACTGAACACCTTGTTGGATTCAGCCATAGTGATCCAATCGGTATTTTCACTGAAGGACGATTTCTCTGTCATGGCCAAATATAAATCATACGTGCGGGTCCGCTCCCCTCCTTCGTTGTAGAAGGCAATGCTGTTGATAGTTCCCGCTGTGCCAATCTCCTCGGCAGTATAAATCTGCTGGGACAAAGTATAATTGTAATAGCTGTAACTTGGCAAAAAGTAATTGGTTGTGGTGCTTTCACCAATCTCGATGGCTTGAACGAACATAGCCACAAATTCCCTATCGTTGAGTACCACAAAGCTGATTTCCGAATCATTGGAGATTATCTCATCGTTTTCGCTCCAGCCAACAAAATAATAGCCCGTATTGGCCATAGCCGTGACCGTACAAGTTTCACCGAAATTGTACATGCCGCCACCCGTCACCGTGCCACCTTGGGCAGGGTTAGCGCTCACCGTGATGCAGATAGGATCCGTTGATGGAGCCGATTTGGTGATACGGATTTGGTTCTTCACATTGAGGATTGTCCCATAATAATTCGAAGTATTCGTCGGGTCGTAGTTTGTGCTTTCGCTAAAGACGCGGATAGCTTGGCTTGGAGCGTCAAACACGCGGCATTTCATACCTCCACTGGTTGAAGTCGTGTGGTCGTCGGCAACAAGCACCACATTGGATGTACCGTCATAGAGGAATGCAGGATTCAGTGTGATGGTCGTCCAATCATTGGCCACCAATGTGACTTCTCCACTAAACACCTTGTCGGAAGCGGAAATGGTTTCCCAATCCCTGTTTCCGGTGAAGGTGCTTTTCGAGGTAGCTTTCAGATAGAAGTCGTAGTAACGTGTCTTCGCAGTACCACCATTATAAAAAGCAATACTTGTGATGACACCAGCACTGCCCAACTCCTCAACGGTGTAAATCTGTTCGGAAAGTGTGTTCTTGTATAAGCTAATACTCGGAAGGTATTCATTCGTCGCATCGCCTCCGTCGCCAATCTCGACCCCCTCAACGAAGTTGGCCACCAAATCCACATCGGTTGTCACATCAAAGGAATAGGAAACGCTGTAGGAAACCACTTCGCCATTTTGAGTCCAATTGGTGAAGAGATAACCAGCGGCTGGTGTGGCAGTCACTGTGCAGCTCGCCCCATAATGGAACTCTCCTCCTCCACTGACCATGCCATGCGCGTCATCATCGGGAAAAGCAGTGACGAAAAAGGTCTGGTAGACCATGGCACAGTCACAATCGAATTCATAGAGCACACCGGCAGTTGGAGTACCGCTCGATTGGTAGATCAACATCTCGCCTTCGTATTTCACGACAAACGAACATTCACTTGCATGACTGGCCGAATGCCAGGTCAACGTCACATGAACACCGTGACCTATTTCCAATTCATATAAAGCGCCACCGCCTCTTTCAATGGTTAGCTCTTGAGGTTCGCTTCCATCGTCAAAAGAAACAATCAACTTGTTCCCGTTCCATCCGTCACCGTAGGAGTCGCTAAGCTCGAAAATGACTTTACAGGCGTTCTTCAACGTCTCATTGGCTTGCACCTCAAGCCCGCCATCGGCCGTCATGGTGAAGTTGACAGGGATTTGTTCGTCCTCGGGACAATCAGCCGAAATGGTGGCGGTAAATTGGCATGACACCTCTTCATCAACAGCAATAGTACCTACATTAATCGACGGATTGGTGATGTTGATATAGCCGTTGGGCGAACTCATCGTAACCACTGCATTGGAAGCTTGGTAATGTCCCCTGTTCTTGAACTTGGCGGTCACGGTAATCGTTTCGCCAGGAACAAAACTGCCATCCCACTTCATGCTCTGATAGGCCAACACGGCCTCGTTGGCAGTGACAACGATATTGCCTTCCCATCTATCGTCGCCATTGACTGCAGCATAGTGAATGGTCACATCCGTGCCATCGGCCACACCTTGAGCAATGTGGAACTGGAAACCACTCACGGTCGTCATGGTTTCGGGAGCCAAAGCGTCAAAGCTACCGGTTTCCTCATCAATGACAACATCAGCATTCGCCGAAGTCAAGGTGACAGTAGTGATACCTGTAGTGGACTCGGTGCCCGTATTCTTGAAATTGATGCTCAAATCAATGGCATCACCTACATGGGCGATGGTTGGGGTAAAGCTGTCAACCGAAAGATAAGGTCCTTCAACGATAGAAGACGGAATTGTGGTAATGTAAGGAATGCGCTGGTGAGCAGTCACACAAATGGTGACATTGCAGCTTGAATGAACAGGAGTAACGGGGACGTATGCCCTACCCGACTCGTCCACAAGCGCAGTACCAATAAGCTCGCCATCCACGCTGATAGCCACGTATGACCCTGCGACGGCATTCACCTCAAAGGATTCCCAACCTATAGGAAAGACGTTCATGTGGCTCACGTTATTGACTGTAGGTTGTACACGATAAGGCATGATGGAGCCATCGCCCAACACATGATAGCCTTCCCAGTAATAAAGCGGGTTGCAATGGACACTGTATCCAAGCGCTCGGGCAGCATTACCTGCAAGATTGCCAGCGAAAAGAATGGAACAAACGGTGTTGTAGGCGTCATTTCTCCAAATGGCATCATAACTGCCCATAGTGGTCTGTTCAAAGGTCGGCATAACGCCAAGTTGACCCGTCGAGAGGTTCGTGTTGACCGTCGTGGCACCCACGCCAAAGTAATAGTCGTTATACCAAGTCGTGGGAGGGCAGGAACCGATATAAGCGTAAGCGCCTTTGTTCGCGGCACGAGTCAACACTTCACCGTAACATGGGGATTCGTTATAGCCCCAGTTTCCAGTTCGGCAGCAGTTGCCCATGGCTAAGAAATACTTGTGCTCGTTGGTCAGGTTGTTGACATCATCAACGGAAAATAGCGGGTCTAACCAGGCTGTCTCACTACCGTGGGCCGTGTAGTTGGCGAAGCCCACACCAGAGTTCAGATAATCGTAACAGCCATCAAAGATGCCATGGCTGAACTCATTGACATTGGTGAAGCCATGCTCGGCATTGTAATAATAGTTGGTGGCATACCAAACCGTAGGGCGACCGACGATAATGTCCCAACCTGTATTGTCATAACCTGCCACAAAAAGCACGTTATTCAAATAGCTCGGGTCGGGCATGGTGTATTGCTCGTATTCCATGCCTTTGTTGAGCATAGCCGTCATCTCATCAACGGTCTCAGCAGAAAGACGGCTGTGGAACATATCCGGGAACTGGTCTCCGTCAACGCTGGAATAGTAAAGGTCGGTAACGAAACCTGTCTTGGTTCCAATGCCCGAATTCACCACTTGGGCTTGGTCGCCCATAATCATTAGGAATGTAGGTGCATCCTCGGCATACTTAGCTTGGATGAAATTCTTAATTTCCTCAGCTGTAGTGCCGATAACGTCGGTATAGTTCACATCCACATAAATGCCTTTCAAAGTCTTCCAAGCCACCCAATTCTGGATGCAGTTCTCAAACATGCGGTCGGCAATGACCAGCATCTTCACGGGAGCTGACCACAGGTCGGGATGGTCTTCGTAAACGCCTCTGACAGCTCTACCATTGAACAGCAGGTCATAAACCCCTGTGAAATATGGGCTGTAAGTCTTGACCAACATATCCTCTGTGGCGCGGGCGTCGGCACCGTCGAAGCTGACCTCAACCTCAATGTCATTAAACACACGGATTTTGTTGTTGACAGGGTCATAGCTGACCGGCTCGATGCACATTCTGCCTACCTGAATGCCTCGCATAGTGCCGTCGATACTTACCGCAGCAAAAGGTTCCGAGCGGAGGCCACGCGTTTGATAGGCGGCTTCGTTGATGACGAATGGAGTCTCTTGGTCTTTCCAAGTCTCAGGTTGGCGCGGTGAAAGCTGGTGAACGTCATATTCCCCAAGGTCATAATCCATCGTGGAATAATGGGTCACTCGAATGTTAGGCGTAGCGCCAAAAGGAACAGCAATAAGTTGGTTCACGACAGGAATCTGAGGGTCGCCCTCGTTGCCGCCAATGACCGTATTGGGCATGGAAAGCATAGAGAAAACGCCTCGCTCAGTACTTACATCGTTAACCTCAAGGCCTGAAAACGAAAACGTGGCCTTCAGACTCGTCAGGTCACTTTTAACACATTCCGCCTTGTCGACCGAACGTAAACCTATCTTCGTTTGTCCAAAGACAGAAAAACCTAAGAGGTAGATTGTAAAGAATAGCAATATCTTTTTCATAGCTAACACATTTGAATGTTTAATTATTCTCACGGCAATGTCAATGAGGCAAAATCCTCAATAACAAGCTGCAAAAATAAAAAATAGTCCAAACAAGACAATTTATTTTTAAAATGAATAAACATGTGTGCATGATAAGATATCCCTAGTTGGACACAAATTACGCATATTTTTTTACAATATCCACACCCTACCATTGCATTTCAGGACACCCATATCTGCCATACGGCAGACCCATATCTCACACACGGCAGATATGGGTTTCACGGCGTTGAGATATGGGTGTCCTTCACAAACCCCACAATCAGATCCAGCACCTCGGGCGAGATGGTCTCGTCAATGTCGGAGTATTCTTCTAACAAACCCGTCTCGCAATGCTGGAAAAGATGGTTCAGGCCGGGCAATTCGCGAAGGGTAAGGTTGGTCTTGCCATGTTCGGCGATGATTTTCTCGTAGGCAGGGAAATTCTGTGAGGCTATCACTTGCAAATCCTTTGAGCCGTTGAGCAGCAAAGCCGGACAATTCGTCTTGACGATAGCATCCGTAGGGTCGTATTTCATGAAATAGTACATCCATGGCATGGTCAACTGCGACACAGTTTGTTCGGTCAGCTTCTCGTTATAGCCCCAGCCTTTCACGAGTTGGCGCAAGAGGCTGTCGGCCTCTTCCCTGTCATTTGAAGATTCAACGATGTCAAACAGCTGTTTTTGGGAGTTCTGATTGAATGCTATCATTTCTTCCGAATAGCCAGAAGCCTTCAGCATCGCCTCCGACTGTGCCTTTAAAATCTCGATGCCGTTCACTGCCGGACCTGCCAAAGATATCAAAAACGCCACTTCGGGACGGCGAGCTGCCACCATGAAGTTGATGATGCCGCCTTCACTGTGACCCAAGATGCCGATTTTTGATGCGTTGATTTCCTTGCGGCTGCGTAAATAGTCGAACGCGGCTTCGGTGTCGTATGAGAAGTCCAATGATGTGGCCGCCATCACCTCACCTGTCGAGCCACCCATGCCGCGGTCGTCGTAGCGCAACACGGCAATGCCTCTTCGGGTCAGGTAATCTGCAATGACCCAAAAAGGCCGATGGCTTTCGATCTCCTCATCGCGGTTCTGCTGTCCGCTGCCCGAGACAAGTATCACTGCCGTAAACGGGCCTTTGCCCTCGGGAATGGTCAAGGTGCCGGTCAGAGTGTTTCCCTCTTTTCCGTTGACAAATGACACCTCCTCAATACGATAGTTGAAAGGCGGCTGTGGGTCTTGGGGACGTGCCTTTTTCCGATCGTTCTTCTCTGCCTTGGCAAGGTTGAGCGGGAAGGTCACACCCCTTTGCGTGAATTCGCCTTCAATGACACCTTCTTTCAGCGTTCCAGAATAGCTTGCGTCCATCGCCGACATCGTCAATTGCAAGTGCCCGTCTTGGAAAGTCGTTTCGTCTACATGAATGTCGAACCCACCTTGTGAAGGTACGTCAAAAGTAGCGGAAAAGCCGTTTTCAGTGGCCTTGATGTCGAAAGCCATCTCCACCTCTTGTTCACTAAAATTGATTTTGCCTTTCCAATAGCCCTCGATTTGGGCATGGGATTGCAGGACTACGAATAACAATGGGATTAGAATTTTTGTTTTCATAATCTACAGATTTTATTTGTATAACTACGGATTACACAGATTTTATTGATTAAATTACAACTACAAATTAGGGCATAAAGTCATCTCTAGTGCCCATGAGCATACGAATCCACCCGACAGGCGGAATGATGAGAAAACAAACGGCAAACCAGAGCCAAAACGATTTGCCACGGCTTCGGGCAACCAAACCACCCGCTACAGCTTGTAGGATGTAAAGGAATACCACGAAAATGATGATCCAAGTTTCTTTGTCCATATTATTATTCAATTGGTTATGTTTATATTTTTCGACTATGACTTGTGACAATGACAATGACCACTGAATGGGAAGCCATCACTTAACGCCTTGGGGAAAGTGGTCATAGTCATATTCAATGGTCATAGTCATTTCTTCTTCCTCCCGCTCTTCTTCAATGCTTCCGCAATAATCCATTGCAGCTGCCCGTTGACGGAGCGGAACTCGTCGGCGGCCCATTTTTCCACGGCCTCCATGGTCTCAGTGTCGACACGGAGCAGGAAGGTCTTGTTATTGGTATTATTTTCTTTTTCCTTTGCCATAACTTATCTCTCCAATGCTTCGCCCAAGGTCATCCCACAGAGGTTCTCCTTGGAAATGCGTTTGTCGTAAAACCAGATGCACAAAATGGTCACCATCATGACGATAAAGCCCGACAGGCCTGCCATGCCGTTTAGGAAGTCGTTGCCACCCAAGGTGAAATAAATGGTCGTACCTGAAACCGCATTGATAGTGCCGTGCAGGATGGCTGCCACAATCATGGACTTGGATTTCAGCACGAAATACAATTCTATGATGCCCAGCAGAATACACATCACCACCATGAGCAGCACGCCCCAATAAGGCTCGTTCGGGTAGTTGTGGCCCATTAGAATGAGCGGGAAATGCCAAATGCCCCACACGATGCCGATGAACAAGGCGGCTTTCCAGAACTTCAGCCCGCGCATGGCTCCGACAAGGTAGTTGCGCCAGCCGTATTCCTCGCCGAAGGCGGCGATGGCGTTGACGGTGATGCCTGCCAGCAACCCACTGAAAACAACGGAAATCAACATCAAATAGCCGGGCATGTTACCCAACTGCTCACGCACCATCTCCTGTTGCTCCTCGGGAACATGATACTGGTTGATGAGTTGCTCGGAGTTATATTGCAGCTCCACACCTGGCATCCAACCATTGATGATAATACAGAGAAATGTCATCACCACAGGCAAGAGCCATGCCACGACCCATGTCCAGGACACTTTGAAGTTGACCAAACCCGTATGGTTGAATTTTTCCTTGTCGATGGCTTGCAGCGCCAAGGCCGTGATGAGCGGGAAAAACATATACACTGCGGAGAAGACCATGAGTCCCGTAGGGGTGTCCGCTCCAATGCCGAACCCCCAGTGGGCTAAGGCAAACATCGCCCAACTGAAGAGGCAGACGACTATTGAGTATCTTATTGCTTTTTTCATTGTTCAGAGATTTGTTGTTTGACTTTTGCAATCATTTCAAGCGTTTCCTCCTCCGTCGCGCAGTTGAAGTAATACAAACTGCCATCCGCGGTGCGCACTTCGAGCACAGGCCCGCCATCGTCGCAGAGGAACAACATGCAGCTTTCTCCACCTTTTAGCCGAAAATGCCCGATGCTGACCTTGTCGGTAGAGAGTCCGTTGGTTCGGAGGGAAATGTCGGGCCAGCGGGACAACATGGTGGTCGAAGTGATGTTTTGTACGGGTATCGAAGCACTGTATCCGCCGCCTTTGGCCGTGATGTAATCCTCTGACACTTCAACCGTTGCGGGTTTGCTGCCTTTGAAGAAGAAAAACAATATTACTGCAAAAGCCACAGCGGTAATAATGATGCCTATCCAGTTTTTTCTTCTCTCCTTCTTGCCTTCCTCACCTTGCATGCCCATGTCGTATCTTTTGCTGAGCACAAAGCAGGTAACAACGAGGGCAAGAATCGCCACGAGTTGCATCACCAAATGAAAGCCGAATGGCAAATGCGCCAGCGTGAAGATGCCGCCAAGAAGCACTATCGCCCCGCCGCAAATGAGGAACACATTGCGAAAACCGAGCTTAAGGCCTTCCAAATTGACCTTGGCCAAGCGTTTTTTCGACATGGTGTTCACGCCTGAAATCAGCATCGGGAACTTGTAAACCGCCCAGCCCGTGAGCATTAAAATTGCGCCTGTTATTAAATCTGTCCAAATCATAACTATTTGTTTTTCATCTATTTTACTATAAAATAAACCAGCAATGCAAGCCCGATGGCGAAAGCAACGAACCACGACTTGCTAAACTCTCCAGTAAAACGCAACTTTGCAATAACCCACACCAAACAAAGGCAAGTTGCAGAAATAAGCATGGAAGGGAACGCCTCCATGTCGAAGAAGAATTGAAGCACCGTTGCCAACACCCAAGCGAGTCCAGTAGACAAGTAATTAACCATATATAAATTCTGCATTCCCTCCTCGTATTCAGTGCCTCGTTGTTTAGCCATCACCTTTTTCATGTTTTCATCCTTTTCAGGATGCCGTTTCACCCGAATGGCAAGCCATACAAAAAAGGAAGCCATGAGGAGCAATAAAGCGATTATTAATATGTTATCCATCATAATAGTTTATTTCAAAGTAATACACCATTAATATACGCTGAACCCAATCAGCAACAACAAAAGCAGCATCACTTCGGCAAAGCCAACCCTACCGAACCTATCATTTTGTCTCCAATTCTATCTCTCAATTCTTCAATCAATTGCTCGGTCTCCGCAGGCGTTTTCTGGTTGACGAAAACCAAGCCTGGATAAGTGTACATCATCAAGTAAGGTCCCTCTTGCCTCAACACGTAAAACGTGGCGACAGAACCGTTCTCCAAACGATACTCGCCTCGCTTGCCACGGAACAAATTGTGACCATGTATGCAATACGATGTCTCAGGCAATTCATTCACAATAAACACAGAATCAATGCTTTGATAAGGAACCGTTTGGCTATAGGTTCCCTCTATGGAAAGCATATCGGGAAGCACTTCAACTTTGCTGCTTTGGGAAGCCCAAATGTGATAGCCGAAGCCCAAAAACAATAACACCGCCAAGATTACAAAGACCCATTTAGAGAAATCGCCAGTATAACGCCATCCGACAATGAACAGCGCTAAGAATAAAGCCACATTAATAGTCAGTATCATAGGGGGATCAACAAAAACCTCTAGCCATTTAAACAACACCAAAGAGACTCCAAAAGACAGGTATAAGAATATCAAACACTTTTGCTTCCCCTTCTCATAATCAGCGCCCTTTTGTTCTTTCATTACTCTTTGCATAAATTTGTCTCTCTCTGGATGCCGTTTCACCCGAATGGCGAGCCAAACAAAGCCGGAAAACACGAGAAGCGAAACAACAATATACATAATCTTTTCAGTCTTAACTGAAATTGCTGGAATTGTATACCAGCAATATCCAGCAAAGACAAGTAAGCCCACTGATAGCAGCAAAACGGCCACCAAAGCAATTCTGCTCCATCTTTTGTTTTGGCTCAAAACGTATTTCCACATCATAAACAGCACCACCGAAATCGTCACCATAACAATGGAAATAAGTATCGCATCAATATGGCTCTGCCATTGTGGAATGCTTATTGCCCCTGCAGACACGAGCATCATAATGCCTAAAAGCAACAATAGGATAAAGCCAAACTTTTGTCGTTCAGGCGGTAGGATAGTTTCACTCACTCTGTCCTTCCATATGATGTCGGGACGAATCTTTGCGAATATGGCTATGCCGATGAACGCAATGCCTATAATTAATAAGATAGTTAAAGCGATATCCATTTGATTCTGTTTTTTTGTTGTTATTGATGTCTTTTGCCGCGCTTTGCGTCATTGCGAGGAGGAACGACGAAGCAAGGATGCCTGTTTTCTGGATTGCTTCGTTTCGCTCGCAGTGACGCAAAGCGGCAGTCCGTTTTAGTAAAGGCTTCCCGTATTCACAACCGGTTGTGCCGACTCGTCGGCGCAGAGCACCACCATCAGGTTGCTCACCATGGCGGCCTTGCGTTCCTCATCGAGTTCGACGACGCCTTCAGTCTTCAGCTTATCCAGGGCCATCTTGACCATCGACACAGCGCCTTCCACAATCTTCTCGCGAGCCGAGATGATGGCGGCAGCCTGCTGACGGCGCAGCATGACGGCGGCAATCTCAGGCGAATAAGCCAGGTAGTTGATGCGTGCCTCGAGCACTTCCAGACCCGACATGGCCAGACGCTCGTTCAGCTTGGCCAGCAACACCTCGTTGATTTCGTTGCCGCCCGAACGGAGGGTCAATTCACCATTCTCGGCCTCGTTTTCGTCGTAGGCGTACATGCCCGCCACCTCACGCAAGGCAGCATCGCTCTGCACCTGGATGAAGCTCTCGAAAGCCCTCATGCGACTCGACACCGAAACGGGAGCCGTGCCCGAGCCGCCACCCGCCATGGTCTGCGAGTCGATTTCAAACATGGCCTTGTAGGTGTCCTTCAGTTTCCACACCAAGATTTGGCCGATCATAATCGGGTTACCCGTCTTGTCGTTCACCTTGATGTTGTCGGGATTGAGGTTGCGGGCACGCAGCGAGACCTTCTTGGAGGTCATCAGGAAGTTGACCCAATAGAAACCCGTCTTGGTGAAGGTACCTTTGTACTTACCGAAGAACAGCATCACCATGGCCTCGTTGGGCTCCAGCTTGCGGAAGCCGATGGGAAGGATGCAGGCCAGCAAGAGACCTACGACAGACAGAATTGGGGTGCTCAGTTGCCCGTTGGCAAAAACGACGAACCCCCAAACACTTAATGCCACGATGGCGATTTCAATGAACAATGCGACGAATCCGTTCATCGCGAAACCTTTGAATTCAAATTCTTTTGTTTCCATAGTTTTATAGATTTATGATATTATTTTGATATTATTTTGATGTGGCAAAGATACATTAATTTTGAAACATGCAAGAAAAAAATGCACTTTTTTTGAAAAAAATTTCATCGAATGCACTATTTTTGCAGTGACATCGTAGGAACAAATTCAAAACTCAATCAATATGAAGAAGTTAGCATTAATTTGTGCAGTGGTCATTTCCTTGGCCAGTTGCAGTACCATGAAAATTGTAGACCCAAACGCGGCCGCGAATGCCGGTGCCGCTGCCGTTCAAGCTTTGACTATCAGTGATGCGCAGATTGCCCAACTATGCAGTCAATATATGGTGGAATCTGACGGACAGAACACCATCCTGCCAGCAAGCAATGACTACACCAAGCGTCTTGACCGCATCATGGCACGTTTCCACAACATTAACGATTTGAACCTAAACTACAAGGTGTATCAGTCGAACACGGTCAATGCCTTTGCCAGTGGCGACGGCAGCGTGCGTGTCTACACTGGCTTAATGGATGCCATGAACGATGACGAGGTGTTTGCCGTCATCGGCCACGAGTTGGGACACCTTATTAATAAAGATGTCCGCGACGCCTATCGTGCCGCTTATCTTGTTGTGGCAGCCCGTTATGGTATCGCAGCCGTCAACACGACCGCCGGTGCCCTCTCGACGGGCTTCCTCGGCGACCTCGGGCAGGAATTGGCCAGTCGCGCCTACTCGCGCCGCCAAGAAACCCAAGCCGACGAGACCGCTTTCCAGTTCTGCATTCAAAACGGCGTTGACCCCTACGCCATGTATCATGCACTCAACGTGTTGATTCAACTCAGTGGTGAAAGCGCACAACAAGGCAAACTAGCTGAATTGCTATCCACTCACCCCGACACGCACAAACGTGCCACGCACATCAAGGAAATGTGTGAGGCTGCGGGATACAAAATGACTACACCCAGTTCGACAGGTTCAAAACCCTCCACAGGCGGCACAACGACTAAACCAAAGAAAGGGGTCAGTATTAAGAAAGGATAAACCTTCAGAAGCCAACAAAAAAAGCCGAGTTTCCACTCGGCTTTTTTGTTACAGTTCACATCACTTTTTCTTCCGCTTGAATATCTTTGTCCGCAGCATGAAGACCGTGAGTGCAATCCAGAAGACGACCAAGACTCCCAAAGTAATCCATGTGGCTTTGAGACTTTGCGGCGCGTAACCCACTAAGAGCAGCACGGGGAAGCCCAACACAATGGCTGAAAGGGTTTGCAGCACAAGGTTGTTGGCGGCAGGCGTCTCAAACTTCGGGTCGATTTCGCGCAATAGAATCATGCCGTTGCTGGCCGTGCCCGTCAGCATGCCGAACATCGAGAAGAAGCCCTCGTATTTGTAATCGGGATAGAGGTGTTTGGAGATCCATAGGACATTCACGAAAGTCACAATGGCGCCCAAAGTGACGATGAGAACGAAAGGCAAAACAAACTTGCCAAGCTCATTAAAGTTGATAGCCGCCGTGCCCGCCACTATCATGATGTCGAAGCAGAAGCCGCTAATGCGGTTCAGCATGTAGTTGTTGATGTATTCGCGGCTCATCAATCTGGCCTTCTTGAATCGGCCCAACAACCATTTGAAAAGGATGCCAAACAGTGTACCAATCAAGAAGTTGAATCCCCAAAGCATAGGTTTCAACGTATTGGTGCCAAAGTCGCCCAACTCCATGCCTTGGATCCACTTAGTGAACAGATAAACGAGGAAATAGACGAAAAGCACCATGCAAATCTGCACCGAGAGCTTGTCGATAGACTCGGCATCGGGAATCTCGCCTTTGCTTTCATAGTCTTCCAAGGTATTCACTTGGGCATGAGCGATTTTCTTTCTTGAAAGAATCCCCTTGCGGCGAAGGATATTCATGTAAATCACGCCCACCAAACTGCCCACGACGAAGCCGGTTGCAGCAATGGAAAGACCAAAGTCGGCGCCAGGGAAGTCAATGCCCTGCTGTGTGGCCCAGCCCGTGAAAATCTTACCAAAGTTCAAGGCCTGTCCCGGACCTTGTCCATAACCCATAGGCAGCAGCAGACCTGCGGCATAGAACAAACGCTTGCCGAAATAGAAGAACAAAATGGAGACGATGAGACCCACAATGCCTTGAATGACGTATGTGGAAGCCGTCAAAGCGCCTGTCTCTATCACCTTCATCGGAGTGGACTTCGATTCTATCTTGTTGTTTTTCAATGCCAAGGCAACGAAGCCAAGGCCCAAAGCGTGATAGGTCACGATTTCCATCATCGGTTTGTTGATGATTCCGCGGCAGCTAGGAAACTGCTTGAAAATCAACAGCAACAAACCACCTAATAAGGCCGAAGGCAACAAACTCTTGTTAAGGAATGGCACTTTGGTTCTAAGCACGTTACCAAGCAACAAGGCCGTCGCCAAAATGCAAAATTGCACCAACCATTGCCAAGCCTCTGGCCGGTCAAAGGTCATCACAGAAACATCTAAAAGCATAATATCTACTTATTTGATTATCATTTATTGAAGCCTCACAGCGGTACCTGAAGCAGAGACCATCAGCATCGAACCGCTTTGGCCTAACACTTCATAATCTATATCAATACCCACAACAGCATCTGCATTCATCTGTCGAGCCCGTTCTTCCAATTCCCTCAAGGCTTGGGCGCGAGCATTGATCAACTCCTGTTCGTATGAGCCTGAACGTCCGCCAACTATATCGCGGAGACTGGCCTTAATATCCTTAATAAAATTCACTCCAGTAATCACTTCCCCGAATACAACGCCTTTGTATTCAATGATTGTTCTGCCTTCAACAGTCGGTGTAGTTGTAAGTATCATAATGCAACCATATTATTTGATTAAACTTTATTTAATTCCGTCTTTACTGCAGTGCCAGAAGCATATACCAATACGCCCGAACTCATATCAATCAATTCGAAATCAATATTTACCCCCACTACAGCATCCGCACCCAAATTGCTTGCCTGCTCTTCCAATTGATTGAGTGCCATCATACGAGCCTTGGATAACGTAGGAACATAGGACCTATGTCCACGAAATGCTTGATTTTCGAAAGCTTCTCCAGAAACGACTCCCACGTATTCCGTTATGGTACGACCTTCAATGTTTTGTGTAGTGGTAAGAATCATAATGCAACAAAAAACGACGGACTTTTACTATTTTCTGCCCGCAAAGATAAGGTATTTTTCAATCAATGAACGAAAAACCCGTATTTTTGCGCCATGAAAAAGCCACTGCAACTCTTCCTGACTTTCTTCAAAATCGGGGCTTTCACCCTTGGGGGTGGCTACGCCATGCTTTCGATGGTGGAGAAGGCCGTCGTCGACCAGAAGAAATGGATTCCCAACGATGAGTTTTGGGACATGATTGCCGTGGTTCAGTCGCTTCCGGGTGTGTTTGCGGTCAACACGGCTTTGTATGTCGGGCATCGTGTGGCTGGCAGGAGTGGTGCTTTTGCCGCCATGCTCGGTGCCATCATCCCCTCCATCACCATCATTTTGCTGTTGGCCACGGTCTTCCGCGAATACCGCGACCAGCCTGTGGTGGAGCGCATCTTCAAGGGCATCCGTCCCTGCGTGGTGGCACTCATCCTCGCCCCTTCCCTGCGCATGATCAAATCGGCCAAGGTGACTTGGAAGACCGCCATCATTCCCATCATCACGGTGTTTTTGATTTGGTGGTGCAAGATTTCGCCCGCCTATGTCATCCTCGTTGCCATTGTGGGAAGCCTAATCTATGCGCTGATTATCAACAAAAAAGCCAAAGGAAAGGAGGTCAAGCCATGATTTACCTGCAATTGCTTTGGGTCTTCGTGAAAATCGGCGTGCTTGGCTTCGGCGGCGGCTATGCCATGCTCTCGCTTATCCAGCATGAGGTGGTAGAGCATTATGCCTGGATGACCACGACCGAGTTTGCCGACATGGTGGCCATCTCACAAATGACCCCTGGACCCATCTCCATCAACTTGGCGACCTACGTGGGCTATAACACGGCAGGCTTGGGCGGCTCTCTGTTGGCTTCGTTTGCGCTTTGTCTGCCTTCCGTCATCATGGTGTATCTCATCCTGAGGCTCTTCATGAGCAAGAGAAACAACGCCTTGATGGACAATACCCTGAAAGGCCTGAAACCCGCTATCGCCGGACTCATCTTCGCCGCCGGTCTCTCCATGATGAACACGCAAAACTTCGTGGATTTCGGTCGCGGGCAATACAATATCAGCGTCATTATCTGCGTCTTGGCTTTCGTGGCCTCGTATTTCTTCAAAGCCAATCCGATTTTACTGATAGTGCTTTCGGGTGTGGTGGGGTTCTTTGCGTATTAGCTTAGGTTCCTAGGGATGACGAAGGAAAGATTTAAGATTTAAAATTTAAAATTCAAAATTTAAAATTTAAAGATTTAAGATTCAACATAATATGAAACGGTTTATCATCTGTCTACTTGCTCTTCTATCAACTTCACTTGTCTTTGGGCAGCATATACTTTCTTATCAGAGTTACGCCAAAGGCGTTGCGGAACAAGACACAACGACTATCCAAGTCATTGAAAACGCGAAATGCCTGAAAATCCGCACGGAAGAAAAAAAGCTCTCCAACCCTATCCCTGGCTATGCCCAAAGCAACACCTATGTCGACTATGTCCATGACTCCGTCTACACCATTTTGGATTATGCCGATGGAAAGTTTTACAGCTCCTATTCGTTGACCGATAACGATGTGGTTTTCAACAAGGAAGGCAAGGAAAAACTGTTGGGCTATGACTGCACGAAATACACGACCAGCATCAACTCCAATACTATCGAGGTGTGGATGACGGAAAGTCTCGGTTTTGAGGCCACACCCATGCCTGGTCTGGGTCGACTGCAAGGCGTGATGGTGCGCTGCATGAGAAATGGCTCCTACATCACCGATTTAGAGGAAGTGAAAGAGCAAAAATACGCACTCCTCGACCTGATTCCCGACAACAAAGGCCAATACAAATCCTCTCGCGAGCTCACCCAGCTGAGGAAGGACAAACTCGTCATGCGAATTCCCGTCTTCGAGGACGCGCAGATTCATTTTGCGGATTACGAGCCCATTATAGGCGACATTCCTTTCGACACCACCCTCCATTTCAGTCACGGCACATTGATTGTCAAGCGGATGAGACTCCCTGAGCTTCCGGCGCATTACCAACTCTTCGCCGAGATCCACCAACGTAGTAACGGCGATGCCTACGACCGCACCGCTTCCGTCTTCGTCATCCCAACTGAAAAGGCCAAGAGTTTCAGAGACGGTTTGCAACGCTTGGAAGCGTTGCCCTCCTTTGTCGGCAAAGACGGCAAGGAATACCAAGGCATCAAGGCGGAGAAAGACTATCTGCCACCCGTCGAGTTGGTGCGGTTCTTCACCTCTTTTGGTGCAGGCCATTTCAACGACCGCGTGCAGATTGATGGACTGGAATGGGCGGATGAGAACTATTACAAGATGGAAGTCAGCGAGTTGCGCGACCGTCTGCGTGGCGATGTGCTCATCGGGGCTTTCATCGGCAACTACGACAAAGGCGGCCACAAGCTTTCCCTGGACCTCCTCGCCTATCCGGGTGAAAACAAATGGAGCGGCAAACCACTGAAAGAGCATTCCATTCCGTTGTTTAACACCTGCAACGTCATGGAGATGAGTGGCCAGAACTATGGTCGACTCTTCGCCACCGACAGCCTTGAAGTGGAGTTTGAGATTCCCGACGGCGCCAAAAACATGCGCCTGCGCTACATCAGCACGGGCCACGGCGGCTGGGACAACGGTGACGAGTTCAATCCCAAGGAAAACGCGATATACATCGACGGTGTGAAGCGGTTCACCCACACGCCTTGGCGTTGCGATTGTGCCACTTTCCGCGACCAAAGCCCCGTCTCGGGCAATTTCTGGAACGGCGTTTCCTCCTCCGACTACTCCCGCTCAGGCTGGTGTCCTGGCACGGCCACCAATCCCGTCTATTTCGACCTCAGCGGTTTGAAGCCAGGCAAGCACACGCTCCGAGTCGCCATCCCCCAAGGCAAAGACGAAGGCGAGTCATTTAGCCATTGGATGGTTTCGGGGGTATTGCTATATGAGCAATGATTGTTGGAGACGCGATGATTATTGCGCCAACAATTTCATATCTAACGTCACCATAGCCGCCAAAGCCTCCACCAAAACGACTGCGCGCGGCAAAGCACACACATCGTGCCGTCCCTCGATAGCGATTTCACAAGGCTCCCCTGCCCTGTTTACGGTCTGCTGAGCTTGTGAAATGCTCGGTATCGGCTTAAAAGCCACACGAAACACGACATCATTACCATTGGTGATGCCGCCTTGTATGCCGCCCGAGTGGTTGGTCAAAGTGGTGATTTTACCCACCTTATTAATAAAGGTGTCGTTGGCTTCGGAGCCTTTCATCTTGGCCAAGGCAAAGCCATCACCGATTTCGAAACCTTTTACGGCAGGAAGACTGAACACGGCATGAGCCAACTCTGCCGAGAACTTGCCGAACATCGGTTCGCCTAAGCCCGCTGGAACGCCAACAATACGACATTCAACCACTCCACCCACCGTATCGCCTTCTCTTCTAGCCTGTTCCGCATCACCCATTGAGGTCACTTCAGCACAGACCTGAATACCTTTAGCTTTCAAAATCTGTTTGGCAATGGCTCCTGCCACCACGATGGGCAAAGTGGTCCGAGCCGAGGCCCTGCCGCCACCACGCCAGTCCCGGATACCGTATTTCTGTTCGTAGGTGTAATCGGCATGGGAAGGACGGTAAACGTCTTTCAAAGCTTCGTAATCCTCTGGCTTACAGTCTTCGTTGCGCACCATAAAGGCAATTGGCGTGCCCAAAGTGACACCATCAAGCAAACCCGAAAGCCATTCGACACGGTCAGGTTCCTTGCGTTGCGAGCTTATTGAAGATTGGGCTGTCTTGCGTCTAAGCAGTTCTTGTTCAATGAAATCAAAATCAAGTTTCATTTGTGACGGGCAACCATCAATGACACCGCCGATGGCTGTGCCATGCGACTCGCCAAAAGTAGTGAGTTTAAATAAGTGACCTAAGGTATTCATAGCGACAAAAGTAGTGTTTTTTCGGCAAAATCGGCAAGATTTTTGTAGTTTTGCAGCCGCAATGGAAAAAAAGAACACCAATAACATCAAGATAAAGAACAAGCGCGCCACGTTTGAGTACTTCCTCGTGGAGACGCTCACTGCAGGCATCGTGCTGACAGGAACGGAAATCAAGTCCATCCGAGGCGGTAAGGCGAGCCTGGCGGATTCGTATTGTAGTTTCAAGGGTAACGAGCTGTTTGTCATCGGGATGCACATCGCTGAGTACGCCCAAGGCACCTACAACAACCACGACCCCAAGCGCGACCGCAAGCTGCTCCTCAACGCCCGCGAGCTGCGCAAACTGAAGAACAAAGTGCAGGAAAAAGGGTTCACCATCGTGCCTGTCATGTTGTTCATCAACGAGAATGGTTTGGCCAAATTAGACATCGCTTTAGCGCGAGGCAAACACTATTACGACAAGCGTGAAAGTCTGAAGACCAAAGACTCGAAACGTGAATTAGAACGAATGGATAGATATTGATATGAAAAAATTACTGATTATCACTTTATTAGCCTTCATCGGCACAAGTGCTTTTGCACAAGAAAAAATCCAATGGATGAGCTTTGAGGAAGCCGTCGAACGCTGCGCCAAGGAGCCCAAGATGGTCTTCATCGACGTCTACACCGACTGGTGTGGCTGGTGCAAGCGCATGGACCAATCCACATTCGCCAATCCCGTGATTGCCAAATATATGAACGATCACTTCTACGCCGTGAAGTTCGATGCCGAACGTCAGGATACGATTACATTCCAAGGGCATCAGTTTGTCGGGGTCATGCGTCCCGACGGGCGCAAAGGTTCACATCAATTGGCTCATGCACTCCTCAAAAACAAGATGTCGTATCCTTCATACGTCATCATGAATGAGGAGATGAAAATCATCCAGGTCATTGGTGGCTATCAAGAAGCCCAACAATTTGAGCCCATGATTCACTATTTCGGCGACGAAGCCTACAAGGCCATGAGCGGTGAAGATTTCCTGAAAGAATTCAAGTCCGAGCTTAAGCCGTAGGGGCTGGAATTAAGAATTAAGAATTAAGAATTAAGAATTGATCAAACTCTCCATTCTGCATTCTCCATTCAGCATTCTACATTCTGCATTCTGCATTCAGCATTCAGCATTCAAAAACAATATCCCACACGGAGTGCGATAGGCGAACCGTAGGGTGTATCCCAATTACCCGAAGGGATAACGCCCCAGCTGAGGTTGTAAAGCAGCATGAAATAGACATAGCTGCCTGTGTAGGAATACTGTCTGTAACCGCCACCTACAAAGACACTGTTGTACCAATTTCGTGACACGGTATTATGTTTCAATCTTACAAAGCCATACATCACTTCATCCTCGATATGGAGAAACAAACCCTTGTAAACCTGAAAGTTGGTATAAGGAGCTATGCCAAAATAATGGCCGTACACAGTGCCAAGCGTCCTATTGAAGTCGCAGGTCAAATCATAAATGGTGCGCACGCCGACTTCCCAAGGATTGAAAACGCGGTAACCTATTTGTGGCGAAACGGACAAACTAAGATGGTTGCCCGACATGCCGAAACCGAAACCGCCGCCATAAACCATCTTCCCTTTCATGTCTGGCACATCGGGAAGGAATTGGGCAGAAGCCTTGCCAGCAACGCCTAAAAGCATCAAGATAAAGGACGCAATGATTGCAAATCGTTTCATTTTCAAAGAATTTTCGGCAAAAATACAATAAAAACCGTTGCATACCGTATCCAATAAAAGTTTATCTTTGCTTTTTTAAATTCTGTCATGAAAGCTCGGCATATCTTACTCATAATCACCATTTTCCTGTTGGCAGGCTACTCGTGCAAGAAGAACAGCACAATCAATCCCGACTCCAATTTGAAGTTGGAATTCTCAGCCGACACGGTTCTTTTCGACACCGTTTTCACCTCTTTGGGCTCGGCCACTCATGAACTGAGGATCTACAACACGCATAGCGACGACTTGAAAATCAGCTCCATACGTCTTATCGGAGGTGACAACTCCCCTTTCCGTTTCAACCTAGACGGCGAGAGTGCTACCGAGATTTATGACAAGATCATCCCTGCCAACGACAGCCTCTTCTCGTTCCTGCGTGTCACCATCAATCCGAACGACCTGAACACCCCTTTTATCGTAGAAGACGAACTTGAATTCATTACCAATGGCAACACACAGACCATCAAGTTGTTGGCTTGGGGACAAAATGCCAACTATATTGTGGCCGACAAGGTGGTAAACATCGGTGGAACTCCCTACCCCTACCACATCGTCGCCGACAGCCTACAGACCACGGTTTGGACTTCGGATAGACCTTACGTCATCTATGGCTATGCGCTCATCAACAGTTACGGCACCCTGAAAATTGAAAAAGGCACGCAAGTTTATTGCCACCAAGGCAGCGGCATCCTTTCATGGAGCGACGGTCAACTCATCATCGACGGAACTTCGGAAGAACCCGTCATCGTGCAAGGCGACCGTTTGGAGTCCTATTACAACCACACCCCTGGGCAATGGGAACAGATCTTGATGATGGATGGTCGCGCCGGTGCCGACCACCGCATCAGCCACGCCATCATCCGTAACGGCACCATCGGCCTCAATTGCCAATCGGTGCTGAAAGCGACGGAATGCGCTTTGCGAATCGACAACACCATCGTCGAAAACCAAAGCGGTTACGGCCTATTCTCCATCCTCTATGCCGTTGAGGCCAAGAACTTCGTCATCGCCAACTGCGGCTTCGCCAACTTCTGGGCCTTTGGCGGTGACTACCGTTTCGTGCACGGCACCATCGCCAACTATTGGAATGCCAACGAGCACAACAAAAACGAAAACGCTGTGTTGGTGACTAACTATGCCCTTGACGGCAACAATGAGCCTTTCTATTATCCTTTCAACATGGAGATGGACAACTGCATCATCTACGGCAAGCAAAAAGACGAGTTCAAGGGCGTGTTTGGTCCTGATGCCGACTCCTCCTACGTTTTCGACCATTGCCTCCTCCGCTCTGAGAGATACAACGGTAACATGGAAGGCTTCCGCCATTGCCTCTTCAACCTTGACCCGATGTTTGTCGACCCAATCCTGCCCGACTGCCACATCGATAGCATCTCTTCACCTGTTATCGGAATAGGCAACCCATTGTTTGGCAACGAATTGCCTTACGATTTGGATGGAGTGTCACGGGTTGGCACACCTGATTTGGGAGCATATCAGTTTATTCCAAACTAATTCACCACACTGGTTTTCAGCGTCTTCGTGTTGCCGACACCATCGGTCACCACAACTTTCACATTATTCGTGCCTTTCTTCAGATGTGAGTCCACCTCGTAATAAAGCAGGTTGTTCTTGGCATCGTATTGGCCTAGTACCCACACATCATTCAGATAGATATTGTAGGTCTCGATACCCGTCATGTCGTCGGTGATTTTGAAGCGCAACGACTTCAGTTTATTCACAGCCTGTCCTTTCTTGAAGTTCGTGGCTGACACTTGAGGCGCCACCGAGTCAATCTTGATGGTAAACTCACCCATCGAACGAGTAGTGACTTCCATGCAGCCATTCTTCATTTTGCCACCCAACGATGAGACTTTACCACTGTTCTCGATATAGGCAATATACATCTTCGAATGGTCGGCCCATCGTTTTTCGGGACGGATTCGAACCGTAAAGGCTTTGAAAGTCGTCATCTCATCATCACCGAAACGATAAATCCTTGAGCAGCAACCTTTTTCATCACGTTGACCGGTCTGCACCCATTCGTCACGGAAGAAGGTGCCTTTCTCCATCGAAACGCTAAAATCCTCTATCGTGATTTCGCTGTTCATGGAGCCATCCGCCTTAACGAAATATTCGCTACGACGATGTTCTGGGCGCTCCACCATCACGGGAGCCGTTCCCACTAGCAGGAATCTTGCCGTAGAGCTATTGCCAACATAATCAGAGATTTTAAAGCAAACGTTCACCGTATCACCTTCTTCAACTGTAATGGTGCCATTCCGTTTTTCAATCATGTGAAGGCGGTTGTACGGGTCGGTCTCCGTGCGGACATAGCTTGTCTTTTTCTGCTTGTAATGACGGTAATCAAGCAGACTGTTCACATAACGCGGTTCGCTATAAGAAAAGCTATCGGCCTCCACTTGGAAGGCAAGCACGTCATCAAGGAAAAGCTCATAGAGATAGGGGCCGTTTTTGTTTGTAGAAGTGCCCACCTGGTCGAAGGTGCGAATACCAAAAGCCACTTCGCCATTGGCATTGACGGACACCCTGTCTTTCAGACTATACTTCCCATTTTCGCCATCCACTGAAAAATACATAGGCTGGATACCACCTTCGAGCGTCGATTTCTCACCGACAGGATACACGGCAACCCCTTGAATGAGTGGCTTTACATGATCCTCGATTTTGTATCCGAAATACATCGGATTGACGGGCTTTTCGCTCACCGTATGCCGTATCTCGAAATGAAGATGTGGGCCGCCAGAGCCACCCGAGTTGCCCGAATAAGCAATCAGATCGCCTTGTTTGACGGGGAACTGGTCCTTTTCAGGATAGATCTGTGAAGCAAATTGCTGATGTTTGTATTGGTATTGTTTTACGTAAGTAGCAATCTTACCTGAAAAACGCTGCAAATGTGCATATACACTGGTGTAGCCATCATAATGCGTGATATACAGCACATTACCATAACCATAAGGCGACACCCCTATACGGCTGATATAACCATCTGCCACGGTATATACCTTCTTCCCCTCCACGCCTTGCGTCTTGATGTCGAGACCTGCATGAAGATGATTTGGCCGCAACTCTCCGAAAGTGGCTGAAAGGTAAATCGGAATATCGAGCGGATTCCGATATTGCGGGAATTTCTCTTGAGCCATAAGGAGCATGGGGACGAAACCTAACAATAGAGCTAAAAACGAACACTTTTTCATGGTGACAGATTCCTAATAGAATGAATAATTGGCAAAGATACACCTTTTTTACATACTTTTGCATCGATAAAGAAATAAACCATGCGCCGTAAAACAAATAAAGAAAGAATCCAAGAATGGCTTTCATCGCCATATATGTTGCTGACATATCGCTTGTTAGCCACTCTTTTGGCTCTCAGCATCAGCCGTTGGATGCTCTATCTTTTCAACATCCAGTTTTTCCATCAGCTGAGCCTGAAAGAGGTCATTTCGTTATATTTTTGCGGCATGAGATTCGACCTCCCCATCGTTTTCGGAATCAACATCTTGACCATTCTTTTTTATTGTTTTCCCACAAAAATAATTTACAACAAAAGGCTACAAGACATCGTCGACATCGTTTATGTTTCCCTCAATGCCTTTGCCATTTTCTTGAATTTCTTCGATATCGTTTCCTTCCACTTCTTCGGAAAACACCTCACAATTGATTTCGTCAAGGTCCTTGGCCATTCCGACGAAATCTCCTTTGGAACAATCAGGCAGGTGTTGTTTGACTATTGGTACTTACTTGTTATCTTTATATTATTTGTATTGACTATCAGGGTAGTAGCGCAACAAACAAGAATCCATCCACCTTCAAAGGAGGAAAAACCGCGCTGGCAGATGAGGCAAGCCATCAGTTTGGCTGTCATGAGCATTCTGACCTTAATCGCTTGTCGAGGCGGCCTCCAAGCCAAGCCAATCACCAGTGAGACAGCCATGCAATACACCGACCCGCAAAACGCGCCCATCCTTCTCAACACACCATTCTGCCTCTTTACCACGCATGAAACGAAACTGAAAGAATGGACAGGAACCTACAACAGCGACTATTCTCCCATTCATAAAAACCTGACAGCCAACCGTTTCATCGAAAACGACACCTTGGTTGCTGACAGCATCCCATCGAATGTGGTTGTCATCATCATGAAAAATGTCGGACAAGAGATGCTCAAATATTACAGCCAAGACCGACGATTCAACCTCACGCCATTCCTCGATTCGCTTCTCTGCGAGAGTCTCACTTTCAACGGCATGTCGAACAGTCGCCGAGGCCTTGAGGCACTACCCGCCATCCTGGCAAGCATCCCCGCGCTGATGGAAAACGACTTCACGAGGTCGGCCTACGCTGACAACGACTTTGACGCTTTCTGCCAACACCTACAGCAAAAGGGCTACAACACCATTTTCATGCACGGCGGCAAAAATGGCATTTTAGGATTCGACGAATTCAGCCGTCGCGCCGGCATCAAAAACTATTTCGGACGTATCGAATATGATGACGAAAAAGACTACGACGGACAATGGGGCATCTTCGACGGACCTTTCCTTCAATATGTCGCACAGACCTTGAACCGTGTGCACGAACCATTTGCCACAATGGTCTACACGCTTTCGTCACGCTATCCTTACAGAGTGCCACACGACTTCGTCCTACCAGAGGAAAGCTATTTCTGGACCGGATTCGAGAAGACCGTTTATTATGTCGATTGCTCATTGAGGGATTTCTTCAAAACCGCCTCACAGATGCCTTGGTTCAATCGCACTTTGTTTGTCATCACCGCTGATTATTCCAACAGTTTGCATTTCCAGCCTGAATACAGCAACGTGTGGGGCATGTATGCCATCCCCATCGCCTTCTATTACCCACAAAAAATCAAGCCATTACGATGTGAAGAAATCGCCCAACAAATTGACCTTGGGCCTTCCATCCTATCCGCTCTCGGTATCAACGACACGCTGTTTTCCTTTGGACGCAACCTTTTCGACACACTCAGCGAACCCGCTTTTGTCAGCTACTACAACCTTACTTACCAATACTGCGACGGCAATTATCTCGTGCAATCTGACGGTGAGCGTCCTTTCGGTATCTTCAAACCCATTAGCGACACGCTCCTCAACGACAATCTCATCGACCGTCTTCAATGTCCCGACATCTTCGAAAAACTCTACCATTTTATTTCGGAATATAACAACAGAATGATTAACAACGAATTAACCATAACAAAAACCGACACCATTCATGAAACACAAGAGTGACAAAAACGGCATTGTCTATTCCACCAACCCCGACTATGCCTTTGACTACGGTGAAGAAGAAACCATCACCCTAGAGCCTGCAAAACAGAACCTCAGAGTCATGCTTGACAAGAAGCAACGCGCTGGCAAAAAAGTGACCCTCATCACTGGCTTCCAAGGCTCCGACTATGATTTAGCAGCATTAGGCAAGGAACTGAAGTCAGCCTGCGGCGTAGGTGGCAGCGTCAAGGAGGGTGAGATTCTGCTGCAAGGTGATTTCCGCGAAAAGGTATTGGCCTTGTTGCAGGAAAAAGGATACACGAAAACCAAAATCAGTGGAATATGATTGAAAAATACATCGAAATACTGAAGAACCTGAATCTCAAGATGGGACTCAACGTTGGGCTTTCGGCTGCCATTGCCGAAACCATTGCTGCTTTGACGTTGATAGTCCTTAGCATATGTATCTTTTTCTTAATCAAGTACATCCTGAAGAGAACCGTCTACAAAATCATCCAACTCTCGACGAACAAGTATGATGACCTGCTCCTAAAAAACAAAGTCATCGGGCGCATGTGTCTGCTCATCCCTGCCCTCATCACAGGCATGTTGATAGACAATGTGCTTCCTGACTTTCCAGAAACAGCAGCATTATTAATGAAGTTGGTCAACATCTTCGAAATCTTCATCTGTACCATGATCATCAGCTCATTTGTGTCAACAGGCGAAGACTTATACAACATGCATGAAATGTCGAAAATCAAGCCCATCACCGGATTGATACAAGTCACGAAGATTGTGCTTTACATCCTGTGCGTCCTGATTGCCATCGCCTTCGTTTTGGGCACCAAGATTGGGAACATACTGATAAGCTTGGGCACCATGTCGGCCATCATCATCCTCGTTTTCCAAGACACCATCAAGGGATTTGTGGGCAGCATACAACTCTCCGTCAATGACATGCTTCGCATCGGTGACTGGATTTCCATTGGTCCTGCCGACGGCAATGTCCTGGAAATCAACCTCACCACCGTAAAAGTGCAAAACTGGGACAACACCATCACCACCATCCCGACTTACAACTTGGTTTCCAACCCCTTCACCAACTGGCGTGGCATGTCGGAATCGGGCGGACGACGCATCGCACGCACCATCAACATCGATGTGAACACCATCCGCTACTGCACGCCGGAGATGATAGAGAAATACAAACGCTACGGGCTTGTGAAGGATTATATCGAGCAAAAAGAAGAAGACATCCTCGAATACAACAAAGCCAACCGCATTGATACGAGCGAAATCATAAACGGACGCCAGCAGACCAATTTAGGCATCTTCCGCGCTTATATCAAGGCTTACCTCAACAACAACCCGAAGCTGAACCACAACCTGACCATGATGGTGCGACAGATGCAGCCTACCGAGTTTGGTGTTCCGCTACAAATTTACGCTTTCAGCAGCGACAAGAAATGGATCAACTATGAGGAAATCCAGAGCGACATTTTCGACCATGTCATCTCTGCGGCCACCATGTTTGATTTGAAGATTTATCAGAAACATTGAATTTCAGGGCTGTCACGCTTTGGCAGCCGCACAAACCTAATAATCATAGTTTTATGAATCCAGGAATCGTTTTTACGGAAAAGTATCTGAAGCTGATGTTCAAGCAGCTACGCGATGCCACGCCTGAAGAGGTGCAAGAGGAATTGGAGCATTGCCGCCGCGAGAACCGCAGACCCGTGAGGATACCGCGCTATTTCAGAGGGTTTTTCACAGAAGAAAAGTTTGCCGCATCAACGGGGTTTGAGATGCAAGTTTTCAGGCACGACCATGCCTCTCACAAACTCATCCTCTACCTTCACGGCGGCGCTTTCATCTACCCGCCTGTGTTCTTCCATTGGCGTTTCCTGCACGACCTCGCCTTACGCACCCATTGCGATGCCTTGCTGCCCGTCTATCCCAAATCGCCCGAATACGACTGCGAGTATTCCGTGCAAACTGTGCTTAGTTTCTACAGAAGCATTTCAGAATCTGGGCAATACAATGAAATCCACCTCGTCGGTGACTCTGCCGGTGCCTGTTTGTGTCTCATTGTTGCACAAGAAGCTCACAAAAACGGTTGGCAAAAGCCTGCGACCACTACCCTGCTCTCTCCTTGTGTCGACCTCAGTCACACCAAAGAGAAGGAAATGCGAGCCTTACAGGGAAAGGACGACATGCTTCAACTCGACCGCGTCATCACGCTAAATGCCATCTGGCAAGGCAAATTACCTGCCAAGCATCCTTGGGTCAGTCCCGTTTTCGGCGACTTCAGCGGTGTCGACAACCTCAGCGTTTACTATGGCTCCGATGAAATCCTCCAGCCCGACGACCTATTCCTCAAGGAGACCTATGAAAAAGCTGGAAAAACCGGACATTTCCAAGAGTTTGAAGGCATGTTCCACACCTTCGTGATGTTCCCCATCCCACAGGGGTTCAAAGCCACAAGAGAAATCGCAGCGACCATCAAAAAAGGGCAGCTCCAATGAAAGCCGCCCCTTTGTATCCTATAGCATTGTTGATTCTCAGCGTACCACAATCTTCGTGTTGATTTCTTGCGCACCATTCGTAGCCTTCAAGAAATACATACCACTCTGATAGCCATTGAGGTCAACACTTCCCTTACCATCGTTCTGGCTTTCAAGCACCATTCGACCAGTGATGTCATACACCTGAACTTGCCAGTTGCCTTCAACTAAATTGAGGTTGAACAAGCCCTGAGACGGATTTGGGTAGACCACAGGCAAAGCCTCTTCAGCCTCATTGACCAAAAGAGTGCCATCGCACAGCACCTCTGAAGACAACTCGTAAGTGAAATGGCCAGCTGAACCGCCACCCTTCATGACAATCTGATTGTTGGAGTCCTTGAATTGGAAAAATCCGTTGCCCATGCCTTCGCCAGCAATATCACGCACGCGGATGCGATAACAGCCTGCATTCATCAACACAATGTCATCGGTATAGACATGATTGGCCTGGTCAAAATTATATAAATTGACCGTCTCACCGCTTTCGGTCTCAATGATTTCTACACTGATATTCTGAGGATGTATTCCAGTCTTCAGCTGCATCTTCAGATAGCCGTCGATTTCAGGCACACCCTCCATTCCAACATCAATGAAATTGTCGGGCAAATACTGGTCGCCCTCACCATTGGGCATCACTACATAGAAATGCAGCGCATCACATGGAGCTGCCACAAACTCGTCCATCGTCACCGTCACCGATTGGCCTTTAGGCAAAGTGCCATGCCACGACTGGCGATGGTCTTCATATCCATCAAAAGCACATAAGTCAAAGAACGTAATAGTTTGGTTTCCAAGATTTTTCACAATCATCTCGGGTTGTTGTATGCCCGAGCAGTTTTGAGTAACCACGTTTTCAACCGACTTTAAGGCGATGTCATAGTCCAGATCCAAAGCCATCGACATACGCACGGCCTGATACACCTCCTTGGTGCCGCCAGAGTAGTTCTGCACCCATGCCGTCAGGTAGCAGTCTTCCTTGGGCCAATGCATCTCGAAGGTCTCGCTGATGGTCATCGTTGGGCCTGTAAACAGTGTTCCCGTTTGCGAGGGAATCATGTCGCGACAAACGTGATGCAGACCTTGCATGCCCTGCCAACCCACATCGATATTGCACTGTGTCAAGGCAATGAACACACGTACATCAGAGCCGTTGCAGTCGCCTACTTGGGTCACCGTGCAGTTCACCTGACACGAAGTGCCGTCGACAGGCTCATAGCTCAAGTCGATGGTAAACGGGCTGGGCACATTGATACGTTGGTTGTAGTAATTCATGTAATAGGAGTACATGTTTTCGCTGGCGTTGCCGCCGCCCGACATTCCCGTGACACCATCGGCTTTCAAGGTCGGATAGCTATTGATGCCGTAATAGTTGGCACGGGCATTGGTCTCGTTGGTGTAATACTCCTCAGTGGAAAAAGCCGTAGTGTGGTAAGCGACTGGAGCAATAGCCAGGCCTTCTTCCATCATCTGGGCGATACCATTGGCGGCTGCAGGACAATAGGGGCAGCGCACACCCGTAAAGATTTCAAACAGCACGCATTCACGCGCCACATTGTCCTTGGTTTGGGCAAATGTTGTTGACATGAATAACATGACAACTACAGAAAGGAAAAGTTTCTTCATAAGATCTAGGTTATTATTTAGATTGCAAAACTAATACTTTTTTCTGAGACTCAGCTATTTATTTACAATCGAGACATTCTTTCCTGAAGCTCAATCATCTCATCGCGGAACTTTGCTGCACTGAGGAAGTCCATCTCCTTGACAGCCTTCTCCATGTTCTTCTTGGCCTGAGCGATAGCCTTTTGAAGTTGTTCCTTCGACATATAAGAAGCCTGACCTTCGGCAGCCATGGTCGTAGCTGGACCTTGTTGACCATACGGTGAAGGAACCTCAACGTTGCCTTTCAAGGTGCCCAAGGAGTTGTCGATGGCTTTGACGATAGTCTTCGGAACGATGCCATGTGCCTCGTTATAAGCCATTTGCTTGGCGCGACGGCGGGCGGTCTCGTCGATGGTCTTGCGCATGGAATCGGTGATGGTGTCGGCATACATGATGACCTTGCTCTCGGCATTTCGGGCGGCACGACCTGCAGTCTGCGTCAGCGAACGTTCCGAGCGAAGGAAACCCTCCTTGTCAGCATCCAAGATAGCGACCAGACTCACCTCGGGCAAATCCAATCCCTCACGCAAAAGGTTGACACCGACCAACACATCAAATTCACCCATACGAAGGCCTTGCAAGATTTCCACACGCTCCATGGTATCCACGTCGGAATGGATATAGCGCGTCTTGATTTTCAAGCCATTGAGATAGGCATTCAGCTCCTCGGCCATGCGTTTGGTCAAAGTGGTGACGAGCACACGCTGATTTTTCTCCACCACCTTATGAATCTCATCGATGAGGTCGTCAACCTGATTCAAGCTCGGACGCACCTCAATCAAAGGGTCTAACAAACCCGTGGGACGAATCAGCTGCTCCACATAAACGCCTTCGCTCTGCTGCAACTCGAAATCGGCGGGTGTGGCACTGACATAGATGGTCTGCCCCGTAAGTGCTTCAAACTCATCGAACTGCAAAGGTCTGTTATCCAGTGCCGAAGGCAAACGGAAGCCATATTCCACCAAGGTCTGTTTGCGCGAACGGTCGCCACCATGCATGCCTCGGATCTGCGGAATGGTGACATGGCTCTCATCGATAATGGTGATGAAGTCGTCGGGAAAATAATCGAGCAAGCAGAAAGGTCGCGTGCCTGGACTACGCCCATCGAAATAACGTGAATAGTTCTCAATGCCAGAGCAATAGCCCAGTTCCTTCATCATCTCAAGGTCGTAATTGACACGGTCTTCAAGACGTTTAGCTTCCAAGTTCTTGCCAATTTCGCGAAAATACTCGGCTTGCTTAAACATGTCATCCTGAATTTCCGCAACGGCTGAGTTGAGTTTGGCTTGCGAGGTCACGAAGATGTTGGCGGGGAATATGGTCAATTCCGAAAGGTTCTCCATCCTTCTGCCCGTCACGGGGTTGAACATCTCCAAACTGTCGATTTCGTCATCCCAAAACAAGATGCGGTAGGCATAGTCGGCATAGGCCGGGAACACATCCATGGTCTCCCCTTTCACCCGGAACTTGCCTTGCGTGAACTCAATCTCGTTGCGAACATACAAAGCGCCCACCAAAGCCTTTGCCACATCGTCGCGGCTGATTTTCATGCCACGTTCCAGATAGATGATGTTCTTGCCGAAGTCATCGGGATTACCGATACCATAGAGACATGACACTGAGGAAACCACGATGATATCGCGTCGACCCGAAAGCAAGGCCGAAGTGGTCGCCAGCCGCATCTTGTCGATTTCCATATTGATGGCGAGATCCTTTTCTATATAGGTGTTTGTGGCAGGGATGAAGGCCTCGGGCTGGTAGTAGTCGTAATAAGAAACGAAATAATTCACCGCGTTCTCCGGAAAGAACTGCTTGAACTCGCCATAGAGCTGTGCTGCAAGGGTCTTGTTGTGGCTCAATACCAGAGCCGGACGGTTCAATTGGGCCAAAACATTAGCAATGGTAAACGTCTTTCCCGAGCCCGTCACGCCTAAAAGCGTCTGGGCACGGTCGCCACGATTCAGGCCGTCGACCAACTGTTTGATGGCTTCGGGCTGGTCGCCAGTGGGTTGGAAATCGGATACAAGTTTGAAGTTCATAGTGTTTTTGCGGAAATGCAAAAGTACAATTTTTCCGCAAAGTGCAAGATAGTTTTTCAACTCATTCTTTCAAAACTTTTTTAGCCAATTCCATTGCCCGTTCAATAGTCGGTGCCATATCGTAATACTTGTATTCCGCCAAACGACCCCCAAAATACACGTTTTCCTCTTGGTCAGCCATAGCTTTATATTGGTTATACAAAGCTGTGTTTTTCTCATCATTCACGGGATAATAAGGTTCCATCCCATCCTTGAATTCGACGCTGTATTCTTTGTAAATCACCGTCTTTGGATTGTCGTAAACCGTATTGCCAAAACGCTCAAAATGCTTATGCTCAATGATTCGGGTATAAGGCACTTCCCGATCGGTAAAGTTCACCACAGCATTGCCTTGATAATTCGGAATGTCTAAAATCTCTTGTTCGAAATGGACAGTTCGGTATTGCAAACGTCCAAGCCTATAGTCATAAAACTCGTCAATCGGCCCAGTATAGACTATCGTTTCAGCCAAAGACGACAATTCCTCTCGATGGGCAAAAAAGTCTGTATTCAAACGGGCATCGACACCTTCGAGCAACGCATTCACAAGTCTGTTATAACCACCTATGGGAATACCCTGATAAGCATCGTTGAAATAGTTGTTGTCGAACACGAAACGCAAAGGCAAACGACGGATGATAAAGGCGGGCAATTCCGTACACAACCTTCCCCACTGTTTTTCAGTATAGCCTTTGATGAGTGCCTCGTAGATATCCTTGCCTACAAGTCGCAATGCTTGTTCCTCCAAATTGCGAGGTTCACCATGTATACTCACTAATGCCTTTTGTTCCTCTATCTTCCGCATCGCTTCATCAGGTGTAGTGACACCCCACATCTGATAGAATGTGTTCATATTGAAAGGTAGATTATATAGCCGTCCCTTGTAGTTGGCGACAGGGCAATTCGTATAACGGTTAAACTCTACAAAGTGGTTCACAAAGTCCCAAACTTCCTTGTTGGATGTATGAAAGATATGTGCACCGTATTTATGAACATTGATGTCTTCAATGGATTCACAATACACATTGCCACCGAAATGCGGGCGTTTCTCTATGACGAGACTACGCTTGCCCGATTGCTTCGCCAAATATGCGAATGTCGCTCCGAAAATGCCGGAACCGATGATGAGATAATTGTATGGTTTCATTTTTTAATTTTTAGCGATTTTCGACAATATAACTTTCTCTTTTCAAGTTTAGGATAGATTAGCCATGGAGCATCATCAGGTTCTGGAGTTCCGACATAATACTCATCGTAATCTTCTGGCCAACCCCAGGGCATTTCGAGAAGGTCTTTTCCCATAACTATCGAATCCAACTTGCAAATGAAAATGAAGTCTGGCTCAATCATTTTTTCTTTAGGGAAAAAACGGAAGTTTTGCGATTGGTGGTAGTTAGCGGCATTGACTGCATCAAATGCATACAAGCAACAATAATCATAACAAGCCGTTAATATTGTCGATTGTTTTGGCTGATAGTTGTAGTCCTCCAAAATATCGTATACCCTATTGAAATAATCCGCTTGCTTCTCAGTCAGAGCGATTTCTGCAAAATATTTGTTTCCCCTTGTAAAATGGAACGAATCATCTCGGTTTTGATAATCTCTCACAACACTGGCTAACGGAATCAAATACAATATGGCAGCACCTATCATCACTCTACTCTTATCTTGCATAGAGTTTTCTTTTTCTATGTCAAACCAAATGAACAGCCATGATACAACAAAGCAAGAAATACGTACACCTATACTAGTATTCGTGCCAAAAGAAGCCAATAATGGAAATACCAGCAAGAACAAATAAACCCATGTTTTCGGTAGTAAAAGTGTTTTCCCTGAAAAAGATGCACTATCAGAACACAGCAAAGGAATGATAGCAACACTCGAAAGCAACATGGCATTTGTGACTACAGGTTCCTTTTGAAAGTGAGAATAAACAACAAGGATCAACACATAAGCAACCGTGCCAAAGTAATTGCTTTTAAATAGTTTTGACAAATAATATGACCCCACAAAAGCCAATAGAGCAAACAGGCAATCTTTGAAAAACAAACCATACTGCACGAAGAAACTCATCCCATCATAACCATATCCACTTTTAGTAATATAATTGGCAGCAAAACTCATAGCATTTATTATTTGTCCTAAATCACAAACACAAAAATGCATATAAGCCATGGTCAAAAACATGCCAACAATTCCCGAACCAAGAAACAAAAACATCTCTCGCTTTTGTTTCCAATATAAAACCATTATCAGAAAAGCAATGCTTGCGAGCACCAAAATTGCAGCGGGAATAATAATGAAACAAGACAACCCCAAACAAAATCCGCACAAACCAGCGAATAAGCATTTCTCCCATTTTTTCTGACAGTGTTGAAACAACATAAACGAACATAATGCCCAACATAACACTGCCATTTGCATTGAAATATAACTAAGACCATCTGTTTCAACTGCAAAATAAAAAAGGAAAATCAAAGCAAAATATCTCAGAGCTCGACCTTTATCGTAAATGGCACAACAGGTTATGGTCATTACCAGAATAGTGAACCAACTCAAAATGTTCGATGCTAAAAAAGAATTAACTTTGCTCGTCAAATCCAAATACGGGAACCAGTGTATTGCTATCAAATTCCATTGAGACTTGCCGGTAATGCAACTCATGTCATACGCTTCTTGCAGTTTTAAAAGGAAATACGCTTCATCATAAGCGGTGAAAAAGCCAAAGCGAAGTAAACCTACAGATAGTACACTTAATACAACCAATACAACAATAAGTATTGCATAAGGCCAATCCCTTTTCAAGATTTCTTTCATGTCATCTCAAATTTCTATTTATCCTCCTAAAATCCCCCAAAGCCTTCACTCCAATCTTGAAGATGCGTTTCATATTAATGCTGTTTACTCCGCCTTGTCTCGGTCGGAAAGTGATGGGGTACCAAGCAATCTTCTCGTTTTTCTTTACAGCAATTGCACTTACGGCAACATTGGCCAGGAAGAAATCATCCGGAACGTTCTTCATTATCTCCTGCAAACGCTTGGCATTCATAAGCCGGAAAGGTGTGTTGGCATCCTTCACCCAAACGTGGAACATCAGCCAAACCACCAAACGAAGCGTCTTGGTGACAAACACACGGCTTGCTCCATCCTGTCGGCCCCCACGAGTGCCTATCTGGAAATCAAACTCGTGGCGGTGTTCCCACATTTGCCAAAACTCTTCGGGTAAGGTTTGACCATCGCTGTCTGTCTGGAAAACAAATGTAGCACCTTCGGCAATAGCATAGCGATACAGATAGAGCACCGTCGCTCCGTGTCCTGAATTGGGTTTGTCAATTGGCACAAAGAAAGGATACTTTCCTTGCAACTGCTGCATAATTTGGAAAGTGTCATCCTTGCTACCGTCGTTTGCAATGACCAATTTCGCCACGTTACCTTCTGCGTTGATTCTTTCACAGACAGGATGCCATTGGTTAATGACTTCTTCGATGTTCGCAGCCTCATTGTAGGCTGGCATAACAATGTAAAGACTATCTTTCATCTCTTTGTTTGAATGTGATATATTTGTTTAGAATGAATTGCATAAGTGACACAAACACTATGGTTATCAATTTGCAAACCAATTCGTTCCATTGCATCTTGTCAACCATCAGCCATAGCATAAGAGAACTCAAACCGAGCCCTGTCAAACCAACAGCGTAAAACGACAGAAACCTTTGTGGGGTCTTGTCTTTTACCTTAAAATTAAAGGAACGGTTCAGTAAAAAAGAAGTGAAAATACCAATATGCGTACTGATGACATTTGCCCAAAGATAAGGTAATACACCAAAGTGGCAGAGTAGTGTATAAATGCCAAAATCAAGGGCGGCACAAAAACCGCCTATAATACCATACAAAATCAGGTTTCGGAATCGATTGAATAAAGCTATCAGTTTGTTTCTCATGCAGATTTAGCTATTCTAATGCACTACAATCATTTAATATCGGGTTCTAATTGAAACTTCCTGCATTTCTAGCGAACGCGAATAACAATCAATGCTTTGGTTTATAATATGTTATATTAAAAAATTCTCTATTTATTTTCTATGACATTTCATACTTATTTCGACCACAAAGATATAAAAATATCAGGTACAGAAACAATCTTTCCTTTCTTTCATCAAGAAATGTATTTTCTCGCAATCGAATTCCAACTTGAAAACAATATGACCAAATATCCCATCGGCTTACAGAGATTCCAGAGTCTCCGCGAAGTCAGCTACATTTTCTAGTTCAAAATCGACAAGAACGCTAACGAGACATAAAAGCAAATCGAGGAGAAGCAATATGCCATGCTGTTTGAGAAAGAATGCTTCAGACTTTACAAAATAGGTGTGAACTTTGCATGCGCTACACGCCGTATCGAAAGTTGGAAAGTAATTCCTTTATTACAAGTATTACAAGGGGAGCCTTGAAACAAAAAAATCCCAACCATTAAATGGCGGGGATTTTCAATTTGTTATCGTAACAATAACGCGATTTACTTCACTTGGTCGACGATGGCCTTGAAAGCCTCGGGGTTGTTCAAAGCGAGGTCGGCAAGGACCTTGCGGTTGATTTCGATACCCGACTTGGTGAGCTTGTCGATGAATTGGCTGTAGTTCATGCCATATTCACGGATGGCAGCGTTGATACGGACAATCCACAGGCTGCGAAATTCGCGCTTCTTGTTTCTTCTGTCGCGATAAGCGTAGGTTTGACCCTTTTCGTAAGAGTTCTTCGCCACAGTCCAGACATTCTTTCTCGTGCTGAACTGACCTTTGGTCTTCTTCAGGATTTTCTTTCTTCTGGCTCTTGAAGCCACTGCATTGACTGATCTTGTCATTTTGTTTGATTTTTTCGTCCAGCGCCTCGCTCCTTTCGAGAACTTTTCTGCTGTTCTCTTTTGGCTCTTCTTGGTCAGGATGTGGCCATGATAAGCATGCTTTCTCTTCAGCTTGCCGCTACCCGTTACTTGGAAACGCTTCTTGGCAGCGGACTTTGTCTTCATTTTCGGCATTTTACAAATAATTTAAAGTATTAAAAATGAGTTTATTTCTTTGTTGATTTAGGAGCTATCATCATCTGCATGCGCTTGCCTTCCAACTTGGGCATCATCTCCACCTTACCGAACTCTTCCAGCTCTTGCGCAAACTTGAGCAATATGATTTCACCTTGTTCCTTGTAGACGATGGAGCGGCCTCTGAAAAAGACTTCCACCTTCACTTTCGAACCTTCCTGCAGGAAACGCTTGGCGTGGTTCAACTTGAACTCGAAGTCGTGGTCGTCAGTTTGGGGTCCGAGGCGGATTTCCTTGATAACGACCTTAGTGGCTTTGGCTTTCTGTTCCTTCAGACGCTTCTTCTGGTCGAAGACGAACTTCTTGTAGTCCATCGCTTTGCAGACCGGCGGATTGGCATCGGGCTGGATCTCAACGAGGTCTACACCCAATTCCTCTACGATTCTCAAGGCTTCGCGCAAGGGATAGATGTTAGGTTCAACACCCTCGCCCACCAGACGAACCATCGGAGCTTTCACTTCCTCATTGATACGATGGTTGAATCCGTCTTTGTCCTTGTTCGGCTTTTGGCCCGGTCTTCCTTTTTGTGGAATCTGTGCTATAGTTTTAGTCTCCTATATTAAGTTTATATTCAGTTAATTAGTTATCTCTTGTTCTGTTCCTCTTCGACTTGCTTCCTAATCATCGCTGCGAAGTCGTCGGTAGGCATCGTGCCCAAGTCGACTTGACCGTGCTTACGCACTGACACTTGATTTTCAGCCGCTTCCTTCTCGCCCACGATGAGCATGTAAGGATATTTCTTCATTTCAGCATCACGGATCTTACGGCCAATCTTTTCGCTACGCTCGTCAATGAGGGCGCGAATATCGGATTTTTTCAGATACGATTGCAAATTTTTCGCAAAATCGAGATATTTTTCGCTCACGGGGAGGATAATCACCTGGTCGGGAGCCAGCCACAACGGGAACTCACCAGCGCAGTGCTCGAGCAACACGGCCACGAAACGTTCCATGGAACCGAACGGAGCGCGGTGCACCATCACGGGACGGTGTTTCTCGTTGTCGGCGCCAATGTAACTCAGGTCGAAACGCTCAGGCAGGTTGTAGTCCACCTGGATGGTACCCAGCTGCCACTTACGACCGAGAGCGTCCTTCACCATGAAGTCGAGCTTGGGACCATAGAAAGCGGCCTCGCCATATTCCACATGAGCGGGCAGGCCCTTCTCGGCGCAGGCCTCTTGGATGGCGGCTTCAGCCTTGGCCCAGTTCTCGTCCGTACCCACATACTTCTCGTGGTCGTTGGGGTCGCGGAGCGATATCTGTGCTTCAAAGTTCTTGAAGTCAAGAGCCCTGAAGATGATTTCGATGATTTCCATCACGCGGATGAACTCTTCCTTCACCTGGTCGGGACGGCAGAAGATGTGAGCATCGTCTTGGGTGAACGAACGCACACGGGTCAAGCCGTGGAGCTCGCCGCTCTGCTCGTAACGGTACACCGTGCCGAACTCAGCGCAGCGGAAAGGCAGGTCCTTATAGGAACGCGGCTTCCACTTGAAGATCATGCAGTGGTGAGGGCAGTTCATGGGCTTCAGCAGGTACTCCTCGCCTTCTTCGGGCGTGGTGATCGGGCGGAAGCTGTCTTCGCCATAGTGATCCCAGTGACCTGAGGTGACATAGAGTTGCTTGCCACCGATATGAGGCGTGATGACTTGCTCATAACCATATTCCTTTTGGATCTTGGTCAGGTACTCCTGCAGGCGGAGGCGCAGTTCGGTGCCTTTGGGCAACCAAATCGGCAGACCTTTACCAACGATGTCATTGAACATGAAAAGCTCCAGCTCACGGCCCAACTTGCGGTGGTCGCGCTTCTTGGCTTCTTCGAGCAGCACGAGGTACTCATCGAGTTCCTTCTGCTTCGGGAAGGTGATACCATAGACGCGGGTCAGTTGCTTGCGCTTCTCGTCGCCACGCCAGTAGGCACCAGCCAGCGAGGTCAGCTTCACTGCCTTGATGACGCTCGTATTCGGGATATGGGGACCGCGGCAAAGGTCGGTGAAGTTACCACATTTATAATAGGTGATGGTACCGTCTTCCAACTCGCTGATGAGTTCCTGCTTGTATTCGTCGCCTTTCTCAGTGAAATACTTCAGTGCTTCGGCCTTGCTCACGTCAACGCGCTCGAAAGTCTGCTTCTCGCGAGCCAATTCAAGCATCTTCTTCTCGATGGCAACGAGGTCGGCTTCGGTCAGAGTGATGTCGCCTGTGTCGATGTCGTAGTAGAAACCGGCATCCACGGCGGGGCCGATGCCGAACTTCACACCCTTGTACAAAGCCTCGATGGCCTCAGCCATGAGGTGAGCAGAAGAGTGCCAGAAGGTAGCCTTACCTTCAGGGTCGTCCCAGGTGAAAAGTTGGATGGTGGCATCCTCGTTGACGGGGCGCATGGCATCCCACATCTTACCGTTTACTTTGGCAGACAGCACATTACGCGCCAAACCCTCACTCAGGCTCTTGGCGATATCCAGCGGTGTCACACCGGCTTCAAATTGTCTGACACTATTGTCAGGAAAGGTTATGTTAATCATAAAAATGGGTCATTTTTAAAGCGGCTGCAAAAGTACAAATTTTTCTCTTACGAAAAGCAGATTATTAGCATTTGAGAAGATTTTTTTCACCTTATTATTAAAATTGCTATTTTTGCTCAAATTTTTAAACAATGAAGAAAACATTTATCCTCATCATCCTTTCAACCATGTCAATCTTCGGCTATTCACAAGACTGGTTCGGCTTCAACCGTTATGGAGCCATCAACGAACGTATCATTGCCAGCGGCAACTACCCAGAAGTGGTTTTTATGGGCAACTCCATCACCGACAACTGGGCCTATTTCCACCCTGATTTTTTCAGCAATCACAACTTCTGTGGCAGAGGCATCAGTGGCCAGACCTCCGCGCAGATGTTGGTGCGATTCAATGATGATGTCATAGACCTGCACCCCAAGGCTGTGGTCATCATGGCTGGCACCAACGATGTGGCACACAACGAATATTGGGTGTCGCCCGAACGAGTGGTCGACAACATCGTTGCCATGTGCAACCAAGCCCAAGCCAATGGCATCGTGCCCATCATCAGCTCCATCCCACCCTGCTCAGAGTTTCCATGGCGTAAGGAAATCGAAAACCCTGGCCAGACCATCGTTGATATCAATAAAAGCCTGAAGGCATACGCTGATGCGAATGGGATAATTTACCTCGATTACCATTCCGCGCTCGCCGACGAGAACCTTGGATTACCAAAAACGCTCAGCGAGGATGGCTGCCATCCCAATCCTGACACATATTTCATCATGGAAGACTTGGTTTTGGAGGCAATCGGAATGGCATTGAAATAATTGGGCCATTTTTCCCTCATTCTATCGAGAAGACTTCTAGTACAATAGCGAAAGTTTTTTCAAGAAATCCAAAACAACTTGCTAAATTTGCGGCAAAATTTCAACCTATGAAAAAAACAACTTTGTTACTATTACTGGTTTTCGTATCACTTTCCCTTGCGTTTTCACAAACAGCGCAAAAGGTCGATGAAACGAAGGCCTACAAAACTGCACAAGCTTTCATTGCTTCCCAGCAAACCCTTAAAGGACAAGATTTGAGCCTGGTCTCCTCTGACGGTATTTATATTTATAATATTGGCAGCCAAGGCTTTGTCATCATTTCTGGCAACACCGTGCTTTCTCCCGTGTTGGCCTGGTCCAATCAAGGTGTTTTCCCGGATTTAGAAAACGCGCCCGAGAATTTTTCCTCATGGATTCGGCATTACGGCGAGATGATTGAATATGCCGTAGCCAACCACATTACACCCGAGGCGAAAATCCAACGCCAATGGGAGAATGCTGCCCAAGGCATCTTTGGAACACGCAACGCCCAAACCGTCGATCCCTTGGTCAGTACACGTTGGAACCAGGATTGCTACTACAACGAATACTGTCCAGCCACTTCGGGCGGCTGGTGGTGGGGCGGTCCTTGCGGGCACTGCTATGCAGGCTGCGTGGCCACTGCCATGGCACAGGTGATGAAATACTGGGACTATCCAGAGACAGGCTTTGGCTCACATAGTTACGTACATAGCGAATATGGCGAACAAAGTGCCAACTTCGCCGCCACCACCTACCATTGGGACCAGATGCCCAACGATGTATGGAACAGCAATGACGCTGTGGCCACCTTATTGTATCATTGCGGCGTGAGCGTCAACATGAACTATTCAGGATCAGGTAGCGGAGCTCAGTCACAAGATGTCGAGACCGCCATGCGTTCTTATTTCGGTTACTGCGGTGCAAAATACCGCCAAAAGAGCAGCTATCAAGACGACGCATGGAACAATATGCTTAAAGCTGAACTTGACCTGTCGCATCCCATCTATTACTCAGGTGCCAACGGCGATAGCGGCCATGCCTTCGTTTGCGACGGCTACGACAACAACGACCTCTTCCACTTCAACTTCGGCTGGAGCGGTAGCGGCGACGCCTTCTATTCCACCTACGATGTGAACGGCTTCAACCAAGGACAGGCCATAGTGATGAACCTCTTCCCTGCCAGCATTCAAGCCGACGACAACGGTATTATCTACGTCAGTGAAGATGGTACTGGTGACGGATCCTCATGGGCCAACGCCACCAACAAGCTCCAATTCGCCTCTGCCCTCTCAAGCGGTGGCACAACCAAGGTGTGGGTGAAGGCCGGCACCTACTTCGGGGATACTACCGACATGGAAGGTGCTTTCAACATTTCGAAAAGCAACCGTGTCTACGGCGGTTTCGTAGGCGATGAAGCCCCCGACTATGACCTTACCCTTCGAGATTTCGACAAAAACACCACCATCCTTGACGGACAAAGCTCCCGCCGCGTGCTGAATCAGAGCCAAGCCCTCAATTCGGGCACAATGGCCATTTGGGACGGCTTCACCATTCAAAACGGCGCCAGCGGCAGTGGCGCAGGCGCTTATCTGAACAACTATGTCACGCTCAACAACTGCATCATCAAGGACAATACTGCATCGGTGTTCGGAGGAGGTGTCTACATCAACTCGACAGGTGGCGCTGCCCATGTGACCCTCCACAATTGCATCGTTGCCGACAACAGTGCCTCGATGGGTGGCGGTGTGTGCGACCGCATCGGTGCCGACTATATCAACTGTCGCATCAACAACAACATCGCCTCGACCAAAGGCGGCGGCATATACCTTTATAATAATACGGAGCCGACGTTCAAAAACTGCATCATCAACAACAACACGGCACAAAGTGCTGGTGGCATGTACGCCCGTGGCCAGTTTACCGCCTACAACTGCGACTTCGTGATGAACCTTGCCACGGAGAGCATTGGGGGCATCTACCATGAAAACAGCCACAACAAATACTACAACTGCATCGTCTGGGGTAACGTGGCCAACGGATTCCCCAACCAGTTTGCCGGACTGAGCGATTTTGAAAACTCCGCCGTTTGCGGCATCGTCAACGGGTCTGACAACTATAACCTTCCCAATGAAAACAGCGGCGACGAGCCTGGTGTCTTCGTCCGCTTCAGCCATCCTGCCCAAGGAGCCGGTGCCGAATACCACAACAACAATTGGAGCATTCATCCCCGCAGCATCTGCCTCAATGCAGGCAAGCCCAACACCACGGGTTTGGGCAACACCGACATTGCCGGCAACACTCGCATACAGAAAGGCCGCGTCGACATAGGTGCTTACGAGAGCTGCGCTTCGCTCACTTTGATTGAGGATGCGTTTTATGAAAGCGATACCCCATATTGGTTCTTCAACCACCCCTTGACCGAGCCAGGCTACTACACCCAAGTCCTCGACGGTCCCGATTGCGACAGCGTCATCGGCCTCACTCTGATGGTTTTGGAAGGTTTTTCTGAATCCACCGAAAACTCTATCCAAATCTGGCCCAACCCAACAACTGGACGCATCAACATCAGCGCTGATGAGCACTTTGATATCGAAATACGCAATGTTTTGGGACAAATCGTTTGTCAAGCGGTGAAAACGGATGTCATTGATATCTCAGCCCTTGAAAACGGAGTTTATTTCCTCATTATCAGCAATAAAAACGGAGCAAAAACCATAACCAAGGTAATCAAAGAATAACAATGAAAACAGCCTATTTCTCAGCAGGATGCTTCTGGGGCGTGGAGTATTACTTCAAGCGTCTCAAGGGCGTGACCAAGACCGTCGTCGGATTCATGGGCGGTGACATGGAAAACCCGAGCTACAAACAAGTAAAGACGGGCACCACGGGACATTTGGAAACCATCGAAGTGGAATACGACCCCGAACAAGTTTCTTACGAAGCCTTAGTACGTTATTTCTTTGAAATCCACAACTTCGAACAAGTTGATGGTCAAGGCATCGACATCGGAACGCAATACCTATCCGCCATTTGGTTCAACGACACTACGGAGCGCGACACGGCCATCAAAGTCTTTGGCGAACTGATGCAGATGGGCTATCATCCTGCCACACAAATCCGCCAAGCCATGGCCTTCTACCGTGCTGAGGACTACCATCAGGACTATCTTGACGAGCGTGGAGAGACGCCAGAATGCCATGTTTGGAGGAAGATATTCTGATGGTAAACTGAATTAGTCCTTGTTTCCTTCAAGTTCACGATAGAAAAGAAACGCCTGATTCTTGACATAGTCGCGCAATGCCCTATAGTCCTCCACTGTGTCAGGACAAAACATATCGGGGCATTGAAAAACTGCATCAAAGTCCAAATCAATAATCTCGTTTACGTCGCGAGGGACATAGGCTTCGAGGTCAATCAGACTCTCTCGCATCACAGTAACGACCAATGGATCAATAGCTTGAAATGGATTCAAACCAGCTGAGAGCACTTCCAATGAAGGGGAAAAATCCCTTAAGAACGCCGCAGCCATCGGACCACACGAAGCGTCCGATTCAGAAAGCACCAAAACCTTCATACCTTATAATATTAAGGCTGCAAAAATAGACGAAAAAGACAAAAGAAAAGTTTTTTACAAAGAAAAGTCGTCAATTTCTGACGATTTACTATCTTTGCGCCCTAAAATAAAAAATCTAAAAATCTACATAATGGGAAGAGCATTTGAATACCGCAAAGCGGCCAAGCTGAAAAGATGGGGACACATGTCAAGAGTGTTCCCGAAACTCGGAAAACTGATCACCATCGCTGCCAAAGAAGGCGGTCCTGACCCCGACATGAACCCCAAACTGCGCCAGGCCATCCAGAACGCCAAGGCTGAGAACATGCCCAAGGACAACATCGATGCCGCCATCAAGCGCGCCACCGATAAGGACGCTGCCAACCTCGTTGAAATCACCTACGAAGGCAAAGGCCCCTATGGCATCCAATGCATGGTGGAATGTGCCACCGACAACACCACCCGCACCGTGGCCAACGTGAAGTCATACTTCAACAAGTGCGGCGGATCGTTCCTGCCTATCGGCTCGTTGGAGTTCATGTTCACCCGCAAGGCTGTCTTCGAGATTGAGATGCCCGCAGGCATGGACAAAGACGAACTGGAACTTGAGCTCATCGACTATGGCTTGGACGAAATCGTAACCGAGACCGACGAGGAAGAAGGCACCACCACGACCACCGTCTACACCGCCTGGACCGACTATGGCACCATGCACGACGCCCTCGAAGAGCGTAAAATCAACATCGTGAAAGCCAACCTGCAGCGTTTCCCCAACCAAACCGTCAGCTTCACCGACGAGCAGATGGTGGAAATCGAGAAATTCCTCGACAAACTCGATGAAGACGAAGACATCCAGGCAGTTTACACCAATATGGAATAACACCCATCATCAAGTAACAGCATCTTCGTGATGCTGTTTCCGATATTTTTATAAATAATCCTTTTTCTTGTCAAACACAAAAGAAAAAGGATTATTTTTGCAAAAATTTAAACTTCATTTGAAATGAGTTGGAATGATACTTTAGAACAAAAACTTGCCGCTTTGTCAAGCGTAGAGTTCGATTATACAGAAACCACTGACATCCGCAGAACTTCTCAATTGGATCTTGGATGCACTGGCATCTTTACTGATGCAACGGTTATCTATTTTGAAATCAAGAATATTACCTATCTCCTTAAGGAGAATGGGCGAAGAAAAACCGCCCAGGTCTACACCATGTACAACGAGGTACTTACAGCGCTTGCCGAGCAAACAGGAGGCCTCCTTAACTGCTTTTCCCCTACCGCATTTCTTCTCATTTATCCTGGAAAAGAAGAAAGCATTAAGCAGGCGGTCACTGCAGCACTGAAAGTCGTTTACGCATTGACTGAGACATACAAGCACTATTTCTCAAGCATCTCCAATGTAGAGTTTGCCATGGGTCTTGACCACGGACATATCATGGGCACCAAAGTGCTGTCCGACTATGGCACAGAAAACATCGCATGGTTCGGCTCATGCATCTACAAAGCCATACGTATCTGCAAGGAATGCGCTCGTCCTTTCTATGTCGGCGTTTCGGGTTCCATCTACCACAGCCTCGACGAAAGCCTCAGAACCACTACACGTCGTATCTTGGGCATCAAGAAGAGCGTGGAGATGTGGACGAAGGTCACCTACCAATACGAGAACGTAAAGAAGCATCTCTATCAAAGCAATCATAAAATTCCTATCATTGAGGAGAAATAAATTGCCATAATTGTACGTTTGTTTCCCAAAATCGCATAATTTTGCGATTGGAAACAATGATTCACCAAACTGATGAGATTACAGTTGAGGCAATTATTTCGTATCATATTGATTTTCATCATTACAACCGTCTCTTTCCAAGTCTTTGGACAAGAGCGGTATGTTTTTTTCACCCCTCGAATCGATTCCATCTGCCAAAACACCCTTGACTATATCCGCATCCGGCAATCGCTTATCCTTCAGCAATACCAAGTCAATCAAGACATCGAGCAAATCGGGCGTACCATCGACATGTTGAACCAAAACAAGAATGAGTACTTGAGCGATTTGGAGACCATCAAGAACGAACTCGATGCCGTCAACCGTCACATCGACTCGCTTACCCCCAAGCGACCGGATGGTCCGCGTCCCAAAGAGAACATTATCGACATCTTAAACGAAAGGTTCTCGTTCCATGGCAATTACGGATTAAACATCAACCAGTTGGCACTTTCCAACTGGGCAGCGGGTGGTGAAAATGCATGGACAGGCAAGGCTTTTGCCAATTTTGCATTGATTTATCACAAAAAGAGATTCGAGCAAAAACTCGTCGGAGCCTTCGCCTTTGGCATCTCACGCTTCGGCGACAAACGAATTGAAAAACAGGACGACAAAATCGACCTCACCTATTCACTCTCGCTCGACAGCAAAACCCAGTGGAACATTTCGGCTGTAGCCACTTTCAACACCCAGTTTGCCAATGGATACAAGTACCCCAATGACTCCACCATCATCTCCACTTTCTTCGCCCCCGCCTACCTCACCGTATCGGCTGGTTACTCATACAAGACCAAAGACGAGCATCTTCAGGTTTTCATGAGTCCTTTGGCCGGCAAGGTCACTTTTGTGATGAACCAAGAATTGGCCGACAAGGGAGCTTTCGGTGTCAAAAAAGGCTACTACAATCAGGACAGCATTTGGATTCCAGGCGAGAACATCGCCCCCGCCATCGGCATCAACGTCATCATCAACTACAAGCAGCCCATCAGCAAAAGCATCAACTACACCACGATGCTCAACACCTTCTACAATTATCTTGAACGCCGCGATGACGATAGACTACGCCTCGACGTGAATTGGGAGAACACCATCCACTTCACCATTACCAAATTCTTGTCGACCATACTCTTCGTCCATCTGAAATACGACCACAACACCACATTCCCCAAATACGAGGAGATTGAAGGCGTACAGACCGTAGTCGACAATGTGCCTAAGCTCCAATTCAAGGAGTCGATAGGGATTGCGTTTTTACACAAGTTTTAAAACTATTGAAAATGAACATATTAATCACAGGATGTAAAGGCCAATTAGGAACCGAGCTACAGAAAATAGCCGCAAGCGACACAAGCCATCAGTGGCTTTTCACCGATGTCGACACCCTGGACATCTGCGACAAAGCCGCGGTTGAGAAGTGCTTCGAGACAAACCGCATAGAAGCCTGCATCAATTGTGCCGCCTATACCGCTGTCGACAAAGCCGAAGATGAACCAGAACTGGCTACACTCATTAACAGTTTCGCACCCAAAGTGCTGGCTGACACCTGCAAGAGACACAATGCGTTGCTGATTCACATTTCCACCGACTATGTCTTTGGCGGCGAAGCCAACGAACCTTATAAGGTGGACGACCCCATCAACCCGCAATCGATATACGGTAGCACTAAGGCTGAAGGCGAGCACCTCATCCGCGAGAGCTGCTGCAACTACATGATTGTGCGCACGGCATGGCTCTACTCCTCAGTAGGCAAAAACTTCGTGAAGACCATGCTCATGCTGGGCGACACCAAAGAAGAAATCAACGTGGTGGTCGACCAGAAAGGCTGCCCCACTTGGGCACACGACCTGGCTGTGGCTTTGGTCGCCCTACTCAACAAAAACGGCAAGAAAGAAGTCCACGAGACCTTCCACTTCACCAACGAAGGGCAGATTACATGGTACGACTTCGCCGTGGCCATCATGGAGATCGGTGGAAAAACTTGTAAAGTAAACCCGATAACGACAGACCAATATCCCACCAAAGCGAAACGGCCAGCATACAGTGTGTTGGATTTGAGCAAGATCAAGGAATATGCTGGGATTGAGATACCAGATTGGCGGGAGAGCTTGGAGAAATGCATAGAAGAACTCAAACAAAGCCCCGTAGGGGCGACAAGACATTAAGCAGGCGACGTAAGTCTTTGCGTTAGAGCGAAACAAACATCAACATAATATCAACAATATGGACACTCAAATCATCGAAAGAGCAAAATCGTGGCTCACTGAGCAATACGATGAAGAAACAAGAAAGAGCGTGCAAAACATGCTCGACAACGACCCTAACGAACTCACCGAGAGCTTCTACCGCAACCTCGAGTTCGGCACCGGCGGTCTGCGCGGCATCATGGGTGCCGGCACCAACCGCATGAACATCTACACCGTGGCCATGGCCACCCAAGGCTTCGCCAACTACATCAAGAAGATGCACCCTGGCAAGAAAGACCTCAGCGTCGCCATCTCCTACGACGGCCGCAACAACAGCCCCGCCTTCGCCAACGTCACCGCTGACGTGATGTCGGCCAACGGCATCAAAGTCTACATCTTCGACTGCCTCCGCCCCACCCCAGAACTTTCATTCGCCGTGCGCGAGATGAAATGCGATGCCGGCGTGATGGTCACCGCCTCGCACAACCCCAAGGAATACAACGGCTACAAGGCCTATTGGAACGACGGCGGTCAGCTGGTCAGCCCACACGACAAGAATGTCATCGCTGAGGTGGAAAAAATCACCGACCCCTCGATGGTCAACTTCAAGCGCAATCCCGACCTCATCACTGTCTTGGACGAGAAGTTTGACGACATCTATTTAAATAAGGTGTACGGCCTCTCCCTCTCGCTCGACCTCATCAAGAAGCACAAGGACATGCGCATCGTCTACACCCCCATCCACGGCACAGGTCGCCGCTTGGTGCCCGAGATTCTTAAGCGCAAAGGCTTCGAGAACGTCTATTGTGTTGAGGAACAGATGGTCGTCGACGGCAACTTCCCCACTGTAAAGTCTCCCAACCCTGAGGAGCCTGCTGCCATGGCTTTGGCCGTGAAGAAGGCACAGGAAGTGAATGCCGACCTCGTCATGGCCACCGACCCCGACGCCGACCGTGTGGGCATCGCAGTGAAAGACGACAAGGGTGAGTACATCCTGCTCAACGGCAACCAAACTGGCAGCCTCTTCGTCTACTACCTACTGACCCGCTGGAACGAGTTAGGCAAACTCACTGGAAAAGAGTTCATCGTAAAGACCATCGTCACCACCGAGCTGATCTTCGAGATGGCGAAGAAATACAATGTGGACCGTTACGATGTGCTGACTGGCTTTAAGTATATCGCCGACAAGATCCTCGAACTCGAAGGCAAGAAGCAGTTCATCGGTGGCGGCGAAGAAAGCTACGGTTACTTGGCTGGCGACTTCGTCCGCGACAAGGACGCCGTCATCGCCACCAGCATGATTGCCGAGGCCGCTGCCTGGGCTGCTGAGCAAGGCAAGACGCTCTATCAGCTGCTCATGGACATCTACAAGGAGTTCGGTCTCTACAAGGAGAAACTCGTCTCCCTGACCAAGAAAGGCATCAGCGGCACCGAGGAAATCAAGGCTTTGATGGCCAAGTTCCGCACCATCCCGCCCACCGTCATCGCTGGCGAGAAAGTCATTGAGATCCGCGACTACAAGCTTCAAGAAGCCAAGGATTTGACTACAGGAAAGGTCACGCCTATCACCTTGCCGAAGAGCGATGTGTTGCAGTTCTTCACTGAGAGTGGATCGAAGATCACCATCCGTCCTTCGGGCACTGAGCCGAAGATCAAGTTCTACTTCAGCATGAAAGGCGATGCATCGAACGGTCTTGAACCGGCCATTAAGGTCCTTGACACCAAGCTCGACCAAGCAGCCAAAGAGCTGACTGAGTGATAGATAAGAACTATTGTTGGAAAAAGCGGAAAATATTTTCCGCTTTTTCCTTGTTCGTATTGAAATAATATCTATTTTTGCACCCCGAAACGAGGCGGGATAGCTCAGCAGGTTAGAGCGTCGGATTCATAACCCGGAGGTCTCGAGTTCAATTCTCGATCCCGCTACTAAATGAGAGTAAGGTTGAAAATCGACCTTACTCTTTTCTTTTTGTTCTACATAATGGTTTTTTTCGTACTTTTGTCGGACTTGACCATAAAAACGACTTACCATGAAAAGGCATTTGTATGCAGTAATGCTCCTGCTGGGTCTGAGCATAACGGCTTTCTCTTGTGGCGGCAGAGGCAATACCTCCGATGACTCCACCACCCCTGCTGATACTACCGATACCGATACCATCGAGACCACCATCACGAACACTTTGCCGAATAACACAGAAATCCCCACTGTAGAAGCAGCCTCTGTCGACAACATGAAAATGGTGTTAGACAACCAAGGCAATCTGGTGGGACGCTATGTGGGCACCAACGAGAACACATATACGGTTTCCGTTCAGGACAATTTTGAAGTTCCAAAGGATGGTCACCGGATAGTGGAATTCAGTGCGGCCAACAAGCAAGGGGTTCTTTATACACGACGCACCCATGTCAACATAAGGAAATCGCCTTCGCTCACTGCCCCTATCGTGACACAGATCTCCTACGAGAAAGGCAATGTCCCTGAGACTTATCCCTGTCTCGGCAAGACCGATGAATGGTACAAGATCCGAGTGAAAGACAAAGTGGGATACGTCCGTCACGACTTGGTCGAGTGGGACGGTATGGATTCGTTCTGACAGAATCACGCCCAAAGCAACAAGCCTCCACAGATAATCAATCCCGTGACAAACAGGTCGATGATGCAGAAGCCCATGATGTCTTTTGCGTTAAGTTTGGCAATGGCCAAGGCTGGCAAGGCCCAGAAAGGCTGAATGAGGTTGGTCCAGGCATCGCCCCACGAGATGGCCATGCCCGTCAGACCGGGAGCCACACCCAATGTCGCGCCTGCCGTGAACATAATCGGAGCCTGAATGGCCCAGTGTCCGCCGCCCGAAGGCACGAACATATTCAGGATAGCCGCACAGAAGAAGGTAAACAAAGGATAGGTCTTTGGCGTGGAGATGGACACGCAGGCATTGCTGATCACTTCGCCTAAGCATATTCCCGAAGCACCCACTCCCGTGATGATGCCCATGATGCCCGCATAGAAGGGGAACTGCAACAAGATGCCTGCAGCGCCTCCCACCGACTTGCCAAAAGCTCTGACATAGGCCAAAGGCGTGCCGTGCAGGATGACACCCAAAAACAGGAACAGCATGATGACCGCACCAAGGTCGAAGCTGCCGCCTTTGAAGAACAATTTAATGACCAAATAGGACAAGCCCAACAAAGAGATAATCCACGAAAGCACAGGGCTATTCTCCAACTTTTCGGCTGGCGTGGTCGCTTTCGGTTGAGGCTTAGGCTCTTCCTCAAATAGCAGAGCAGGCTCGATGGTAACCACTTGATCCCCTTTGGGATGCATCAACGCATTGACGAGCATGATGGCCACGATGACCACCGCCACCATGATGAGGTTCTGTGGCGCAAGGATGGTTTGGCCTATCGGGATGGGATGCGTCAACGCACCCTTGGTGACCACCTCAAGATTGGAGCCTTCTGTGGCCATCGTCAGCGGGATGGAACCCGAGAGGCCGGCATGCCACACCACGAAACCGCTATAGGCCGATGCGATGAGCAGGCGATAGTCGACACCGCGGAGTTTTTTGGCGATTTCCTTGGCGAAGATGACGCCCACAATGAGGCCGAAGCCCCAGTTGAGCCAGCAGGCGATGGCAGAGATGCCCGTCACCAAGGCTATGGCACCGGCAGGTGTCTTGGGCAAAGCCGCCATGGCACTGATGCCCCTCTTGATGGAAGGCGCCGCCGCCAAGGCCGAACCTGTCACCAAGACCAAGGCCATCTGCATGGCGAAAGCCAACAACGACCACACGCCATTGCCCCAATGCTCGACCACCTCGAGAGGCGTCTGCTTACAAACGGGCATGGCGATGATGAAGGCCAACAAAGTCAGAACGACGGCAAAAATGAAGGGCTCAGGCAAGTATTTCTGAACCAGCTTTACACAAAAACGGATGAGCTTCTGGAACATGGGGGATGAGATTTAAAGATTCAAAGATATAAAATTCAAAATTTAAAGATTTAAAATTTAAAGATTTAAAATTTAAGATTCAAGATTCAAAGATTGTGTTTCATACTCCACTTCTTCTAAGAACAACGCATGGGCTGGCACTGAAGTCCCTGCCTCGCAGCGGTCTTTGCGTTCGATGACGGCACGGAACTCCTCCAAGCTCATGCGCCCCTTCCCTATCTCCAACAAGGTGCCGACGATGGCCCGCACCATATTGCGCAAGAAACGGTCGGCCTTGATGCGGAACACCAACAAGTCGTCCTGCTCAAACCAACGTGCTTCCATAATCTTGCAGTTGTTGGTCTTCACCTGGGTATGCACTTTCGAGAAGCTCGTGAAGTCCTCATACTCAAAAAGGATATCGGCGGCTTCCTGCATCTTGGCCACATCCAAATCGCCATAAAGGAAATAGGCATCGTTGGTATGGAAGGGATTCTTCGTGCGCGTGATGTAATAATGATAGGTGCGCGACACAGCATCGAAGCGGGCATGCACGTCGGGCGCGACCTGCCAGATCCGGTAAATCACGATGTCCTCGGGAAGGAAGGCATTCATTTGATGGGCAAGCGTTTCCGTGTCATTCAGCTCTTGCTCCATGTCGAAATGGGCATAATAATTCCGTGCATGGACACCCGTGTCGGTGCGCCCGCAGCCTGTGATGGAGACCTGTTGTCCCAACTTGAGGCTCAGGCATTGCTCCACCGTGGCCTGTACACTGTCGGAGTGCGGCTGAATCTGATAGCCATGGTAGCGGCTGCCGTTGTAAGCCATGTGAATGAAATAACGCGGCATCTGTGTTAAATGATGGCACAAAAATAGAGAAAAAGTAAATGCAGAATTAAGAATTAAGAATTAAGAATGCTGAATTAGATAACATTCTACATTCTGCATTCTGCATTCTGCATTCCACATTCTACATTCCGCATTCAAAAAAAAGCTATCTTTGCGCTCCATTTGTAAGGTCATGAACATATTGTACCAACTCAACGACGACGACTGTTTCTTTCCGCCTGCCAATCGTGCCAACGACGAAGGACTGCTTGCCTTTGGCGGTGACCTCTCTCCCCAACGTCTGATAGTGGCCTACGCCAACGGTATCTTCCCTTGGTACAGCGAAAACGAGCCATTGCTGTGGTGGTCGCTCGACCCGAGGCTGATCATCCGTCCTGGTGAGATGAAGGTCAGCAAGTCGCTGAGACGCACACTGAGGTCAGGAAGATTTGAGACCCGAATCGACACCCAATTCCAAGAGGTGATGTTACATTGTGCCGAGACGCCCCGCAAAGACCAAGACGGGACCTGGATTATGGATGAAATGATCGAAGCCTATTGTCATCTCCATGAGTTAGGTATCGCCCATTCCTTTGAGACCTATCACGACGGTGAGCTCGTGGGAGGGCTTTACGGCGTTTCCATCGGTCAGGTGTTTTTCGGCGAGTCGATGTTCCACCTTGAGACAGACGCTTCCAAGGTTGCCTTCTATGCCTTGCACCAGTTCTTGCAAAGCCATGATTTCAAACTCATTGATTGCCAGCAGGAGACCAACCATCTGATGAGTCTTGGCGCCTACCCCATTCCACGCGACCAGTTTATCGACGAACTGAAAAAATTAACAATTGAAGCCACCTTGGTGGGCAATTGGGGCACTGGCCAGTACGAGCCTTTGTTCCTCAACATACAGCAGCCCGAGAAACTCAGGTTTAGGGCCTACAACATGGATGAAGACATAGACTTTCATGGTGATTGACAGCACATTATGCTTCAAATGTCCCTATCAAAGAAAGGATTTTCACTTTTTTTCATTGGAATCTTCGAAAAAAAACGTAATTTTGCACCCATATTTGGAGTCCTGCCAACAAGCAAGGCTCTCATTGTTTCACTAAATAGCTTTTTATGGATTCACAAGGAATCAACGTCAGTGTAAACTCGGAAATAGGAAAACTCCAACACGTTTTGGTGCACACCCCTGGCCCAGAACTCGAGAAAGTTACCCCAGAAAACGCACATACTTTCCTCTTTAGCGACATCTTGAACATGCAAGTCGCTCAAAAAGAATACGGTTATTTCAAGAAAGTGCTGCAAAAGGTGGCTGAGGTCCACGAAATCCGCGACCTGTTGACCGACATCTTAAAGATGGAAAATGTCAAGACAAGCATGGTCAACCGGATCTGCAAGGTCGAGGACAAGGCATTTCTTGCCCCCTACCTGAATTCGTTGTCGGCCGAGGACCTTTCCCGTCAACTCATCGAAGGCGTCCGTTTGGAGGACGTCACCTTCATCAACAAAGACCCATACGCCCTGCTGCCGATACCCAATCTGTTCTTCATGCGTGACGCCTCGTTCACCATGTTCGACAACATCATGATCAGCAACATGGCTACGACGGTACGCTCCCGCGAGTGCTTGATTCTGAACAGCATCTACAACATCCATCCGCTGTTTGAGACCAAAGTCATCAACCCTGTGTTGACCTACGACATCCATGGTGAAGGCACGGTGGAAGGCGGCGACGTTCAAATCATTCGCGACGACGTGATTATTTGCGGTCTGGGCTCACGCACCAACATGCACGGCGTTGAGTCGTTGGTAGAGCACCTGAAGACCAAGCCCGGTGTAAAGCATCTGATTTTCCAAGAGCTTCCGCTTACCCCTGAGTCATTCATCCATCTCGACATGGTGTTCACCATGCTGGATGTCGACCGATGCATGATTTACGAGCCCGTCATCATGAGTAATTCCTACAAGACCTTCCATATCACCATCGATGGTCAGAAGGCTGTCGGTCAGGAAGTGCCCAACCTGCTTGCCGGACTGAAGGGTCTCGGCATCGACTTGGAGCCCGTCTACTGCGGCAACCGCAACCTCGACTTCGCTGCCCGCGAGCAATGGCACAGTGGCTGCAACTTCTTCTGCTTCGAGCCTGGCAAGTTCATCGGCTACGGCCGTAACCAGCACACCTTGGAAGCCCTGAACAAGGCTGGCTTCAACATCATCACAGCTGCCGATGTGGCCAACAACAAGGTCAACCTGAACAACGTGAGGAAGTGCATCGTCGCCTTCGAGGGCAACGAGCTCTCACGCGGTGGCGGCGGCGCCCGATGCATGACGATGCCGGTGCAACGCATGGCGGTGGAATGGTAAGAGAAACAACATCTTACAAGAAAAAAAGTACCGAAAATACTATAAAAAGCAAAGGAGTTACGATGGTTCGCAACTCCTTTTATTTTCAATTAGCTTATAAGAATATGAAGAAACAGATAAGACGCTGGATGCTCACCGCCATCCTTATCCTCTGCGGTGTTATGATCGCATGCCAAAAAGAAACGACCGACCCTGAGAATGGGATAGTGAAGCTACAATGTGAGAAGCCCAACTACTTAGTGGAGGGCGACACGGTGGCACTCATCTCTCCATCCTACTATACGCCGATGGAGAACGTGGAACGCACCGCAGAAGTGTTACGTGGTTGGGGACTGACACCTATCATTGGTCCCAATGTGGGCAAGATATACCAAGACAAGTATGCTGGTACTGTTGAGGAACGTGTCAGCGACCTGCGTTGGGCTCTCAACCGACGCGGCATTAAAGCCATCATCTGCAACCGTGGCGGATATGGCACCATTCAACTCATCAACCAATTGTCCTACAACGATTTCAAGGCAAATCCAAAATGGCTTGTGGGCTTCAGCGACATCACCACGTTGCACGGCCTAGAAAACCGAGCCGGTGTGATGAGCGTTCACGGAACAATGAGTTCGTTCCTTGCTGCCGGTGGAACGGATGCTACCAGCACCCTGATGCGCGATCTGCTGATGGGTCAGGTGCCACGTTATGAACTACCAACACATCCACAAAACATTACGGGACATGCCCAAGGTGTGCTCGTAGGCGGCAACCTCTGCACCTTTGCTCCCAACCTAGGCACTCAAGCCGACGCCACCAAAGCTGATGACATCATTCTGTTCATTGAGGAGGTGGGGGAATCGATGCACAACATCGACCGTCAATTCAACATCCTTGCCATGAACGGTGTACTCGACCGTTGCAAAGGAATCATTCTTGGGTCGTTTGTCAGCTGCGGCAGCGAGTTCGACTACGAGAGTGTGGAAGCGATGCTTCACTCCTATCTTACGGATTACAACATTCCCGTCATGTGCGGCTTTCCCGCAGGTCATGACGACATCAACCTGCCTCTTGTGATGGGTGCTCCGGTTACCATGGACGTTCGCGCCGACGGCGCCACGCTTCAGTTCGACATCGAAGGTCAACAAACCGAGGTTCAAACCTCCGACCTTTCCACGACAAAGACTCCTCTTGAGTCTCGCCTCAAACGCTCAGGGAAGTTGGAATAAGTCGAATGGCGGTGTTTTTCCGCATTGCAAATGCTGACATTCTCGCCTCCCGAATTGCAAATTCGGGAGAACGGGGAACGGGGTTATTCCAGACCGCTGCTAGCTCGTAAGATTCTTCCCAACGCTTCCTTCACGATTTTTCTGGGACAGCCTATGTTCATGCGGACGAATCCTTCGCCGCCTTGGCCGTAAGCAGCCCCGTTGCTCAACAAGAGGCCTTTGTCCGAAAAGAATCGCATCAGTTCATCCTGCCCAAGCCCCATCGCTCGACAGTCCAGCCAGACAAGAAAAGAAGCCTGAGGCTGAATGGCCTTGATGCCTAAATCGTTTGTGGAGAAGAAATCGACGACTTCCCGTATATTGCCTTGAAGGTACTCTTTGAGCGATTGTAGCCATGGAGTCCCTTCGGTGTAGGCGGCGATGGTGGCGACAAGGCTGGCGATGGGCGCCTCGTCAAGCTTAGCATCCCTCAGCTGCTTCAGGAAAGGTTCCCTCAGTTCCTCATTGGGAATGACACAATAAGCAGTCATCGAAACTCCCGCCAAATTGAAAGACTTGGTCGGACCGGCAAAAACGAGGCCTATGGCTGCCGCATCCTCGCTGACACTACAAAACGGGGTGTGTCGGCGACCATAGAGGGTAAGGTCTGCATGAATCTCATCCGAGATGACCAGCACCCCATTCTGGCGGCATAGGGTGGCGATCCGCCTGAGCACATCACGATCCCAGACAAGGCCAGCGGGATTGTGAGGATTGCAAAGGACAAGAATCTTGGCATCCTTGCGGGAGAGCGTCTTTTCCAACCCGTCAAAATCTACCTGATAATGCTCGCCGTCGAAAAGTAAGGGGTTGTCGATGACCTGACGGCCCAGCCTTTCGGCGTACATCCGGAAGAGGTTGTAAACGGGTGGCATGACGACAATGCCGTCTCCCGGATAGGTAAAGGTAAGGTAAGCCTGGTTGATGGAGGTGATGACGCCGGGGCAGTATGAGACCCATTCCTTATCCACATGCCAGCCATGCATTTCCTTTTCCCAATCGATGATGCTTTGGTAGAACTCATCCGGTGTAAAAGTATAGCCCAGCACGTCACGGTTCAGCCGCTCTTTCATGGCCGACGACACAGCTGGTGCCGTCCGGAAGTCCATGTCAGCAATCCACATGGGAATCTGATTCTCGGAAGCCCGTCCGTACTTGATGCTCCACGTCCCTGAGCGGTCAACCACCTCGTCGAAATCCCATTTACCACTGTCGAGGCCACCGCCACTGTCACCGTCACTGATGACAGGAGTACAACCCGTCAACAAACCACCGACCGAGGGAAGCAAGGTTGCGGCACATGCCCCTACTGAAGCGACTTTGATAAATTCTCTTCTATCCATATTCGTGTCGCAAATATATACATTTATGAGTGAATATGACATGTTTGCGACGATTTATTCTAATGACCATGTCACACCTATGGTGGAAACAAGCAGCCATATCATGCCAGCATGGGTCTGTACGCTGGTGGCGGGCATCTATGGCTGCGGTAACCAGTAGCTCAGCAGCCATGTCATGCCAGCATGGGCCTGTGCGATGGCGGGCATCTATGGCTGCGGCAACCAGTAGCTTAGCAGCCATGTCATGCCAGCATAGGCCTGTGCGACAGCGGGCATCTATGGCTGCGGTAACCAGTAGCTCAGCAGCCATGTCATGCCTGCGCTGGCTTGTGCGACGGCGGGCATCTATGGCTGCGGCAGAATTCAGCAGCCATGTCATCCCCGCGCTGGCATGTGCGGCGGCTTGGGATCTATGGCTGCGGCACCTAGGAATCTGCCCATCTTATTATGAAAACCCGACATTGCATATCGGGGTGAATTAGGGTCGTCCTTTCAGGACTTTGTCCCCTACCCCGCACTTAAACGGAACGACATCACTAGAGCCCCTTGCCGTCATCGCGAGGCACGAAGCAATCCATTTGTAACAGATTCATGTAAGATTTATTTCCCCCCAAAAAAAAATCCATTTCATTTCCAGCCACATACCCGACAGCAAACGACTACAGTCGACTACAAACGTTTATTCAACGGCTTAATCTTGACAAGGGTTGCATCTTTGCGAAACAATTACAAAAACATTGAAAATGGAAGAGTTACAACAAGGGATATTTGGCCCTATCTACACCCAATTCAAAGGCAAACCGAAAGAGGCTATCAAGTTTTTGAGGCAGCAGAAACAAGGCGAGTGCCCTGCTTCACTACATCGAGACGATATCGGAGACATTGATATAGTTTGGGGAGAAGTTACCGACCCAGTGAAACACAAAGGTTTTGGATTGTCACACATCATCGACAAGCATGAAACAGAAATAAACCAACTAGGCTTTGAGGTGGAGGATTTCGTGCCCATCGTAGTTCAATTTGGAGAATTGCAAGAAAAGAGATCCGACAAAAACAAAATCATGTTGGAAAGCCAAATGTTCAGAGTCATCATACAAAAGAAATGGAATGGAAAAGAAAAAACATTTCTCCTTTCAGCTTTTGACTTACGAAAAAAGCCCAGATGAAACTGGGCTATTCGTCCGATAATCGACAGGACTGCACTCATTGCCGATTTTACCTGAAAGACACTCCCTTCCAGAACGACACTGCAAAATTACTACTTTTCCACAAACCCGCAAGATGATGGATGATTTTTCTCTTTTTACCGAGGCTCCAGCAGCCATGTCATGCCAGCATGGGCCTATGCGCTGGCGGGCATCTTTGGCTGCGGCTTATCATTGTCATCCGTCTTATCATGAAAACCCGACATTGCATATCGGAGTGAATTAGGGTCGTCCTTTGACTACGTCGAAATGCTCCGCATTCAGCGTAGCTAATCTTCGATTTCAGGACTTTGTCCCCTACCCCGCACTTAAACGGAACGACAACACTAGAGCCCCTTGCCGTCATCGCGAGGCACGAAGCGCTCCATTTACAACAGATTCATGTAAGATTTATTTCCAAAAAAATCATCCATTTCATTTCCAGTTACATACCCGACAACAAACGACAGCAAACGACTACAGTCGACTACAAACGTTTGTTCAACGGCTTAGTCTTGACAAGGGTTGCATCTTTGTAGCGATTATAAAGACACACATATATGGAAGCACAAGACGACAAGACCTTCTTGATTCCGATGGAGGAAGGAAAAGAAGCCATGAAACAACGCCAAGAGATCATTTCACAAGTGTATCGCAAATGGACGGAGGAGAACCCAGACAAAAGAGTATACAACCGCTCTTTGAAAGATTATATCAACATACGCTATCTTTCAATAACCGAGACCATGCGGCATGCCTCAAAAAAATATTCTTCAACCTTGGCTCTTCTACAATTGGACACCATATTACGATATGCTGTGGTTTATGGAAAGCCCAAACCTCCGAAGAAAGGGGTCGCCAATCAAAAGATATTTTCCTATATGCTGGAAATGCACTATGAATTGATAGGCATTGGCCTTGTAAAAATGATGGTTGGTGTGAAACGCACAGGAGAGAAGATACAGTATTGCATTACTGCAATAGAGGCATAAAAAAAGAAATCGACAGGTTGGCTCACTCGAAAGGTCATCACCAAATTGTGGACGTCAACGGACTGTTCCCCTATTGATTTCTGCCTGCAAAATTACAACTTTTCCACAAACCCGCAAGGGGATGGAGGAAATTCTATTACAACGAATTTTCATTGGTTGGTTGTTTTACACGAATTAGCATTAATGTACCACGAATTGTCATTAATTGTTTTGGGGGTATTGTATCAGGATGCGGGTGGGTCCAGCAGCCATGTCATGCCTGCATGGGCTCGTGCGCTGGCGGGCATCTATGGCTGCGGCCTATCATTGTCATCCTTCTTATTATGAAAACCCGACATTGCATATCGGGGTGGGGTCGTCCTTTCTTTTAGTTATAAATCATCCATAGCTGATTGCCTAACTCTATTGGAATTGACTTTGTCATAATAAGACAATTTAACTCTTACCTTATTTATAAATGTCCCTCCAACAAGTGTTAATTCAATATCACCTAATTCAGTTTCATATATAGCATACCACTCTATTTCTCTGTTATGTACGGCATATTTTTTCGATTCATTATCATCTCCATTATACTTTGTAAACTCTTCCTTATTGTAATTTGGCTCTCCATACTTTACATTCAGTAAAGTTTTAAGGTTTTCGTAATTATCAATTAATGTCGCCCAAAGCACTGTCTCTGGAAACAACACAGAGATTTGGCTGACCACATCAAAGTTTCTCAAAGTGGATACACAAATATTACAGTTTTTGTATCCCGCAAAATCTCCAGAGAGAATGGCTATACCATCTTTCGTTCCCTCGTAATGGAAACCTTTTTTTACCATAGACTCTGTATATTGCTTCAAAGATCCATCAATAGGAACACCTTTAAACGAAAGATGTTCCTGAGCCATGACGCCACCCATAATGATAAGGTAAGCAAATGTAATTATAAGTTTTTTCATAGGTTGTTGTTTTTGTTATTGTTTTGCAATATTACAGACTTTTTCAATACGACAACGCACTTCAAACAAAAAAGCCCTAAGAAAGCAATCGTCAAACTTATCTACAACGTTCCCTCCCCATTACCGTCGTTACGGAAAAGGATCCGTCATCTCCTTTGCAGTTGAGAGCATTTTTCACATTTTACATGCTTTCTGAAACCGTCATGAAGAACAAAAAAACTTACTATCTCATTTTGCAACCAATTGACTTGAGATGCAAAAGAAAGACTATCTTTGCAAAATCAAGTTTGACACAACGATAATGAATCGCACACTCAAATACTACAACTACACTCAATGTTTTGCCCACTACACAAACAGGATAATAACAATCCGCCAAGCGAAGATTCGTGGTGAGGTGATTGTGGCAAAGCCAGTTCTGATGCTTGCACTAATTGACGGCATTGATGCAGAAGTGTTTACCAACAACCACTTCACATTGAACGAATGGCTTGAAGAGCGTTATCTGACACTAATGCTTGAATACACCCGTCATTCTCAATTCAACAAGCCTGCTGACATTGCTAACCCATACTGGCATTTGGCCACTGATGGTTTCTGGCATTTATGGCTCAAAACAGAACACTTCTATGGGAAGACACCATCAAGGGCTTGGCTGAAAGAAAATGTCCATTTTGCTTGCTTCGACGATGACCTATGGATATTACTCCAAAACAAGGAATGGCGCACAAAGTTACGCGAATATATAGTGGAGCACAAGCTTACTGATGACAACAGATTCCGTCGATTGTTTGCCGATGGATTAGCTGCACTTGCTTCTTTACTAATGGTGGCATAAGAATGCAGACTTTTTCATATTTGTATGCAAAAAGGAATAGCGATAGTTTAATTCTCACCATTCCCTTTCACGTAGAAGCATATAATCGAAATATCCTGACAATCAACCTAATGGCTCAGGCTCGTCTTCGTCCGCTTTTTCAGCAATTGGGGCATCGAACGCTAAAAACACTTCCAAAAAAGCAGTTTCACGAAAGAAAAACCCAGGGTCGTCTGTCATCTTGTCTTCAATAAAATGAAAGCCCCAATTGGCATACTCTTCCATGGTTTTTATCAGCATATCTACAGCCTTTCGTGAGGTCATTTCGCCTTTCTCTAATGCGATGAAATCAATGTCTGTACGAGCAATGAGGGCGGTGAAAATAAAATCGCGCAGTTTTGGATATGGTTTTCGGCTTCCTCGCTGTTCAATATTTCCCCAATACTGAATAGGCTGGCCAAAGGTCTTGCGTTTTTGAGCGTCTTTATTGAGCGGCCTTTTTTGGTTGAAATACAGTCCGATAAAGAAAGCTATAATAAAGATTTCATATCCTGCACCAAAGACCTTCCCTCGATCTTCTCTAAGAGAAGTGTTTCCTCGTCTATAATCACAGAAGTTGGCAATTATGCTATCTTCATACCTTTTTTCCCATTGAGGGTTTCGAGTAGACCACGACTCGTATAATTTTTCTGTTGCCATATTTCTTTATCTTACTGGTTTAATAACTGTTTGAATGGTTGACAAATCTTTATCGTTGAAAGGCTCTGTTTTCTCAATGCGATATACAGAACAAGAGAGTTTGTTAATTGTATCGAAATCCAATGTTTTTTGTCCTGTTTCTTTGTCGATATTAAGTAAATCTTTAGTGACTATAACACATTGTTTATCAATTGTATCTATTACATTGTAGAATGTGTCTTCTTTGAAACCTCCAAATGAAGATGTTGGTGCATCAAAAATCAACGGATAGTCTTGCTCTCGTTTTAATGTTGTGATTTGTGAAATGGCAAACAGAACTGACATATACATAGTTGTCTTCAGTGCTCCGTTCGGATTCTCAATGCGCGTTCCATTGTCGCTGTAAAGCTCGATACGTGCAGAATTGTTGATAGTTTTCCTGATTCGGATTATACCATAGAAATCGTTCTTGTTTAACTTCTGTAAATACTTGTTTGATTCGGACTCAAGCATTTGCAGGAAATTATTGATGTTTTGCTCTTTAGCGTTCGAGAATGCTTTGTTTATTCTTTCAAATGCAGAATGAACACGCTGATATACTTGAGTCATTGAACTTGTGGGTTCAAGTTTTGACAACGCATCTTGTATTTCATTCTTTGTGCTCTCCTTGAATTTTAATGTGGTTTCTAATTCAACAACACGACTTTCTGCTTGGCTTTTGGCATCAAAGAAGCCTCTTAAATCAGAAATCGTCTTATCAAGCAAATCTGCACTTAATCCAGATTGCATGAGTAAATCGGTTTGCTCTGATTCTAATTCTTGTAATTGTTTATCCACAACTGCCAATTCTGCTTTTCTTTTAGTTACAAATGCAAGATTTTCGGAAATGACAGTCGCGATTTTTGATATTTCTTGTTCCGTTTCTCCGCTTAGTTTTATTTGTCGAGAGTGCAACTCGTCAATGAATGTATTTGGGAACAGGGGTTCGGTGTTCTCTGCTTTTACATCTGTATTTTTGCTTGCCTCAGTAGTAACATGTAAAAGATATTCGTTTAATTTTTTGCACATAAAATCGTATGCTTCAGAGCCCTTAGGTGCTGGCCTGTTGCAAACTTTACATATTTCATCATCTATCATTTCCTGCATCGTCTCTTTATCTGGCAAATTCCATGGTAGAGGAACGGCGTCGTTAGCAAGCTTCTGGATTTTTAGAATTGCTTCACGTTCACCAGCCTCTTTTGCACGGCGTTCAGTTTCCTGCTTGTCGAGTTGTCGCTTCTCTTTGCTCAAGGCAGATACTTTTGCAAAATACTCCTTTATTACAGCAGGAAATGAACGTAGAACCCAGAATTCATCTAAGAGATTGGTGCTGTACTCGCAAGAGGACAAAGCAGCCAGTTTTGCACGTTTTTCTTTTAGTCCTTTTATCCTATCTTTTATATCTTGATATCGTTCCGAAGTTTCTTGATTCTTTTCTAACAATGCCAATTTAGACTTAAACTCGGAAATGGAAATCTTTTTTTGGGTGAGTTCGTTTTTGATACTCTGAATGTCGCTTGTAACATCTGTTAATCGTGCATTCAAATCTTTTGCCTGATTCGATACTTTTTTGTCGTTTTGTAATTCTCGATTGGCAGCATTGGCAGATTTCTGCTCAAAATTGGCAGTCATCTCAACCAATTCATCAAATTGTCTAATTCCAGAAAAAGTATCAACCAATGTTTTCAATGCAGTATCATTGTCGAACACATTTAGTTCGTTTTCGCCTTTGAATAGACAATACTTTCGAATAACAGGCTCGAAACACATGTTCAAAAGTCTGTCACCAGAAATGGAATGGCGTTCTGCGCCATCGATAAAATATCCAACGAACTTATAATCCTTTGTACGAATGTTGTCTTTGGATACTCGTTCAAAAGTGAAACTTTTTTCTATTTCCTTTTCGCCGTCATGTTCAAAGGTTATGTTTACCGAAACCTCATCGCTTTCTCCAATTTCTAATTCTGATTTTCGCTTTTCAGAGATGTGCGATTCTTTTCGATTTTCTCCTGTTGTGTCGAAAAGCCATTCCAAAGCCTCAAACAAGGTCGTTTTTCCATCACCATTGTCACCAATTACCAAAGTCAGGCCTTTTGATAACGAAAGGTGGTTGGAACCGTAATAACTACGGAAGTTATTGATTCTTATTTCTTTTATAATCATATATTTGACTTTAGAAAGTTACTAACTTCATTGTAAATCTCTTTTTCGGTAGCCTTCTGTTCATTTTTGCTAATGATTTGAGCAACGGCTTGAATTACTGCAATGTCAGAATCCAAAGCTTCTGCTATTGTACAATAATCTTTGGGATTGTAGTCATAGCAATTGACAAGTTGCTCATCTTCAATTACAGCTTGCAAAATCTTATCGCTGTTGGTTTGATATGTACTCATATTGCACTAATTAAATATGGATAGATTATAATGATTCAACACATCTTGTAACTCGTTATCGGTATCATTCAGATTCTCTGACAAAAGGGCAAAGTCACGAACTCGTTTTAACTCGCTTTTTACTAGGTTTTTTTCCAATTCATAACACTCTTCATCGAAGACATTGTCTGGAATAACTATTAGATCATGAATAATAGCAAAGCGTTTGTCTTTATGTGTGCGCAAAACACGACCACGGCGTTGAATGAATTGGCGAGGGTTTCCTGTGCTAGCACAGAAAATTGCCAATTCACTTCGAGGCACATCAACACCTTCATCCAAACATTTCATTGAGGTAAGCACATCAATACTGCCATCGGCAAAGCCTTTGAGCATTGCGTCGCGGTCGGTTGATTCGGAAGTGAACCGGCGAACAATAATATGGGAGTCCATGTCGCGGACAATTCGAGTGAAATCGTCAATTAAATGCTCTGTTTCAGGGTCTGACACAAGTGTATCTGACTTGTCAAAAATATCTGCATCAAAAGTGTCGGGCTTGTTTCCTTCAGGGACATAAACCAATGTGTATTTTAGATTGCCTTTTTCTTCCATTCTCTGTTTAACAATCTGTTGGAAGGCAGACAACTTATTAGCTGCTTTGTGAATAATTCGTTTGCGTTTTAGCAAAAGCATTTTCAATCGTTCCTGACTGTCTTCATCATGAAAACCCATTATCTTGACAATCTTCTTTGACAGTTCGACATATTCTGTCATTTCGGTTTCAGTCAGATGAACGATGTGTGGATAATAGTAATACTGGCATAAAGCTCCATTATGAATGGCTTCGGCCATTGAATACTCAAATGTGTAACCATTTACACAACCGAAGAAATCCATCAATTTACGATTACCTATGTCATCATATTGACGTTCTGGCGTAGCCGATAGGCCAATACGACGTAAATATTTTATATCCGACAAACGTTGAGCCATCAAACCACCTCCCATGTTGTGAGCCTCGTCTGCTATTAGGAGCAATTTGGTTTTTGGGAATTGATTCAGTTCCAAAAAAACATTAGAGCGAACGAAGGAAGCATATGTAGAAATAATAATGTATGACAAGTCGTTATTGGGGGTGGTCATTTCTAATAAGCGAAGATTGGCCACTGCTGATTTCCAATTATTATATTTTGAGCAGACCTTAATAATGTTGCTAAAATTAAACTTTTTACACTCGATTTCCCATTGTTCGACTAATGTAATGGTGGGAACAAGAATAATAGCTTTATAGTAGTGCTTGCTCTTATATATTTCCAACAAACAATTCAATGAGGTGATTGTTTTACCTGTGCCGGTTGCCATGGCAAACAATCCTTTTTGGCTCACTTTCCAATTATCAAATGCTTGTTTCTGATAGTCACGAGGGCCAGTCTCGTATGGAAATCGAGGCTTGCCAAAATCAATAGGTTCTATTGCTTCGCTTTGTTTCTTGATTTTCTCTATCTCAATCTCGACTTTGTTTTTGGCTCTATCCAATGCTTTTTCAACGGATTTAGGCAATGTATTATTTGCAATATCTTGCTGAATGAATTTGTATTCATCTTCCAGCAAATCTTTTAGTTCCTTATCTTTGAATGATTCTGAGATGTGAGTTTTAACCTTATCGGTTGGGACAAAAACGACATTTTCATCTTTACCAGAGAACACAAGTTCAAATTCGCCTTTGATTTTGTTTATTGTAGCTGATGCAGGGTTGCCGTCCCAGTCGCAAAAAGCCGTAAGGCTTTCGATGTTATCAATCAACGCCGACCGTGAAAAGTTACAAGAACCATCAAAACCAACTTTATTCACACCATCACTGAAAACACCTGTTTTGGTATGTGAAATGCCGATGCCGTCTTTCGGTACAACGATTCTTATATCAAGGCGATTGTTGCGAATGAGCCAAGCAAGACAATCAAAAAAGTGAGCATCTCGCTCAGATAATGTGTATTTCAATTTTTCAATGTCAGTAATGTCGAAAAAGGGGATGGGTGTATCGAGTTTGCCATTAGCAATGGCGTTCTTATCCTGTTCAGTAAGAATGTCATTTACAATTAGATTCATACGACCACCATTGTAGAGGAAGGATGCAAAACCGTCAGCCAAAACATTGATGGCAGATGAGGAAAAGAAGCCTAACATCAAATCGAATTGCGTAGCATTACACAGGCAATCAGAGAAGAAACCGATAGGTTCCCACTCTGTCCGTGATTTGAAATGGCGGTGTGCTGGAAATGTTACTTCTTTTAGCATCTATATAAAACAATTAGCACAGTTAATATCATCATCTTCAAAAAGGTCTATCAGCAGCTTGTTTTTACTTTTTGCTTTCAAGTCCTCTGTCTTCTTTATGTGGTCGAGTTTGATTTGGCGTACACGTTCAGGACGAATCAGCTTTTCAAGCGGTTCGCCTTGAATCCACGTGTAGCCATCTTTCTCGTATTCCATCGCTTTTTTGAAAAGGTCAGGGTGTTGTTCGTAAAGCCAAATCCATTCGATCTTCTGTTGGAAGAAACAGAAGTAACATCCCGAGCGGCTGCGGCAGTATTGCCCAATCTTTCCGTCAACCTCGAAATCAATGAGGTTGTAATATGCCGGAACGCCAACGCCACTTTCTTCCAATATCCTGAAAATATCCTCTTTGCAAAGTACATCTTCGTTGTCCAGTAAAGGAAAAGAATCCAACTTGCCAACAGGATAATCCGTGTATGCTTTGAGGAAAGCAAAAACGGCATGGTTGAATGTCTTGATGTCGACATCAAGCAAAGCATTTAGTTTTTTGGAGTAGTAGAAATCCTTCGTCAATGGAGTGTTGATGAATTGCTTTGCCTGGTCATAGATGTCTTCGGTGGCAACGGATGAATAACAGTCGTTGAATTTTTCGATGCTTGCGTTGTTTAGCACTTTGTTTATCACGTCCAAACTCCAAATGTTCTTCCTGAATGGATATATGGCTTGGATGTTTGGCTTGGTTGAAACGTAACCGTCGCGGTCTTCATCGCCACGAATACCGACGTATGAAACTGCCATGTCGTCGCCAACGTATTTCTCAAATTCAGCCAATTTCATTTTTTGAGTACACCAGCGTTGTTGAACAGAAGGGAGGAAGCCCCCGCTGATTTTCAAAAAATGGTCAAACGGCGTGGGCTCGGGGCTATCTTTGGCGGCTTGAAGTGTGGTTATCTTACCCAAATAAGAACGCAAACGCTCAACGAGTTGCTCTGTTTCAGCCAACTCGCACTTGGTGTCGCAAGTGTAGAAATCGATGTCGAGCGTTGGATATTTGTCTTTTAAATAAATAGCCAATGCCGCACTATCCTTACCACCTGATATGCCTAATACATGTCTGACTTGATTCATTGTAGTTTCTTTTTAATCAGGTTTATGAGTGCCGCCACATTGACGGTATTATCCTCGGAAAGCAAATCTTCCAATTTCTTTTCCAGCAGACTGACTTCTTGCAAGCTCTCTTGAGGTACAACAACCTGTTTGGTTATTGCGCCCTCTTTGTTTTGTGTGATATGCAGCCTGATAATCGATTCGCTGTCTGTCTTGTGCATCTCAACATAATCGTCAAGTTGAAACAGCTTGTCTTGCAACGATGTCAGCAAGAACGCTTTTTCAGCGTCCTTTATCTTTTCAAGCGGTTTGTTCAACACGGCGTAGCAGACAGATTCTATCCACGTAGTACGATTGTCGTAGTTTCCAGTCAGACGAGAATGGAAATTCTTGACATCGTTGGGCATCAAAGCTGCTTTGACGGATTCATACCGCTTGTCGATAATCGGCTTGTAGGAGAGATAATCCGTTTCTTTGATTTTCAATGCCTTGAGAATATGCTGCTCAATGGATTTGACATACTCTTCGTAGCAACTTCTCAGATTCCTTATGGCATTATGCAGAACGGTCACAAAACTCTCGATGGCCTCTGGGTTTTGAGTCAAGACAACTTCTCTGAAGCCTAAAGCCTCGGGCAATTGCTCAAAGAAGGTTGCTTCCGGGTCTGTGGCTCGTGCAATGACATCACGGAACTTTTTCGCTTCGGAAGAAATATCTTTGGTCGTTTGGGCATAAGTGTTCAAACGCTTGTAGAATGTCAGGAACGGGCGTATGGTTTCAATAAATGAGCTGCCGTTGAGGTCGGTCTTTTTAAGATTGACAGCCTCGCGGTATTTTTCAAAAAACTCTTGTTTGATGCCCTCAACGCAAAATGACTTAACTGATAAACTATTGGGATTGCGATACAGCAAATCCAATACTTCTTTGTTGATAGACGGAATATAGGCATCGCCACTATAAAGAGCGAAATCATCTTTTTTGATGATTAAGAATGACGGCAACCAACATTCAATAAAACCTTGTTTGATGCCATAAGGTGGTTCAGACAAGATGCTGGCAAGTTCGCCAATTTTGCGCCGCTTTTGTTGTGCGGATTTTAAAAAGTCCATACAGCATTCCCACAACGGCAAGAAAGACGGCTCGGTTGGCTCGCTGAAACCGAAAGAGTCGTTTTCGGATGAGTGGATGCCAGTGCTTTTCAACATTGTGAGATAGATGGATTTCTCTGGCGGGTATTTTTCTTTGCTAAATCCAATATCTTCTTTGTCTCGGTTTTCGAGCAAGGCGTTCAAATAGTTTTGTCGGGCAACCGACATGGTACCACTTGGGCGGTGCTTGTTGATTAACTCGTTTTTGAAAACAGGCGTAGCACTGTAGATCGTATCTGAAATGATGGACAAGAATTTCATTAAATCTTTTTGAGAGTGTATGCTGTCAACACACTCGCCGTTGAAAACCCACTTGACATCATCAGAGAAGAGGCTGTCAGTAACGCATCTGTTCAGAAGCGATTTTTCGTATTCAATAAGGTTCTCAATTTCCTTATTGGCCACCTTGTCATTCTCATCTTCGATGTAGTATTTACGCACCCATTCCAATTTGTCGATTTCAAAAATATGGTCGATAATCTCTTGTGCGTTTTTGAAAATGCAATAGGCAACGGCAATGCCTTTCTGCGACAAACAATCGTTTGTTATAACTGAATAGTCATTGCCTTTGGCGAAAATCAAATCAATTATTCCATCGATTTCGCCCTGGTGCATTTTTGTGATGGGTGTGTCGGTTATCTGATATTCAAAATAACGTGGTGTTCCTGTGCGATAGTAATGGGCGTTAGCAATGGAAATGCGGAACGTGAACAAACGCTTCAACTTGTCAATGTAATCGTCAGTGCGTTTGCACTCCAATGAGGCATTGTAAAGCCCCATCTCAATGTCTACATCAGTACCCTCAAAAAGAATATACTTTGACTTGTATTTAGCGAAACGGATTATTTGAGATTTCTCCAGTTTGCCCATCAAAGGCTCGATATCATCGATGCCCATAGATAAGCGGGCATATTGAGCAAGAAAATCTGAATCGATTCTTGCCGATGAAGAAGCAAATATGTTGAGCAAACCGATTACCTTGACAAGACCGATTGCCTTTTCTATTTCAGCCCCTTCCAACGGTAGTCCTTCAACACGTTCAATGGCAATTTTGATTGCCGACCAATTTGTTGAATCGGCGTTTACCTCGGACAGAGACGAATGAAAATTGTATTGGACATAGTCGTACACATTAACGAGGTTGTAAAGTGTATTCTCTGATGCGGAGAATTGGGCAATGGAATCTTCGCCAGTGGCCTCTAAAAAAGAGAATAGGGTTCTCTCGTTTTGTCCGTAACGTTGGTTGGCTTGCGTTAGAGTATAGGCGGCAAAGATATCCATTGGATATAACGCATAGACGACATCGGGTTTCAGATTGTCGTTGGCAAACTTTGATTTGAGGGCTAAATCGTAGAGTTGGTGTATACCAGTGTTATTTGCCGTCTCTCGTTTCGCAGCAATTTTGGTGGCTGCAAGATTAAGCAACTGCTCAATCGGCTCTTTGAAAACAATGTCTTGTATTCTGCCCTTTACCTTAGTCCACTCCTGTTTTTGTTCAAGTTTCAAGTCTTTTGCGTAGGCGTTGAAACCTTGATGCAGAGTGGTTAGCAAAAGGATGTTCTTACTAGTGTCATTTACATATTCGCAGAATTTCTGCAAGAAATACATTTCCTTTTCAGGGTTGTTTTTGGCGGCGTGTTCGAGCACTTTGCCAAACTCGTCAATCACAAAAACCAAAAAGGAATTGTCTTTTTGACAATCGTTATACAACTTATCTATTGCAGCGAAGACATTGTTTTTCTTGCTTGTTGCCGTCTCAACATGGGCTTGGAGTAATTCAATCAGCGGCTGGTAATCGCCAACGATATTCACAAAACGGAACTTAGTGAATCCGTTGAATTGTCCTTTGTTCTTGATTAACTGATTTGCGGTTGGCTGTTTTTCGCTTAAACATTGCTCCAATGCAAGCAAGAAACTTGATTTGCCTGTGCCGTAAGAGCCGATCAGACAGAACGAATGTATTCCGGCTGTGAAAAAGTCAACTATTTTGCCAATGGCTTGTTTGGCGTTGGCGGTTACAATATAGTTGAATGCCTTATTGCTGTCACGCTCTATATTTACTGATGTTGAATACTTCATCTTTCAAATAATCAATACATTTAGGTTTGAAACAACAGCATTCTATAAGTTTAGAATTTTCAATTCAAGCATAAGACATGTACTTCTTTTGTCACTTCATTTCTCATCGCAAGAGGCCCTGCCTTTCCTAAACGACCAGTAGAATATGATGCCACTTCTTCGCAGCAAGCCTTATTGTTTTTTATTATTGAAATGCCAAAACAATCGCATGCAAGCAACTGAGAATCTGGATACATTTCATCTAACTTTTTATAAGCTAAATTATAACATAATTCAATATATGGGTCGGTATCCCAAAAACCAAAAGATTGATAATCAAACAATTTAGAATAATTCATACTTTATTGTTTTTATTTTTCATAAATGCAGAATCCGCCAAATTATAGTACATATTCAAAATATCAAATTCTTTGAAATCTTGTTTGACAGCAAATAACTGCTCACCAGCAGAGTTGTCGAATGTAATGTTGGAATTGATAGCTGTAAGATGGTTGAATATGTCGTACAATTCGTTATGTGACAAGCAGAAAACAAGTGACAATTCGAGTATTTTTTCAAATTCTACTACCTGACTTCCGCCTGATACTTGATGAACAGCATAGAAGAAAATCAAAGGATTGATTTTCGATTTGGTGGCATAGTTGAACTCATACATTTCTTTTTCAACATGCTTAATAAGGTTCAAGTCAAGCAAGATTGAGGAATAATCCTCATAGATGTTTGTGTCTGGTGTAACATACATTCTAATCAACATAGCAATATCCTTGTTGATGGTGTTGTCGTTCCACACAACGCCACTGAAAGACTTGTCAAGATACTTGCGCTTCAAAAAGGCAAAGACATTTGCTTTAGAAAAATCCTTTCGCTCTTTATGGAAATTGATAAAGACTTGTTTGTATATGGTTGCATAATTGGTGTATATCAGATTCCAATGCAACAACCAAAGTGTTTGGGTATCTTCAATAAAAGGATCACAGCCAGTTTCTGTGTCAAAAATGAAATGCGCTAAAGGTGATATCTCATTGTTTTGGTTAATCATCCCAAAGGCCCTAAGCCAATACCTAATGGAACTCACCATGTTCTTACCAACGCCCAATTTGACAACAGCATCTTCATCATAAAAAGAATAACCTTCCTTGACAAAATCATAGCCTTTTTTCAGCCATAAGCCTTTGCAGTGAAAGGTTTCGTGTCCTGAGAAAGTGGCTTTTTTCGATAGAGAGGGTATGCTAGAGGGCACAAAGTCTTCAGTCTGCTGAGGCTTTGCGTTCAATTCTATTGTATGAACATGTCCATTCATCGCTGCACTCTCCTATTCATCAAGGTACAACGATGGCTGACAGATGCTTTAATTAGATTGTTCATAACTGGCCGGTTTTAATAATCTAACTCTATCAGAATAAATTCGCTGAAAAAAGGCGTATCCAACTCCTTTTGTTCAAACACCTGGGCTTAAAACCGGCCAGTTTTAAAACCGCCCTTTACACTAAACATTAGGAATGGTACGCCTATCGGCGCATCCTATTTCCCAAGGTTTGTGTAAATACTGGCCGGTATTTTAGGTGTTAAACCTCAGTCATAAGATACATTATCTTATTCAGCAATATGTCTGCAATGCGTTTTTTAGACGCAAAGCAGTGGCAAAAATAAAGAAAAATATCAATCTGAAAGGAAAAGCGCATAAAAATTCCTCCCCACAAGCCCTAAAGCTCATGGGGAGGCAAAGGCAGCAGTGGCCGAAGTCAAGCTGCTGCCTTGGGCATCACGCTACTCTTGTGGAGTCAGCGCTCTCGGGAAGCTCGCCGGTGTTTGGCTCATCGACGTTTTCGGGCGATTCCTTCTCTTCGTCACCTTCGTCACACTCGCCCTCATCGGGGTTTTCCTTCGCATTCCTGACCTTGCGCTTGTAGGTCTTGTTAAGGTTGGTAACCAGGCCAACCACATAACCGTAGTCCTTGCCGTAAGTGTCAGGGTCTTTGAAGGCCATGCCGTCGAGATAGACCAACAGCCTCTCCAACTTGGCGGCAGCTTCACGCTTCAGTTCAAGTTTGCCCTTCTGAGGCTTGGCCTCGTTGTCGTATAGCACCTCGAAAAGCGCTTGGTTGTTTTCCACATGGCACGAACCCTGCCAGCGAAGGGACGTATCATCTTGTCTCCCCGACAAGAAACACTTCAAAACAATAGGACGAAAATCGTTTGCAATGACGCCCGACCCCTCGGCGAGTACCCAAAAAAACGTTCACTACCTTTTCCAACCCCTCGGCGAGTACCCAGAAATCCTTCACTACGACCTTCCACCCCTCAGCGAGGGGGTAAAAATCGTCGCACATGACTTTTTGTCCGATTTTCAGCGCTTTTTTTTGTCTCACCACTAACCCCGACCTCTCAGCGAGTGGTGAAAAACGATGAAACATGACAAATTGTCCACTTTTTGGACATTTAAAATCGTTCACTACCTTTTTCGACCCCTCAGCGAGTACTCGGAAATCATTCGTTACCATTTCCGACCCCTCAGCGAGGGGTAAAGGTGATAGCGGACAATATAAATTGCGCTGACTTGTTTTTCGCTAGCCTTCAACTTTCAACTACTCCACCACCACCTCATCCACCATAATCCAGGCCTTCTCGCCTTTATAGGGATGCCATTCGGGCAAGACGCCTTGGTTCTCCACCTTCACGCGAACGTATTTCCACTGCGCGCCGTCGGAACGAAGACGGGCTTCTATCCTTCCAAAGCCTTGCATCTTGTCGGGACGGTCGAAGACGGGCAACTCGGCCAGCTGCCAGTCGGTGAATTCCTTGCCGTTCTTTGAGAAACTGACCCACACACCCTTGGGCCACATCACCCATGACTGCGGTTCATGGCATAAGCCTACCTTCACCATGTTGATGCTGGTGGGGACGGCCAACTCGATAGTGGCCTCCATGTCGACACCCTCAAAGCCGAGCCAGTCGTTGTAATAATCGCCAGGAACGCCTTTCTTTCCGTCCATCAGGGCGATGTCGGCATCCTTGCCGTAACGCTCCACAGGCGGGTTGACGAAGGTCGTGTTCTTGATATTCAGTCGGTTGAAGACGCGCATCGTGGTAAACGACTCCACCATCCCTTTCTTAAAAGCTTTCGCCTTGATGATGCAGGAATTCACAATGACAAACGACGACTTGTATTTGGGGGACTTCATCGTTGGGTCGCTGCCATCGGTGGTGTAATGGATTTCGGCCTCCGAGTCGACACAGGTCATCGTAACCGTCAAGGGACGGTTGTAGATACGATAATCCTCATTCCCAGCCATCTCTGCATGGATGACAGGCGAAGGCACCATCATTTCCGTCAATTGAGGCAGTTGGAATCGGGTCAACTCAATCGGGTCTGTCGTCTTGTCGAAGGCACGAAGCATCACCGTGTATTCATACACCTGATTGCCCAGCACATACTTCTCATCCACCCCCGGACCACAAGTGGCTGTGCCAATAGCTGCTTGCTTGTAATCGATGTTTACAGTCAGGAAATCCTTGGGCTCCAGTTGGTTGATGCGATGGGCTTGGGTCAGGTTGGCGTCATCGTAGTTGTAGACGCTGAAGTTGAACGGCTCCTGCATCGTCATGAACAATCCGATATTGCTCTTGTCGCTCGTCAAAACCATCCAGCGCGTTTCGGCGTGGTTGCCATTATCTTGAGGCACAACATGTTGTTCAAACAAATCCAAGGCATTCATCTGATAAATGCCCATCTTGCCCGAGGCGTTACGGTCGGGATAGTTTTCGGTGTCCTTGCCAAACCAGCTCAAGTCCTTATAGTCCAACGGCATACGGAACTGCATGCCGACCTTCGGGAAGGAAGTCACCCTTTCCATCGGCTCCACACGGTTGCTGATGCTGATGTTGCCTTCGCCATCGATGAGATACACCTTATTTACAACAATTTGCAACTGTCCCATGCTGTCATAATATTCCAAGTCGGCATTAACCGAAACCGTGTTGTCATCAAGCCTTTCAAAATGCAAGCCGCCTGTCTTGACCGTCAGGTTCTGCAAACCAGCTTTGTTCCAACGCGGCAAAGCCCAACTGTCCACCTCGTCGTTCAAGGTCGGGGCACGCCAGAAGTTGTCTCTCAACTCACCTTTCAAAAGTTCCTGTCCGTTAACGACATAGGAATTGATGGCACCCGTTGTCTTATCGAAAGTCACCGTGAAATCATCATTGTAAACCGAGCCACTGCCCGAATTAAACTGCACAGGTTTCTCTTTCACCAAAGACTCCAACGGTGCCGACGGCCAATCCAGCTTGAACTCATCGTAAGCCACCTCCGTTCCAGCGGGCATGAAGGGCTCGTCTTCTCTCAGTTTCACCAAAAAACGAATAAAGAACTCCTCGCCAGGATTGCCGTAAATGCGCAGGCGTTCAATGTTAATCTCTTGTGTGCCAAAGGGTTCAATATCAAGGTCGATTTTACCTTTCTGCAACGTCTTTTCGGCTGAGAAGATTTCAAAATCGCAATCGAATGCTGCGGCATTGGTGAACGAAAGCCAGTTCTTGGCCTCGAACTTTCCCCAAGTCAAGTCCTTGGCGGTGAACTTGATGGGCTGATACACCTTCTTCACCTCGGCGGCATGATGGTGTGGCCTCCTGTCTGAACTCACCACACCATTGGCGCAGAAAGCATCATCATCGCCCACACCATAGGCATGGCCGAAGTCGCCACCCACGGCAAGCCAATCCACATCCTTGTCCTTATCATGGACGATGAAACTCTGGTCCACCCAGTCCCAAATGCAGCCACCTTGCAGTTGCTCGTTGGCTTCAATCACGTCCCAATAGTCTTGCATACCACCCATGCTGTTGCCCATGGCATGGCAGTATTCCACCATAATGAAAGGTCTGCCTGCCTTGTCAAGGCCTTCGTCCACAAACTTTTGCAGGTATTTCGGGCTGGCATACATCAAGCCGATGACATCCGTGTTGCGGTCGTAGACGGCTCTTTCGTATGTCACAGGGCGGGTATTATCGCGGTTTTTCATCCAGTCGTAGGTGTACTCGAAGTTGACACCATTGCCGCACTCGTTGCCCATCGACCACATAATCACCGAAGGGTGGTTCTTGTCGCGCTCAAGCATATTGCGGTTGCGATGCCACACCATTTCCTTGTATTGTGGGTCTTTGGCGAGGCTCTTTTCACCATAGCCTTGGGCATGGGATTCGCAGTTGGCCTCGTCCCAAACGTAAAGTCCATAACGGTCGCAGAGTTCGTACCAATACGGGTCGTCGGGATAATGGCAGGTGCGCACCGTATTGATATTCATTTGTTTCATCAAGGCAATGTCGCGTTCCATCGACTCACGTGAAATCACATGGCCCGTGTAGGGGTCGTGCTCGTGGCGGTTCACACCTTTTATTAATACATACTGCCCGTTGATAAGTAGTTTACCATCTTTAATCTCCGAGGTGCGGAAGCCGAATGACGAGGTAAGCTTTTCGATGGTTTTGGCTTTTTTATCCATCAGGGACATCCTCAGCTGGTACAAGGTAGGGCTTTCCGCCGACCATGGCAACACCTTCCCTATCTCCTCGCTATCAACCGACAACTCCACATCGGCATAATAATAGCCATCGTCTGCCTGAGTAAAGGTCAACTCATTGATAGGCTTGGTGAGTGTGAACAGGATATGCTCGGGGAAGCCTTTTGTCTCCGGCCCTTCGTATGCCCCAACAATCAATGTACTGCCTTTCTGTATCTTATTGGTATTGCTTTGCAGCTTGACCTTGATTGAGAAAGTCCCATTTTGGTAGCTTTTGTCCAAACCGGCATGGATTTCATAGTCGTAGACGTTCAGCGTGGGTTTGGAATAAACCACCACATCCCGCTCAATGCCGCTCAAACGCCAAAAATCCTGGCACTCGAAGTAAGAACCATTTGAAAAACGATAGACTTTCACCGCCAATGTATTCTTCCCCACCTTGACGTAAGGCGTAAGGTCAAACTCGGCATTGGTCTTGGCATCTTCGGAATAGCCCACAAACTGGCCGTTCACCCAAACATAGTAGGCCGACTTCACCGCGCCGAAATTGATGAAGGTCAAGCGGTCTTTCCATGTTTCTGGAATATTGAATTCCGTCAAATAGCAGCCCACGGGATTGTTGACCGTTGGGGCAAAAGGCGGCTCGTTGGGATGGAATTCGTTGTCCACATTAACGTAGATGGGCGTGCCGTAGCCATTCAACTCCCAGTTGGCCGGCACCTTGATGGTTTTCCAACTCGAGGCATCGTAGCCTTCCTTATAGAAGTCGGCTGGGGCTTTTGAGGGCGAGTCGACCCAATTGAATTTCCAGTCGCCATTGAGGCATTGCGACCATTCTTCCCCAAAGGGGATGACATTCGTCCGAGGATACAAGCGGTTGATTTCGTACACGTTGACATCGTTCCAAGCATTCTGTTCGGCTTCGGTTTGGGCTTGGAGGCTCATTGTGGCGATGAGGCTAATTAAGGTAAAAGTCAGTTTTTTCATTGGAATAGATCTTTGTTTTATAAACTATGACCATGGCTTATGGCAGCTTTTACGAGAATTTGGACTTACCATTCCGTTTAAGCTGCCATAGGCCATAGCCATTAGCCATTGGCCATTTTTTCCGATTCATTTATCAACATCTCACGTTCTTCATCAGGAATCCGCTCCGCCTTGTTCGCCTCGCGGTCGAAATAGACCACCACGGCGTGGCACAAGGTCTTGACCTCGCCCGTTTCGGAGTCTTTCAGGCATTGCTCCATTTTGAAGCTGGAATTGCCTATTTCGGTGACGCGGCTCTCACAGACAATGGGGTCGTGAAAATGCACGGGGTTTCGGAAATCAAGGTCGACGTGGACGAGGACATATTTGAAGGTCAGCCAGTCAATTTCGGTTTGGAAGACATGCTCGAAATAGCGGCTTCGACCCATGTCGAAATAGTTGCACTGCGACCCGTTGTTGACATGATTGTAAGGGTCAAGGTCGCTCATTCGGATTTGGATGGGACAGGAGAACATGTTTTGTTGAATTGTTGATTGTTGATTGTTGAATTGTTGAACTGTTGAATTGTTAAGCACTTTTGAAGCTCATTTTCCTTCTTTGAACCGCACTATCGCATCGATAATCTCGTCGTTGTCGTCGGATATGGTGAGAATCATGTTCTTGAAGATGCCACGGTCGCTCAGGTCCTTCAGCAGCGAATAGGCCGGAATATAATTGGTGTAATAGTCCTTGCCCATAAAAATCATCGGGCTGGCATAACCCTCACTCTCGTAATGGTTTTGGCCTGCGTCTTGGAAAATCTCTTGCATGGTGCCTGCACTGCCTGGGGTGTAAATGATGCCTCCCTTGGCGATGGTCACGATGCCATCCTCACGCACACTGTTGTCGAAATATTTGGCGATGTCGGTGGCAAAAGGTGCCGTCGGCTCATGACCATAATAATAGGTCGGGATGGCAAGGCTACGGTAGTCCGTTTGCAAGGGGAAACGTTCCATCACCTCGAAAGAGCGGCGAAGCCAACCTTCATCCTTATAAGTCGGCGAAGGCATGAGCATGTCAACGGCTTCGTTGGTCTCGGCCTCGCTCCTACCCGCCATCCAAGCACCAAGATGCGCAGCTTCCATGGCTCCTGGACCGCCTCCCGTGACCATCAAGCGCCCCATTTCCGTCAGTTTCTTGCACAAAAACACGATTTGCCGGTATTGCGGGTCGTCGCGGCGCTTGGCGTGACCGCCCATGACACCGATGATATCCTTCTCATCATACATATCAAGCATTTTGTATAGTTGATGCGTGATGAAATGGTCGTGAAGGGCGCGCGCCAAAGTCTCCAACACATCGTGACCACGTTTGCCTTGAGCGATATAATGCCGATAGACTTTCGTGTCATAACAATTCTCGAAGGTGGATTCATCGTGGTAATCATAGCCTTCATACAACCTCTTGCTGTCATACAACTTCTTGATATAGGTATCGAAAGGTTTGCCCAACCTGCGGATATAGACGCTGAAATCTTTGTTGGATGTAATCTCCAGCACACGCTTGACGATGCCCGCAGCATCCAAACCGAACTTGTGCATCAACGCCATGGCCTGCCCCGACTCGCCAAAGCGGTCGGCCATTCCAATGCGGCATACACGAATGGGATGGTTTTCGGCCATAAACTCCGCCACGGCACTGCCCAGACCACCTGCGATTTGATGTTCCTCGATAGTAAAGATCATTCGGGTTTCCTCGGCAGCCTTGTTGAGGATATCGCCATCCAACGGCTTGATGGTGTGCATATTGATGACGCGGGCAGAGACATTCATTCGCTCCAACATGTGAGCGGCTTCCAAGGCTTCCCACACCTCGTGACCCGTAGCCACAAGGGTAATATCCGTACCCTCACGCATCAGTTGCGCCTTCCCTATTACAAAGTCTTGGTTTTCATCGGTAAAATCCGGAACTGCTTCACGACCAAAACGCACATAAACAGGACCTTTGCATTCCAAAATGGCTTTCTCCGTAGCGATTTTGGCTTGGGTGGCATCGCAAGGCGAGATGACAGTCATGTTGGGTAGCACACGCATGGTGGCGATGTCTTCCAAAGCTTGGTGGGTGGCACCATCGGGTCCGACCGATACGCCTGCATGGGCACCTCCTATGACGACATGCACGTTGTTGTAGCACACCGAAATACGAATCTGGTCGTTGGCACGATGTGCAGCAAAAACGCCGTAGGTGCTGAACACGGGAAGCTTTCCGCTTAATGCCAAGCCAGCAGCGGTAGCCACGGCATCCTGCTCTGCAATACCCATGGAGAAGAACCTTTCGGGGAAAGCTTCAGCAAAGAGGTTCATTCCCACCGAATTGGTGATGTCGGCACCCAGACCAACTACCCTTTTATCTTGTTGAGCCGCAGCGAGGACGCCCTCACCGAAGCCTGTCTTTGTGGCTTTGTTGCCTTTATTAGTATAGTTCATGCAAAAACTCCTTTAGTTGTTCCTGACTGGGCACTTTGCCATGCCATTGGTTGTTGTCTTCGATGCTTTTCACGCCCTTGCCCATGATGGTGTCGGCAATGATGACCGTTGGCTTATCTTTTTCTTTATCAGCCAATTCCAAAGCCATCTTGATTTGACTCAAGTCATGACCGTCAATCTCGATGCTATGCCATCCGAAGGCCTTCCACTTGTCGCACAAAGGGTCGATAGCCATCACTTTCTCGGTGCCGCCGTCGATTTGCAAGCGGTTGCGGTCGATAATCGCACAGAGGTTGTCCAATTTATGATGCGCCGCAGCCATGGCTGATTCCCACACGCTTCCTTCTTGCTGCTCGCCGTCGCCCATGATGCAGAACACACGGTTGGGGCTGCCGTCCATCTTGGCCGCCAAAGCCATGCCCAATGCCACACCAAGCCCTTGTCCCAGCGAACCCGAACAGGTCTCCAAGCCTGGCAAACGGAACTCGTAGCTCGGATGTCCTTGCAGTCGGCTGCCCAACTTGCGCAAGGTCAGCATTTCCTTTTCAGGGAAATAACCAGCCGCAGCCAAAGTAGCATAAAGCACAGGTGCCGTATGCCCGATGGAAAGCACCACCTTGTCGCGGTCTTCCCAATCAGGACGTTTCGGGTCATGGCGCAAATGGTTGAAATACAACACCGTGAAGATATCCACCAAGTCGAGGGAGCCGCCCGTATGTCCCGAGCCAGCCTCAGCCAAAGCGGTCAATATCAATTCACGAATATGCCGCGCTTTTTCTTCCAAATCTATCATAATATTGCTATTAACTCTTTAACAATGAAATATATACATACACAGGCATAAATCAACTTGATGCCCGTACCCAACAAGAAGCCGACGAACGAACCAAATGCCGACTTCCATGCCAAATGGTCATCTGTACCAGCTAATTTCTCACCGATGTAGGCACCAAGGAAGGGACCCAAAAGGACAGCGATAAAGCCAATTGGGAAAACAAAAGTGATGAAAAGCCCTGCAAAAAGTCCTATCGTGCTGCCTCTAACCCCCGCTCTGGTTCCGCCCAGTTTCTTTGTCCCCCAGATAGGAACAACGTAATCTACAGTGAAGACAATAGCGCCTATGATACCCATAATAATCAAGAACTTAGCGGAATAGGTAGCACCTTCGGCAAACGACAAGGCCAACAAGGCAAGAAAACTGAATGGTGTCCCCGCGATACCTGGAACGACAGCACCGACCAAACCGATGAGAGCCAACAAGATGGCTAAAACGATTATGACATAAACCATATTCAAAAGCTATTAGTCTGCGAAAATAGTAAAAAAAGGTAATTGAGCTTGACGAAATGTTGTTTTTGTAAAAAAACAGTCCTACATTTGCACCATAAAACTCCAATTGTATGAAAAAACTTCTATTCCTAATAACCCTATTTTTCTCAACTTCAACGCTTTTCGCCCACGACTTCATCCATCCCCTCGGAGGTCGTGCAGCAGCCATGGGAGGCTCGTCGGTGGCCTCGCAAGGGCTGTGGGCCATGCAGAACAACCCCGCCGGCTTGGCCAACTTGAACAAAATAAGCTTAGGATTGTACTATGAAAACCGTTGGATGCTTCCCGAAACGGCCTACAAATGCGGTGCCTTTGCCCTGCCCACCAAGTTCGGATGCTTAGGTCTTAGCTTCAACCAATTCGGTTCATCGAAATACAACGAGAACAAGTTTGGGCTCGCCTATGCCAAGGACTTCGGGCGTTACCTACAAATCGGACTTCAGCTCGACTACCTCTTGCTGAAAATCGGCAATGACTATGGCTCATATAGAGCCGTTACCTTTGAGTTGGGCTTACAATCGCAAGTCACCGACAAGCTGACGCTTGGCACCTACATTTTCAATCCCGTCAACTTCCGGTTGGAGCAGACCTTGAACCATGAGAAGTTGCCCATCGTGATGCGTTTTGGCTTGGCCTACCAATTCACCAAGGATTTCATCGGGCAATGCGAAATAGAGAAAAACACGGAGCGCGAGGGAGTCAGCCTTAGAGGAGGGTTGGAGTATGAAGCGTTCAAGAATTTCTACATCCGCGCAGGGGCGCAAACCAACCCAGGAATCTTGAGTTTCGGACTCGGCTATGGCATCCGCTTTGCGCAAATCAACGTCGCGGCACAGCTGCACAACGAATTGGGAGCCTCCCTACAAATCGGAATGATTTTCAGCATTGGAAAATAAAATGAAACAACTGGCTATCCTCATATTATCCTTGTTTTTCGTTGTCGCCGCCAAGGCACAGATCGCCATCGACACGCTCAGCACCGAAGCCTTGAACCAACTGCTCATCGAACAGGTGGAACGCCTTGCCGAAGACAGCGATGAAGACATTGATTTTGAAGACCTTTTGGAGAATTACATCTTCTTTAGCGAGAATCCCATCAACATCAACAGCACTGAGGTGATGCAATTGGTGGAACTACGCCTGCTCAACGTGTTCCAGTATGAAGAGTTGCAGAAATACCGTCGCTATTATGGAGATTTTATGTTCCTCGACGAATTGGAAATGGTGGAAGGTTTCGATGAACAAACTCTGGCCATCATCCGGCCCGTGGTCTGCATCGAGAAAGACCAAAGCAACGACAAACTCACGCTCAACAAAATGGCGCGCTATGGCAAACACCAGATTGTGGGTCGTTACGAACAAATCCTTGAAAAACAGCAAGGTTACCAACCCATCGACGACTCCGCCCTCTTGGCCAAGCCCAACTCGCGCTATCTCGGTAACCCGCAGAAATACCAGCTGAAATACACCTATAATTATAGGAACAAGATTCGGGCAAGCTTTGTACTTGAGAAAGACGCGGGCGAAATCTTCTTCACTGACAAGGTCGGCGACACGATTCAGAAGCTGTTGGGCGACAAATTCTATCGCGGCTTCGATTTCGTTGGTTTCCACCTCTATGCCAAAGACTTGGGGCCTGTAAAAGCAGCAGTTTTGGGCGACTATCAATTGGCATTTGGCCAAGGCTTGACCTTATGGTCGGGCATGAGTTTCGGCAAAGCAGGCTCGGGCAGCAGCGTAATGAAACAAGGACGAGGCATCACCCCCAAGGGCTCGGCCAGTGAATATGCCTTTATGCGAGGCGCGGCAGTCACCCTTGGTAGCGGACCTTTCAGCGGAACCCTCTTCTACTCCAACCGCATGATAGACGCTAATATCAGCATGGTCGACACCATAGAAAATGAAGCCGAACTCGTCAGCAGCCTGCAAGAAACGGGCTATCATCGCACTATCGGTGAAATTTTAGACCGCCATGCCATCCGTCAACAAGTCGTTGGTGGACATTTAGCTTATGCCATCGCCCATTTCGAAATAGGTTACACTGCCCATCACACTTGGCTCAGCGCACCACTCGAACTCAAGCCCAGCCATTACAACCAGTATTATTTTCAGGGCAAAAGCCTTACCAACCAAGGTATTGACTTCAAGTATGTGAAAGGGAAATATGCGCTGTTTGGCGAAGCCGCTATGAGCATGAACTTTGACAGCACGGCCCTTCGACAGGCTCAAGGACCGTTGGCTTTTGCAGGCTTGGTCGGCTTGACCGTAAAACCTGCCGGTTATTTGAACTTCACCCTAATGTACCGCGATTATGGCAAGGCCTACCAAAACCTCATGAGCAATGCTTTCGGCGAAGGCGGCCGCAACCAAGGGCAACGTGGCATCTATCTCGGCGTGGAAGCCGCACCCGCGCCCTATTGGAACATCCTCGCCTATGTCGACCAGTTCCAATTCACCTGGCTGACCTCACAAGTCAACGCACCGAGCCGCGGCCACGACTACTACCTGCGCGTCAGCCACAGCTTCAACCGCCGCACACATGCCTACCTGCAATTCCGCTCAAAGACCAAGATGAAGAACTCAACGGACGCTTTTATCTTCAGCCACTACCCTATCTTCTACACCAAGAACGCCGTGCGGTTCAACATCAACTATGAATTAGGCTGGGACATCCACTGTACCAACAAAGCTGAATATGCCTATTACCGCAACGACGACGGCATCAACGAGCACGGTTACTTCCTCTGTCAGGACATCGCCTACAAACCTGAAAACAAACCCTATAGCTTCAGTTTCCGCTATGCCATCTTCGATGCCAAGGACTACAACGCCCGTATCTATGCCTACGAAAACGATGTATTGTATTCCTTCAGCGTGCCTGCCCTATACGGCAAAGGAATGAGAATCTATCTATTAGGTAAAGTAAAGCTATTCAACGCCTTGACCCTCTACGCCCGCATCGGCCGCACCATCTACAGCGACCGCGATGAAATAGGCAGCGGACTGACATTGATTGAAGGGAACCATAAGACGGATTTGAAGGTGGAAATTATATGGAAATTGTAGAGACACAAAATCTTGTGTCTCCGACAGCCTTACAATACATCAATCTTCCCTTTCTCCAAGCATCCACTCGTATGCAGGCATAATTTTCACGGTCTTTCCCTCTTGTTGTATTGTATCCCTATGAAAATCCGTTATTAAAAAAAGTTTGTCACACTTTGTTTCTTTCGCTGCTGTGAGCAAGCCTCGTAGTTCCCTTTTCCGAGCTTTATCTGAACTGAGATCATAACAAACCTGATAGATTTCCTGGACTTTATTGCCTTTGCAGACCACAAAGTCTGCCTCATAGCCGTTTATATTCTTGTAATAATAGATGTCTCGCTCCAAAGGACGGTTGCGGCGTAACAATTCTATATACACTAACGTTTCCAAACGCCAGCCGAGGTTGTCGCCCACAAAAGCATCCTCACGGCCATCCATCATAGCCACATCAACGGCATACACCTTTCTGTCGTAAATCCTATTCTTGCTTTTTACAGAGTATTTCTGCAATTCTACAAGGAGATAGGCCTCGGTCAAATAATTGATATAATTGTCAACCGTGTGGCTTGATTTGATATCCATCAACTTGGCCAAATCGGACGACACTACAGTCATGGGAGCCACATTAAGCAAATGCTGAGCAAGTCGCTCGAAAGCACGACTATATTTGATTTTGTGACGTTGCTCTATATCCCTTTTCAGAATGTTCTCAACGAGCGTATTCACATAACCCGTCTTGTTCTTCCTATGGAGAAGTTCTGGAAAACCGCCTTGTTTGAGATAAAGGTCGAACACCTCACGCCTAAAAGCTTCGTTTTTCGTGGTAAGTGTTTCTGTATCAACATCCTTTGCGATACAAAAATCCCTAAATGAGAAGGGAAACAATTCTATCTCATCATGCCGTCCTGTCAAATGAGTGGCTAATTCACCACTGAGTAGGTTGGCATTGGAACCCGTTATCACAACGCGCATCTTGATTCTCAACAAGCGGTTCACGAAAAGATACCAGCCCTTCACATTCTGTATCTCATCGATAAACAAGCATTTGAAATCGCCATATATCTTGTAAAGCACTTCCAAAACATTGTTCAGGTCTTCGCTTTTTATAGATTCCAAGCGCTCATCGTCAAAGTTAACGTAGGCAAATTTCACCTTCTGCAAATGCAACATATTGTAACACAAGGACGATTTCCCCGACCGACGCACACCTATAACACATTGTGCCATAGAGCTTTCCAAGTCTATCAAGGCCTCTTCTCTACGAGAGCACAATTTTACACTCGACAACGCTAACAGCTCTTGATGTTGCTCGGTCAGCACTTCTTCTATAATTCTTTTCTCCAACATGGTGATAAATTTGCCGCAAAAATACTATTTTTTTGCAAAACAAACTGCAATACTTCGTACATTTTAGTCTTTCAAACTGCAATACTTCGTACAAATTTTGCATACAAACTGCAATACTTCGTAAATTTTAGACTTTTAAACTGCAATACTTCGTAAATTTTCACTCCACCACCACCCTATCGACCTGCTGGTTTCCACCAATAAGTGTCACCAAAGTGTAAATTCCTTTAGACAGATTTCGGGTCGGGATAACGAGGAATTGGTTTTGTCCAGCGAACGATTGCATTAAACGACCAGTCATGTCATATAGACTGACCACCGCTTCGACTTCTTCTGCAAAACGCAAATTGATACGGTCTTTGGCAGGATTAGGATAGATTTCAACAATTGGAGTCAGGCCTTCGACAGGTTCAGGGGCCTCGATGCCCCAAGTGCCGCACCCTGCGTTGATTTCGCCATCCAAATAACTGAAACGGTCGTCCAGCCAATCACTCATGTAGGTCAACTGGCTCTCATCAACGGTGTATTCAGGCCAAGCCTCATGCTCACGGTCATAGGCACCACTCTCAACCAACTCATCGTATTGCCTTTGAACCAGTTCCATGATGTGTTCTGTAGTCAGAATATCATTGCGCAAGGCATTGTAACGCGTTTTGGCTAAAGCCACAAATCCATTGTCATAACAGTCTTGGGTCAAACGATTGTAGAAGCCGTTGCTCTTCAAACCAGCCGCGTTGTGGGTCTTGTTGCCATCGGTGTCCAAGCCCCAAATGGCATCCAAGTCCCAAGGCAGGTACATATAGGCACTCGTTTTCTTGTAACGAGCCAAAAACAGGTTTCTTCCCATGTTGTCCATGGCCATCAAGCTATTGATAAACAGGTAGTAATCGATGGCGTTATTTTTATCAAACTGGACGGCATACTGTGAATAGAACACGATGTCGGAGGCGTTTATAACGAAGTTAGTGAAACTATAGAGATGGCTCCAATTGATGGCCGAGTCGCTCTCGTTGGGATACACCCATTCGTAGTTGTCCCAAGTGTCTTGCGTATTGTCATAATCGGGCAAACTGTCAAAGGTGGGAGCACCAGGACCATTGCCTTTGTACAGCACGCCTCTAATATCTCCATTGTATTTGCGCAGTCTGAGTTGCTTGCGGTCCATACGCTCGGTCAAGGCATAAATGCCCATATATTCGTCGTTGATGAACAAGTCGGCATACACCATGCGGATGCCTGGCAAAGCATCAGGCTCACTCTCTGCGTAAGGCAGTTGGTACATCTCCATCCACAGCTCATTGGCCACCTTGTCGCGAAGACGGAGCGGCTGTGCCCACATGGCTTCCAGATTCCAATCGTCATCGCTGCGCAAACCCAGAAAAGTGGTGTCGGCCATCACCGTTCCCGTTTCATCCGCCCATAGCTCAACACGATATGACTTCTTATCGTATTGCTGCGATGAAGTACCTCTAATCTTGAATCCGGCGTGCATCGTGATGACATTGCCATCGGCATCGGCCACGTTGATGACTCCATGCACCGCAGGCGAGTTGACAATCGGCCCATCGGTGGTGATAGTGATGAGCGGCATCTCGCTACGATAATAGACATAGGTTTCACCCTTCATCTCCATCGTTTCCTTATAGGGTTTCATGCCCTCAGGCAGTCGTCCCGTGGCTACTATGATTTTCTTCTCATAATCAACGCCGTACATCTTCCCGATCTGCTGCACATCCTGAGCCATCAATGCCCAACCCACAAACAGAAAGGCCATTATCAAAAATAATTTCTTCATATTCAAAGATTCAAAATTCAAAAATTCAAAATTCAAAATTCAGCATTCAGCATTCATAATTCCTCATTCTGCATTCTACATTCATCATTCCTCATTCAATCAATTCTGTTTACATCAACAATGCCTTCAATAGCTTTAATCTTATTGATCAGCTGTTCCAGCGCTTCCACATCGTTGATTTGCAACACGATCCTTCCCTCAAAGAAGCCTTCCTTGTCGGAGTTGAAAACGATGTTCTTCATGTTGACTTCCAAATCCTCGGAAATGACCTTGGTGATTTTGCCCAACAAGCCCATCACATCGCGACCATAGATGCGGATGGTGGCTTGCGAGCCGTCAGCTTCAACGCCATTCCACTTCACCTTGATGATACGGTAGCCATAACGCTCCTGCAAGCCTTTGGCATTGGGACAGTTGGTGCGATGGATGCTGATAGTGCCTTCATTGGTGACGAAACCAAACACACGGTCGCCAGGAATAGGATTGCAGCATTTGGCCAACTTGTAGGTCACATTGCTGATGTCCTCGCCAATGGAAAGCGACTCCTCCACTTCAGCGTTTTGCTCCTTTTTTGAAGCCCCGATAGTCTCTGGGACAGGCTTTTCACCTCTTTCCACATTCTCACCGAACTTAGCGGTCAGGAATCGCTTCACCTCCGCTATATCGATTTTTTCGGTAGAAATCCGATGATAAAGCTGCAATGAGTTTTCCAACTTAAACTCTTTGACCAACATGTCGACCACCGTTTCTGAGAATGGCAGTTTCCAGTTTTTCAGCCTACGTTGCAACATGCCCTTGCCCATCTCCGACTCTTTCAGCTCCTCTTCCTTGAGGTAGCGACGAATCTTGTTTTTGGCCTTTTCCGTGACCACCACATTGAGCCAGTCGGCACGCGGCGACTGTTTCTTGTTCGTGATGATTTCCACCTTGTCGCCATTGGTCAGCTCATGACGGATGGGCACCATACGCCCATTGACGCGCGCGCCATTGCAGGTCTCACCCACACGCGTATGCACCTCGTAGGCAAAATCAAGCACCGTTGAGCCAATCGGAAGCTGTTTCAAATCGCCTTCAGGCGTGAAAATGAATATCTTATCGGACTTATGGATCTTCTTGTAAGAATTCTCAAACGACACCATACCAGGGTTTTCGAGCACTTGGCGCACATTGAGCAACCATTCCTCCGAAGTCTCCTTTTCACCTTTGTATAAATAGTGAGCCGCCTGACCCGTTTCGGCAACCTCATCCATCCGAGTAGTGCGAATCTGCACCTCAAACCACAACTTGTCGTCATATTTCACCGTGGTGTGCAGCGACTCATATCCCGAGGCTTTCGGCTTGGTAATCCAATCGCGAAGGCGTTCCGGCATGGGGTCGTAGATATTCGTGATAGCCGAGTACACAATCCAGCAACACTCCTGCTCGTCCTTCAAGGCGCAATTGATGATGACCCTTGCCGCCATCAAGTCGTAGACCTCTTCAAAAGGTACATTCTGCGCCTTCATCTTGGCATAAATCGAAGGAATCGACTTCAGTCGCCACTTGATGGAATATGTGAACTTGTTTTTCCCGTTTTTCTTCGTCCTTTCAAGCTCTGCATCAATGCTTTCCGATATTTTGGCGACAAACTTCTCCGCGGTCTGCTTTTGGGCTTCATGAGTCGCCTCAATCTTGGTTTCAATCTCATGGAACAACTCCGGATTCTCAAAGAGCATCAGCTTCTCTTCCAGCTCAGCCTTCAGTTTATAAAGGCCAAGTCGGTGAACGATAGGGATATAGATGTATTTGATTTCATGAAAATACTTCGACAACCGATCAGGCTCCACATCCTTTTGATTGCGAACGTCATACACACGGTGCACCACTTTCAACAACACCGAACGCATGTCGTCAATCATGGAAAGGAATAGCACCTGGAAGTTATCCGAGTTATAGGCCACCTTTTCCGTATCCAATTGCGAAATCTGGCTGAAGTCTTCAAGGATGATCGCCACCGTCTTGCCAAACCGGTCCTTCAACTCCTTGCCACTCACATCTTTCTTGTAATCAATGCCATGCAAGAAAGCGGCCACCACAGAGATGTAGCCCAAGCCCACTTCGAGCACAGCGATACGCCCCAATTCAATCAGGTGAAACATATAGGCCTTGCCCGACAACAAGTACCGGCCGTCATATTTATCCAGACAATAACGGTAAGCCTTGTCAATCAATTCCAGCTGATTGGGTGCATTGATGAAAGGTTGTATGTCTTTCAGCATCGATTCGTAGGCCTGCTGAATAGCCAATATTTCCAATGAAGAGTAACCTGCCATGTGTTTTGCGCTTAATCAATCTTGACCGTGAGCTGGTGAGCAAGCAGGATGTCGTAATACGGCTTCAGTTCGTCGAAGCTGCCATGCATGACGGCGCATTTGCCCTTGTAGTGCGTTATCCAGGCGCAAGTCTCGGCCTGTTCGCGAGTATGGTGGCATACCTTCATCAAGGTGTCGATGACATATTCAAAAGTATTCACATCGTCGTTGATGAGCAACAGACTTTTCTCATTTTCAATCAGTTCCTCTTCCAACACATCAACGTTTTCCTGTTCCTTGTTCATTTCACATAGTCGAATTTCACGGGGTAAAAATACATATTATTTCCAAAATGAGAGCTGAAAAAAGCCTCAAAGAACTTTTTTTCCTACTTTTGCCCACCGAACAACAACGCATCAATGCAGAACCGCTTCATCAAAAATATCATCTTCCTGCTGTTTCTCAACCTGTTGGTGAAGCCGTTCTGGATTCTCGGCATCGACCGTGAAGTGCAAAACCTCCTTGGTGATGCTTCTTACGGCACCTACCAAGCCCTCTTCAACTTCTCTTACCTCTTTTATATATTGCTCGACCTCGGCATCACCAACTTCAATAGCCGTGCCGTCGCGCAAGACCCGAAAAACCTTTCCAAGCATTTTGGCGGTCTCACCGAAACAAAGCTACTTCTCGGATTGCTATATGCCGTCGTCATTTTCGTGGTCGGCTATTTCTGCGGCTACAACGAAGGCCTGAAACTCAAGCTGTTGTTCTGGTGCGGTCTCAACCAAGTGCTGCTCTCCTTCATCCTCTTCCTCAGGTCGAACATGCAAGGGCTGCTGCTGTTCAAGCAGGACAGCATCCTCTCCGTCTTCGACCGTGTGCTGGCCATCATCATCATGTGCCTGGTGCTGTGGAGCGGCTGGTTCCCCATGGAGAAGTTCAACGCCATCTGGTACCTGCAAGCCCAGACCGTGGCCTATGTCGTCACCCTTGCCCTTGCCCTTACCATCGTCTTGCGCCACACCGAAAATCTCAGTTTCAAGGTCAACTTCCAGTTCTTCAAGGAGATACTACGACAGAGCCTACCTTTCGCCTTGCTCGTGCTGTTGATGAGCGTCTATAGCCGCATCGAGCCGGTGTTGTTGGAGCGCCTTTTGGACGACAAGGGCGTGCAAGCCGGTTTCTATAGCCGCGCCTACCGCCTCTTCGATGCAGGCAACAACATCTCCAACCTCTTCGCCATCATGCTGTTGCCCATGTTTGCCGCCACGCTGAAGAACAAGCAGGAGCTGAACAACCTGGTCAAGACCTCGTTCAACGTCATCGTGGCCATGGCGGGCATCGTCATGATTATGTGCGTCTTCTACCGTCAGGAAATCATGCAGCTGATGTATCTTCCTGCCGACGCCACCGCCGACGACGTGGAGCGCATCGGGCAATATGCCAACATCTTCCCCATCCTCATGGGCAGTTTCTTCTGCCTGTCGACGACCTACGTCTTCGGCACCCTGCTCACCGCCAACGGTAGCCTCAAGCAGCTCAACCTCGTGGCCGCAGCTGGCGTGGTCATCAACATTCTGTTAAATCTCATCATCATACCTCGATTCTATTCGGTGGGCGCAGCATGCACAAGCCTTTGTGTTCAAGCCGTCACCGCTTTCCTGCAATATCTGCTTGCCAAACGCATCCTGAAACTGGAAATAAGCGGTCGCTATTGGCTCCATATCGTCATTTTCCTGGCCACCGTCGCCTTGGTCACCTTCCTTGTAAAACAACTGAATCTCAACTGGATGCTGGGATTCATCATCGCTTTTGCCATCAATTGCGGTGCCATCTTCTTTACACGTCTGCTCAGTCTCAAGGAAATCCTGAGCCTCGTCATCCCCAAGGAAAAAAAGGCATAATTTGGCTTTTTTCATTGTTAATTCGGGAAAAAGCCCTATTTTTGTCAACTTATTTCATAAATATCTATGGAAGAGAATAATCATAACAACTACAGTTCCAAATACTTGTGTAAGCTTTTGGTGGAATATAGGAAGCCTATCCTCATCATTTTGGCCGTGGCTGCCCTTTGTGCCATTGTTTTTAGTGCTCCTTATTTTATTACCCCACTTTACAAGTCGACGACTGTCATCTACCCCACGTCCAGCAATTCCATCTCCAAAGTCTTGATAAGCACAACCTATCAGTCGGAAAAAGACATCATGAACATCGGAGAAGACGAGCAGACCGAGCAGATGCTTCAGGTGCTCAACTCGAACCGTGTGCGCGACAAAGTTATCAGCCGCTTCAACCTGATGGAGCATTACGGTATCAAGGCCAACAGCAAGTACCCCATCACCAAGTTGAACAAACTCTATGATGCCCGCATCAAGTTCCGTCGCACCGAATACAATGCCGTGAAGATTACCGTATTGGATGCTGATGCAGCACTCTCTGCCCGCATCGCCAATGAAATCGCTGAAATCTTTGACAGCACGATGAACCAGATGCAAAAGGAAGTCGCCATTGAGGCCTTCCGCATCGTGGAACAGGAATACAACACCCTCGTTGCCGAGATGAACATGCTTGAAGACTCCCTCAACACTTTGCGAAAACTGGGGGTGTTTGACTACGAGTCGCAAGTGGAAATGCTGAGCCAACAGCTTGCTGTTGAATTAGGAAAAGGCAACACACAGGGTGTCAACAACATACAAAAAATGCTTGATATCTTGGCCGAATACGGCGGAGCTTCATACGCCATCAACGAGCGCCTGGACAACGACCGTCTGCAGCTCTCCCTGGTCAAGTCGAAATATGAGGAAGCCAAAGTGGACGCCACCGAATTCATACCGCATAAGTTTGTAGTCACCTCGGCCTTCCAAGCCGAGCGCAAGAGCTATCCCGTGCGTTGGATTATTTTGGTTGTCACCGTGTTGAGCACTTTCCTGCTACTCCTTTTCTGCATCGTGGTCTACGACCAATCCAAAGACTTTTTTCGTCACGAGGCCGAAAAGGAAGCGGCCTCCAAGGAAAAAAATAAGCATCTTAGAAAAGAATGAGCCAATATTTGCACCTAATAAAATAATATCCTCTACACCGAAAATAACAAATCAAATCATGGATAATAATTTCAACAATCTTTCACTGGTTCAACTTGTGCTGAAATGGAAATGGCACATCATCATCATCACCATTGCCGCTGCCCTCTGCGGTGCCATTTTCTCCAGCTCCATGTTCATTACCCCGCTTTACAAATCGGTTGCCGTGGCTTATCCTGCCAACATCAGCCCCTACTCCGATGAAAGCGAGACCGAACAGATGCTCGAAATCATCAACTCAACCTCCATCATGGATTCCATCGTTGAGAAGTATGACTTGTGGACGGACTACAAGATCAACAAGGCCGACCAATTTGCCAAGACCTACATGATCAACGAATACCGCAGCAAAATCAAGATTGGCAAGACTCCTTACGAGGCCGTTTCCATCACCGTGATGGACAAAGACCCATTTGTGGCTTGCAATATTGCCAACGACATTCTCAAATTCTACGACCAAAAGGTGCACAACCTTCATACACAGAAAGTCGGCGAAGTGGTAGCCATGTACGAAAGACAATTGAGGGAAAAACAAAACAATATCGACTCGTTGAAACAACGCTATACTGAAATCAGCACCACCTACGGTATCACTGACATTTCGAGCCAAACCCGTGAAGTGACAAAAAGCCTTTTAAGCGGGTCGGCAAAAGCCTCGGAAATGAAAGACAACCTTGAACAATACGGTGCCGAAATCCATGACCTGCACACCAAGATTGCTGCCGAAGGCAACACCTACGTCGCCACCAAACTGGATTACGAAAAAGAGCTTCGCTTCTTCCACTCGCAACTCACCTACTCCAACATCATCACCGAGCCCTTCCCTGCCGACAAAAAAGCTTTCCCTGTACGTTGGGTGGTCGTAGCTTTAAGCGGTTTAGGTGCCTTCCTGCTCTCTATCGTGGCGATTTTCATTATCGAAAACCGCAAGCGTTTCGTTGCTGAAAACAAATAAGTTGTGGAGAAGAAAGCGAAAATAGCCTGGCTCTATGTCATCGCGGCACTGTTTGTGGCCGTGGGGCTGTTCCTTGTGGTGAAGAAAAACACCTACCTTTTCTTCGCCCTGCCTGTCGTGCTCGGCATTTTGCTGCTTTACGTCTTCTCTATGGACAAAGTCTTGTTGCTCACGGCATTCACTGTGCCACTCTCGGTTAACCTCAAAGCCCTTGACGTAGGGTTGGCCATCTCATTGCCTGCCGAGCCATTGCTGATGGGTCTTTTGGTCTTGTTTGTGGCCAAAATGCTGTATGACGGACAATACGACAAACGCATCTCCCTCCATCCTATCGCCATTGTCATTTATTGCATGTTCGCCTGGATGATTGTCACTACCATCACGAGCGAGATGCCCGTGGTATCCATCAAGTTCCTGTTATCGCGATTGTGGTTTGTCGTGCCGGCATTCTTCCTCTGTGCCATGCTTTTCAAGGATCCCAAAAACATACATAGATTCATTTGGCTTTACATCGCGGCTTTGTGCATAGTATGTGTCTACACCATCATCCACCATGCCCAATTCGGGTTTGACGGTGACTCGGCCCACTGGGTGATGACACCTTTCTACAACGACCACACGGCCTACGGAGCAGCTCTAGCTATATACCTCATCCTTGCCCTGGCTTATGTTTTCCTGCCCGGGGTGAAACGAAGCCGTAGGCTGATCATCATCGGTGTTGTCGTTTTGCTTAGCGTTGCCCTCATGCTCTCCAACTGTCGTGCAGCATGGCTGAGTATGATTGCTGCTTTGGGTGTTCTGATATGCATACTGCTGAAGATCAAATTCCGTTGGATTGCCGCCGCCATCGTGATTTTGGTGGGTTTGTTTTTCGCTTTCCAAAACCAGATTATTGACGCACTGGAAAAGAACAACCAAGACGCTTCGGGCGACCTTGTGGAGAACATCCAATCCATCACCAACATCTCTACCGATGCCTCCAACCTGGAACGTATCAATCGCTGGCAGTCGGCTTTCCGTCTGTTCCACGAGCGCCCAGTTTTCGGTTGGGGTCCAGGAACATATCAGTTTGTTTACGCTCCCTTCCAGATGTCGAAGGAAAAGACCATCATCAGCACTAACGCGGGCGATGGCGGCAATGCCCACTCCGAGTATTTTGGTCCTTTGGCCGAGCAAGGTCTAGTCGGTTCGCTTATCATGGTTGTGCTCGTCGTTGTCACGGTGACCTGTGGCATTAAGACATACGCCCGATGCAAAAACAAGACTGCAAAAGTGCTCGTATTGGGAGCCACGTTGGCTTTCTTCAGCTACTTCATCCACGGTTTCCTCAACAACTTCCTGGACACCGACAAGCTGGCCGTCCCTGTATGGAGCCTTGCCGCATTGATTGCCGTTATTGATGTGTATTATGCAGATAAGGATACGTTCGAATCCCAACCATAATAGACTATCCCTTCTTCATTTCCAACACAAACTCCTCAATACTTCCCCGTGCCTCGGTCATTCCGAGTTTCTTGCGGATGCTGGTGCGTGCCTTACCGACCATAGCAGTCGAAACCTTCATCATGTCGGCCACTTCCTTCACACTGAAAGGCATCATGGATAGGATGCAAACCTTGAACTCTGTCTCTGATAAACTTGGTTGGTTGTCTTTAATACGTTGAACCACATCGGGATAGACCTTGTTGTATTCTTCAAAGATGACATCATAGGCCGAGTCGGCTTGTCCGCAGACACATGATTTCAGCTTTTGGAAAGAGGGTTTGTCTATGTCCTTGTTCTCGCCAATTAAGAAAATCTTGTAAACCATCATTACCTTTCGGAAGAGGTTGTCACGATTGGTCTCAGCTAATGCCTCGGATTCTTGTTGCAAACGGGTAATGTCAAGGTTCAGTTCGGCTATCGTAGCTCGTTTTTGAGTGGCACGATACATGAGGAAAAACACCAACGCGACCGCCACAACCAATACCAACGAAATGATGACAAGCATTTTACGCCGACGCAGAAACACTGAAATCATATTTTCGCTATGGTCCAGGTCGCCATTCAAGGTTGAGATGGTCATCTGCACTTTTTCCATCAGTTTGATGTCCTCACTTGACCTTGCCGTGACAATGGCCTCATTCAAAGCCGCCATGGCCGAGTCGAAGTTGTTTTGCTGCCAATAGACGCAACCGCTGTAGAGTGCCGACAAGGTCTTCATCTCGGCATCATCAGTAAGGTTGAAATAACGCCGCGCCTGAAAGATGGAGGTGTCCTGTGAGATGTCTTCTCCCCTGCTGAACTTACTTTCGATCTCCAACACCGTCCGTTCCATATTGTCCATGTCTGACTTCACATTGCAAGCCGCCAATAGGCATATCAGCACAAAGGCCAACCAACATCTTGATTTGTATAGCAAATTCAGCATTGTCTTAACGATTCATCAATTCAACAATTCAGCAACGCAACAATTCAACAATTATTGTCCCGCCGCCTCGCCTCCATTCTTGGCCTCACTCTCCAGCTCGATGTTGCCGAAACGCAATGTAAAACCAGCGCACACACAAGATGAATTGTATCTCGATGTCTCTGAAACCGTTACTGTTGGGCTATCAATGTAGGTGTCTTGCTTCAACAAGCCAAACAAATCGTAGCCGTTGACAAACACCGAAAACTTATGATCGAAGAAATCGGCACGCAGACCGCAGTCAACGGAATAATTGGCACCCTTCTTCCAAAACAGCGTCTGCGTCGGAGAGTTGTAGTAAGCCGAGGCATGCACTTCCAAACGGTCCCATAGCTTGGTCCAAAGGTTCAAACGAAAACTGTAGCAAAGCATCTCACTCGGTTCCAATGCATCTTCGGTCTTGATATAAGAGTCATAAAGGTTGGCATAAAACCGCAAATTGAGCATCCCGTTCGGACGATACATCAAGTTGAACTCACCACCCGCATTATACGACCTGTCTACATTGACCGGCCAGTTGAAAGAGACCACCCTGCCATAATGCTCATGGTAAGCCGCATCAGTTATCTTGTTGATTTCGTTTTGTTTTCCCTTGTAATAGCCCGTCAAACCTACAGAACCGAAATCGTCCCAATACTTAGTCCAGCTTGCCTCAATGTTGTGGGTGAAAACTTGTTTCAGCTTAGGATTGCCCGTAGCGTATGATTCCTCATCGAATTTGATAAAAGGACTCAGTTGCTCAGCGTAAGGATTTTGAATTCTCAAAGAATAACTCAGCTTGAAGTTGTGCATCGACTGGGTTCGATAAGAGAGGTGCAGCGATGGCAAAGGATAGAAATAATAAGCTGTAGAATCATATTTGGGGGCATCTGGATAGACAATACCAGTACGATAATACCTCAAACTTAATGTGGGCTGAACGGTAAAATTACCGAAACGGTGCCGCACCTGGAAATAGCCGCCCACATGATGATCGACCTGCCGGAATCGATACGACATTACCGAGTCGTGCACATATACGCCATTGGCCAGGCTGTCCAAGGGACTGCGCTCGTTTTTTCCTTCCCAACCAGCATTGATGCCCATGCCAAATTCGCCATTCTTGGAATAAGGTAAATTGTAATCCACACGAGCGTTGATGGGAATGTTGGTTGAGACATAGTCCATCACAAATGCCCTTTCATACGGAGACGGCAAGGTGTAAATCTTGTGATAATCAATAGGAATGGCCGAACGGGTGACACTTCCATTCATGCGCAAAGTTAGGTTATGTCCTTCTTCGTCAAATTTGTGCTGATAGGTCAACCCACATGGGAAAAAGAGATAGTTTGAATTCGATTTGTTCACGATGGAGTATTTGTATTCGCCCGATTGCTCAATGTATTCAATGCGTTCGCGCTCCTGTCTAACCTCCGATGGCCCAAATGAATCCCAAAACATGGCATAAAAGGAGAAAGTGTTCATCTTATCGGGTGTGTAGGTCAAGTCTAGGTTAAATCCAGGGCTATATGTCGTGTAATTGCTGAACATGCTGCTTTTCAAATGACTGGTCAACAATTGATTACCTTCTTCATCCACGCCAAACAAGTCTTTATCGGCATGCGCCTCACTCCGACCATGGTACCAATAGGCGTTCGTATAGGCGTTTACTGTCCACTTCTCGTTTTTCCAAATGTATGAAAGCCATGGCATCACATACGGCTGCGAAGAAGCATTGGCTCCGAAACAAAAGAACTCGTTCCGCTTGATTTTGGCGTTCATCACGATGTTGATGATGCCATCGGCTTGGGTGGCATAGCGTGCCGAGGGGTTGGTGATGACTTCGATGCGGTCGATGGCGTTGGCGGGCAAGGTCTGGATGTAGGTCTTGAGATTCTCTTCCGTAAGGTTGGAAGGCTGGTCATTGATCCATATTTCAACAGAAGAAGTCCCGCGCAAAGTGATGTTGCCTTCCACATCGACGCTCACACCAGGCGCATTCTGCAAAGCATCGGAGGCCACGCCGCCTTGCACGGTCGGGTCGTCTGAGACTTGGTAGAGTGTCTTCTCGCCTTCGACGGAAAACAATGGTCTTTCTGCCGTGATGGTCACGCCTTCAAGCAGCAATGTGTCGACCGCCATCTGCAGGCTGTCGGCTTTCGGTTTGACTTCAGGAATTTCGACTTGGGCAAAGACCGCCACGCTGACCATCGCAAAGGCGGCTGTGAGGAATAGGTTTCTTGTGTTCATCGCATGGTACAATTTTAGGTTTGACCATGCAAAAGTATAGTGAAAAAACAGGCTTTCCGCAAGCCTAAGCCTCATGTAGAGACATTTGCGGAAAGCCCGAAATCAACTATTTGTAATTCAGTGCGTTGAAAAGTGGATGGTAGAGACCTTTTTACTCCATCTCCAGCTCTTCATACTCATATCTGACCTTCTCCCCGACCGTCAGCACCAAATAACTCGGCTTTCCGCCATCGTTGAGGTTGTCAGTCATCACATACTGCACGCCGCCGAACTGACGTTGCTCGCGCATGTGGAAGTGACCCATTATAACCATATCGACATTGTTGCGACTCATCAGGTCCATGAAGGCGTATTGCTCGTCTTGTGGTAAGTTGGCAGCAGGTGTAGTGGTGTAGTTGTACGAGGTGCGGAACAACCAGTTGTGACTGATGACGAAGCAGTGACGATAGTCCTTGCGATGCGAGAGCTTCTCCTCCAGCCATTCCAGCTGGCGTTTACCATGGGTGCCATTGCCTGAATCAAGGAAGATATAAAGGTCTTTGAATCCACCTACGGTTTTGACTGTCACGGTATACGTCGAAGTGTGGAAATACTGTTTGTAGAATTTGGCACAATCATAGTACAAATCGTGATTGCCTAAAACAGGGAAGCAAGGGTCGTTCTTGACCTGGGTCTCAGCATTGAAACGCATGGAGGAATCGGCTCTTCTGTAACCAGCCTCTCCGCTTTGGTTGGCTAAGTCGCCCACGAGGAGGGAGAAAATCGCCTTCTGGTCGTTACGTTCAATGGTGACGTACTTGTACAAACGGTCTTTAGGCCCTTGCAATTCGAAGCCGTCTCGGTCAGAATAGTGTGAGTCGGAAGTGGAATAGATGCAATACTCGTCAGGAACGTTCTCGATGACGGGTTCACTGTTTTGGGCGTTGTAGTCGAGCCAGTCGGCCACGCGTTCCTCGGTGTCGCTGCGGTTGACGACCATTCCGGCAATGTCAAGACGGTCACAGCCAGTGGCAAAAATAGCGGCTGCTGCAAATAATAATATAAGGTGTGTCTTTTTCATTTTATCAAGAATTAGTGAATTTGAGAAATCGAATTTCTGTCTGAATTATATGGAATTAGAGACAAAATCGCTTTGCGATTTTAGGGTTTCCAAATGAGGCCGACGTTTCCAAACCAGCCATTATACTGTGCTGTCAAATTAAGCACGCCACAAGGATGTAATCCTGTCTCAGCAGTCAAACGTAGGCCGTTGCCGAAATCATAATAGCCGTTCACGCTATAGAAAAACAATGTAAAACGTTCGATGACGAAGTCACGGTAATTCGAGACGCGGGCACCCACATTCCAAGGATGCTCCTGGTCAAAGAGGTTGCCCTCCACACAGAAAGTGACATTCATCGGCTCCAACACCGCATCCATGCCGCCATTCTTGCGCAGCGGAATGGGTGCCGTATAACGGTTAGTCAAACCCAATTGGAAGTTGAAGTGACGGTTGCGCCAGCCCAAGTCCAGTACTCCATTGAACTCCTGCAAGTTGTAGTTGGGGAACAAACGATAGAGATAGCGGTTCTCTAAGTAAAGCGTACCGCTTTCTGCTTGCAGCAGTTTGGTTTGCCATTGAAGGTTGATGGCATGACGGTTCATTGTCGTGCCTTGATAGCCAAAACCGATGTTGAAGTTTTCAGCCAATTGACAATCAGCCTTCAAGGCCAATGAGGCACTGCTGCCTGAGGTACGTGTGTAGTCGTACTCCCCGTAAGTTTGCAAAGTCCACTGTGCCTTTGCAGCGAAGGCAATGAACAGCAGACCAAGAGTAAAAAGGATTCTCTTCATAGTTTCAAAAATTTGTGCAAAAGTACAGAAAAGTCAAAAACAAATCCAATGTGTGCTTCTTTTTCCTATTTTTGAAACCTTATCAAAATCATTTCACCTATGAAACAAGTTTATAGAAGCATTTTTACATTATTTATTTTCAGTATTTTAAGTCAGAATCTTTCAGCTCAATACGGCACTCAGTTTGAAAATCGTGGCTTTGAGCAATGGACATCACGTGGCGTAAACGCAGAATCCGAACCTGTGCACTGGCATTCAGGTGGAACTGCAACGGGTGATTATTCGGGACTCGTCTCCAGCCAAATTGAGCAGTCCTCACAGACCAGACCTGGGTCAACGGGAGTAATAAGCATCAGAGTTTTCCCAAAAGACATGTTTTTTGTCACGGCTAACGGCAATCTCACCAATGGAAGAATGAATGCAGGAAGCATGTCGCCCGATGGTTCCGACAATTACAACTATACCCAACGTTCCAACAACGTATTCAACACCCCCATTACAACAATGCCCGATTCTTTGTCGGCTTGGGTTTGCTTCCGTAGTAACAGCACTACCGACAAAGCGCTGTTCAATTCTGTTATCCATGGCGATGCCGACTATAGATTATTGGCAAGCGGTGGTGGCGATCCATCCAATATGCTTGTGGCCACTGCATCTGAGGCCTTTACTCGTACCGCCGGAGCAAATGCTTCCCTTAGCTGGAAAAGGCTGAGTATTCCGTATCAAAAAAATGGTTCTTGTACCGATGTGCGATACATACTTCTTAGCGTTTCAACCAATCAAACCCCGGGTAGTGGCAGTTCGGAGGATGACCTTTATATTGATGACATCTTGTTGATTTACAATCCCTCACTAAAGTTGGAACAGCTATCAAGCAACCATTTTTTCACGAATACTGTCATCGGTATTCCCTTTACATTGACTGGAACAATGTCGGCTGATAATCTTAATTCCAGCCCTAACCGTGTCATCGCCCAGCTTTCAGATGTAAATGGTAGTTTCGACAATCCTACGGAATTGGGAAGCCTTACGACAAATACAAGCGGCACGATCTGGGCTACTGTTCCCGATGTTCCTGAAAGCCAACACTACCGCATCCGCGTGGTTTCAACCAACTATCCTATGATAGGCGAGAACATCCAAGAAGTCAGTATTGAAGAAGGCAATGACGTGGAGGAGTTTGTTGCTACAAGTAAAGTTTATCCCAATCCTTTTAATACCGAGATTAACATTTCGGCAGATAGAGATGTCAAAAACATCACAGTATTTGATGTCTATGGTCGTCTTGTAATGGAACAACAGGTTAGTGGGACGCAACTTACAATCGACCTCTGTGAATTAAGTGCAGGTACTTATCTTTTGAAATTGGATTATGGTGACAGCACCAGCGTACACCGTATCGTCAGGCTGGCACACTAACATGTTCAAACAAAACAAAAAGATTGCGGCAAGAGGTTTCTTACCGCAATCTTTGTTTTTGGAAATGATCCAGTTTTACAATCGCTCGTTAACCACGTCCCAATTGATGATTTGCCACAAGGCATTCAGATGGTCGGGACGGCGATTCTGATAGTCAATGTAATAAGCGTGTTCCCACACATCGAAGGTCAGCAAAGGCTTGAAACCGCGTTGAACAGGATTGCCGGCATTGGTCTCTTGGGTGATTTGGAGTTTTCCTTCCTTGTCGACAGAGAGCCACACCCATCCTGAGCCGAACAAGGTAGCACCTTTCTTCGTGAACTCCTCTTTGAAAAGATCGAAGCTTCCAAATTGTTTTTCAATCAGTTCAGCTATCTTTCCTGTAGGTTTGTTGTCGGCTTTAGGAGCACGGAATTGAGTGAAATAAAGATTGTGGTTCAGAATCTGGCCGGCATTGTTGAAAACGCCACCGTCGGCAGTCTTCACGATTTCCTCCAAAGGCATCTCTTCGTATTTCGTACCTTCGATTAGGCCGTTGAGGTTGTTGACATACGCGTTCAGGTGTTTGCCGTGATGGAAGCCCAAAGTTTCCTTGCTGATGATAGGCTCTAATGCATTTGCCTCGTAGGGCAATTTAATGAGTTCGTATTTCATATTGTTGTGATTAGTTGTTCATGGTTGCAAAAATAGAAAAAAGTGGGATTCCGAAGCAGGAATCCCACTTTTTTCATTGATTCATATACATCTGATAGAGCGGAGAATCCGGCTCGCTCTTCAAGCGTTTCAAAGCACGATCACGAAGCTGACGGGTACGCTCACGCGAGATGTCAAGTTTCATGGCAATCTCCTCCAAAGAATACTCTCGAGAGGTGCCCAATCCGAAATACATGCTGATGATAGTGCGTTCCTTCTCGTTCAACATGTCGAGTGACTTGCGGATGGCCTTGCTGGTCGATTCTTGCTCCACAGCCGCATCCGTCTTCACTTCATCCTCTGCAACAAAGACATCCAAGAAGTTGGTATCATCTTCATCGTCGAGTGGTGCGTCGGTCGAAACGGCTCGGGAGTTCAGACTCATCAACTGATCCACCTTGTCCTCAGGCATACCAAGTTCATCGGCAATCTCCTTGATGGTGGGACGACGTTCTAGTTTCTGCTCCAACAGCGATACGGCCTTTTTCACCTTTGCCAAGGCACCCACCTGGTTCATGGGAAGACGGATGATACGCGCCTGCTCAGCTACAGCCTGCAGGATGCTCTGACGAATCCACCACACGGCATACGAGATGAACTTAAATCCACGTGTCTCGTCGAAACGCTGTGCGGCTTTCACCAAACCAAGGTTTCCTTCATTAATGAGGTCTTGCAAGCTAAGACCTTGGTTCTGATACTGTTTGGCTACGGAAACCACAAAACGCAGGTTAGCCCTGACCAATTTATCCAATGCAGCCTGATCGCCAGCCTTGATGCGTTGTGCAAGCTCCACCTCCTCATCGGTGGTCAGTAACGCCTCCTTCGCAATATCAGCGAGGTACTTGTCCAAAGTCCCCGCATTGCGGTTTGTAATCTGTTTCGAAATTTTCAGTTGTCTCATTTCTTCTTAATCTTTAATTGTTTAATTGTTTCAAATTCAATATCTTACTCTTCATAGCTCTCTCCACAATTTTTTTGCATAATCCGTTCATCAAGGGAGGCAACCAAAGGCTGTCTCCCTGAATCACGATGGTTTTTATTATCAAAAACCGTACCGAAGTTTTTGATTTTCAGAAAATTCTTTCTTGACGCAAAAATTATTTGCTGTAGTAGAAGGTCGCATTCATGCCATTGGGATAGACTCCCTCAATGGTGGTGCGGCGTGAGCGGCTGCTCTTTTGGGCGTTCTCCAAATCGGACTTGCTGTTGACAGTGATGCCGTTCACCTTGGTGATGACGAAGTCGACCGGCACACCTGAGTTCATGAACCGTCCTTGACGGATCTCAACAATTTTCAAACCGCTTTGGATGTCCAGTCGGCTCATGTCGTTTTGGTTGATTGGCTGAAGCATGAGGCCGAACTCTGAATTGAAGAAACTGTCACCTTTCTTGACGACATCAACATTACCGGCTTCATTAAGTAATGTCAGTTCATAACGGTGATGGCTGCCATTGCGATTCACTTCCACTTCCACTTTGTCGCCAGGGCGGTATTGTCCTATGCTTTCCTTGAGTTGTGTGGTAGTGTTCACTTTTTTGCCTGCGATGGCGGTAATCACATCACCAGACTTCATGCCTGCCAGTTTGGCAGCACCACCTTCAGTGACCTCTGCAACATATACACCTTCTATGTTTTCCAAGCCTTCTTTTTCGGCTAACTCTTGGGTAAGTTCTGCAATCTGCACACCGAGATAACCACGCTGAGCGGTACCATAAAGAAGCAGGTCGTCAACCACTTTACGAACAATGTTGGATGGGATAGCGAATGAATAACCTTCGTAAGATCCTGTATGCGATGCAATTGCCGCATTGATTCCAACCAATTCGCCCTTTGTGTTCACCAAAGCGCCACCACTATTACCGGGATTGACAGCAGCATCAGTCTGAATAAAAGATTCCACAGAGGTACCTTCACCCAAAATGCTAAGGTTACGTGCCTTAGCACTCACAATACCCGCAGTGACAGTGGAAGTCAGGTTGAAAGGATTACCAACGGCAAGCACCCATTCACCAATGCGAACATTGTCGGAGTCACCAAAGGTAAGGTATTCCAAATCCGAAGCATCCACCTTAATCAAAGCCAAGTCGGTGGTCGGGTCAGTACCAATAATAGTAGCCGTTTTCTTCACCTTATTATTAAAGGTAACCTCCACTTCATCGGCACCTTCAACAACGTGGTTATTGGTGACGATATATCCATCGGGGGTTAAAACGACACCCGAACCGTAAGCCACCATTGTATTGTTGCGCGTTTGGCCAGGGTAGCCATAGAGTTGTCCGAGCAAGGCTCCGAAGAAGTCGTTATACGTGGTGCTTTGTCTTACCACTTTAGTCATGATATGGACCACTGCATCGACACTACGCTCGGCAGCGTCAACGAAGTCTGGTGTGCTTTCGGTCGGGATGAAAGCCGCCCGCTGCACTTGAGCTTGCTGAACCTGCTCAATTTCAGTGGCAGGCTTCTGCTGTTCTGTCAGGTTCTCGCTTTGGTTAGCGTTTTTCGATGAATTCACACACGATGTCGCCATCAACAGTCCGGCGAGCATCAAAGACATACTCACTTTTCTCATCTTGTCTCAATTTATTGGTTTCTTTTTCTTTTTATATTCTCATTAATGCTTTTTTTCAACCTTTATTGCACTGAAAAGTGTATTTTTGTCGAAAATTTAGCGGGTAGAGGTTATCAAATTATGTGCCAACCTAAACGTAAAGTATAGATTTTCACGAATTAATACAGCCATGTTCATCAAGGATGAAACGATAATGCTCCGATGCGCTGAGCCTGAAGATGCTGAACTGATTTACCGTTGGGAAAACGATAGAAACATTTGGCGGGTAAGCGGGACACATGTGCCCTACACTCGTTTCCAGATTGAGCAGTTTTTGTTGAGTAACAATGATTTATTCAGCCAGAAGCAGCTTCGTCTGATGATTGACTTGATTGAGACAGGAAGCTCCATCGGATGTATCGACATCTTTGACTACGATGGCATTAACGGCCGCGCTGGATTGGGCATACTCATTGACAAGGACTTTCGCCAACTGGGTTATGCCAAGGCCGCGTTGGCATTGTGCATAGCTTATCTTTTCGATGATTTGATGCTGCATCAGGTGTATTGTTCCATCGATGAAACCAACGTGATAAGCCAGCAACTCTTTCTCGATCAAGGTTTCACACTTTGTGGACATCGAAAAGATTGGATTCGGATTGAGGAAAGATATATTGATGTGTATGAGTATCAACGATTAAAAGTCAAAAACCATGATTAAAATACAGACCAAACTCCCAAATGAAAGAAAAAACAAAAAAAAGAATAGCAAAAAACGCACCCGCTTCATCGTTATTCTTGTATTTGACATCCTTATGGTTTTCGCCTTAGCCTTCGGCTATTGGCTTTATCGAACCCTCCTCTCGCCCAACGTGCAGACACCAACAGGAACTGAAACCGCAATTTACATCCCCACCGGCTCTGATTATAACCAAGTGAAAGCTATCCTGAAAGAAGCCAATGTAATCATCAACGAAAAAAGCTTCTATTGGGTAGCCCAAAAGAAAAAATACCCAGAGAATATCCGTCCTGGACGATATATCGTGGATAATACCATGAGCAACAACGATATTATCAATATGTTGCGTGGAGGTTTGCAATCTCCTATAAGAGTGACTTTCAATAACATCCGCGATGTAGACATGCTTGCTGGACGCATTGCCTCACAAATCGAAGCCGACTCCATTTCCATTTCCAATCTACTTCATGACAATCAGTATATCAACCAATTGGGCTTCAATAGTTATACTATTCCTGCTCTATTCCTGCCTGACACATACGAATTCTATTGGAGCACTGATGCAGAAGGTTTTGTAGTTCGTATGTTCCAAGAATACAACAAGTTTTGGACCAATGAGCGAATACAACAAGCCCAAGCCAAAGGTCTGACCCCAATCCAAGTCAGTACATTGGCTTCCATTGTCAACAAGGAAACCAACATGAGCAACGAGATGCCTCGTGTGGCTGGTGTTTATCTCAACCGACTAAAAAGCAATTGGTTGTTGCAAGCCGACCCCACACTCGTCTTTGCTTGGAACGACTTTACCATCAAGCGTGTACTCGACCGTCACAAAGAAATCGAATCACCCTATAACACCTATAAATATGCAGGCCTTCCTCCCGGCCCTATTTGCATACCATCCATAGCAGCAATCAAAGCGGTATTGAATGCCGAAGACCACCATTATTACTACTTCTGCGCCAAGGAAGACTTTTCGGGCTATCATAACTTCGCCAAAACCTTGGCTGAACACAATCGCAATGCTGCAAAATACCAACAAGCGCTTAATCAACGTGGAATAAAATAATTATAAAAACAACTGACATGAAAGCATTTAAAGCATACGACATCCGTGGCGAATGGGGCTCCGACCTCAACGAAGACATCGCCTACCGCATCGGTTATTTCCTACCTGATATCCTCGACACAGACACCTATCTCGTTGGCCGCGACATGCGCCTCTCATCCCCATCCCTGTTCGACGCCCTCACCCGAGGCCTCACCGACCGTGGCAAAAACGTGGATTCAATTGGCCTTTCCACTACCCCATTGGTTTATTGGTCGACAGCCAAATACAACTATGGTGCTTCCGTACAAATCACGGCATCGCATAACCCCAAACACCATAACGGTCTCAAGATTTCAGCGGCTAATGCCTTGCCCGTAGGCTACGACACGGGACTGAACCGTTTGGAAATGTTGGTTGCAAGTGACAAGCCAACTGTACCCGTCAATGCCAAAGGCCAAATCAAGGAAAGGAATGTGTATGCCGATTATCTCGCTTTCCAAAAACAATTTGTTGGCGACTTGACAAATCTCAACATCGCCGTGGATTGCAGTAATGGCATGTCCTCCATCTTCATTCATGAATTAATCGGCAAGGCACACTACATCAACGACACCCTCGACGGCAATTTCCCCAATCACGAGCCCAACCCTTTGGAGGCCAACGCTCAAGAGCAAATCAAAGCCTTGGTTCTGAAAGAGAAATGCGACATTGGCCTGCTCTTTGACGGGGATGCTGACCGCATCACTTTCATTGACGACAAAGGCCGCTTCATTAGCCCCGACCTCATCATTGCCTTCTTAGGCGATTATTTCATTGGTGAACAACACCAGAAAGGCATTGTGTTGCAGGACATCCGTAGTTCGCGCGCCATCCAGGAATACCTAAACAAATACAAATCCAAGGTAGAGACTTGGCGTGTGGGACGCGCCTACGCAGCATTGAAACTCAGAGAATTAGACGGTTGCTATGGCGGCGAACTGGCAGGGCACTACTATTTCCGCGACTTCTATTACTCCGACTCTGCTTTATTGGCCGCCTCCATCGTCCTCAGGCTTCTGGCCGAACGCAAGAAAGAAGGCAAAACAATGAGCCAAATCATTGACGAAATCTCACCCTATTCCAATTCAGGAGAAATCAACTTCAAGATTGAGCGCAAGCAGGAAGCTATGGATGCCGTTCGTGATCATTTCATGCAAATAGAAAAGCCCGAGCGTTTCCTCGATTTCGACGGTTATCGCCTCGACTATCCCGACTGGTGGCTCAACATCAGGCCTTCCAACACAGAACCCTACCTTCGTTTCCTTTGCGAAGCCAAGAGCGAGAAAAAACTACAGGAACTCATCGGCACGGTGAAAGCCATTGTGGCCACTTTCGCATAACGGAAAAAAGTGTATCTTTGCAAAAAAATTGAAATGATGAAAAGACTGATACTCATATTTTCCTTTTTTGCCTTTCTTGCTATGACCGGTTGTGAAAACCCAGCAAAATCCCGCGTTTATACAGAGGAAGGCTCAAAGCTGTTATTGCGATACAGCAAGTTTGAAGAGGCCGAGGAAACCTTGACCAAGGCCATCAAATATGATAAGAACAATTTCGAGGCCTATTATTACAGAGGTTGTGCTAAGGTAAACGAGAAAAGGTATCAGGATGCCATTGCCGACTTTGAGAAAGCAGTGGAATTAAAGCCCGACTACGCGGATGCCTATTTCAACCTTGGAAGGACATACTACCTATTGAACGATGAAGACAAGGCATGCGAGTATTACCAGCTGGCAGCCAAATATGGTCGACCGAACCTGGAAGATTATCTCAAAAGATGTAAATAATCATCGGATTTCTTGTTCTCCAAAAGCTTCTTCTTCGATGAGGTCACCTTCTTCATTGTAGGTTTTCCATTGTCCCACTTTCTGTCCCTTGGAATATTGCCCTTCTTCCTTCATTGCCGAGCTGGGATAATAGGTCTTTGAAGGGCCATCAAGTAGTCCGTTATGGTATTGGCATTCCATGATCAAAACACCTGTATCCGAATACTTTTTGCACTTCCCTTCTGGCTGACCCTCAACATATTGTGTCTCTTCGGCCAACACACCGTTATTCGGGTTATAGAGTCTCGACCATCCGTGTACCTTACCTCCCTGATTGTCTTCAACCAAACGCAGCTGACCGGAGGCTTCGTCATAGTATTTCCACTCTCCTTCTTTCTTTTGGTTTAGGTAATACCCAGTGGCAATCATCCTCCCATTCGGGGCGTATGTCTTGTTCAAGGCTTGCTCTCCTGATTTATCGAACTCGTTGGTAGCCTTCAAGTTGCCTTGTTCATCGTAATATTTGAAAGTACCCTTGCATTTGTCGTTCTTGAACTGGCCTTCGTAACGTATTTGCCCATTGGGGTAAAATCCGCGCCAAGCGCCCTGTCGACGGCCTTTGGCATCTGTACGATTGAAATCCTGAGCCAACAACGAGGTGACGCCAATTATCAGTGAGACAAGTATTAAGGCAATTCTTTTCATGATTTCTTCGCTTTTGAGACTGCAAATTTAAGGAAATAACTTAATTTTGCCTCGATTATTGTATGGCAGAATATTCATCTATATTATTAGAAAACGCGGTGGAGTCGCTTGCAAAGTTGCCGGGCATCGGAAAGAAAACCGCCCTTCGTTTAGCCTTGCACTTGCTTAATGAAGATACGCTTGAGACCGAACAACTCGCTGATTCACTGTTGAAAATGAAGCATAACATACAACTATGCGAACGTTGCTACAACATCAGTGACACCAAGGTTTGTTCCATTTGCAGCAATCCTCGGCGCGACGAAAACACGCTATGTGTGGTGGCCGACATGCGCGACGTGTTGGCTATCGAACGCACCGCATCTTACAACGGACTGTATCATGTACTCGGCGGGGTCATCAGCCCTATCGAAGGTGTCTCACCTAATGATTTGAAGATTGCCCAATTGGTACAACGCACTCAAAAAGAAGACATTAAAGAAATCATCCTTGCATTGCCTGCCACCATCGAAGGAGACACAACCAACTTTTATATTTTCAGGCAATTGAGTAATTTTCAAGGAAAGATTTCGGTCATATCAAAAGGAATTGCCGTGGGCGATGCCTTGGAATTTGTGGATGAGGTCACCTTAGGTCGATCCATACAAAACCGCATCCCGTTCAATCAGAAATAATTACGAAAAACAGAGGCGTTATTTCTGCTTCTCTACAAATGTTGGCTCCTCAAATAGATTCAATTGATTCTCGGTGAGATACAAATCCTGAGGAATCTCGTATTCGTAGTTCGAGATAAAACGTTCTATATTTCTCTTGATCAATTTGATGGGAGTCGTTTTTCGAGCCTTGCAATAATTACGCAATGAACGGTATTGACCGGCAGAAAGTTTAAACGTAATCGCGTGATATTTGTAGTTGCGACGCTTGCTTTTTTTGTGATGTTGCCCCATAACCGATTGATTTGAAGCCACGAAATAACAAAAACAAATCGAGAAATCCAAATAATCATGAAAACTTTCCTACTTTTGCAATCATTTTGAACGAAAATGAATATCACCGTAATAGGAGAAGCTAACATCGATATTACCGTCCGACCCGACCGTAAGGATGCGGTTGTATCGCAAATGACATGCGTTCCCAGCCACATCGCCTTTCATCATGGCGGCGTGGCACGCAACATTGCCCAAAACCTTTGCCTTCTTGGACATGAAGTGAAACTGATGACCGTATTTGGTGACGACGATTTTGCCAAAAGCCTCATCACCGATTGTAACCATCTTGGAATAGACTTGTCACTGTCGGCCCAATATCCATACGAAAAAAGTCCGATTTTTCTCAGTTTCAACGACGAAACCGGCAACATGCAGTCTGCCGCTTCTGATATTGCACTAAATGACAAGATGGATGTGGACTGGTTGAAAGACAAAATGGAGACTGTCAATCAATCGGATTTGGTTGTTGCCGACACACTCCTGAGTGCCGACGCCCTCTCCTTTTTGATGGACCATTGCCAAGTCCCTCTTTATATCGACACGGTTTCACCGGGCAAAGCCAAACGCCTTTCTGAAGCTTTGAAAAAGTCGGACGGGACTTCTGTCTTCGCACTAAAATGCAACTACGCAGAGGCCGTTGCCATTACCGGAAAAAACAATGCCATTGAGGCATCTAAAGATTTGAACTCCAAAGGAATAAATCATGTATATTTAACTTTAGGTTCAAAAGGAGTCGTACATTGTTCCGAAAACGTTGCCACTTCATATCCAACCCTACCCGCAGAAGTCGTAAATGTGATGGGTTCAGGTGATGCCTTTTTTGCAGGTATCATCCATGCCCATTCCATTGGCATCTGCGGTAAAGAAGCCGTTATCTTTGGTTTGAAAGCCGCACAACACAACATAAAAAGCGAAGCACCGGTCAACCCGACGCTTCGCCTTTCCGTTTTCGATGATTGATTAATAATAGCTTCTCACCTATCACACCATCTTCTTGGCTTCTTCCAATATCATATTGGCGAAGCGTTCGGCCTCAGCCTCAGTCTTGCCTTCCGAATAGATACGGATGATGGGCTCGGTGTTCGATTTGCGCAGATGCACCCAACCTTCCTCAAAGTCAATCTTCACACCGTCAATGGTCGTCACCTTCTCGTTCTTAAACTTCTCGGCGAACTTGGCTAATATACCGTCCACATCGGTCGAAGGTGTGAGTTGGATCTTGTTCTTTGACATCACATACAACGGATATGTTTTCTTCAACTCGGAACATTTCACTTTCTTCTCGGCCAATTGGGTAAGGAACAAAGCCGTGCCAACCAAAGCATCGCGACCGTAATGCAATTCGGGATAAATGACACCGCCGTTGCCTTCGCCACCAATGACAGCACCGACTTCCTTCATCTTTTCAACAACATTCACTTCCCCAACTGCAGCAGCAAAATATTGTTGGCCATGCTTTTGTGTCACATCACGCAAAGCACGAGTTGAAGACAGGTTACTCACGGTCGGTCCAGGCGTATGTTTCAAGATGAAGTCGGCTACGGAGACCAAGGTGTACTCCTCGCCAAACAATTCTCCATCCTCCTTAACGAAAACCAGACGGTCCACATCGGGGTCGACGACCACACCGAAATCGCAACCTTGTTCACGCACAAAACGGCAGATGTCGGTCAAATTTTGAGCTAAGGGTTCTGGGGTGTGGGCAAACTTTCCAGTAGGTTCGCAATTCAGTTCCAACACCTCTTTTACGCCGAGTGCACGGAGCATCTTAGGGATGGCAATGCCACCTGTCGAGTTGACCGCGTCAACAGCCACCTTGAAGTTGGCTTTTGCAATCACCTCTTTATTCACTAAAGGCAACTGGCAAACCATCTCAACGTGCTTGTCCATCCAACCATCAACTTGTTGATAACTACCAATTTCCTCAATCGGGACGAAATCGAAATCATCCTTGGCAGCCACATCAAGAAGCCAAGCACCTTCGGCTGCAGAGATAAATTCACCCTTCTCGTTAAGAAGTTTCAATGCATTCCATTGAGCGGGATTATGGCTTGCCGTAAGGATGATACCAGCATCGGCTTTAAGTCCAGTGACAGCGATTTCAGTTGTAGGCGTAGTGCTCAGGCCGATGTCAAGCACATCGGCGCCCATGGCTTGTAACGTGCCACAAACCACCTGATTGACAAGGAATCCGGAGAGACGGGCATCGCGGCCAACCACAATCTTTGGCCTTTTCACTCCACGATGTTGGACAAACTTGACGAAAGCAGCGGTGAATTTCACCATGTCGATTGGCGTGAGATTGTCGCCCGGCTGGCCGCCAATGGTACCACGAATGCCGGATATGGATTTGATAAGTGTCATAATTGCTCTGTATTTGTTTGATGATTAATTGAAAAATCTAAAATAATCGGATAATGGTCGGAAGCTTTGAAATAGTTACGCTCAAAATTAAGAGGAACCACTTCAGAATTAGCCCAAATATAATCAATCCTTAGGAGAAGAAGTTTTCTGGCAAATGTAGACTTGACACCCCTTCCTACCTTTGTGAAAGTGTCAACATAGCCCGCTTTTTGCATCTTTCTATAAACATTTGAAAGTGGGGTTTCATTGAAATCACCACAAACAATCACAGGGCCATCAACTGGGGGCATCCCTCCTAACATGCTGTCAATCTCGTCACTACGACGAAGGATTCCATAATTATACTTATGCAACACGGTCTTGCCTACCGTATCCAAATTCTTTTGCCTTTCGGTTGGGTTCATCAGAACATTCAACTCATTGTCGGTAATATTGTAAGAAAGCAGATGTACGTCAGCCACGTGGAATTTGCCTTTCTCACCCGCATCTACCGAGACCATGACCCCATAAAGGTTTTCTTGTCCAAAACCTGACTCTTCGGTTACTTTCTGAATAGGGTATTTGGAGAAAATGACATTGCCTCCGAAATTGTTCTTCTTGTTATAGTACACATACGGAAAGCCAATCCCATTGGCAAATGCCTCGATGCATTGAGGACGTGTCATTTTATAATTATACGATTGGAACTCCTGACAACACAAAACATCTGGTGATTGCTCACGAATGATATTCATCAAATTATTGGCAAATTCTTCTTTATTAGTCTTCTTTGTGATGTCGCTGAACAAGTGTAGGTTATAACTCATGACACGAATGCTGTTGTCAGCTTTAGCTTTTGTGCCGAAAGAATATGACTTTTTGAGACCTGGAATAGAAATCAGAAGGGCCAACACTGCAATCCAGGCTTTTCTCGACCACAAAAGGACCAAAAGTATAAAAATCAGCACATTATAGAATAAGATTATCCAGAACGACAATCCGAAAACGGAAGTCCAAACAAACTGTTTAGGGTTGATGTAAGGATTGATTACGCTCAAAGTCATGGCGATTAATCCAATAACCGCCAGAACCGACAAGATGAATACCAATACTCTTCCCAAAAAACCTCTTTCTCTTCTCTCCATCTTCATTTGCTGTTTTTGAACAAGAATTCTTTCTCTTCTGGTGTTAGGCTAGCATAGCCACTCTTGGCCACTTTATCTAGAATGGCATCCATATCACGTTCTTTCTCAAACTTTTGACGGTTGTATTCCTCATCTGATCGAGGCACCCGAGACTTGTCGTTGACTTCCTCATAAGGTGTGTATTTCACTTTGGATCTACGCTTCCATGATTGAAAAATGTCCTTCCATTTCCTGAAATCCTTGTTCGGCCCAGCTGGATTCTTTTTCCAATACAAAATCAACAATAAACCGAACAACATGCCGCCAAGGTGAGCGAAATGCGCCACATTGTCAGTTCCAGAGAGTCCTGTAACCAACTCAATGACGGCATACCCGATGACAAACCACTTTGCCTTGATGGGAATTAAGAAGTAGAAATAAATCATCGAATTGGGAAACATCATGCCAAAAGCAAGCAGTAGACCATAGATGGCACCCGAAGCTCCGACCGTGGTCATCATGTTCAGATAAGCGTCCATCGTAATGATGCTCCCGCCCATGTTCACTGTGGAATAATCGGCCAATGAAGTCGCATACTGGATGTACTGTACCAACTCCTGACACAATCCTGCTCCAATACCACATACCATATAAAACAGAAGGAAACGTTTTGAGCCCCAGATGTTTTCAAGCGTATTGCCAAACATCCATAATGCAAACATATTGAAAAACAGGTGGCCAAAGTTACCGTGCATGAACATATAGGTGACCAACTGATAGATCCTGAAGTCACTTGCCATAAAGAAATGAAGACCCAACAAGTCTGTCAAGTCAATACGAAACTTCTGAAAAGTAAAAGTGGCCAAAAAGAGCAATATATTGATTATCAAAAGATGTTTTACCACTGTAGGTAACACCTTGAATCCTGTTGGGCTAAATTGTTGACTCATTTAAACAAATCCTCCATATTTAAAATCACATAAATCTTTTTTCCGTTCGGTGCCACCTCGGCGACATTACAAGCAAACAATTGGTCCACAAGGTTTTGCATTTCCATTTCTGAAAGTCGTGTCTGTGGCTTTATGGCCAATTGAACCGCCATGGTCTTGGCAAGATTCAACTTCCTATCCAACTGCAAATCGCTACGGTTTATTTTGTAATTGTCTAAAATCTTTTCCAGCAAAGCAACCGAATCACAACCCGCAGCATCTGAAGGTGTCCCCATCACCATATAGGTGGTCGGATTGGCTTGTTCCAAAACAAAACCAAGGTTTTCCAAATCGGGCAGCATTTCTTTTATTAACGAGGCATCGTTTACATTAAGCGACAAAGCCTGTGGAAACAATTCCTGCTGCGACAAGCCATTATGGTTCTCCAACTCTTTCAAAAACTTTTCAAACAACACTCTCGTATGTGCAAGATGCTGGTCGATGACCAACATGCCCGATTTTACAGTGGTAACAATATATGACTGATTCACTTGCAAATACTGGTTGTTTGAAGTGGCTTCCTTCGTTTCAGAATTTTCGCTGGGCTGGTCAGTCCGTTCTCCATAGAGTATGCGCCAGTCATCCGAAGGCGTGTTCCGTTGAGGCTGATACGAGCCTACCCAATGTGTTTCACGCGGCGAAGACTCTTTCCTGAAAGGATTGAAATTAGGATCCATTGGCACGTTGGGAATGGTCAAAGGCTTGGACATACCTAGGGCAGAGCCGAAGTCGTTGTTCAGTTCAGGCGACTCATCGAAGTCAATCATCGGTGAGAGATTGTGTTGACCGATGGCCTTACGCACGGCTGCATGAAGGATAGCATACACCAACTTGACATCCAAGAAGTTGACCTCAGTCTTGGTCGGATGAATGTTAATGTCAATGTCAGCAGGGTCAACCTCGATATTCAGGAAATAGCCTGGAAAGCTGTCCTTGGGAATCATTTCCAAATAGGCATTCTCAATGGCATGGTGCAAATAGGCATGCTTGATAAACCGTTTGTTCACAAAAAAATACTGCTCGCCACGGGTCTTTTTTGCAAATTCCGCCTTGACAATATAGCCATCAATACAAACCCGATCCGTTTCCTGTCGGACAGGCAACAGTTTTTCTTCATAGTTACTTCCGAACAATCCCATGATGCGTTGCTTGAGGTTGCCTGGATACAAATGATATACTTCTTTTCCGTCACTATTTAGGGTGAAGCCAATTTCAGGATTCATCAGCGTGACACGGGTGAACTCCTCCACTATATGGCGCATCTCAGCTTGAGTCGATTTCAGGAAATTGCGTCGTGCTGGTACGTTGAAAAACAAGTTCTTAATCGTAAACGTTGTACCAGTCTGCATTGGCACAAGACTTTGGTCTTTTACAACTGAGCCTTCTATGATAATCTTTGTGCCAACTTCATCCTCCTTTCGTCGCGTTTTCAGTTCCACTTGGGCGATGGCGGCAATGCTTGCCAAGGCTTCGCCACGGAAACCCATAGTGCGAATGGCAAACAAATCCTCTGCCCGGCTGATTTTCGAAGTGGCATGACGTTCAAAGCACATCCTGGCATCGGTTTCCGACATGCCACACCCATTGTCGACAACCATGATCATTGACTTTCCAGCTTCTTTCACTATCAGGTCAATTTGGGTGGCACCAGCATCCAAAGCATTCTCCATCAACTCTTTTACAGCCGACGCAGGACGTTGGATCACCTCACCCGCTGCAATTTGGTTGGCGACACTATCAGGCAACAATTTAATGATGTCCAGCATACCTTATTTTCTCATCAGTCCGCCCACAATGTTGTTCAGCACAGGCGTACAGAAAATGAAATAGAAAACGAACAGGATGAAGACGCCAAGTACGATTCGACGAATCAGCTTGGAGCGTTGTTCTTCCTTGTTCTCTTCGTTTCTGCTTGCACCCCATTTCTGCCTCATCTTGATTCGGAGCTGCTCCTCATGAGTCAGCTTTGAATCGAGGCCTGCGGCAGCCTTTTTCTCCTCCCATGCTTGTTGCTCAGGGTCATAATATCTAGGTATGTAGTTGAATTTCTTTGGCTTATGTTTATAAAAGAATGCCATAATGTTATAGTATTGATTTGCAAAAATAGCAAGAAACATCCATTTGTTTAATCAAGCTCGCCTGCTTCCTCACCAGAGGTGTCGAGTTCCTCCTCGACGAAGTTCTTTTCGCAGTCTAATGAAGCCCATTTGCCGTTCCACAAAGCCACCAACTGATCTATCAAGCCATCAAGTTGTTCAATCTCTGCATCTGACATTTCCGATTCTTGACGATAGTTGTCAACATCGGAGCGCAGACCTAAGATGCTGAAGTTCATCATTTGAAGTTCATCGCAATCCGCAACTTCATTGATTTTCACTTCGATGGACTTCAATTCCTCTTCCATCGCCTTAAACTGCTTTGAATGTTGATCGCCGCAAGAGCTGAGACCTATCATCAAAGCCAGCATCACAATAAATGAAAACCTTTTCATGGTTATATTGTATTTCAGGCTTCAAAAATACACAAAAAAACAACAACATTCATCGGAAGAGGGTAAGTTTTTGAAAGAATGGCTTTGTCACTTAATATAATTAGGTATCATTACATTAAAAGAAAGCCTAAGCATCTCATTTCATTATTTTCAGAATCAGATTCTTACAAGTTATAAACAAAAAACTGTTGATTTCTTTTGATAAAAAAGGCAAAAATGTCATAAAAGAAAGGGTTGGCATGTCGTTGGAAAGCTTTATATTTGCACGGTCTTATATATTTTGATGAAATGAAAACGACACAACTAAATCAAATACAATCAACTTAATTATTAACATTAAATTATTATCTATGAAAAAGTTACTTACTTTTTTCGTGGCTATGATTGCCTCCATTAGCTTGATGGCCCAGGTGACCACTTCGAGCATCAGTGGAAAAATCACAGACAGCAACAAGGGAACGCTTCCAGGCGCCACAGTTGTTGCCACGCACACGCCTTCAGGCTCGCAGTATTATGCTGTGGCTGATGCCAACGGTACCTACCGTTTGCTCAACATCCGTCCTGGCGGGCCTTACACCATCGAGGTGCGTATGGTCGGCTTCCAGACGGTGAAACAAGAAGGCATTGTTGCAACCTTAGGTGAGACCAAGATCCTTAATGTTCGTTTGAACGAAGAGTCTGTCGGTCTGGGCGAAGTCTCCGTTGTGGCCGAGGCCATTTCGAATGGAATGGACAGCGACCGTGCCGGTGCCACTACGGCCATTAACAACGAGCAAATTACTACGTTGCCCACCATCAGCCGTAGCCTCAACGATGTGTTGGCCTTGACGCCTCAAGCTGCTTCCACCTCCAACGGTTTGGCTATCGGCGGTGGCAACTACCGTTCATCCTACGTTACCGTTGACGGTGCTGCTTTCAACAACGCCTTCGGTATTGGCGGCAACCTGCCTGCTGGTGGTAGCCCCATCTCCTTGGACGCTATCGAGGCCATGACCATCAACATCACTCCTTTCGATGTCCGTCACAGCGGTTTCACAGGCGGTGCCATCAATGCCGTCACTAAGAGCGGTACCAACAACTGGCACGCCAGTGTTTACGACTACTTCTCCAACGACCTTTTGATGGGTTACAGATACGGAAAAAAAGACAAAAATGGCTTCTATCCTGATAGACTGAAACTCAACAAATCTTTGGACAACACTGCTGGTTTCTCAGTGGGTGGCCCCATCGTAAAAGACAAGTTGTTCCTCTTCGTCAACTTCGAGTATCAGAGTGACATCGATCCTGGGCAGAGCCATATTGCCAGCACCAGCGACAATTGGGATCCCAATAATCATGGCCAAGTCAACCGCCCCACTGAGGCTGACATGGAGATGATGAGCAGTTTCCTTCAAGAAAAGTATGGATACAACCCTGGCCGTTACCAGAACTACTCGGTTAGCACTCCCGACCTGAAACTTTTAGGCCGTTTAGACTGGAATGCCAGTGACAAGGACAAATTCAACATCCGTTACAGTTTAGTAAGAAACAAGTATTCATCCGATCCTTCAAGCTCGGTCAACCCGCTAAGCGGAGTGTATAACCGTGACTATTACGGCCGCACCTCGGACTATGCTTTATATTTTGAGAGTTCCAGATACTACCAAGAGCAGAACTTCTCATCTGTTGCAGCGGAGTGGAATCACAGTTTCTTGAGCGGTCGTGGCAACAATATGTTGCGTGCCACTTACTCGCACCAGAATGAGCCCCGCAGCTTTGTGGGCGACCTCTTCCCCACCGTCGACATCCTGAAGCCCCTCGATGATGGAACACCAGCTGTATATACATCATTTGGTCCCGACCCGTTCACTTACGGCAACCTGAGAGATGTTCAGACCGCAGTTGTTACTGATGAATTGACCTTGGCTACTGGTATCCACAATCTTACTTTCGGAGCCCAGTACGAATTCGACAAAACAAAGAATGGTTATATGCAAGGTGGTGCCGGATACTATGTTTACAACACATGGGATGATTTTGTAAATGGAGCCGCTCCCCGCGCTTTTGGTATCACCTATGGTAACAATGAAAAACACGAACAAGTATTTCCTTCGTTCAACTACATGCAAGGTTCACTCTACGCACAAGATGAATTGACTATTAGCGAGAACTTCAAGTTGACCGCAGGTATCCGTGTCGAACTGCCCTATTATCCATCCATCGAAAGCTACAACTACAACAAAGAGTTTGCTCAAGGTTGGGATGAGACCCTTCTTGATTCCCTCAACAACCCCATCGGCACGAAACATCATTCTATAGCTGACGGCGAAGGCAACACTATGTATGGCATGTCGACCGCTGATATGCCCAAGGCTCGAGTGAACTTCTCACCCCGTTTGGGCTTCAACTGGGACCTCACTGGCGAACGTAAGTACATCATTCGTGGTGGTTCGGGCCTCTACACTGGCCGTCTGCCTTTTGTGTGGATTGTCTCCACAGTAGGCAACAGCAATGTAATGCAAAACCAATTCACCACCTTTAGTGACAATATTGCTTTCTACAATAACGTGAATGACATTATTGCTCACAACTCGGCATTTTTGACCACAGGTGATTTAGCTGCCCCCCAATCTACCACTATCATGGACAAGAACCTTCGTATGCCTCAAACATGGAAGAGCAGTTTGGCATTTGACGCCGAACTTCCTGGTGGCGTAAAGGCTACTGTCGAAGGCATTTATAGCAAAGACATCAGATCTGTTGCCGTTACCAAACTCGGCATCATTCCTGGCGACTCACTACAACTTCCAGGCGAGACTGGCAAACGTTTGTATTGGAAGAGCGAAGGAATCAAGAACTCACTTGGGAAAAACGTTACACCTTATTTGATTACCAATTCTGAAAACAACGGTTATTACTATTCTGTTACTGGTCAGTTGAGCAAGAATTTCAAGTGTGGTCTTAATTTGATGGCTGCCTATACCTATTCAGAAGGCAAAAATGTCATCGACGGAATTGGCGACCAAGTGACCTCGGCATTCAATACGAATACATATGGCGTACATGGCTCCAACGCTCACGAACTGGGATACAGCTCATACGTTTCACCTCATCGTGTCCTGTTTAACGCTGGTTGGACATGGACTACTGGTCAGCACACTACTGAGAACCTCAGCTTGTACTACGAAGGATACAACCTCTGCTATGTGGGCAGTTACAGCTATTCACGCTACAGCTACACTGAGTTCATCCAAAGTGGAACCTACCAAAACAGTGTCAATGGTGACCAAGGTGCTCACAGTCTTCTCTACATTCCCACCAAAGACCAACTTGTCAACATGCCTTTCAACGATGTCGTGAATGACGAAAACGTGGTGATTCAAACCGCAGAAGCAAATCGTGCTGCTTTTGAAAGCTTCATTGAATCCGACAAGTATCTGAGCGCTCACCGTGGCAAATATGCAGAGCGTGGTGGTGCCATTGCTCCTTGGAGACATACTATCAACTTCAAGTATGAGAGAACCTACAAGTTCGAGGCAGGCCCGAGCATCAGCTTCGGCGTCGATGTCAGGAACATTGCCAACCTTCTCAACAGAAGTTGGGGAAACGTCCAAAGACTTAGCACATCGAGCATCTTGAGAGTGAACGGAAATGGATCAGAAGACAAACCGTATACCTATCAGTTTATGGATCCTAAATGGGCTCCCTATGCAAGCATGTATTCAACCTGGTCGGCTGCACTGAACCTCCGCTTCAACTTCTAATCGAAGCCAAGGTTTTTCAAACCAAAAAAGCACCTCGCGAGGGGTGCTTTTTTTATCTCTGTTGATTTTTTTTCTATTTTTGCAATTATTAAGCCCAATTCTTTAAACTATAAATAGAAAATGAAAAAAAACACCATACCATTCATATTCCTATTAACATTTATTTCATTGATTTCATCAGCTCAGGACTTATCTCGCAACCGCGAAATCATGCAAAAAGTGATGTCGTCAGACAAGTACTCTTTCGCAATTGGTTCGGCCGACTCACTTAATACTGCCATTTCCTATGCGGTCACACACTTGGCCGACCAAATTATGACTGATGTCAAAATCTCGTCAAAATACGAAATCAAATCTCAAAACGGAAATGGAGAATTGAACGAGACTGTCATATTCGAACAAGTTTCTGAAACGTTCACCAATGTCAGGCTATCCGACTATCAGCAACTTATCATCGAAAAGCCTAATAAAAAAAACAAGGAGTATTCAGTCTTTGTCTACATAAGCAAGGAGAAAATCAAGGAGATTTTGCAAGAACTAGAAGAAAAGGAAAAAGCAGTCCAATTGGAAAAGGAAAAGAAAGCCTACGAAGACGTGAACTTTTATTTCTCTGAAGGTTGTAAGGCCATCAACGACATCCGGATAGGCGATGCTCTAAAATACTTGTATTGGAGTTATGTTATCAGTTTAGGCTCCAACATCAATATTGAGCAAGGCGGGAAATCCGAACCTGCCACAAGGCTCATCGAAACCAAAATCGACAACCTCCTCAACAACCTTCATATTACGCCAGTTTCTTTTGAGAAAGAGCAAATCAACGACTTTCAGGAAAAATATAAGGTAGTACTGAACATCAAATACAACAAAGATGGTGTCATGCAGAAAGTCACCAACTTAGATTACGAATACAACGACGGAAACACCAATCAAAAAGGGCCACGCGTTAGGGATGGCATTGGGACACTTGACTTGCAATATGCCGACATAGATGAAGTCCGCATCCAATGTACCTATAAATACGATGAAAACGAGACGCCACCTGACATTTACGAAATCATCAAGTCTAAAGGAGAGAAAAAGTTCTCCTCAGCCATTAAAATCGTTCCGATCTCCCAAACCCTCAAAACGAGCAAGCCGATTTCTTCAACCGAACAAACCGATGTTTCCAACGAATACTACCTTGCTAAAAGCGAGACATCTGCGGAAACGCTTGAGGCTAAAGCCCACAACCATGAAGAGATGGAAAAAAGAATCAATTTGGTTGAAGCAGCCATAAGAAACAAACAATACGATTCGGTCAGAGACTATTTCACTCCCGAAGGATACGATAGTTTCAAGAAACTCGTCCAATATGGGCACGCCAGCATCATCGGAACACCCCAATACCGTTTCTTGGACTACGGCAGCATAACCTTGTGCCGCAGCATCACCATGCAATTCAATTTCAGAAATAACAAGCAGTTCATCGAGAATGTCACTTTCCGTTTCAACGATGACAACCTCATTGAGTCATTAGCTTTCACTTTATCTGATGTAGCCGAAAGAGACATCTTAAGCAAGGGGAAATGGGAACGCAACTCTCGTCTCCTTCTGATGACATTCTTGGAAGACTATCAGACTGCCTACGCCCTTGGAAGAATTGACTATCTGGAACGCATCTTTTCCGAAAATGCTCTAATCATTACGGGAAACAAGGTTGAAAAAAAAGTGCTCAATGACGGCATCATCATCACAGAAAGCGTGAAATACGACACCTTGTCGAAAGCACAATACATGGAAAGGCTGAAACGACATTTCAGAACCAAGGAATACATCAACTTGAACTTCACCGACACCGATTTCAAGCGAGCATCGGATGGCGACGAGTTTTATGGTATTCGTGTCAGACAGGAATACTTCTCCAGTAACTACGGTGATGTAGGATATCTTTTCCTGTTGGTGGATTTGCGTTTCGAAGAACCCATCATTCATATCAGAGCTTGGCAAAACGACAAACTGCCGTTGGAGGCATTGTTTGGATTGTCTGATGTTTATTAATTTTAAATCATTAAAAATCAAATTAATATGGCAAAAAATCTACTACTTACATTCTTTTTCATGTCCTTTCTATTTGTAGCGAACGCACAAGACTACAAAGTCGTCAGTGTGGAAGCGCTTCCATTAGACATGTCGGCCAGAAAACACATCAAGACTGACGATAACGACCAACAATGCGCTTTGTTGCGAATCGCCACCCAAAACATCGCTCCCGAGAAAAAAGAAGGTTTCCATTTTTCCTCAGATTATGGGTCGCAAGTGGTGGCACACAGCATCATCGAGGGTGAGATTTGGGTTTGGGTATCGCCTGGACTGAAGACCCTGAAAATAGCCCATCCCGACTGGGGCAAGTACGAACTACACATCACAAAATACGTCCCACAAATCGAGTCGCTCACTACATACAAAATTATCCTCGAAGGACTTGTGGTCGAATCCGAGACTGGAGCATTGACCATCTCTTCGGTGCCATCGGGAGCCGAACTGATTCTTAATAGCCAACCCGTTGGTTCCACGCCTTACACCGCCACTCTGCCTTTCGGAAAGTACGAGTTTGTCTTGAAAAAAGAATCACACCTCGATTATTCGGGCGAGGTGGTTCTCGACAGTGATGTCAAAGGCATCACTGCTCAGCTGACACCCATCTGCGGCCGTCTAGTAATCACCACAGAACCTGAAGGCGCGTATGTACAAATCGACGGGTCACAATACGAAACAACGCCTTTTATCATGGATTCCATCCTAGTTGGATCCCACCAATTGAGGATTGAGATGAAAGGCTATGAAAACGAAATATTGCCATTCCAAATCACGGAAAACCAACTATTCAGCAAAAACCTTGTATTACATGCAATGGTTTTGGAAGATGCTTTTGAGGATGAAATTGAAATATACAACGACGAGCAAATCGGTACTTCACAACTATTAACCAACAAAATGATTCGTACCGTTCCTTCCTTGAACCATCAAATGAACGATGTGCTCGCCTTAATCCCACAATCTGTCATCTCCTCTTATAGTCTTGCGGCTGGCGGCGGCAATCACAGACAGTCGAACTTCACCATCGACGGTGCCGTATTCAACAATGTGTTTGGCGTTGGCGGCAACCTTCCTGGAGGTACCGGTCCGTCGCTTGAGCAAATCCGAAACCTGACGTATGACATCGCTCCTTATGATGTGAGACAAAACGACTTCGTCGGTGCCACCATCAACGCCATCACCAAAAGTGGAACGAACGAACTCCACATAAGCCTCTACAATTTCTATAACAGCGATGCCATGTACGGCTTAAGATACGGTAAGAAAGATGAATATAATCATTATCCAGATCCACTGGCCCTATCTGAAACGTTCGACAACACCATGGGAATGTCAATTGGAGGGCCAATTGTGAAAGATAAATTGTTCTATTACCTTAATTTTGAATACGCTATTGACATCGACCCAGCCCAATCCAATTTTGCCCGTCCTAATGAGGATGGAGAATGGGGAGGCGGCACTCATTTCAACCGTCCTACCGAAAGCCAAATGGACCTAATACGGAATCAATTAATCAGCCGCTACGGTTATGACCCAGGACGCTATGAAGGTTATACTGCCATCACTCCTGATTATAAACTTTTGGCTCGCATAGACTGGAATCTCAATGACAACAACACTTTCACATTAAGCTACAATAGAATCACCAATTCTTACAGTTCATCCCCGTCAAATTCTATTACTCCCTTCCCTAACACATTATACAACCGCCATTCATACGGTCGCACTTCCGAATGTGCTCTGTATTTCGAAAGTTGCCGTTATCTTCAGGGACAGAATTTTTCATCCATCGTAGGTCAATTGAACAGCAAATCAAAAAGCGGCAAGATTAGCAACCTTTTCCGTGTGACCTATTCACACCAAGATGAACCAAGGGGTTCCTCATCGGGTGATTTTCCTACAGTTGACATTCTTGAAAGCATTGATACAGATGGTGATGGTGAGCCTGAAACCAGAGCAGTCTATACGACATTCGGTCCAGACCCGTTCACATCGGGTAATTTGCGAGCTGCCAAAGTGCTGAACATTACCGAGGAAATGGGGCTCTCATTGGGCAACAATGAATTGTTGGCAGGCCTCCAATTAGAGCACAACCATTTAGAGAATGGTTATCGCCAAGGAGGAAACGGTTTTTATGTTTATGAATCATGGAATGATTTCTACGTAGGTAATAATCCTTTAGCTTTTGCTTATACATACGGCAATAATGAGAGCCGTGTTTATGAAACACCTTGGATGAACCAAATATTGGCTTCGGTCTTCATTCAAGATGAAATTAAGTTTGGGAAACGCTTTAAGATGTCATTGGGACTACGAGTCGAAATGCCTTATTATCCATCCATCTCCGACAGAAATTACAACAAAGAATTCTCTGAAGGTTGGGACGACGAAGAAGGCAATCACCACAGCATTGCCGACAGCGAAGGCAACACCATGAATGGTATGTCAACAGCCGATGTCCCATCTATGAGAATCATGCTTTTGCCAAGATTTGCCTTCTCGCTTGGATTTGACGACAACAACAATTATGTTATTCGTGGTAGTAGCGGGCTATATTCAGGCCGCATCCCCGGTGTATGGTTCATTTCCGCTATAGGCAATAGCAACTGTAATGCAAACCAATACATTGATTCCAGTAATCCTAGTATTGGATTTTACACTTCAGAAACAGAGTTGATCAATAACAATTTAGGCTTGTTTTCCATTGGAGACCTACCAACTCCCCAAAGTACGACTATTCTTGACAAAGGCCTCAAAATGCCTGAGATTTGGAAGACTTCAATTGCCTTTGACGCAAAATTGCCTGGTGAATTTATCGGGATGTTGAATTTCGTGTATGGCAAGGAGATCAACTCAGTATCCATCACAAAACTTGGCATCATAGAAGGTTCCCCCATTCTTCTTCCTGGTGAGCCCGAGGCAAGAACCTATTGGACCAATGAAAATGTCGTAAACTCACTTGGGAGATCAGTTACGCCATATTATCTGACCAATTCCCAAAACAAAGGATATAGCATGTTCATAACCGCCCAACTGCAAAAGCAGGTGGGCAGTAAACTGAATTTTTTGGCCTCATACACTTATGGCATTGGTAAAAGCTCCAATGATGGTATTGGTGACCAAGTAATCTCTGCATACTCCACAAACACATATGGTGTCAATGGCTCCAACGTTGGGGAATTAGGCTATGTTTCATACATCTCTCCGAACCGCCTTCTGCTATACGCAGGATACACATTCAGGACAGGCAAGCATCACAGCAATACTTTTGGAATTTACTACGAAGGACGCAATTTGGCCTATATAGGAAATTACAGCTATTGCAGGTATTCCTACACTATGACTACCAATATTAATGGAGACGGTGGCGCCAATAGTTTGGTTTACATCCCGACAGATGGCGAACTTAACAACATGCCTTTCAGCGACGAGGAAAACAAAGCCGCATTTGGCGAGTTCTTGAGAACAGACAAATATCTGAGCACCCACCGAGGCCAATATGCCGAGCGTGGTGGTGCCATTGCTCCGTTCTTCAACACCATCAATTTGCACTACACCCATGACTTCATCCTTAAAGCCAACTCTCATAAAATCCAAGTCGGCCTCGATCTGAAGAATGTTGCCAATCTTATTTATCGCGGTTGGGGCAACATGCAACGATTAAGCTCAGAAGCTATTCTCCGACTTTCTGGTAATGGTTCCGAAGCAAGCCCCTACACATACACATTCACCAATCCATCATGGGATGTTTATGCTACAACATATTCTACTTGGGCGGTGTCTATAAATGCTCGATACAGTTTTTAAAACAGTCTTTAGTTTTGATATACATTAGAAATAAGAGACGCAATTCGAAAACCACGTCTCTTATTTCTTATTTTCATATAAACCAAAACACTATCCCTCAGCAATCTTCAGCTTCTCTTCAAGGACCTTCAGGTCTTCCTTGGCCTTGTTGATCTTCTTCTCATATTCGGCGCGCATCAATTCTGAGTTCTTGCTGTTGGAGAAGAAGCCGATGTTGTTCTCCATTGCGGCAATTTCGTCACGCAACTTCTGAATACGAGTCTGAAGCTTCGAGCTTTCCTTGCGAACACGGTCGCCGGCATTCGGATCGTCCTTCCAGCTTTCCATCATCTCTCTGAAGTCGTTGGTCGAGGCCTCGTTCTGGTTCTTTCGCATCGTGTCGAAAAGGCCATCGATGAGTTCACGATACTCCTTATTAATAGTATCCTTGTGTTTCATCGGGACAAAACCAATTTCAATCCAACGTTTCTGGAACGCTTTGATTGCTTCCATGTTTTCGTTGCGACTTGAGGTGAGTTCGAAAGCCTTGATCTCATCCAACAAAGCCTTCTTGGCGGCAAGGTTGGCTTCTTCCTCTGTGCGACGTCCGCTGAAGTGCTCGTTCTTGCGGTTGAAGAAAGTATCGCAAGCTGCGCGGAAACGTTTCCAGATTTTGTCGGCATGACGTTTCGGTACTGGACCGATGGTCTTCCATTCTTCTTGCAGTTTCTTGATCTGCTCGGTAGCATTCTTCCACTCGTTAGAATCCATCAGGCCTTCTGCCTCTATGCAGAGCTGGGTCTTGCGTTCCAAGTTCTCGGTCTGACGGTCCTTCAGTGAAGCGAAAAAGGCTTTCTTCTTGGCGAAGAACGTGTCCATAGCACCACGGAAACGCTGCCATATCTCTTCGTTGTCTTTCTTGCCAGCGGGGCCAACGGTCTTCCAAACGCCGAAAATCTCCGACAGCTCCGTAGACTTCTTTTGCCAAGCGTTCACACTTGGATAATCTTCGGCGATAAGTTCTTCTGCCTTATCACACAAAGCTTTTTTGGCCTCCAAGTTAGCCGTTTGCTCTTCTTCAATCTTGGAATAGTGTTCACGGCGAATTTGGTTGATTTTATCAGTAGCAGCCTTAAAGCGTTCCCAAATCTCGTCCTTCTTATCCTGCGGAACAGGGCCGACTTCCTTCCAATCCTCATGTAGCTTCTGCAAAGCCTTAAATGCCTTAGTGATAGACTTCTCATCCAACAGTTCCTCAGCTTTTTCGCAAAGTTCAATCTTAGCGTCAAGGTTCTTCTTCATGTCAAGGTCACGAAGTTCGCGACCAATTCTGACTTTGTCAAAGAACTTCTCGACAAGGAAGTGGTAGTTGTTCCACAAATTGGAATTCTCGGCGGCAGGCACCGGGCCTATTTCCTTCCAGCGGTCCTGAAGGGCTCGGAAGTCATCGTATGTCTTCTTCAGAGAGTCGTCTGATGCGATGATTTCTTTCAGTTCATCCAAGATGGCCTGTTTCTTGGCCAAATTCTCCGTCTTTTGTTTTTCAAGGTCTTCATTTTGCTTAGCACGATTGGCTTTAAAGATGCCAAAAGCAGCATTGAACCTTTGCTCAATGGGGTCTTCTGTATGTTGGAAGCTCTCAGCTTCTCCGCCACTTTGCAGGAACTGGTCAAGCTCATTGTCCATGTCTTCCTTGTTCAACTTATTGAAATGGAGACGAATCGCCGCAACCTTATCTTTGATGCTTTGGATATCGGGATTTTGCACAAGTTCTTCGAGCATCTCCACCAAAAGCAGCTTATTGAGGCCATCAAGCTCATTGCTGTCTTCCACAAGTTCATCATCCTCAATTTCGGGAGCATTCTCGATTTCAGGCATTACCTCATCGTTAGCTGGGATGGATTCAGCTTTACTAGCATCCATCAAAGTGTGCACTTCAATTTTCACCTTAGCAGGCAAAATGCTAGACTGGATAAGTTTGACAATCTTCTTTTTCTCAATTGCATCAATGGCTTTCTTCGAAGTCATTTCCGTAATCTGTTCATTCTCAATTCCTTCATTATTGATGGAATTTTGATTCAGTTGTTCATTGTTTTCCATTTCACTAAGTTTTTAGACAAATCAGGGCACGAAACCCGATTGAGTTTGTATAATTAAGCCTGCAAATATATGAATTATTTCATTTCATATCAACGAAGAAAAAGATTTTTGCGGAATTTGGCGCCATACAGTCTTAGGCAAACCCATCCAACACGATGGCTGGTATGTAAAAACGAGAAAATATCTTACTGAAAATCAACTAACAAGAATAATAATTGAAAAAAATCAGCAAAAAAAGCTTGTGGGTATCAGAAAAAAGCCTACTTTTGCACCGCAATTCAACGCCGAGGAGAGGTGGGTGAGTGGCTGAAACCAACAGTTTGCTAAACTGTCGTATCCAGCAATGGGTACCGGGGGTTCGAATCCCCCCTTCTCCGCGAAAGAAGGAAGACGATGCTGAATCGTCTTTTTTTTCGGGGTATGGCGCAGTCCGGCTAGCGCACCTGCTTTGGGAGCAGGGGGTCGAAGGTTCGAATCCTTTTGCCCCGACAAGTTGAAAACGAAAAAAGGAACGGGATGCCGTTCCTTTTTTCGTTTGCTACAAGCACATGCTTAAGCTTCGGTCAAATCGATAATCGGAGCCTCAGGTGCGTTCTTCATCACCGAAGCGATGCCGTTCTTCATGTTCACTTGATTGGCATACATCTGGCTTGAGCCGATGATTTGGCCGTTTGTGGCCATCAGGTTGAAATAAGGTTTGCCATTAGAAGCTTCCTTTATTTCGAAACGCTTCTCGTCCTGGCAGTTCTTCTTTACGGATTCGACACCGTTGAGGCATGAGGCCTTGGTCTTGTAGCCTTCACTGGTAAGGATAACTTGACCGTTAGTAGCTTTCAGATTGAATTGGAACTCTCCGTTCTTTCTAGTTTTGATTTCAAATTTACCCATAATTTTCTGTTTTAAAGTTGGTTTACGCTGCAAATATACATTTTTTTCATTGCATCGTCAAAAAAAGTGGATTTTTTTCATTGCAAACGCGCCAATAGTTCGTCACGATAGCTGGCCCCAACCGGAACTTTGTTGCCCGCCACTGTCACGTCCGACTTGTCCAAATCCTGGATGTGCTTGAAAGAGACGATGTATGACTTGTGGACACGCACAAACTTGTCCTTAGGCAGAATCTCCTCCAAATCCTTCAAGGCAAAAAGTGCGGTGATGCGTCGTTGCATGGTATGGAAAGTCACATATTCATGCTGGCCTTCGATGAATAGTAAATCGTCATAATTGATCTTGTAGAGCTTGTAGTCGGCCTTCACGGTGATGAAATCGTTGGAACGACTGATGGTATCGTGCGGCTTGTTCTGCAAATTCACTAAAGGCTGCTCACTTCCGATGGCCTTGCTGACCGCCTGGAAGAAACGCGGGAAGTCGAAGGGCTTCAGCAGGTAGTCGACCACCGACAGATTGAAGGCATCCACAGCATATTCTGAATAGGCGGTAGTGAAGATGATGGCCGGCTTGTGCTCCAAACTCTTCACCAATTCAAGCCCGGTAAGGTCGGGCATCTGGATGTCAAGAAACATGATGTCAACCTGATTGTTTTTCAAGGCGTTCATGGCTTCAAAGGCATTTGAGCATGTAGCCACCACTTGCAGCGATTCCACCTTCGACACATAGTCTTGCAACAGTTTTTGAGCCAAATACTCATCATCCACTATGATCACGTTGTATTTCTCTTTCATAGTTCAATCTTGACTTTATATAGTTCTTTATCTTGTTGAATATCAAATTTATAATTCTCTCCATAATGCAGCATCAGGCGTTGCTGCACGTTCTTCTGCCCTATGCCTGACTTCTTCTCCTCTCCCCCATTACTGACTATCGGCAAGGCATTACGGGCAATTGTGTTTTCAGCCACAAAACGAAATCCGCTGCCTATCTGTTGGATGCTAATGTGAACATAGCCTTCAGGATGCGTCTCCAGACGGCTGTATTTGAAGCAGTTCTCAATGATGGGCTGCAACAGCATGGGCGCAATCATGAAATCTTCTTTCTCCACCTCCTGTTCCAACACCACATCGCGCGAACCAGCCATTCGCATCATCTGGAAATCGATAAAATTCTCGATATACTTGATCTCCTTACTCAATGGTATCATTTCGGCCTGACAATCGACTAGCACATAACGCAGCATCTCCGAAAGCTTCAACACGCCATCGGCGGCATTGTTATCGTGGGTGTAAACCATCGAATAGATATTGTTTAGTGCATTGAACAAGAAATGCGGGTTGATTTGCGATTTCAGGTAACGCAGCTCCATGTCAAGTTTCTCACTCTTCAACTGGTTTGAAATGATTTTCTCCTCATTCTCCTTACGTTGATAAAAGAATATCACCGTTATGGCATAAGTTGCGATAAACCATATCAGGCGCACCAAGAAGGTCACCAAAACAACAGGGGAAAACGGCATTTCATCGAACGACCGCTTGTCAATCCAATGAAGTAAACAGGAATCGATAGCCGTTGAGGCGGCTGCCCATGCCACAATGGCAAAAATGGAAAGCAGGATGAACAGCACTACCCTACCAGGCTTCATGAAATGATCCAACAATACCTTATTGGTAAAAGTGACCAGCAGCACCACCAAACCCACAAAGCAAAGCGAACTCACCGCACGGAACAAGTAGCTGCCGTTGGAATGTACCGTAAAGAAGATGACAAACAACACCAACCAGACAACGCCCCATTTATAAAGGCGTTCCAACAGGTCGAGGTTGGCGGTGGGCAGGGTCGGCAAAGTACGCTTTTTCATCTCCAATAATTTGAATGCAAATATAAAACGAATCCCGATATCGACAGCTGCTTTTCAACGAAAATAAAGAAAATGTCAATAAAGAAAGTTTCATATTAATCGACAAAATCAGCCGTTTTATTGAATTGTCTGTCGATTTGGATTAAAATTCAGTCAAACAACATAATAATTCGTCGAAATCAACGTCATACGAAACGCAAATATTCCTATTTTTGCACCTTATTAATAAAAAGCATCCACAATAGAGATACGGATTTATGAAAAGACTGATTTTTAGAGTTTTATCAATAGCAACAATTATCATCTCCCCGATGATTATGAAGGCTCAAGGGACTCAACCTTTGCATCTCACCCTTGACCAAGCCTTGGAGATTGCTCTTTCGGAGAACAACACCATCAAGATTGCCGACATGACAGTGGAAAAGACGGGCTATGCCCGGAAAGGCAGTTATGCGGCACTTTATCCAAACATCAGTGCCAATGGCTCCTACCAGCGCACGCTGAAAAAGCAGGTCATGGTGATGGACATGGGAGGACAGCCTATGGAAATCAAGGTAGGCCGCGACAACAACATCAGCACTTCGGCCACTGCCAGCATGCCATTGGTGAATGCCCAGCTTTGGGAAAGCCTCAAACTCTCAGGCATGGATGTGGAGCTGGCTGTAGAGAAAGCCCATTCCTCAAAAATCGCCATGGTGAAGCAGGTGAAGCAAGCCTTCTATGCCGTACTGCTGGCTGAGAAGTCACTTGACGTGGTCACTAACGTTTACGAGAACGCCCAGAAGAACTATGAAAAGACCTTGCAACGCTTCAATGTGGGTAAGGCCTCGGAAGTGGAACGCCTGCGCGCCCAAGTCACGATGATGAATGCTGAGCCCAATGTGTCAAGCGCCGAAAATGCGGTGTTGTTGGCCACCTGGCAACTCAAAGCCGTCATGGGCATCAACCTCGATACTGATGTGGAGGTAGTCGGCGACCTGAACGACTATACCGCCCAAATGCTCAGCCCCTACGTTTCGGAAGACGACCTCAGCAACAACAGCTCGTTGCTGCAACTCGGCATCCAAAGCCGTATGCTTGAATCGACCATCAGGATGCAGAAAAAACAATACCTGCCCACACTTGCAGCCAGCATCAACTACAACTATAACGCCATGGGTGACGAGGAACTCCGTTGGTTCCCCTCCTCGACTGCTGCAGTAAGCCTTAGCATCCCCATCTTCGACGGCTTCCAAAAGCATTACACCATCAAGCAGAGCAAAATCAACAAGGACATGCTCGACTTGCAGCGCGAAGACACCGAACGCAACCTGCGCATATCCATCCGCAACTTCAACGACCAGATGGCACTCTGCATCAAGAACTACCAAGCCGCCAATGCCACGGTGGAGATTGCCCAAAAGAGCTATGACATCTCCGAAAAGATGTACGAAGTCGGCAAGGCAACCATGGTGGAGCTGAACGATGCGCAAGTGGCTCTGATGCAGTCGCAACTCACGCAAGCCCAAGCGGTTTACAACTTTATGGTGGCTAAGGCCTCGCTGGATGAATTGATTGGGAAGGAAGAATAAAGCTAGCAGTCAGCTATCAGCTCTTTTACTGAAAGCTGAAAGCCACTTTTGAATTTTGAATTTTAAATCTTAAATTTTGAATTTTAAATCTTGAAAATCAAATATAAATCAATGAAATACACCAAACTCAGTATCATCGCTATTGCCGCTATCGCATTGATGACGGCTTGCGGACAAAAAGACAAAACCAACACTGCAACTCCAGCAGGACAGGACGCCCAAAAAGCCGCTCCAGTCGTCAGTGTCATCACCGCACAAGCTGAAGACGTCGACATCACCAACACCTTTACCTCCAACATCGAACCTTACGCCATCAACAACATCGTGTCGCAAACAGCGGGACGTATTGTGAGCATCAACGCGGAAGTTGGGCAGAGGGTTAGCAAAGGACAACTTTTGGCCAAGATGGACGACGTCAACCTCGCCAAGACCCGTATGCAATACGTCAACGACTCGACGGAGCTGTCACGCCTTACCGAACTCTACAACATCGGTGCCGTGTCACAATCCGATTACGATATGGCCAGACTCGCTTTGAACGTAACCAAGAAAACTTACCAGAACTTGGCTGAAAACACCTATCTCCGCAGCCCCATCAATGGTGTGGTGACCGCCCGCAACTACGACAAAGGCGACATGTACAGCATGGCGCAACCCATCTTCGTCGTGCAGCAAATCCAACCTGTCAAGATGCTCATCAATGTGTCGGAGAGCCTTTTCACCCATGTCAACACTGGCATGGAATTCGACATCGAGGTGGATTCCTATCCTGACGAGACCTTCAAAGGCAAAGTGAACCTCATCTACCCCACCATCAGTTCTGCCACTCACACCTTCCCTGTTGAAGTCATCAGCGACAACAAAGACTTGCGCTTGCGTCCCGGCATGTTCGCCCGCGTGACGGCCAACTTCGGCACCAACCACCATGTGGTGATTCCCGATATTGCCGTGGTGAAGCAAATGGGATCCGGTGAGCATTTCGTTTATGTACTCCAACCTGACAATACAGTGAAATACACCCTCGTGGAACTTGGCAAACGTCTCGGCAGCCGTTACGAAATCATCAGCGGCATCAATGAAGGCGACCGCATCGTCACTGAAGGACAGGTGAGACTGAAAGATGGAGTGAGTGTTACCGTGAAATGAATGTTGAAGTGTTGATTGTTTAATTGTTGAAGTGTTGACGCAACGCGACATCCCTAAACAATTAAACAATTCAACATCAAACAATTAAACAACAAAAAGATGAGTTTACAAAGAACAGCAGTAAATAATCCGGTGACGACAGCTTTGGTGTTTGTCGCCATCGCCATTTTCGGCATCTTCTCCCTGATGAACCTCTCCATCAACCAGTTGCCTAACATGGAGACCAACTTCATCATGGTGATGACCTCCTATCCGGGAGCCAGTGCCGCCGATATCGAGACCAACATTTCCAAGACTTTGGAAAACACTTTGAATGCCGTCCCCGACCTGAAGCACCTCTCCTCCACCTCGCGTGAGAACACTTCGGTGCTTTCCTTGGAGTTTGAGAGCGGCATCGACATCGAGACCGCCACCAACAACGTGCGCGACAAGATCGACATGGTCCGAAACTACCTACCCGACGGCGCGACCAACCCCGTCCTGTTCAAGTTCAACGCCGAGGACATGCCCATCATGTTGCTCAGCGTTACGGCCGATGAGAGTCTGCCCGCCTTGGACAAGATCATCGAGGACCGTGTAACAACGCCTTTGGCACGTGTGAGCGGTGTGGGTACGGTTTCGGCCAACGGTGCACCCAAGCGTGAAATCCAGGTCTATGTCGACCCGAACAAACTGGAAGCCTACAACTTAACCCTTGAAAGCATCTCCAATACCTTAGCCACCGAAAACCGCAACGTGCCCGCCGGTTACATCGACATCGGCTCCAACAGCTACAGCCTTCGTATCCAGAAGGAGTTTACCTCGGCCAAGGAGATGGAGGATATCATCGTTGGCTCTCGCGGCACTGCACCTATCTACCTGCGCGATGTGGCCACGGTGAGAGACGGTTCGGAAGAACGCATCCAGGAGTCGTATAGCAATGGTCGTCAAGGTGCCACCATCGTCATCCAGAAACAGACCGATGCCAATGCCGTTAACGTCATCAAAGGCATTAAAAAGCAGCTGAAAGCCATTGAGCCTACGCTGCCTTCCGATGTCAAGCTGAGCATCATCGTCGACGGTTCCACTTCCATCCAAAACACCATCAACAGCTTGCGCGACACCATCTTCATTACCTTCCTTTTGGTGATGCTGGTCGTGTTTGTGTTCCTCGGTCGTTGGCGTGCCACCTTCATCATCGTGCTGGCCATCCCGATTTCGCTGTTAGCTTCGTTGATTTACCTCTTTGCCACAGGCAACACCTTGAATATCATCTCCATGTCATCACTGACCATCGCCATTGGTATGGTGGTCGACGATGCCATTGTGGTACTTGAGAATGTCACCACCCACATCGAGCGCGGCTCGAAGCCCAAAGAGGCTGCCGTGCATGCCACCCAAGAGGTACAGCTGTCGGTTATCGCCTCCACCTTGACCATGTTGGCGGTGTTCCTGCCCTTGACGATGATCAAAGGCACCACTGGCGTGATGTTCAAGCAGTTGGGTTGGATTGTTTCCATCATCATGATTGTCTCCACCTGCGGCGCCCTTACTTTGGTACCGATGATGTGCTCCAGGATGCTGGTGATGAACCCCCATCAGAGCAAGTTCCACAAAGCCATTTTCCGTCCCATCAACAAAGGTTTGGATGCCATCAGCAACGGCTATGCACGCCTCATCGGTTGGTGTGTCAACCATCGTAAGGTGGTCATCTTCGGCATGTTGGGATTGTTTATCCTGTCTGTTGTCCTCCTCGCCCCGACTTTGAAGACCGAAATGATGCCCAAGATGGACGAAGGCCGTTTGAGCATCAACATCGAACTTCCTACGGGCACGGGACAAGACGTCACTGGTGCCTTTGCCAAGAGCCTTGCAGAGGACTTCATGGCCATCCCCGAAGTGAAGATTTGTAACTACAGCTTCGGTCAGGCAGACTCAGACAATGCTTTTGCTTCGATGCGTAGCAATGGTACGCACATCATGTCGTTCAACCTTCGTTTAGGCACCAAGACAGAACGCCGCAAGGCGGGTCTGCGCAAAACCAGCGAGGTGGCCGATGAAATCCGCTCCAAGCTCAACGCCATGCCCGAAATCAAGAAAGCCAATGTCAACGAAGGTGGTGGCGGCATGGGCGGCATGAGCACCGTCCAGGTGGAAGTCTATGGTTACGACTTCGGCACCACCGACCGTGTGGCTAACGATATCGCACAGAAACTCCGTGATAGAGGTATCCTGCAAGTCATTGTGGGACGTGACGAATACACGCCTGAATATCAAGTTGACTTCGACCGTGAGAAATTGGCTCTTAACGGCTTGAACAGCACCACGGCTGCCACCTACGTCAAGAACCGCATCAACGGCTCCGTGGGTTCCTACTATCGCGAAGACGGTGAGGAATACGACATCCGCGTGCGCTATGCCCCTGAGTTCCGTAAGAGCATCGAGGACATTGAAGACATCAAGATTTACAATAGCTACGGTCAGCCCGTCCGCGTGGGTGACCTCGGTGTGGTAGTTGAAAACTTGACCCCGCCCAGCATCCAGCGCAAAGACCGTGAACGTATGGTCAGCGTCACTGCCGTCGTCGGCAAGGGACAAGTGCTGAGTGACGTGGTGAAGATGTGCGAGGAAGTCATCAGCGACACCGAAATCCCAGCCGAAATCATGACCAAAATCGCCGGTGACTATGAGACCCAACAGGAGATGTTTGGCGACCTGTTCACGCTGCTTATCCTCATCATCATCTTGGTTTACATCGTGATGGCCTCTCAGTTCGAGAACCTCATGAAGCCTTTCGTCATCATGTTCTCCGTGCCGTTCACCTTCACGGGCGTGTTCCTCGGTCTGTGGGCCACTAACACCGCCTTGGGTGCCATGGCCTTTGTGGGTATCTTGATTCTGATGGGTATCGTCGTGAAGAACGGTATCGTGCTCATCGACTATACCACCCTGTTGGAAGAGCGAGGCGTCGAGGTGAAGGAAGCCACGGTGAAGGCTGCCCGTTCGCGTCTGCGTCCTATCCTGATGACCACCCTCACCACCGTCTTGGGTATGCTGCCCATGGCCCTTGGTCGTGGCGAAGGTGCCGAGATGTGGAACTCGTTGGGTGTCACTGTCGCTTGGGGTTTAACGGTGTCTACGTTGATTACGCTGTTACTGATTCCCGCACTTTACTGTTCACTTGAAACCCGCGCCGTGCGTCGCAAGAGACGCAAAGCTGAGGAAGCCTTAACCAAAACTGAAAACATCCGTTAATCATGAAAGCAATACTCATAACATATAACCAGGCATATTACGACGAGATAGCTGCCACGCTCAACGACAATGGCATAAAAGGTTTCACGGAATGGAACGAAATCAAGGGTCACGGCAGCAACACAGGCGAGCCGCACTACGGCACCCATGCCTGGCCGACCTTGAACAACGCCATCATCAGCATCGTCGACGACGACAAGGTAGACAGCATCCTCAACCAGCTGCACGAAAAAGACCTCAAGACCCCAGATTTGGGGCTGAGGGCTTTTAGCTGGAATATCGAGAAGATGATCTGATAGCATGATGAAACGAGGAATCGTTTTGGCCTTGGTGCTTTGGGGCATCACGATGGCTGTCCTTGGACAGGACACGCTAAAGGTGATGACCTATAATGTGCGCCATTGTGCGGGCATGGACTTGGTGTTGGACTACGACCGTACAGCCGCTGTGATTGCTCGGCAGCAGCCCGATGTGGTAGCTCTTCAAGAGTTAGACAGCATGACTGGCCGAAGCAAGCATCGGTATCAGTTAGGCGAGTTGGCGAGAAGCACGCAGTATTATCCTGTCTTTGGTGCCGCCATCGACTATGATGGAGGCAAGTATGGCGTGGGTATCCTCACACGAGAAACACCTTTGAACACCAAGCGCATCCCCTTGCCTGGCGACGAACCTCGGGTGCTACTGGTGGTGGAATTGCAGGATTATGTGATGGCCTGCACCCATTTAGACCTCGAGGAAGAGCCGCGTTGGGCCTCTGCCCCGCTCATCGTGAAAGAAGCCCAACGTTGGCAAAAACCATTCATCTTGGCTGGCGATTGGAACGACACCCCTGGCTCGGAGCTGTTGCAAGAGATGACAAAGCATTTCACCATCCTTTCCGACAGCGAGGCCTCCTACCCAGCCGACGAACCGCAAGACTGCCTTGATTATGTTGCCCTCTTCAAAGGCCATTCTGTTGAGACGCTTGAATCAACTGTGATTGACGAGCCTGAAGCTTCTGACCATCGGCCGGTGGTGGTGAGGATGTTGTTACTTAAATAATCTATTTCCATGAGGCTAATGGAAAAGAAAGACCGTTGAAGCGACGTTTTGCATGGCTAACAAGAGTTTCCGCAGAAAAGTATTGCACAAAATTTGCAGATTAGTTTCAAAAAATCACTAAGACATTGCAAGGTATAAATATTTATACCTAACTTTGCAGAAAAATTCAGTCATGCCAACCCTGTTAATCACATTTGGAATGCGGTTTTTCTTCTATTTGGATGAGCATCAGCCCATTCATGTACATGTGGATTGTAACGGTAAGAAGGCTAAAATCGCCTTGGAGCCAACGGTTAACCTTGTATACAACCATGGGCTAAAAGAACAGGAGCTGAAGAAAGCTATCGATACTTGCTCTATTTACCGCGAAGATTTCATTGAGGAATGGCATAAACGGTTTGACTAAACAATCATGGACTATGGAAAAGATAAAGAGCATTTGGTTTGACGAAAAAAGAATCTATCTGAAGACAACGGAAGGCCGTGTACTGAGCCGTCCATTGGAGGCTTATCCCGAACTGAAAGATGCTTCGATGGAACAGCGCAATGACTTCACCATCGACGAGGAAGGCACCTCCATCCGTTGGGAAGACTTGGATGCCGACATGCACATTTCGAGTTTTTACGAGACGAGTGAACCCGACAGCCAAAATGAAGTGGCTGAAATGTTCAAGCGTTTCCCTTGGCTCAATGTGTCGGAAATCGCTCGTGCTATTGGTATCAACAAGAGCCTGTTAGCGCGATATATCTATGGCATCTCCAAACCTAGCGAGCAACGCCTTCAACAAATCCGTCATACATTACACACCCTCGGAACCGAGCTTCAAAGCGCTTAATATGCCAGCGAGGCTATCACCATCACTGCAAATAGTAGGTTTTTCTAGTTATTAGACAGTACTCAACAACAGATGGTTTAGGTACTTCTGCCCTACTTCACCGTGAAATTACTCTGATACTTAAACAGAATAAACTGGTCTGCATGCATATCGTAGTCGATGGTGTGGACACAGAAGCGGCAGTATTCGTAGGTGCCGTCGTCCAATAGCAGGCGACCTACATAGCCGTCCTGCAGATTGATATGTTCGATGGTCTGTGTCCAGCCATCCTGTGGAATTTTGTCGACCATGCTCAAACGGTACACCAAATCCTTCACAAAGGCGAACTCCACCTGGTCCGAGCCTGCGTTCGTAATGTTAAAGTTATTGTCCGCAACGATGTTCACGTCACCTTGGGAGAAGAAGTTAACGCCCTCGTCGTTGTCAAGATAAACGAAGGCTACCTCATAGCTCGTCTCAGGGGGGACGCAAGCGGCCAAACCCAGGCACAGGGTCAATGCAACAATTATGTTTTTGATCTTCATAGCATTAAGTTGTTATCCTCCAATTTCATCCAATTCGAGCCAACGTAATTCTTTCTCGTCCAACAAGTCCTTAATCTCCTGCAAGCGGTTGCCCATTTCATGCAGTTTCTGGTAGTCGGTCTCGTTGTTTAAGGCTTCGGTTAGACTTTGTTTCTCCTTTTCAAGTGCCTCCATCTCTTGCGCAAGCATCTCGTATTCACGCTGTTCCTTAAAGGAGCGCTTCACCTTCTCACGTTGCTTCACAGGTTTGGGCTCTTCTTTCTTCTGTGCCGATTTCTCCTTGCGTTCCTCTTTTAATTTGGCATCGAGATAGTCCTTGTATTGGCTGTAGTTGCCCATGAATCCTTTCACCATGCCATCGCCTTGGAAGACAAAGAGCTGGTCGACAACTTGGTCCATGAAGAAACGGTCGTGCGAGACCACTAAAAGGCAACCTTTGTAGCCTTGCAGGAAGTCCTCAAGTTTCTGTAAAGTCAACAAGTCCAAGTCGTTGGTGGGCTCGTCGAGGATGAGGAAGTTGGGATTCTGTACCAAAATGGTCAATAGGTAGAGTCGCCGTTTCTCGCCACCACTGAGCAAGGCCACGGGCTGGCGGTGCATCTTGTAAGGGAACATGAAATGCGCCAACAATTGGTCAGCGGTATAGACTTTGTCCTTGCCGTAGGTCATCACCTCGGCAATGTCGCGCACGGTGCTAATCACGGTCTTGCTTTCGTCAAACTTTATACCTTCCTGGCGGTAGTAGCCGTAGGTGACCGTTTCGCCCGTTTTTACCCTTCCTTTGTCGGGCTGAATCGCTCCGGTGATGAGGTTGAGGAAAGTGGACTTCCCCACCCCGTTCTTGCCAATCAAGCCGATGCGCTCGCCTCGCTTGAAGACATAGTCGAAATCCTTGAGCACCGTCAAGTCGCCAAACGACTTCGACACATTGCTGAGTTCCAATATCTTGCCGCCTAAACGCTGCATCTGCAAACCGAACTCAAGGCGTTCGTCCTGCTCTTGGTATTTTGCACGTTCCTTAAGGTCGTAAAACGCGTCGATGCGGCTCTTCGACTTGCCTGTGCGGGCCTGCGGGGTGCTACGCATCCATTCCAACTCGTATTTCAACAGCTGGCTGTTGCGCTCGGCAGTGGCACGTTTCACCTCCTCGCGTTCGCGGCTCTTCTGCACATAATAGTCGAAGTTGCCGTTGTGGGTGTACATCACGCCTTGGTAGAGCTCAAAGATCTTATTGCACACGCGGTCAAGGAAATAGCGGTCGTGGGTCACCATGAGCAGGGTCATGCTCGATTGGGTAAGGAATTTCTCCAACCACTCCACCATCTCCACATCAAGGTGGTTGGTGGGCTCGTCAAGAATCAGGAAGTCAGGCTCATGCAGCAGTACTAAAGCCAAAGCCAGACGCTTCACCTGTCCGCCCGAGAGCTCGTCAACCGACTGCTCCAAGTTGGTGATGGCGAAGCGGGTCAGATATTGCCGTGCCTTGAGGTGTTGCTCATCATTGAGGTCGGCCAACAAGTCCGAAATACGCGTTCCAGAAGGATACACAGGCAGTTGCTCCAAGTAGCCGATTTTAATGTCGTTGGCGTAGGTGATGGTCCCCGAGTCGGGCGACTCCTTCCCCACCAAAATCTTTAGCATCGTCGACTTGCCCGAGCCGTTGGTGGCAATCAATGCCGTCTTGTCGCCTTTCTCGATGCCAAAGGTAACGTCTTCGAACAGCGTCTTGATGCCGTATGACTTGGATATCGCGTTGACCGACAGATAGTTCATTTCGCGAAACGCTTGACGTATTCGATGGGATATTGCGATTTCTCCGAGACCTGCTCCACCGTCATGCCCGATTCAAACAACCGCTTGATGACGGCATCCATAGGCTCACCGACTTCAATGATATGGAAGTCAGGGTCATAGAAACGAACAATGCGTTGACCCCAAGGCGCTTCCTCAACAGGATGGACATACTTTATCTCAGGGAACTCCTTCAGGTATTCAAGGAACTTGTCGAAGTCCTTCTCCTCGAAATACAACTCGGCATTATTCGACTTCCTACGGACCGTATTCGTATGGATCATCGCCTTCCATTTCTTCACCTCTTGCAGGGCGAAACCTCCTTCAAATTGGACGTTCTCTCCAAAGTTGAAGGCAACGCGGTCGCCAATCACCTCTTCGTAGAATGTGATGGCTTTCTCCATGTCGGTAACCACCAATAGTGGACATTTGAATTTCAGCATAACTCTAAGTTTTGATACCGCAAAAATAAGAAAAGCCTCGCATCATCAGACACGAGGCTTCAACTTTTTATCAATTAGGTGTCATTTCTTCTCCTTGGGCAACACTGCAAACTTATAGATGCAAAGCTGGTGGTATTCCTCGCTGGGATTCAGCACTGGGACGGGAGTCAAGCTCTCATGGTTGATGGCATCAGGGAAGAACTGGGTCTCCAAAGCCAGACCTTCACGGAAGTTCAATGGCTTGCCACACTTACCTGTGCCCTTACCGTTGAAGAAGTTACCGCTATAGAACTGTAGTCCCACCTGGTCGCTCCAAACCTGCATCTCGCGGCCGCTTGTCGGGTCGGTCAACGTGGCATCCCAAGTGTAGGCCTTGGGGTCATTCTTGTCGACAATCCAGTTGTGGTCGTAGCCCTTGGCGTATCTGAGTTGCTCATCATCGGCGGCGATGTTCTCACCAATGCGATGCTTCTCACGGAAATCGAAAGGCGTATTCTTCACACCCAAAAACTTGCCATCAGGAATCAGCTGGTCATTGATGGTAGTCATGTAGCGTGAGTTGATTTGAAGCTCGTGGTCGAGAATATTCCCATTGCCCTCGCCTTTCAGGTTGAAGAAGGAGTGGTGTGAGAAGTTGCAAAGCGTTGTGCTGTCGGTGGTGGCGGCATAACGAATCTGGAACTGGTTGTCGTGCGTCAAGGTGTAGCTCATGGTCACATCGAGATTGCCTGGGAAACCGTCTTCGCCATCGGCAAACACGGTGTGCATCTGAAGCACGCTGTCGTTGACCGAGACCACGTCCCAAACGCGGCTGTCGGCACCGACAAGACCGCCATGAAGTGTGTTCTCTCCATCATTCTTTGTCAATTGATACGCAACACCATTCAAGGAGAAAGTGCCCTTGGAAATGCGGTTGGCACAACGCCCCACCACGGCACCAAGATAGCGTTCACCGTCGTTATTCACATACTTGTTGATATGGTCGTAGCCAAGAACGATATCTTCATAGCTATTGTTGCAGTCGGGCATCCAGAGGGAAACCACACGCCCACCATAATTGGTGACCTGCATCGTCAAAAATCCATTGTGTAAGGTATAAAGAGAAACATTCTTGCCATCAACAATCATATTGAAGTTCTCGGTAGGAATCAACTTGACTTCTTTCTTCTTAGGTCCGCAACTGACTAACAATAAAGCCATTGCAAAAATCGATAATGCTTTTTTCATCTTTTTCGATTTCTATTCTTCTAAAATTGGGCTGCAAAATTACAAAAACTCATTCTATCCTGCAAACAGAATTTTATTTTGTTCTAACTACACCCTGATAGTCAACCTCTTTGTGTTTGCGCAAAAAATCAATTATCATTTCCTCGGAAGTCTTGAACAAGCTCCTGCCTTCATCCTCACTTTCAATATTAACCGTTGAGGCCATATAGCTATTGAATGCCACTTTATACACCTTGTTCGTGGAGAAATTCGCCCCATCCATGTTGACCCACACGCTTCTACCATCGTCGCTCACCGTATAGGTCATGCCCGAAACGTAGGAAGGAAAGCCGCCGTTTTTTCTGTAGGAATTAAGGATGAACTTCTTCACCTGAGCGCCAGTCATCTGATAAACAACCACCTCGTTGTTGAACGGGTCGATGCTGTAGACGTCCTTCACCGTGATGGGGCCTTGCTTCAGGTAGTTGACGCGAACGCCGCCCGTATTCTGGAAGGCAAAGTCGGCGCCACTCATCTCGCGAAGGGCATCCGTCATCATGCATCCGATTTCCTCTGGGGTCTCAAACTTGGTCTTTGCTGTCGCAATGGGCTCGTTCAAGGCAGGGGCATCGTTGAATTCATTCAATAGCTTCTTGATTTCGGGTTTTTCCTTGCGCACCTTATTAACGTCTAACACGACAGCCTCCTTCCCCACGACTTTATGGTCTTTCAGCCTGATTTTCACCAAAGTAGCATACTTCAAATGCGAGCCTGACTGGGTAATCAACACGCCGTTGGTCTCAGACGGATTCTCGATCAAGGTATGGCTATGACCTCCAATGATGACATCGATCCAAGGATTGGCTTGGGCAAGCTCCAGGTCATCCTCAAAACCGCAATGCGAGAGCAGAATCACCACATCGTTCTCGTTTCTGAGGTATTTGTAATCGGGCAACACCACTTTAGGATTTTTGAAGCTCACCAGCTTCAACTTATCAGGATGCGCTCCTGGGATGCCGTCGTGACGGACTTCAATCATGCCCACCACGGCCATCTTCACCCCATGTTGCTCCATGGTCACAAAGGGTTTGATATCGAGATTGACCGCCGCAGGAATAATGACATTAGCACAGAGGAATGGAAAATTAGCCCGTTTGATGTCGTTACGCAAGTTGTCGACGTCACCGTCCCATTCGTGGTTGCCTACCGTGGTAAGGTCGAAGCCCGTTTGGTTCATCAGCTCAATCATGGGATAATTGACGGGATCGTATTGGTTGTTGATCGGATTGCCTGTGCGGTTGTCGCCAGCCGAGAAAAGCAAAAGGTCGGGATAGATGGCACGAAGGCTGTCAACCATAGTGGCGAACTTGGGGAACATGTCGATGTTGGCGTGCATGTCGTTGACCGACAGGATGACAATTTCGGTCTCATCTGCAGCGGGTTGGTTTCTTGACGATTCAGATGGGCTATCCAGTTGATTGCGAAGGACAAGATACAAGACCACCGCCACCAAGGCGAGAGCTAATAACAGTTTCTTTTTGTTCATAAGCCGACAGATTTGCGGCAAACCTTAGATTTGCAGCGTGGTTGTCTGCGAACTAGGAATGCAAGAGCAAAAATAGTAAATTTGCGCGAAATACTGATAGAAAGTCTATAAAAAA